>NZ_SCTW01000120.1 GCF_004322395.1 Methylobacter sp.
GGTGGTATTCATCATAGGTTTACTAAGTTATCAAGGATAAGTGGAGTAAATGACGACATTGAAGATTCGATTTATGCGTTTTGACACAGTCTGGGCTATTTGAAGTCCAGAATTCTTGTGCCCGCACTTTCTTATGCTAGAGAAAGAGAGTTGATCACCTCTATGGAAGAGAAGGTGCTGCACATTGCTGCAAATAACGGTATAGTCAAGGCGGCCGACTTTACGGCAGCCATGCCCGGCATGACAGCCGCTCAACGCACCTATCAAATCAAGAAGTTAGTAGAGGGGAATATGTTACAGCCCATCAAGGAAGGGGCACGCCAATATATTATCGGTTTTAGCAGTAGCTATTTGATGCGCGGCGTAATTCGTGCCTTATCAAACGAAGGATTTATTTCTTCAGCATTGACTAATATTGATAGCTAGTAAGACGCAATTGCTTAGCGTATTGCAGTGCATGAAAGGCCGTTATTCGCTGAAGCATAAACGACAAAAACAATAATTTTACAAGAGAGAAAACATTGATGAATAACCTAACCACCACAGAAAAAGAAAAATCAGCAATAACTCTTACCACAGTTATTTATGCACTGTATGCCGCGTCTTATTTTGTCGGCGTCACAGCCATTATTGCCATCGTGATGAACTATATCAAAAAGGATGATGTGGCTGGAACGTTTCTGGAAAGCCATTTCCGTTGGCAAATCAGAACGTTCTGGTTTGGAATGCTTTGGGGTACGCTGGGAGCAATCACCGCGTTATTCATTGTCGGCTGGCTTATATTGATCGCTGATGGTATCTGGGTTATTTACCGCTTAGTCAAGGGCTGGTTGAGCCTTAATGACGGTAAGCCGATGTATATTGACTGACGATAAAACTAAAAAACACCAATCGCATGAACGATTGGTGTTTTATCTGACTTTAGGCGACCGGAACAACCGGAGTTCCGGTCGTTGCGGGCGTTACTGTTTTTTCTTGTTTTTTTCGTTTTTCTGCTCTTTTTTATCGGGTACTTGTTCTTTTACTTTCGTTTCCGGAACATCCTGATTGGGTTTGAAGGCTTCATCACAAACTTTTAACCCCGCATGATCTTGAGCAGCTTGCACGCAGCTTAGATGTTTTTGAGCAGCTTGAACTTTTTCCAGAACCTTTGCTATTTCGCGATCTTTATCCGCCTGAAAATCCGCCGGATCATTTTCTGCAACCGCTATTGCAGGAATCAACAAACCTGCACTATAAATTACTGTTACTAAGATTGATTTTGTAAAGTTCACAGTTCCTCCTCAAAGGTCTTATCAAAAAATGAAAAACTTCAATTATCTACATTAAAAACTACGCTGCAAAAGTCTACATGTCAAATAATTAATTCTTTCATAAAAAGGCATATTCGCCTCGAAGCAATCCATCATCATCGGTAGAGTTTCAAATTCTCAATTTGGAGATTGGAAGCCGGAAAAAACCTGATCGATAATGTTTTTTGTAGAAAAACCATGGTGCAGCTTAAAATACGGGTAGGTTTATTTTCAATGCTGTTTATGGTGACCCTTCGGCCGCGCTCAGGACTGAAGGCCTTGTCGAGCCATGAGTTTTAAACAATCAACATGCGAAGAATATTAAGTTGAAAATCTTACATATTATTTTAATTATCATCCTATTTGCGATGGCGGGACGTTCTGTAAGTGCACAACAAACAAACAAAACAATAGAAAATAAAGTCAAAAATCTGCTGTCTCAAATGACGCTTGAAGAAAAAGTAGGGCAGATGATGCAGGTTGATTTTACGGTTATCGGCATTCCAAAAGAGCAAAACGCTGAGGATCAAATCGATCCGGTCAAGCTGGAAGATGCGGTCGTAAAGCATTATGTCGGTTCCATTCTAAACACGCCTTTTACGCCGGACAACAAGGCGCAATCCATTGAGATTTGGCGCAAAATGATGCGCACTGTGCAGGATGCGGCGGCAAGAACCCGTTTGAAAATTCCGGTCATTTACGGGATCGATGCGATTCATGGCGCGACTTACACGCAAAACTCAGTGTTGTTTCCGCAGGCCATCAATATGGCTGCAACGTTCAATCCCGATCTGGCTTTCAAGGAAGGCGAAATAACGGCCAGGGAAGTGAAGGCTTCCGGTCAACAATGGAATTTTTCCACGGTGATGGATATTGGTCGCCAACCGCTTTGGCCGCGCTTGTGGGAAACTTTTGGCGAAGATGTGCATTTGGCGACGGTAATGGGCACGTCTTATATTAAAGGTCATCAGGGCGATGATTTTTCCGCTGCCGATAAAGCGCCTACTTGCTTGAAACATTATGTCGGTTACAGCTATCCGCTTAACGGCAAAGACCGGACACCGGTCTGGATAGGCGAAAGAATGCTGCGAGAGTATTTTCTGCCGACATTTGAAGCGGGCATAAAAGCCGGATCGCCGACGGTGATGATTAATTCTGCCGAAGTGGACGGCATTCCGGGACACGCCAATTATCAATACCTGACCACAATTTTGCGGGGCGAATTGGGCTTTAAGGGAATTGCCGTGTCCGACTGGGCGGACATCGAGCGCCTTTATAGCCGCGACAAGATGGCGGCGTCACCCAAAGAAGCGGTAAAAATTGCGGTGATGGCCGGTATCGATATGAGCATGGTGCCGTTCGATTTTTCTTTTTACGATTTATTGCTCGAATTGGTCAAATCGGGCGAAGTGCCGATGTCCCGGATCGATGAAGCGGTGTCCAGGATACTGACGGTTAAATATCAGTCCGGATTATTCGAGCCTAAACCGCTGCTGGAGGTGGAAGGCAACTTTGCCACGGCGGAAGCGATAGAAACTAATCGTCAGGCGGCGCGGGAGTCTATTATTCTTGCCAAAAATGACCACAACATCCTGCCGCTAAAAAAAGACGCCAACATTCTTGTGACCGGGCCCACCGCTAATTTATTGAGCGTAATGAACGGCGGCTGGACGATTACATGGCAAGGTTTTGCTGAGAATTTATATCCTCAGGAGAAGCTGACGGTCCTGGAAGCTATACAGGAAAAGGCCACCGGCAAAGTGACTTATATCGGAGGCGATTTTTTTGCTGCGCAAATCGATATTCAAAAGGTTGTCGATGAAGCCAAAAACCACGACGTTATTCTGCTTAGTCTGGGTGAGCATACTTATACCGAAACCCCGGGTAATATCGAATCGTTAAATCTCGATCAGGTTCAAGTCGATCTTGCCAATGCCGCGATTGCAACCGGAAAACCGGTGGTTTTACTGACCTTGGGCGGCCGTCCGCGCATTATTACCTCGATTGCGGAACGGGTAGGCGGCGTTGTTTTGGGCTTTTTGCCGGGCATGGAAGGTGGCGAAGCCATTGCCGATATTTTGTACGGCGATTATAACCCTAACGGCAAACTGCCCATTACCTATCCGAGAAACACCAACGGTATTACGCCGTATGATTACAAGCCGATCGAATCGTTTGAGCAAAATATTTATAACCCGCTTTATCCGTTTGGGCATGGTTTAAGCTATACCACTTTTGAAACCAGCGGTTTGAAGGTGGAAAAAGATAAAGTCAAAATGGGCGAAAATATCAATGTCGCCGTTAATGTTAAAAATACCGGTGCGTTAAAAGGAAAAGAATCCATATTACTTTATATCAATGATGTAGCAGCGTCGGTAACCCGTCCCAATAAACAGCTTAAAGCGTTTAAAAAAGTCGAGCTGAATCCTGGCCAAACTGAAAGCGTAAGTTTTACCTTAATGCCGCAGGATTTGTCGTTTATTGGCATTGATCTTAAGAGGATCGTGGAGCCGGGGGATTTCAAAGTGATGGTTGGCAATGAAACGGTTGGTTTCACTATAATCAAATAACAGTCCCTTACCTGGCGTTAGCCGAGAAACATGCCGATATGCAGACCTCCCAGGTTTTTAAAACCTGGGAGGTCTAACTGACACAACGTTCTGAACAGGCTATAAGCCGTGAATGTCCAAAATCTAACCTGACATACCTAAAATCATGAACAATGTAACTGACGCAACAACCAGCTCCGATAAAAACCAATATTTAGGTTCGCTAACAATATTAACCTCACTGTTTTTTATCTGGGGGTTTATAACCTGCCTAAATGATATTTTAATCCCTCATTTAAAGTCGGTGTTCACGCTGAATTACGCAGAAGCAATGCTGATCCAGTTTTGTTTTTTTACCGCCTATTTTTTGGTTTCCATTCCCAGCGGCTATCTGGTTGAAAAAATCGATTACAAAGGCGGCATTATTGCCGGATTAGCCGTTGCGGGCATTGGCTGTTTGCTGTTTTACCCGGCCGCAAGCCTGCACTCCTATCCCTTGTTTTTGGCGGCATTTTTTGTGCTGGCGTCCGGCATTACCTTGTTGCAGGTAGCCGCAAATCCGTATGTGACCATTTTGGGCGATCCGCAAACCGCCTCCAGCCGCTTAACCATGACTCAGGCTTTTAATTCGCTGGGTACGACTATCGCCCCTTATTTTGGTTCGCTATTTATCTTAGCCACAGCCGTTAAAACGGCGGATGAAATCAAGTTGCTGAACGCCGACGAATTGTCAGCATATCAAGCCGCACAAGCGGCAGCTGTGCAGAATCCTTATTTGTTGCTGGCTGCGGTTTTATTTTTTATTGCCGTCGTTTTTGCGCTGATCAAATTACCCAAAATTGAAGCTGCAAAAACGCAAATTTCAGGTGTTGAAGATGATGGTCTTGATAGTGCTTGGGATTATAAACACTTGGTTTTAGGCGCAATCGGCATTTTTGTTTATGTCGGCGGCGAAGTGTCCATTGGCAGTTTTCTGATCAATTTTCTGGGTGAGCCTTCCATTGCCGGGTTGCCGGAACAAGATGCCGGAAAGTATGTGTCGTTTTATTGGGGCGGGGCTATGGTCGGGCGATTTATCGGCGCGGCAGTCATGCAAAAAATACAGCCCGGAAAGGTGCTCACCTTTAACGCGGTAACGGCGGCGCTGTTGGTTTTAATGACTATGCTCGGCAGCGGTCAGGTTGCGATGTGGACTATTCTTGCGGTTGGCTTGTTTAACTCGATCATGTTCCCGACCATCTTCTCGCTCGCGGTCAGCGGTTTGGGTAAACATACCGGGCAGGGCTCTGGTATCCTATGCGCGGCCATAGTCGGCGGCGCTGTTCTTCCTGTTGTGCAAGGATTATTCGCCGACCGGATCGGCATTCAACAAGCGTTTTTTATCCCGGTTCTTTGTTATTGTTACATCGCTTATTACGGATGGCGGGGTTACAGGCCTGCAGCAATAAACTGATGCTGAGCGCGGGAACGCCACGGTATTTATTAATTTTGACAAACAACAGGGTATCAATTCATGGAAATATTATTAATCGGCGCTGTGATTATGTTTTTCGCCGTTTTGGCATCGGCATGGCTGATGACTTTTGCAAAGTGGTTTCCCATTAAAGGGATTGATGGAGAATTCCTGGCCGATTATAAAACCCTGATTAGAGCGCATGTCGATTTTGCACTGATGGCTTTGTTCTGCCTGGCTTTTTATGCCGTTAAAGTGCCGCTGTCGGTCACTGCCTGCTGGCTTGTAGTGATCGGTGGGATTGCTAATCCTTGTGTATTTGTCGTCGCCGCATTCGATCCGAATTTTTGGGAAAAAACAGGTTGGAGAGTTTATTCAGCGATTAGTTTTGTTATCACCACGATCGGCTTTGGTTGGGTGGGAATTTCATTGTTGGATTATGCTTTGTGAGATAGAGGATCATTCGTTAATAACGCGGTGAGGCGCAATCAGCCAAGTAGGGCGTGCCGTGCGCGCGCCCCACAGATACAACTCTGGCGAGCCAAAAACATCAAAGCGTCAACATAGTAATAGTTGGTGAACTCATCTGGTCATCCTGATGAAAGCCACGGACAACAATGACGTTATCGCCCTCGTTTGCCAGCTTTGTTTCCATTGCGTGATGACGGGCAAGTTTATTCGGATGAGCGTGGCCGGCATCTTCTGCATGGATCGGTATAACGCCCCAGTACAGGTTCATTCGTTGGCAAACCCATTTGTTGGCGCTGATGGCTATCAGCGGCGCCGCAGGCCTTGCAGAACTTAATGTAACCACCGACATCCCGCCGCCAGTAATGCCGACGATGGCTTTTGCATTCAGGTCAAAGCAAAGCTGGGCGGTCGCATCGGCAACCGCATCGCCGAACGGCAGCGGTTTTCTGTGATTGTTCCTGTGTGCCATTTTACCGAAAACATCCTGTTCCCTCATGAACGCTTCGGTTTGTTTGATGACTCGGGACATCATTTCAACCGCTTCAACCGGAAAATGCCCCGCCGCCGTTTCTCCGGATAACATCACTGCATCGGTAGAACTATAAACGGCGTTGGAAACATCGGTCACCTCGGCGCGCGTGGGCCTGGAGTTTTCTATCATCGATTCGAGCATTTGGGTGGCAACGATGACCGGTTTATTCGATATCCTGGCAGTTTTAATGAGTTGGTGCTGGGCAATCGGCACATCTTCCGGGTTCAATTCCACGCCCAGATCGCCTCGGGCAATCATGATCGCGTCGGAAGCGTTAATGATTTCCTGGCCATTGATCAAGGCTTCTGGCTTTTCAATTTTGGCAATGATATGGGTGTCGTAGCCGCCGGCGATAATCAACTGGCGCAGATCGTTAATATCGTCGGCCTTTCTTACGAATGACAGCGCCAGGTAATCAACGCCCATATCCAGTGCAAACAAAGCATCTTCCCGGTCTTTGTCGGTTAATGACGGGCAGGACACATTAACGCCGGGTAAATTAATGCCTTTGTTGTTTTTTAACTCGCCGCCGTAAATGACTTCGCAGCTAATGTCGTGATTGAGTTTTTTAATAACCCTGAGTTCGAATTTGCCATCGTCCAGCAGGATGCGATCTCCGGCTTTTACATCGTCAGCCAAAGCGGGGTACTGGCAGGGGATAAGGTTGTCCTCGCCAAGAATGTCCCGAGTCGTTACCACAACTTTATCGCCCTTATTAATAATAATGCTACCGTTTTTAAATTTTCCGGTTCTGATTTTGGGGCCGCAAAGATCGGCAAAAATAGTAATGTGTTGATGTAATGCTTCAGCCGATTCCCTGATTATCTTATACAACTTGCGGTGGCTTTCGTGTTCGCCATGAGACATGTTCAACCTGAAAACATTCACGCCGGCCTTAATAAGATTATAGATAACCTCAGGCGTATCCGAAGCAGGACCAAGCGTGGCAATGATTTTTGTTTTGCGGCTGGATAGCTCGGGTATGTTGATATGGATAGACATTTTGTGAGTCCTGGTTGATTTTGTTTTATTAACTGATGTTACGGCATCCTCCACGAAAAGCACGAAAGACACGAAAAAAACATAGAGCAGTATATTTCTCGGTTAACGATGCAATGGCAAGCAAGCGTCAAGTCAGATCCCTTTTATCAGCGTACCGGACAGGTATGTGACTTGATGCGGGCATATCGGCCCCCCTCTCTAACCAAGGCAGACGCGCTTTGTTTTTTGCCCTGTATATACCCTTTTCGTGCTTTTTGTGCCTTTCGTGGACTACGCTTTTTATTAGGTCGTGCGTAATTTAGCTGGGAGACACCAAAAAATCGTCCAAGCTACTTTTTTATTCCTGCATTAATCCCAATATCCGCGTTTCCAACTCAGGATAAGCGCCAAATGCGCAATCCCTGAGGATGCCTTTTTTATCTACCAGGATTTGCGATGGCGTACCTTTTAGTTCAAAAAGTTCGAACGTTTCCGCATGGCAATCAAGAGACTGAAGATAACTCAGTACTTGTTGCCTGATCTGTTGTTGATACGCTTTTGACTGTTGTTCGAAATCGGGAATATGGTCTTGAATAAAGTTGATGACGACATTATCGGTCACCTCGCCGCGATGCCTGACCAAACGATCCATTGCCAGCGGGAACGGAATGCGATAGGGCAGGCGGCCGGCGCTTAACTTGCCTTGCTGGCTTAACACTCGCAACGTTTCGCCGACCACTTCGCCATGTTCAGCCAAGCGGATCAAATTTTCAAGATTGTTTTTATCGAAATCCTCAAACGCGGTTGCGACGCCTAATACCGCTAAGCCGTGTTCTGAATATTTACGATATAGCTCTACGGCCTGAGGCAAAGCGTATAAAAAACAGCCAGGACAATTAACCTGGAATACTTCGACCAGCACAACTTGGCCTAATAACCGGTCAAAATTGACCTCAGTTCCTTGAACCCATGCAGAAACGGACAATAATGGAGCTTTTTGGCCTAGTTGCGCTTTCATCGCCGATCAAGCTAAATGGCAAGAGCGCGGATTAGCTCAAGTTGCGCATCGGTAGATTCATTTTTACCTTCCAGACACGCCGATAAGGGGACCATTTCAATTTCGCCTTTATTAAAAGCGGTAACATGAGCTCGCATTCCTTGATGAAGCGCTTTTACGGCCGCATAGCCCATGTTCGAGGCAATCAGGCGATCCGTTGCGGTAGGGCTGCCACCGCGTTGGATATGTCCGAGAATACAGGCGTGGACGCTGAGATTGTACTGCCTCATCAGCGTGTCTTTTATTTCGTAGGACAAGCCGGCTTTTTCGCCTTCGGCTACGATGATAATCGAGGAGGTTTTACCCCGTTCCGTGCCTTTGTTAATACCGTTGACGATTTTTTCGTAATCAACTTCCTGGTTCGATAGCACCACATGCTCTGCGCCGGTACAAACGCCCACTTGTAATGCAATGAAAGAAGATTTGCGGCCCATCACTTCAACCAGGAAAGTTCGCGCATGGGCCGAGGCGGTATCCCTGATATTGTCTACTGCGTTGACGGCGGTTTGCACTGCGGTATTGAAACCGATTGTGTATTCCGTGCCGGAAATGTCATTATCAATGGTGCCGGGTATGCCGATTATCGGAATGTCGTGTTCCCGATGCAAGGTCATCGCTCCGGCAAAAGACCCATTGCCGCCTATCACAATCAAGCTTTCAATATGTTTTCTGGCTAAAATGTGCGCGGCCTCCTGCCTGATTTCAGGGGTGTGAAACTCAAGGCAACGCGAAGTGTCGAGAATGGTTCCGCCTCGCTGGATGATATTGCCGACTGACGACAGGCTGAGCTTTTGGATATTACCCTCCAGCAAGCCAGAATAGCCTCTATAAATGCCGTAAACATCAATGCCAAGGCCGATGGCGGTTCTTACTACCGAGCGTACCGCAGAATTCATGCCTGGGCTGTCGCCGCCGCTGCACAGCACAGCCAAAGATTTTATTGTTTTTGTATTAACTTCCATATATTCGGTACTGTTGGATGGTTTATGTTGCGCCTATTGTAATTCATTTAGAATGATCTACCGATGACGCCGTCTTAACGATTCCGGCATCAGGAGTAGGAGGATATTTTCCGGCTATCTGCTTCCCTTTAAAAGGCCGTTGCCATCATCTCTATCTTTACCGGGTTCCGTATCAGTTCGCTCGGATTGTTGGGCATCTTTAAAGGTTCTTTTCTTAAAATCATGCTGATGAGGTAACGTTGACGGGTGGTCAGGAAATGATTGGGAAGGAGGAAAAATCGGCACCGATTGATAAGGCAGATAGTACGGTGGATATTGTAGGTATGATGGCCCATATATATTTCGACGCTCCAGTGCATCAGCTTGCCGTTTTGCCTCATAGGCTTGCTGCCGTTCATATTCCGCACTTCTTCTCAATGCCTCGACAGATGCTTTTCTATCCTGTTCGGCTCGGAGCTCATTTTCGGCTTTGATTCTTTCCGCTTCACGCTTGGCAAAATCCTCTTCCCAGGCTTTTAGCTTGGCTTCTTCCTCGGCAACTTTACGCGGATTGACTTTTTGAATCTGGACGGTCTTTTGTTTTTCAGAAGATTCGCATGGTGTGGATTGATAAACTGTTTTGCCGGATTTCAGTTGGCATTTAAAAACCTCAGCTTGGGCTGATGAAATGAATAGGCTCAATAGAATAAAAAATATTTTTTTCATAATTGAATACCCCGATCAGTGTACGTTGAAGAATGATACAAATAATTCTAAATCATTAGCTTACAGAAGATTCATTTTTGATTATTAATAAGTCATCAAAATAACCTCTGGAGTGCAGGCTTTGCCTACAGGTATATAGGTAAAGCCTGCGCTCGCGTCACTTTCCGGCAAATTAACTGAATTTGAAAATGCTGTATGAAATCCGTTTAAATCCGCCCAATCCGTGTCATCTATGTTCCATTGCCGTTATGAATTCTTTTGATAATGTTGCGCCAAAGCCCACCGTACATGTTCCCTGACCATGGCGGAATCATGATCAAGCATAGCCTTTAAGGCATCGGTAATAACCTGCGATGCAGGCGCGTTGCCCAAAGCCACTGCGATATTCCTTAGCCAACGCTGATGGCCGATTCTACGTATTGCCGAGCCTTCGGTTTTTGCCAGGAATTCTTCTTCGGTCCAAGCGAACACCTCAAGCAATTGTTGGGTGTTAAGCCGGTGTCTGGGGCTGAAATCCTGTTCGCCGGTCAGCTTGGCAAAACGATTCCACGGGCAGATGAGCTGGCAATCGTCGCAGCCATAGATGCGGTTGCCGATCAACGGCCTTAAATTTTCCGGAATTGAACCGTGCAGTTCGATGGTCAAGTAGGATACGCAACGTCTGGCATCGACTCGATAGGGCGCAATAATCGCTTGGGTCGGGCAAATATCCAGACAGGCGCGGCACTCGCCGCAATGTGCCGTGGCAGGACTGTCGATCGGTAGCGGCAGGTTGGTGAACAGTTCGCCTAAAAAAAACCACGATCCGGCTTTGCGGTTAATAAGATTGGAATGCTTGCCTATCCAGCCCAACCCGGCTTTTTCGGCCAAGGCCTTTTCCAGAACCGGGGCGCTGTCGACAAAAGCCCGCATGGATTCTGGGGGCTGATATCCGGTTTCCGCTTGGATTCTATCGGCCAGTTTTTGCAGGCGGTTTCGCATCAGTTTGTGATAATCGCGGCCCAGCGCATAGCGGGAAATATAAGCCGAAGCAGGATCAGCCAGCGCTTGACTCATCGCAGTCGCAGATTCAGTCTGGTAATCCATGCGCACCGAAATAACGCGCACAGTACCGGGATGCAATAACTCCGGCCTGCTGCGTTTAAGGCCGTGGCGCTGCATATAGTCCATTTCGCCTTGGAAGTTATTGTCCAGCCAGTTTTGCAGGCGGGCTTCCGCTTCCGGTAAATCGGTGTCGGTGATACCCACTTGTTGAAAGCCCAGCTCTTGCCCCCATTGTTTAATTTGCAAGGCGAGGGCGGCCATTTTTTGACTGCTTATGTTCATAGCTAACTAACGACGGGGATATAATGTGATTAATACAGCGACACGGATAAAAAGGGCAAAGGGCAAAGGGCGAAAGGCACAAAAACACCTTTTGCCTTTCGTCTTGTGCCTATGATTCCATTTTATCAATGTTGGTCGGTTAAATCCGCGTCATCTCGTTCTGTTTTTCTAATATTGATTAATTACAATGCAAAATTTACCAATAAAACTCTATCGCGCTGCACAGGTCAGGGAACTGGACCGAATCGCTATTCAAGAACGCGGTATTCCGGGCTTTGAATTAATGAATAGAGCAGGACTTGAAGTTTTCCAGTGTATCAAAAAACAATGGCCGGATGCCCGGTCTGTAGCCGTTTTTTGCGGTTCCGGCAATAATGCGGGCGATGGCTATATTATTGCCACACTGGCATTGGAAGCAGGATTGAACGTTTGCGTTTATGCGGTTTCAGAACCTGAAAAGCTCAATGGCGACGCGTTGACTGCCTATCGGAAATACAGTGAAACTCATGGTACGGTTATGCCGTTTCAGACCGAACAGATCATTAATGCCGATGTGCTGGTTGACGCGCTGCTCGGTACCGGATTGGATAGGCCGGTAACCGGGCTTTACGCAGAAGCGATCCAGGCCATCAATGCCCATTCCTCTCCGGTCATTGCTGTGGATATTCCATCCGGCTTAAATGCCGATACCGGCAACGTGATGGGCTGTGCAGTAAAAGCTGCTTGTACGGTTACTTTTATCGGCCTGAAACAAGGCTTATTTACCGGGCAAGCGGCCGAGTATTGCGGCGAGATTTGCTACGCGCAACTGGGAGTGCCGGACGATGTATTTGAAGAGGTTAAAGCCGCCACGGTGCGTGTAGTCAAATCGCCGTTACCGCATCGTAGCCGTGATGCGCATAAAGGCAACTGCGGGCATGTGCTGATAGTAGGCGGCGATCTCGGTTACTCCGGCGCGGCCAAAATGGCGGGTGAGGCAGCTTTGCGGGTAGGTGCGGGTTTGGTTAGCATAGCCACACGGCCTGAGCATTCCGGGCTTATGAACTTGAGCAGGCCGGAATTGATGTGCCATGGCGTGGAAACTCCAGAGCAATTGCTGACGTTACTGGCAAAAGCCGATGTCGTTGCTGTTGGGCCAGGGTTAAGTCAAAGCGCTTGGGCGAAAGCATTATTTAATACTGTGATAAGCTTCGGAAAGCCGATGGTAGTCGATGCAGACGGTTTGAACCTTTTAGCCGCCGCACCGGCAACAAAGCCGGACTGGATTTTAACGCCGCATCCCGGCGAAGCGGCCCGGCTATTAAACTGCTCTAATGCCGAAATACAGCAAGACAGGTTTGCGGCTGCCTTATCCCTTCAGGCTAAGTACGGCGGTGTTGCCATACTTAAAGGTGCAGGAACATTAATCGCATCCGAACATGATCTTGCCGTTTCCAACACCGGCAATCCGGGCATGGCATCCGGCGGCATGGGCGATGTACTGACAGGCGTGATTGCCGGTTTACTGGCTCAAGGTTTTTCTGTACAGGATGCGGCGCAGCAAGGGGTTTATAATCATGGTCTGGCGGCCGATTTATCCGCAGCAAAAGACGGTGAAAGAGGCTTGCTGGCTACTGATTTAATGCCCTATCTCAGACAATTGGTAAATTAAGGCATTCATAATCAATTCGACATACACGGTAAAAAATTTTTATT
Source organism: Methylobacter sp. (assembly GCF_004322395.1). Classification (GTDB taxonomy): domain Bacteria; phylum Pseudomonadota; class Gammaproteobacteria; order Methylococcales; family Methylomonadaceae; genus Methylobacter_A. The sequence goes on from NZ_SCTW01000120.1 coordinate 13,024, forward strand.
CACCACGAAGACACGAAGAGCACGAAGAATAAAAACTTCGTGCTCTTCGTGGTGATAAATTTTTAATCAATTTTTATAGATTCACTTGTTATTAATGAGATGTCGCATTGATGAAGACATATTTAAAGGACACCGAAGCGACAGAGCAGTTTGGCGCGAAGCTTTGGGAAGAGCTGCCGTCAAAATGCCTGATATTCTTGCATGGCGATCTGGGAGCTGGAAAAACGACTCTGGTTAGGGGCTTTCTCAGAGCGGCAGGTTACACCGGCGCGGTCAAAAGCCCGACCTATACGCTGGTGGAAGAATACACAATAGATGGCCGTAAGATATTCCATTTTGATTTGTACCGGGTTGCCGATCCCGAAGAATTGGAATGGATAGGCATAAGAGATTATTTTGACCAGGATTGCATCTGCTTTATTGAGTGGCCCGATATGGGCAAAGGCTTTTTACCCGAGCCGGATAGAGTTATCAGTTTGATTAAAGAAAGGGAAGGTCGCTCAGCCGATATGCATTTCATCTCCCAGCGTTAAAAAATAATATATAACCTACCTACAAAAACAATTACATACTGCTATAATCTAAACCGGATTATCACTTTGTGAGTTGCGTCGATGGGAAGTTACAGGAAGATCTTGTTTATTATTGGATTGCAGTTATTGGCTATACCCAGCTATGCGGGACAGATCAATATCAATTCATTGCGTTATTGGAATACGCCCGATCAAAATCAAATGTTGTTCGATGTAACTTCCTCACCTGAGCATCGGGTTTTTCTGATGAACAACCCGTCGCGCTTGGTGATTGACATACGTAACGCCAACGTAAAACAGTTTTTAAGCCAACCGCCGCCATCTCATCCGCTGTTTTCCCAAGTACGTGTTGCGGCAAAAAATAAAACCGATTTACGGATCGTAGTCGATTTAAAAAGAGAGATTAATTCAAAGACCATGTCATTAAGAACCAATAGCATGGATGGGCATCGCTTGGTTATTGAGTTATTAGGCAAAGCCCCGGATAGAAATGCGAAGGTTCAGGAGAAGGCAGAGGTTAAAGCTGCTACCGACAAAACGGCGGAGAGCACTAATCCGCCGGGAGCGAATTCTCATGTGAAGCACATGAAGGAGGACAGGCAGGGACAGCCCGGCCTGAATAAAGCTGCAGAAAGTCCGGTTAAAGAACCTCAGCCGCTCGCAACTAAAAAAATTGCTGCCAGTCCCATTCACCCAACAAAAGTTGCCAAACGAGACAAAGGCATCATTGTTGCGGTTGATGCAGGTCACGGAGGAGACGATCCCGGCGCTCATGGGCAAAATGGCACCGAAGAGAAAAAGGTCACGCTGTCCATCGCTAGAAAACTTGCGGATTTAATCAATCAACAGCCGGGTATGAAAGCGGTGATGGTTCGCAAAGGCGATTATTATGTAGATCTTAGAAAAAGAATGCATATTGCGAGAGCAGCCAAGGCCGACTTGTTTATCTCGATTCATGCCGACGCTTTTCAGAACTCAACAGTCAAAGGCGCGTCGGTTTATACTTTGTCTAACAAGGGTGCAACCAGCGAAGCTGCGCGTTGGCTGGCTGACACCGAAAACGCATCCGATCTGGTTGGCGGCGTCAGTTTGAACGATAAAGAAGATGTGTTGGCTTCGGTGTTGCTGGATTTGTCGCAGACTGCTACGCAAGATGCCAGTGTGAATGTGGCGACGAAAGTGCTGAGAAATTTTGAACGCATCGGTGAATTGCACTACGCCTCAGTGCAAAAAGCCGGATTTCTAGTGTTGAAATCTCCTGATGTGCCGTCTATTTTGGTAGAAACGGCGTTTATCTCCAATCCGTCGGAAGAGCTTAAGTTAGTTAACACTGCGCATCAATCAAAAATAGCGCTGGCTATTTTCAATGGCGTACGGAGTTATTTTAATAAAGATATTCCTGAAGAAAGTAGAGTCGCAGCTTTAAGTATGTAATAAATTGTAAGGGCGTCGGCGTGATTGCCGCGTCCTGCAACGAAGTGAGAATAATTTTCCCTATTCATTTAAAATACGTCTTTTGCTTTAGGTCGGCAGATGCGTATCCATTCACTCCCCACACAGCTTGTCAATCAGATTGCCGCGGGTGAAGTGGTCGAAAGACCCTCATCCGTGGTAAAAGAATTGGTTGAAAATTGTTTTGACGCAGGAGCCAGTCAAGTCGTTATCGATATAGAGCAGGGCGGCGCTAGATTGATAAAAATCAGGGATAACGGTTGCGGTATCGTTAAAGAAGATTTGCCGTTGGCCTTGTCCCGACATGCAACCAGTAAAATTGCCAGCTTGGAAGACCTGGAACATGTGGTCAGCATGGGGTTTCGAGGCGAGGCATTGCCCAGCATCAGCTCGGTTGCAAGACTTACGTTGATTTCGCGGGTTAGCGATGCCGATTGCGCCTGGCGCGTTAATGCCGACGGTTCCGAACAGGATTTCGATCCGCAACCCGATCCGCATCCGCAAGGCACCACGGTCGATGTCCGCGACCTGTTTTACAACACCCCCGCCAGACGCAAGTTTTTAAAAACCGAAAAAACCGAATTCGCCCATATAGAAACCTTAATTCAACGTATGGCGCTGAGCCGTTTCGATATAGGTTTTACCCTTTTGCATAATCAAAAGGAAATACTTAACCTGAAACCAGCGACTACGGAACGCGAACAAGAGCAAAGAGTTGCCGGTATTTGCGGTTCGGCCTTTATCGAAAATTCGGTAAAAATCGACTTTGCGGCATCGGGTTTGCAATTGTCCGGTTGGGTCGGCTTGCCGACTTTTTCCCGCAGCCAGCCTGACATGCAGTTTTTCTACGTCAACGGCAGGTTGGTCAAGGATAAACTAGTTTCCCATGCTGTAAAACAGGCGTATCAAGACGTACTGTTTCACGGTCGGCATCCGGTTTTTGTCTTGTACCTGACGCTCGACCCAGCGATAGTTGACGTTAACGCCCATCCGGCAAAGCTTGAAGTCAGATTCAGGGAAGGCCGTTTAGTGCATGATTTCCTGTTTTCGGCATTGCACCGCTCGCTTGCCGATTTAAGGCCGAGGCATAATGCTCAAGCCAGCGTAGCTCAACCATTGGAGCCACAAACACAACCTACGCCTAATGAAAAACCCAACAACGTCGTTTGGATAAACGATAGCGAAACCCGACAATCAAAGCCAGATTTCGCTGCTAAGCAAAGTTACAGTTCCAGGCCGCCTCAGCAAGCCTCATTGCCATTGCATGTAGAAGAATCCATACAAGCCTATGCTTCGCTGTATCCGAAACCGGAACCCGCGCCTGTGGCGCAACAGGAAGCAAAGCCGCTAGGCCATGCTATCGCTCACCTGCACAATATCTACATTTTGTCGGAAACGCCAAACGGCATCATTCTGGTCGATGCTCATGCCGCACATGAACGGGTCACTTACGAGCGATTAAAACAGCAATACCAAAACGGCGCAGTGCCCAGCCAACCGTTATTGCTGCCGATTAAAATAACTGTCAGCGTTGCGGAAGCGGATCTGGCTGAAGATGAGCATGAGTTTTTCAATACACTGGGTTTTGAAATTAACCGCTCCGGGCCGGAAACCATCGTACTTCGCTCAATACCCGTTCTATTAAGCAATACCGACATGGAAACCCTGATTCGCGATGTGCTGGCCGACCTGACGGAACACGGCATGAGCCATCGTATCCAGGAAAAATCCAATGAAATATTAGCTACAGTGGCCTGTCATGGCGCCGTGCGTGCCCATCGCCGGTTGACCGTCGACGAAATGAACGCTTTACTTCGGGATATGGAGAAAACAGAAAGGATAGGGCAATGCAATCATGGTCGGCCTACGTGGGTGGAATTATCGACGCAAGATCTCGATAAATTCTTTTTACGCGGGCAATAAGTTCATAGTCAGCCATACAGATAAGATTTGTCTTGTATAACTGATGTTACGCACTGTCCACGAAAAGCACGAAAGGCACGAAAATATTTAAAATACATCGTTCCCACACTCCGGCGCTCATCGTTATACACAAGCCCCTGACCTGGCGTTAGGCGAGAAACGTGCCGATAGGCAGACCTTCCAGATTTTTAAAACCTGGAAGGTCTAACCGGCAACGTGCCGAACAGCAGGACGTTTCGAACGGAGCCTGTCCTGAGTGTAGGCGAGGGCTTATCTTGGAGTATGCGAATGAATGCCGGGTATGACGCTGTCCGCGGCAAGCCTACAGCTGGTATTTTTTTGTGCCTTTCGTGGACAGTGCGTAACATCAGTTGTATAAGTAGGGCGTGCCGTGCGCGCCTCAGAAGCCAAGGCGCGCACGGCACGCCCTATAGCAGATGTCTGTTTAATCAGCAGCATCGTCTTAACATCTGCCGAACAATCACAAAGCACACAAAATTATGCAAAACCAACCCAATCCCCCCGTCATCTTCTTGATGGGCCCAACCGCCTCAGGAAAAACCGCCCTTTCCGTGCAGCTTGCCCAGGCGCTAAACGGCGAAATCATTAGCGTCGATTCCGCGTTGGTGTTTAAAGGCATGGATATAGGCACCGCCAAACCCACGATGGAAGAAAGAGGCGGCATTCCGCATCATTTGATCGACATACTCGACCCCGCAGAATCATTCTCCACGGGCCAATTCAGGAAACAGGCGCTAGACCTGATGGACGATATAACCCGGCGCGGCAAAATCCCGATACTGGTCGGCGGCACCATGTTGTACTTCAATGTCCTGAACAGCGGGCTTGCAGTATTGCCCGAAGCCGACCCGGACATTCGAGCCAAACTAGACCAAGACTTGGAAAAGCTGGGTAAGGAAGCCCTGCACCGGCGATTAGCCGAGATCGATCCCGAATCGGCGGCAAGAATCCACCCCAACGATCCTCAACGCGTCCAGCGCGCGCTGGAAGTCTACGAAATTAGCGGCAAACCGTTAACGTCTTTTTTCACCGAAGCCCAGGCGCAAGATATTCCTTACCAAAGAATAAAGCTGATCATCGCTCCGCAAGACCGGGCTATTCTGCACGACATCATCGCCCGGCGCTTTAAGCAAATGCTGAAGCAGGGCTTTATTGATGAAGTAGCGGCGCTGTATCAACGCGGCGATTTAACCGAAAAAATGCCCTCGATCAGAGCAGTCGGTTATCGGCAGGCTTGGTCATACCTGCAAGGCGAATACGATCTTGAAACCATGACCGAAAAAGCCATTGTCGCTACCCGGCAACTGGCCAAACGCCAGTTCACTTGGCTGCGTCGGGAAACCGATGCGGCAAATTTCCAGACCGGACAAGCGGATTTGTTAGTAAAGGTGTTGGCGGAAATTGATGATAAGCTGTCGGAAAGAAGAGGGTGGCACTATAAGCATTAACTTAAGAGGACTTAATTTTTATATACGGTATTCACCGTTACGGAAGTGTTTCCACCAAATTGCAAATTGGCTCTCTTTTAGGAGATAATACATAGTTACGCATAGTTTCACTATGCTTTTGATTGACACCGTAACACGCCATACGCTCGATGTAGAGCCGCTATGCACGCTTTGGAATACGCTATGAAAAAGACCATGTATGAAAAAATCTGGGACAGCCACCTTGTCGTTGATGAGGCAGGGCAGGCTCCTTTGCTTTATGTTGATCGGCATTTGATGCATGAAGTCACCAGCCCACAGGCATTCGAAGGCTTGCGTTTGTCGGGTCGCAAGGTGCGCAATCCGCACAGCATTCTTGCTACGATGGATCATTGCGTACCGACCAAGAACCGCAACTTGCCGATTGCCGATCCGATCGCTAAAAAGCAGATCGAAACCATGGCTGAAAACTGCCGGGTAAACGGTCTGAGGCTGTACGACATGACAGACCCGAATAACGGTGTGATTCATGTTGTTGTGCCTGAGCATGGCTTCGTCCACCCCGGCATGGTGGTAGTTTGCGGCGACAGCCATACTGCAACGCATGGCGCTTTCGGCGCTTTGGCTTTCGGTATCGGTACTTCCGAGGTCGAGCATGTGATGGCGACTCAGACCTTGCCGCAGAAAAAATCCAAAACCATGCAGGTGGTGGTCAATGGCGAGTTATCTAAATACGCCTCTGCGAAAGATATTGCGTTGGCGATTACCGGAAAAATCGGTACCGCGGGCGGTACCGGCTATGTGATTGAATATACCGGTTCGGCGATCAGGGAACTGTCGATGGAAGGCCGGATGACGCTGTGCAACATGGCGATTGAAGCGGGAGCCAGAGCCGGGTTGGTCGCTCCGGACGAAAAAACTTATGAATACCTAAAAGGTCGCGAGTTTGCGCCATCCGGTCAATATTGGGATCAGGCATTGGCTTACTGGAAGAGTCTGCCCAGCGATGACGGCGCGGAGTTTGATGCAACCGTCACGCTTGATGCGGCCGATATTGCGCCGCAAGTTTCCTGGGGGACATCGCCGGAACAAGTGGTTGGGGTCGATAACGTTGTACCTGCGCCGGAAAGTTTTGCCGACGAAACCAAACGCCAAGCTTGCGAAAGTGCGTTGGCTTATATGGGCTTGACTGCAAACACCAAAATAACCGACATCCCCGTTGATTATGTTTTTATCGGCTCTTGCACCAATGGCCGTATAGAAGATTTCAGGATTGCCGCCGAAGTGGCAAAAGGTACCAAAGTTGCCAATGGCGTTACGGCGATTGCAGTACCAGGGTCTTATCACGTCAAGCAACAGGCTGAAGCTGAGGGTCTGGATAAAATCTTTATCGATGCCGGCTGGGAATGGCGTGAACCCGGATGCTCGATGTGTCTGGCGATGAATGGCGATGAGTTGACTAAAGGCCAACGTAGCGCATCGACTTCAAACCGCAATTTTGAAGGTCGGCAGGGCAAAGGCGGACGTACTCATTTGGTTTCGCCTGCAATGGCAGCGGCCGCAGCGGCGGCAGGCCATTTTGTCGATATTCGCAAACTTTAAGATCGGAAAGAATTATGGAACCGTACAAAAAACATGAAAGTATTGCGGCATTGATGAACCGCAGCAATGTCGATACCGACCAGATCATCCCCAAGCAGTTCTTGAAAAAAGTGGAACGTAGCGGCTTTGGTCAACACCTTTTTCACGATTGGCGTTTTAATGATGACGGCAGCGATAATCCGGAATTCGAGCTGAACAAACCTGCGTTCAAAGGCGCTAAAATTCTGGTGGTCGGCGACAATTTCGGTTGCGGCTCATCAAGAGAACACGCACCTTGGGCGATTGCCGATTATGGTTTTAATACCATTATTTCTACTAGCTATGCCGATATTTTTTATAACAACTGTTTTAAAAACGGCATCCTGGCGATAAAAGTTGATAAAGATCAGCTGGACAAATTGATGGCCGAGATTGCCGCCAACGAAGGCGTGCGTTTTGTCGTTGATCTTGAAAATCAACAGGTAACTACACCGGGTGGAAATGGTTTCAGTTTTGAAATTGATCCGTTCCGCAAGGGCAATCTGTTGAGCGGACTGGATGACATCGGCTTGACCTTAAAGCATGTCGACAAGATTGAGCAGTACGAGCAGCAACATAAGCAACAATTTCCTTGGCTTTGGGCCTAGATAAAGACGGAGTGCAGGTTTCGCCTCGGCAATTGTTCCTGCATTGCTCTACCTCTTGCGTCCGTGCAAGTCGTAAAGCGCCTACTTTTGGTGCCTGCAAGTCATCTGTTATATTATCTATGAGCAAGCAAAGCTTGCACTCCTGCCAACTGTTGGACAGAGTAGTGGCATAAAGATAATGGCTAAGCGAGACCTTCCAGGTTTTAAAAACCTGGAAGGTCTAACTCGTAATGTTCGATGAATCCTAACCCGACAAAACACTAATCAATCCGCTTACATTGAGAACACAGGCGACAATTATGTCCACCGATTCAAGACACATCCAGCTGATGGACACCACCTTGCGTGATGGCGAACAGACCCAAGGCGTTTCGTTCACGCCCATGGAAAAAGTCAGCATTGCCAAAGCTCTGCTACAGTGGCTGCGGGTTGACAGGATTGAGGTCGCTTCCGCTCGTGTATCTCAAGGCGAAAAAGAAGCAGTCACCAGCATCAATCAATGGGCCAAGCAGGAAGGTTTTGCCGGGCGCGTGGAAGTTCTGGGCTTTGTCGATCACACACGCAGTGTCGACTGGATACTGGAAACCGGCGGCGAGGTTATCAATCTGCTGATCAAAGGCAGCGAAAAGCATTGCCGCGTCCAGTTGGGCAAAACGCTGACCCAACACACCGAAGATGTGCTGCAAACCGTTAACTATGCGCTGGAAAAAGGCCTGAAAGTTAACGTCTACCTGGAAGACTGGTCCAACGGTTATCACGACGACCCGGACTATGTTTACGAGTTGATGGACAATTTGCAGCATTCCGGCATCAGCCATTTCATGTTGCCCGATACGCTCGGCGTTTTGTCGCCTGACGAAGTGTTTTTAAGCTTCAACGACATGTGCAAACGTTATCCGGCGTTGCAATTCGATTTTCATCCGCACAACGATTACGGCTTGGCTACCGCCAATGTAATGGCGGCGGTCCGCGCTGGCGTAAACGCGATACACTGCACTGTTAACTGTTTAGGCGAACGTGCCGGCAATGCCTCAATGGCTGAAGTGGCTGTGGTATTGCGCGATAAAATGAACATGCAGCTGTCTATCGATGAAAGCCATATCGTGCGCATCAGTTCAATGGTTGAAAATTTTTCCGGCAAACGCATCGCCGCAAATGCGCCGATAGTCGGTGCCGATGTTTTTACCCAAACTGCCGGAATTCATGCTGATGGCGATCAAAAGGGTGGTTTGTACAAAACCAAATTAGGACCGGAACGTTTCTCACGTACCCGAAGCTATGCATTAGGGAAAATGAGCGGCAAGGCGTCGCTGAAAAAGAACCTGGAGATGCTGGAGCTTGACCTTTCGGAAGAGAACCAGAAAAAAGTGCTGGCCCGGATTGTCAGCCTCGGTGATTCAAAGCAGACCATCACTACCGATGACCTGCCGTTTATTATCGCCGACGTGCTGGAGAGCAAGAGTTATCAGCATATCAAACTGCTCAACTGCTCGATTACCAGCGGCCTGGATTTGGAATCGACCGCAAGTCTGCGAGCCAAAGTAAACGGTCAAATGCATGTAACTTCAGGTTCCGGTAACGGCGGTTTTGATGCCTTTGTCGATGCGATTAACAAAATCATGAAACAGCATGACTATACCTTGCCCGCACTGGCCGATTTTGAGATACGGATACCCAGAGGCGGCCATACCAGCGCTTTAACCGAGTGTGTAATCACCTGGGATTGCGGCAATGAATTGCGTAAAACCCGCGCTGTGCATTCGAACCAAGTTTTTGCTGCGATTTTGGCTGCGCTTAAGATTGTTAATATGCAATTGCACGAGCTTGGCTCAAGCCGGACTTGAAAAAAATATCAGACAGCAGTTTTTTTCCTGAAAGCCAGAACCTGATGCCACAGTAACTGATACACACGGGTTGCGAGATCAAAATCCGCTGCTTCGGCCAAGTCGGACAAAACAGACGCAGTTTCAGGCAAATCGTTATTGCGAATGTGTTGAAAAATAGCCGTGAACGCCTCTTCACATTCCAGCCATTGTTCACTTATCCAGCCGCAATAATTGTCTAAGTAAACAGGTAGGGTCTCATGCGGCTCGCGCATCGTATCAATGATAAGCAGCATGCCGTTTTCGGTTAGTGCATTATGCGCCAAATGAAAGAATTCGGCTTTTTCCGGCTGCGTTAAATGATGTAGGGCAAAACTGGTAAAGATAATATCGAAACGCTCTTTTACTTGTGCCAAGCCCGTCATAAAATCTGTATTAATCAGCTCAGCCCGGCATCCCAGCGGAGCAATATTTTCGGTAGCCAGCGCTAGGGCAGGGGCGGAAAGATCAAACCCCGTGTAATGTTGAATGGCTCGGCCTTGCAGTGCTTGGGCGATAAAACTGGCGTCGCCGCAACCCAGATCGAGCAATTTAAAAGGCTGTGTTGCCCATTGTTCGGTTAATAAGTTTTTAACAGCCTGATAAATTTCTTCGTGGTGCATGTAATTGTTTGCCATTACTTTGCGATAAATCGCCCAGGCATTGAAAAACTCACCTACCTCTGTTACTGCATTACTCATAAATCCCCAGTGAAAATATAAACAAAATTAAGCGAAATTATAATGCAGTTTAACCGTATTTAGGCTTAAATAACTGTCCATAAAGGCGGCTTTTCGTCAGGAGGCTATTTCAGTATCGGTCAGGTAGCAGCCGGGATCTTCAGCCCAAATATTCCCGGTCATTTGCGCGGCCCTGACCCGGGTATTGCCGTTGCAAATTTCCTGGTAGCGGCACCTGGCGCAACGGCCTTCCAGTGGTCTCGGGTGTTGCTTAAGACCTAACATCACAGGATCGCTGGTATCCATCCATATTTTCGAAAAGGGCCGTTCTTTGACATTGCCCAGCTCATAATGAGCCCAAAATGTATCCGGATGGACATTGCCGAGATTGTCGATATTGGCGACATTAACGCCGGAGGCATTGCCGCCCCATTGTTCCAGTTTGGCTTTGATATGGTCGGTTTTATCGGGAAAATGCCGTTTTATCCAGTGGAGAAAATAAACTGCGTCGGCATCGTTATTGCCGGTGACAAACTCCCGGTCTTTGCCCGCCTTAAGCCAGTCGTAGCTGGTTTCGAACAGTAAATCCATCGCCTCTCTGGTCATTGCGAAGTGGGCGTCATCCTTACGGTTTTTATTGCCTCGGCCGCCGTAATTCAGATGCGACAAATAAAATTTGTCGATATTTTGTTCATCCATCAACTGCAATAAGGCCGGGAAATCCTGGGCGTTATCCTGCGTTAAAGTAAAGCGCAGGCCGACTTTAATGCCTTTATCAAGACACAGGCGGATACCGTGAAGTGCTTGATCGAATGAGCCTTTGACCCGCCGGAATTGGTCGTGGGTATCTTTGATGCCGTCCAGACTGACGCCTATATATTGATAATCTATGCTCGCGATTTCATCGATATTATCGGCAGAGATTTTAGTGCCGTTGGTGGATAGCGCGACATAAAAGCCCATGTTTTTGGCGCGGCGGGAAATGTCGAAGATGTCGGGATGCAGTAACGGTTCGCCGCCGGATAAAATCAGCACCGGCACTTTAAAGCTTTTCAGATCATCCATGACCGTATAGATTTCCGGTGTGCTCAATTCGTTGGGGAAATTTATATCGGTGGATGTCGTGTAGCAATGCTTGCAAGTCAGGTTGCAGCGGCGGATTAAATTCCAGATAACCACGGGAGCCACCGGCTTGCGCGCCGGTTTTAAAGGGGTGGGGTCTATTAATTCTCGCATATATTGGCTTAGTCTAAACATAAAAGTTTAAGTCCTCGTGGCTGTGTTATTGCACTATGTATATGCTAAAGGGCGACCGCCGGGGATCGCCCCTACAATTCTAATAATTGCTCAAATTTAGCGTAGGGGCGACCGGCAGATCGCCCGTGCGGAAGCCGGTTTTTTTCAGAATCTTTGTACTGTATAAGACATCACAACCCAAATTATAGTCCCCTAACAGATCATAAATCTGCTGAATCTGTTTGTCGACTTCTTCCTGGCTCTTGCCATGCACCATCGCAAACAAGTTGTACGGCCATTCGGGCAAATGTCTGGGCCGATGATAACAATGGCTGACAAATTCCAGCTGCCCGACTTTTTGCCCCAACTCGTCGATAGCTTCGTCCGGGACATTCCAGACGGTCATGCCGTTAAATCGATAGCCCAACTTATAGTGATTGGGTACAGCGCCGATACGGCGAATGATGCCGCTGTTTTGCATGGCTGAGAGCCGCATCATAACATCCTCGCTGGTCAGGCCGAGTTGTTCAGCAATAGCCTGATAGGGCTGGGGCGTTAACGGCAAGCCGGCTTGGGTTGCCTGGATGATTTTACGGTCTGTTTCATCGAGCATGGTCAGGCTTCCAGCTTCAGGTTGACAAAATACTCTTTTTTCTTGGGCATATTGTAGACGGTCAGGCTTGTTAAACGCTCTATCGCGTTGATGGTCTGCTGGATTTGTTCAGGCGTTTGTTGGGTGGCAATCACAAACCACATATTCAGTTCATGGTTGCGCGCGTAATTATGCGCGACTTCAGGAAAACCGTTGATGATTTCGGTGACTTCATCAAAGCGATCTATTGGCGCTTTAACGGCCGCCAAAGTCAATGCGCCGCCCATTTGTTCGGCGTTGTACAAGGGGCCGAAGCGGGTTAGGGCGCCGTTATCCAATAATGCTTTTAATCGGCTTATCAAATCCTGCTCGCTCAATCCCAGTTGTGCGGCGGCTTGTTGGTAAGGCGCGTCGCAGATCGGAAAGCCGTCTTGCAGCGCGTTGATAATTTGTTTATCTATTTCATCCATCAGCTAAAGCGGTATTTTGATAAAGGGCGCCGCGTTGTTTAAAACAGCGGCTGCTGAACAGAATTTCTTTGTCGAAACTGCTTAATCCACAAGCCTCAACGATTTGCTCCAATTGGTTTAACACAGTGGCCTTGTCTTTGCCGTGTATCATGCAATACAGATTATACGGCCATTCCGGTTGTCTGGGGCGCTGATAGCAAAGCGTTACAAACGAAAACCGGCTGATATGTCCGCCCAGTTGTTTAACAAGATTATCCGGCACATTCCAGACGATCATCGCATTGGCGCGGTAACCGAGCTGCCGGTGCTTGACGATAACGCCCATGCGTTTGATTAGGCCTTGTTGTTTGAGCCGGGTTAAGCGTTCGATGACTTCGGTTTCGGGCATGTCGCAAAGCCGGCCGATTTCGAGATAAGGCCTGGAACAAACCGGCAGACCCAGCTGGATATGCTCGAGCAGTTGGCGGTCACGCGAATCAATCATTATTCAGGTCCAGCTTAAAGCCCAAATCGATGAAAAAATCGTCCAACATCGGTAGCAGCATGGCTTTGTATGATGTTTCCTGTTCTATTGAGTCGATCACGGCGCTCAAGTGCTCGGCATCGGAAGCGATGACCACAAACCAGAGATTAAATCGATGTTCGCGTTCGTAATTATGATTCACTTCGGGATAAGCGCTGATCTTATCGGCAACAGCTTGCAGTTGCGATTCAGGCACAGATATTGCGACCAATGCGCTGACGCCGATATGGTTAGGCGGAATAACCGGGCCGATGCGGCTGATAAAGTTGTTATCGTTCAGCTCGGAAAATGCCGACAAAACGTCGGCTTCGGTTACGCCCAGCGCATCGGCGATGTCCTGATAAGGCGTCGCCGAGATGGGAAAGTTTTGCTGATAGTCGTTTAACAGCTGTTTGTGTAGGGGAGATAGCATAATCTTCGATATTAAAAATGGAACACGGATGACACGGATAAACGCAGATTTAAAAGCGCATAACAAACTTGGTTTCAGTTTTTTAAAAATCCGTGTAAATCAGCCTAATCTGCGTCATCTGTGTTCTATTAAATCTTTTCTGATAAGTTATGCCTGTCATAAGCCGATTTTATGCGCGCGCGAGCTAAAGAAAATACCGTTCGGTTTGTTGGCTGGCAAACGGGTTATTTCCTGCAAAGTATCAGTATCGTAAACCACCAGCTGGTTATCGTCTCGTAGCGCAACCCAGACTTGTTCTCCGCGCGGGGTGAATTCCATATGCAATACGCCTTTTCCCGGCGACAAGGTTTTGTGCAAAGACAGGTCTTTGACATCGATAACCTGTAATTGGTTATTATCCGGGAAGGCGAAGTTAACCCAGACTTGCCGCGCATCGGGTCGGGCCATCACGAAAACCGGTTGTCCCGCGACCGCTATGGTGTCATGCAGTTCCCAAGTTTTTTTGTCGATGACCAGAACCTTGTGCTGGCCTATCGCCGGTGCAAACACATAATCACCGGCTACCGCCCAGCCTTCAAGATGCGGCATTTTATAAACGGGCAGTTTTTCGTCGTCTTTGCCGTAGTCGGGCAATATGCGCTTGACTCCGGCCTCGGTATTCCATAAATCCAGCAAGGCCAGCCCGGGTTCTCCAAACAAACCGGCTATATAGTAGTGTCCGTCCGGCGACATTAATGCGTCGTAAGGTTGTTTGCCGATGTTGGGGAATTTTTTCATAACCGGGGATTTGGGGTTTTTAAAGTCGGCCATCCAGATTTCACCGGCATCGAACAGGGAAAAGACAAAGCGCTGTCCGGGCGCGTCAACCAAGCCGACCACTTTAGAGCGCAGTCCATCGCCATAGTCGGAAGGAATATCGGCAACCAGTTCCAATGTATCTGACGAAAAAACTTTAACGCCGCCAGGCGTGTAGTTGGATACGGCGATTAATTTACCGTCCTGGGAAATCGCCCCGCCAATACTGTTGCCGGCCTGAATGATGCGCTTGTCGATTGCGTCTTTCAGCATATCGATTTTGGTTAAGCCGCCGTCCCGACCGAAAACATAGGCGTAACGCTGGTCGCGGGAGAAAACCACGGAAGCGTGGGATAAATCGCCCAGCTTTTCGATTTTGGCTAAGCGTTTATGCTCGGTGGTGTTGATGATCAGCGCATTGCCGTCTTCGCGTTCGATGACGATGCCTAGATCGCCGGTGGCGCGTAGTTCTGCAAGGGCGTTGAAGGAGAGTAGGAAAGCTAGAAACGGGAGTAGTTTTGTCATAGATTTGTGTGTATTAACGATAGATGTCTTTTCGGTGCCCAATTTCGACAACTATAATAATCAGTTCTTCATTTTTTAAATGGCAGATCAAGCGGTAATCGCCGACTCTATATCGCCATTAGCCGGCATATGTCCTTGTAGCGCTTTTCCCAGCTGTTTCGGATCATCAGTGTCCGCAAGTCGCTTTCGTAAGAATGAAGCAATCCTTTTTTGAATAGGTTTATCAAGTTTCTTTAAATCTTGTTTTGCGCTATCTAAAATTCTAATCGTCCAAGCCAAGTTCTTTCACCACATCGTCAAAATCATGAATAGATTCTTTGCCGTCCAGATAGTTTTTATAAGCGGTGTCTGCTTTTATTATCGCTTGTTCTTCCGCTAAATAGTCAAGTAAGGCATTTTTAATGACCGTGTCAGGTGTCAAACCTTGTCTAGTGGCTATGTGACTTAAGGCTTGTTCAGTGGTTTGGTCTAATTGTATGGTGTGCATATAGGTTGTTCTCCAGTTTTATGGCATTGTTCCAGCACTTTAATTCATTGCTCAATCAATTTCTTTTGTATCAACTGGCTGTTCCTTGTTTTGTCCAGTGAGTTAAGCAGTCCTTGAGCATTGGCCGGATTCGATAATAAATAATGCGTTTCCTGCCATGTATTAAAGTCCGCTAATGACAAAATAACCACGTGGTTATTGTCCTTCGCGGTTTACGATACAGGGTTCATGATCTTGACACGCTTTTTGGCAAAGCTGCTCCAAACTTTGTTGGGCTTTTTTAAAAAGAATGCTTTGTATAAAGATTATCCTCGATAACTAAATGATCGTTTTGACAAGTTTACTTGAACGTAGAGACGAAAAAACAAAAATAATTAGTGTGAAGGGATTTGCTTAGGAGGTGGCGGTATATAATGATTATTTAAATCCTTATCGATTTTGCCGGCAATACTTTCAACACCTTTAAGCGTTAGTTTTTCATCGCCGCCTTTGGTTTCTGAAATATAGTTGCCGATTAATTGATTATCTTTAGTCCTGATTAAGTGCCCCATGATGTAGGCAAATAAAAAGCTGGGCTTGTGCAATCTTCCAACTAATACATAATCAGCGCTTGCGGTTCTGCCAAGCTCGGCAGCGACATCGTTATGGTCGAACAAGTATCCGAAACCGCTGGTGGATTGATGTTGTGTGGCTGAATCAATCGAAATAATACGGTAACCGGCGCTTTTAAGTTCCTTTTCCAGCAAGGGTTTTATGCTTGCCGTTCTGTTAATTTCGGCTGCCGTCCGAGGCTTCAGCGTCAAGTCATTAAGTTCAAAATCCAAAATGGCAATGCTTGTTTCTGCATTTACTTGGCTGATCGAAACAGCAATCAAAAATAAAAAACAGAGAGTTTTCATTTAAGGTTTTGTTTCGGGCTTGCGTAATATTCCAACCAGCCAAGCAGCCTCGTCCCGATTCATAAACGGCTGCCAAGGCGGCATGGCGGTGCCTGGGCGGCCGTTTAGAATGGTTGAAATCAACAAATCATCGGGCTTTCCGGCCAATGCATCGGGCAACAGGGCAGGGCCAAGGCCGCCTTTTAATGTCAGGCCATGACATGCTCCGCAATCATGATTGAGCATGTTGCGGAGCGTACTTTGCCGCTCAGGTGATGGTTCACCGGCAAAGGTTGCTGTCGCAGCCAACATTAAAACCAACAGCTTGAACATACTTGTTACGGTTTTAATTTGGCATAGTACGCAGCAACGTTACCGATGTCATCATCGCTTAAGGAACCGGCGATGGCATTCATGATGTCGGATTTACGGGTTTTATCTCGGTACTGTTTGAGCGCTGTTTTTAAGTAATCCATATCGCGTCCGGCCAATGGCGGAAAAGGCGCTTCGGCCGAAGGCGTTATAATGCCGTGGCACTGCGAACAGACCGCTGCCGCTTTGGCTTGCCCCGCATAAATGCTTGCCGCATTGACGCTTTGAGCAGACACCAATCCCAGTATCAACGATCCTGTAAGAACTGATAGTCTCATTACTTTGCCCCTTTCATTTCGTCAGGAGAAAGACCGCGAGTCATGTATCTGACGCGGCCGTGAGAGAATATACCAGCCGGACTTTCCATCGATACGGAAGCGACTTTTTCCAAGGACGTGGAATCGTAAACGACGACTTCGTCACCGCTATATCCGGCGCTGACATACAGGAATTTACCGTCGGCGCTGTATTCGGGGAAATAGGCATGTCCGCCTACATCCAGGGTTTTAACGACTTCCAGGGATTTCTTATCGATCAATTGGACGGTACGGGCGCGACGGTCTTTAGAAATAATGTCTACTGCAACATAAGGCGCATTGGCATGAGCCGCCGGGGATTCCGTGCCGCCTGCAACCGGAACTTGCTTAACCACTTCCATTTTGTCCAGATCCCAAACGCTGACCACGGTTTTGTCGCAATCGCCGAAGTTGGTGCCGAAACCGAGTATGCGGCCGTCAACTTCAACCGCAGAGCCGCCGCCAACATGAGGTACGCAGCCGGCATCCAGTTTCTTAATGATTTTGCGGTCTTTTAAATCAATCGCAGTAACGATGTTGTCGTCATAAGCGGCAACCATTAATTTTTTGCCACCATGGGTCAGGAAGGCGTCATGCAAATGGCGGCCGACGTTTTCAATTTTAGTGACCGGAAAACCTTCTTTTAAATCGACTACCCAAACTTGACCGGCGTTTTCCAGAGCGATAGCAAAAATATCGTCAAACGGCGTACCGATGATCATGCCGGAATCGGAAGAAACCATTTTGCCGTCCGGATCGATGCCTTCCAGTTCAAAAGTTTTGATCGGCTCCAGCGTGTCGGCATCAAGAATGACGGCGTTGTGCGGTACGTAAGAACCGGCCATGATGTATTTTCCGTCGCGGGAAACGCCCAATCCCGGCCCGTTGAATCCTGTTTTGACGCTACGCACCGCTTGCATCGAATACAAATCGACTTTAAAAATTTCAGCAGTATCGGTTTTTACATAAGCCCAGCGCGGATTGGCGGGGTTGTAGTCGATAATATGCGCGGCGGTGCCGGTGGACACTTCGCCGATTTGTTTATGCGTAACGCTGTTAATGAACACGGCTTTTGAACCTGAACCGCGCCCGTATTTGCCGCGAGCCGCTACGCCGATCACGTCATCCATGCTGTTGATTTGATAGGTAGGCTTTGCGGGCAGGGTGCTTTCGTCTTTAACGTACACTTTTATCGACGCTTTGATGTCGTCAATCGTCCATGCCGGATTGGCCTGTTTTGGCGTGGTTTGCAGATGTTTAACCAAGCCGCGAATGTCGTCATCCGATAACCGGCCGTAGAACGGAGGCATTAAGGTATCGAAACTTCCGGTCATGATCAGGGTGCGCAAAGCAGTAGGGCTTCGGCCTTTCAGAGTATCTGAATTCAATCCAGGAGCAATAAACCCGCCATGATCGGAGCCGTGGCAACTGGCGCAATTGTCTTCATATAATTGATGCATGTTTTTGGACGTATCGGAGGTCGCTTGCGCTCCAAAAGGAAAAATAACAACGGCTAAGCAGGTAAGGATTGACTTGTGAAGGTGTTTTTTTGTTGTGTTCATTTTGTTGATCTCTAAATAGTATTGAATCAATATTATATTGTATGATTGAAAAGCTCAAGTAATCTTGGTTGTTAATTTGAGAAAAAGTTCATTGTCTCAGCAATTTGTTGCTTTGCATCATCCAGTATCTGAAGAGACATTTCCGCTGTTAAGTGCTGGTTTCCCAGTTTCTGAAAGGCCGGTAGAGAGACAAGTAAAGGCAATTTGGTATTGCCTGGAGATGCCAGAACGTTATGGTATTTTGCCAATAAGACAATGTCATTAAGGCTGATATTTTCAGTGGTGTTGGTAAACCAGTCTGTAGACAGCAAGGGAATTTGTTTTAAATTATCAGGAAATCCCCATTTTTCCAAAATAATACTACCAATTTGTCCGTGAACTTTGCTGATGCAAAGATCAATATCTTCGGAATTATAAGTGTCTTCAGGCAAGCTGTCGGCAAAAGTTAAAATCGGTAACACTCCGATATTATGCAAAAGTCCTGCAAGTAGCGCTTCGTCTGGATCTACTTTTTGAGTAAGTTGAGCCAGAGTATAGCTAATGCTGGAAATCTTGATGCTCTGCAACCATGTGTATTGTATTAGCTTCTTAGTTAATGGGTTTTCGCTTTTGACCAAGTTGTTCATACTAAAAGAGGTCACCAGATTGCGTGTGGTGGTCAACCCCAATCGATTGATCGCGTCAAAGCAACTGCTGATCGGACTCAGAGGCCGGTAAATGGGGCTATTCACGACCTGAATCAGCTTGGCGGAAATAACCGGGTCCATATTAACAATCTTGACTATGTCGGCAATTCCATAATTTTCTTGGGTGGCTTTACGCAGTTTTAGTGCAATGTCAGGAAAACTTGGTATTTTTAGTTCACCTTGGGTAAAACGCTGGTAAAAACGATTAAAAAACGGATTATTTTTAAGGTCTTCCGAAATATTCAGGTCATTATTCAGAGAGGAAAGAGTGCTTTGATTTTGCTGGAGTATAGTTTTGGATATATAGATTACAGTCACGTCTGATTCGGCAATCGCTGTAAAATAATGCAGCTTACCGGCTGACAATGGATACAGCGCTTTTAAAGTGTCGGCGCTTACTTCAAGCC
>NZ_SCTW01000156.1 GCF_004322395.1 Methylobacter sp.
GGGTTTGGTGGAGGTGATCATGATTATGAATATGCCCAGACACCGGAAAACCGGCGGTCCTTCAGCCCTTGAGAGACATGATGAAAGAAGCGTAGCAGAACATAGCGAAAGCTAGGACGACCAGACCGACGATCCTGAAGAACAGCCTCAGGTAGCCGTGTCTGCAGTTGACGAGCCTGTACTCAGAGTCGTCAGAGAAGTGGTTCGGGGCGAAGAACCAGACGAGACCGCTGCCGTCACAGCACTTAGGCATCAGCAGCTCAGGAGCCAGTGCCTTCTGGTTCTGTCTTGCTCGCACGTGTGAGGGTTGGCCTCACCGGTCTTGAAAGCCTCGTCGTGCACCTTCCAGCGGTGCTGGATGCCTGTCGGGTTCTTCATGTTGGCCAGAGACTCCACGTCCTCTTGCAGCTTGATGTCGGTGCAGACGGACATGAAGCAGAGGCCCTTCGCGTAGACTACGAAACGCTCGTCACTGATTCTGCTCAGGTTCAGCATCTTCCTTTCCTCCTCGACTTGTGCTTGTCGGATCTGGGCTGCTTGGTCGCGTTCTCCTTGGCGTGCGGAGGGCAGATGTCGCACCTGAGCACGCGCTTGAGGTGCTTCCTCTTGATCGTCTTCGGGTCCGTCTCGAACTTGTTCTGCCTAGGCACCTTCCCTCCAGACGCGGTCGATCTCGCTGGCGATCTTCTTGTTGCAGTTGAAGAGCAGCTTCTCGAAGATGTTCTTGTCGTCACCGGTGCAGACCGGAGTGAGCTTCGAGACTGGCAGGCCGAAAGCTCCAGTACCTGTGACGACGAGCTTCTGCTTGATCGTGCTGCCGCAGGCCGGGCATCTCCTGACCTTCGACTGCGCTTCTTCTCTCGTGCTCATCTGCGTCGAGCCTCCCTGGCTTCCTTCTGGTTGATGCCACCGTAGTGCCTGTCAGCGTAGCCCTGTTCACAGATCTCTTCGATCAACGAGTCGCGCGGCCTGAGGTAAGGCCCGTACCAGACGAGGTAGCAGTCGTCAAGCTTGTGGCGTTTCACTTGATCTCAAGCAGGTCCTTGATCGACCTGCGCAGTCTGCCCTCTGCGATGCTAGTCACCTCTGAGACCAGCCTCATGAGCAGCTGCTTCTGCTTCTTCGGGATCTCGCGGTAGCGACGGGCAGGGACCTTGACGCTCCTGCTGAGAGACTTGAAGTACCTGTCTTCGTACTTCAGGTCGACGACTTTGCCGTCTTCGATGAACGGAGTGATGCGATCGATCTTCATTCGTCGTCTCCCTGCTTCGCCTTGATGTCCTGCTCGAGGCAGTGCATCTTCATCTCGATGTCGCTGCGGAGCTCCTTGAGCCTCTCCAGGGTCTCATCAGGAGAGACAGACGTGTCCGAGAACACGGCGTCGATCGCGTCTGTGGCTGCTTGCTCGACGTCTGAGACTTCGATCCCTTTCGACTTCGGTTTCTTCTTCGCCATGCTACCTCCTACTCGTTGATCCTGATGAAGTCGACTCCGACGATCTCGACGGCCGGCAGACCGAACTGCTTGCACAGCGCCTTACCGACCTTGACGAAGGCGGCCTTGACCTTGAGGCCGTCGAGAGTCTCCTCCGGCAGGTAGGCGACCGACGTGCCGATCTGCCGGCTGAAGCACTTGTCTGACGGCTTGGGCTTGACTCTGACTTCGAGGTTCTTGCTCATTTGAGCAGCTCCTTCGCCTCTCGGTAGAGGTCGTTGGCCCAGGCGACTTCCTTGGGCGTCTTGGCCTTGTTGACGTGGGCCTCAGCAGCGAGCATGTCGACCGTCTCCTCCAGCTTGGTCTTGTTGAAGATCAAGTGGTTCTCCTGGTACAGCCGAGTCAGGAACTGGATCTTCGTGGTCAGCCCGGCACACATCATCGCCCTCGGCGCGTTGACGACTACGTTGCAGTTGAGGCCGTCGCAGTTCATGACCTCTTCGCAAGTGTAGCCCCCGGACTGCTCGAGGAAGGTTCGGTACTTCTCCATCCAGCTCGGCATCGTCCACTTCTTCGTCGCGGTCTTCACAGTGACCTCCTGGCCTTCACCTTGACCTCGCCGTAGCGGGCCTTAAAGGCCTTCTTGTTTTCGTCCAAGAACTTCTGCGCCTTCTCTTTCGAGTCCCACGGCGTCTCAGAGCCGAACAGGTGGCTGCCGTGGAAGTTCGGGTCGGTCGCGCTGCAAGAGATCGAGATGAAGCACTTGCTCCTCACAGACCAGATTCCCCAGATCGGTATCATGGCTCCTCCACTCCCATTGCCTGCCCCATCGTGAAAGCGCCCTTACCCCAACCCTTAGGGTAGAGGGTCTTGAGCGTATAGATCCCCTTGGCGTCTCTCTCGGTCACTGCCACGATCTTCTTGCCCTTGAACTCGAGCTCCCAGTGCTGGCCGTTGATGTATGACTGCTCCTTGATCAGCTCTGCACCACCTCGGCCGATCTTGGCCAGGATCCAGCCTATCTCTGGCGTCGTGATGACGAGGTTGTACCGCTCTTTCGCGACCCTCTTGATGTGCTCAGCGCTCACAGGATGATCCTCGAGATGGCCTGTGCGAGCCCTGCCGGTGTGGTGGCCTGCAGCTCCTTGAGCGCCTTCTCAGTGACCTCGTCGGCGTCGACGAACCTGAGGCTCTTGACCGCGGCGTCCAGAGTGGTCTCGTCGTCGAGCAGCGAGTACATGGCTGGAGAGACGACGAGCGTGTAGCTCTTCTTGGACAGGATCGCTCTCTTGGCGTCGGTCATGCCGACGTCGACTATCACGTCGAGCTGGCCGTAGTCGGTCTCGATCTTCATTTGAGCCCCTCGAGCAGCACGATCCTCTTACCGCCTTCCACGTCGAGCGCAATGGTGGTCAAGGGCGAGGTCAGCGGGTAGGGCTGCCTGGCGTCGACCCAGACTTGCACGTGGAGCTCGTCATCGTCGTTCGCGAGCTCGATCCACTTCTTGAGGTCCTTGACCTTCATGCTAGCCTCCTGAGCTGAGCCTCGATCTGCTCTCCCATGCACTCCCAGTGCTGGGAGTCCTTCCAATTATGATCTGTGGCGACGCGTCCCAGGTAGCGGTTCTTGGCGAAATCGAAGAGGTCACTCCAGCCGCCTTTGCACAACCTGCCGCCGCGAGGGCCAGAGTGGTCGAGGATGTGGTAACGCTGAGCTCTCCTGAGGATCGCCTTGACGTTCATGCTGCGACCTCCTTAGGCTTCTTGATCCTCTTCTGCTTGGGCTGTCGGCAGCGAGCGAGGACAGTGCTCTTCTTGCCCTCCTTGTCCCTGTGGTCCTTGATCGTGGCGGCGACCAGGTGGGTGGAGCCGGGCTCGGGGTTCCAGGCAGCGGTGAATGTGACGAACTCCCTGCCGTCCTTGTCCCTCATGGAGATGACGGTCTTGGGGCCGTAGAGCTCGGAGACGTATGGCCGAGCGGTCTTGACAGTGAGCTCCAGGACGACCTTGTCGCCGGGCTTGCCGTAGTGCTCTTCGAGGCGAGGCTCGGTCTCCTTGGGCTTGAGCATGTCCATGTGCCTCATGTAGGCCTGGACTGTGCTGGCGAGGATGCCGAGCTGGCGGAAGGTGACGTAGGGGCTGCGGTTGGCGACGCCCAGATTCATCAGGTACTCGCTGCCGGTCGTGGGCAGCTCCTTGGCCCAGGCTGAAGCGGCTGCCGCCATCTCGAGAGCAGCTGGCGTGATCTCGACGAGCTGGACCATGCTGCGACCGCTGCGTAGCTCGACGGGCATCCTCATCGGGAACATGGACCAGTACGCGATGGTCTTGGTCGGTGTCCGGAAGGCTTTGGTGGAGATGAAGCCGTACTGGATGGTGTGGCTAGCAGCGTAGGTCAGGTACTCAGCGGTGCTGAAGTGCTCGAGCTGGCCTGCTCCTCCGTTGTACTGGCCGACCTTCTTCTCTAGGGCGAAGAGGCTCTGCATGTAGGAAGCGATGGCTCTAGGGTCGGCGTGCCCCAGGAAGTCCTTGATGCAGCCGGAGCCGACCATCTTGTACTCGCCAGAGTCGTGCCTGACGAGGTAGTGCTCGGTGCGATCCCTCTTGACCCTGCAGTGGTCGCAGCGCTGGGTCTGGGTGCGCTGCTCTACTGGGAGCGTGGTGCCGGGGACGAGAGCGAACGTGCACTCCTTGTCGAGGAAGTCGACTCTGGCAGCGAAGGTCCAGCCAGAGAACTTGGGAGCTTCGCCCTCGAGCATGACCAGAGCGTACTCGACGAGCCCGGCTCCGAGGTTCATGACGTGCTCAGAGTGGAGCTCGAAGCGAGGCAGCGGAGCTCCCACCTTGGTGGCCTTCTTGGAGAGCTGCTCGAGCTTGCTCTTGAGCTTCTCGAGGTTCTCTGAGGGGAGGAGGTAGGTGTTGCTGGGTGTGGCTTCCATGCTAATGATTAGCCGGAAGACCGGTAAACCGGCGGCCCCAAGAGAGCTCCCAGGTCTCAAGGCCAGAGAGGAGGACCCTCACTAGGTCTCCGTCGTCCTCCTTGATGACGTCCTCGTAGCACTCGTGGGCCTCGACGATCGTCTCGAAGTCCTTGTGGAAGATGCCCTTGAGGTGGAACAGAGTGACTCTGTACACCCTGATATTAGGAGATCAGGAGCAGAACAGCAGGGTGCAGCTGCAGATGCCGGTCTTCTCGTTGATGGCCTTGCACTTGCAGGTGTTGCAGCCGTCCTTCAGCTCGTAGAGCTCTCCTGGCTTCCTCTTCGGCGGTATGTGCTCGTAGACGCCCTCGGGCCAGTCGAAGTTGGGGTCTCCCGGTTGCGGGATGAACGACTTGTTGGCGCAGCCGGTGAGGAAGGCGACGAGGAGCAGGAACCTCACTTCTTCTTGTACTCGGCCATGATCTTCTCGAGCTCTTTCGGGTCGATGAAGACCGTCCAGGTCATCTCGCCGCAGGCGAAGACGTTGGGAGCGATCTTCTCGACGAGCTCGACCTCCCTCTCCCAGTCGAATGTGCTGACGATGATCTTCTGGCCGAACTTCTCATGGAGTGCGTCCCAGGCCAAGTCCTCCTCAGGGCTGTCGCTCTCGGAGTTGACGGCGATGTGGCTCTGCGGGACCTTCATGAAGTTGGCCTTATCAGGGCCGGGGCTGACCTCGCCTTGGACATCGAGCCACTCGTCCCTGGTCTGGAAGGTCCCTTTCTTCGCCGACTTGGTCCAGGTCATTTCTTCTTCCCCTTGCTCTTCGCCTCGCTGATCCTCTCGACGGTCTTCCAGGCGTTCTTCAAGTAGTCGTAGATCTCATCCACGTCGGCGTGGAGGTCTTCGATGCCCTCAGCTTCGCCGTTGCGGATCTGATCGAACAGGGTGGCCGCCGTGTCGTGCGCCTCGAGGACCTGATCCTTGAGCTTCTGGAGCTCAGCGGGCGCGTCGTACTTCATGTCAGCGGTCTTCTGGGGAGGGCACTTGCAGTTCGCCTTGGTGTTGTCGCAGCCGTCGCAGTAGGGCTCTCCGGGGACGCTCGGGCCGTTGGCTTTCTTTGTCCAGCTCATGGTGTCTCCGTTCCGGCTGTCTTGGTCCAGGACGACTTCTTGTGCTGCTTCAAGAGGCTGAGGCCGTTGCAGATGTCGCACTTCGGGTGAGGGCCGCTGAGCTTGCCGTCGTGAGAGTCGCACTTGCCGTTCGGAGCGTACTTCCTGGCCATCTCCATGAGCTCCTTCTCACGGCCTTCTGTCCACTTGCTCATCAGAAGGTCTTCCCGGACTTGGCGTCGGCGAGCTGCTGCTCCCAGTCCCAGGTGAGCTCCTCGAGCTCGCCCTTCGAGATCGCCTCTCTGATCTCATCGGCGGGAGCGCTGTCCATCTTCTGGAGGCGCTTCTCGATCTCCTTGTCCATGATCTTCAGGATCTCCTTGGCGACGGCGAGATCCTTCTTGATCATCGCGGCCTGCTCCTTGGCCTCGGCCTTCTCTTCCTTGGTCATCTGGCGCTTGATGTTCTGATCCTCGCGCTGAGCGAGAGGTCCGGGAGCGTCGTCGGCTTTCTTGGTCCAGGGCATTTGATCTCCTCCGATCGACAAAGTAAATCTAGCCCACGCGGAGAATCGAACTCCGGACACGCAGTTTACAAAACTGCTGTTCTACCACTGAACTACGCGGGCGTCAGTCTAAGAGAATCCGCTTCTCTGGAGGCAGAGAGCAGATGGCGATGTCGATCCTCTTCCGGTAGAGAGGGATCGGGCCTGAGAGCCACCGAGTCCAGCGGAGCACCTCGATGGGCAGAACCACCGCGCCGACCTTGAGCAGACCCTTGATGAGGATGAGCCGGGTCCAGATCTCGACGCTGATCATCCAGTGGACGACAGGCAGCATGATCCTGCTGACGATCACGAGCTCTTCAGGTTCAGCCGAGCTCGTCGACATCGACCCTCCTGACGTCGCCGATGTGGAAGAGCCACCTGTTGTTCTTGTGATCCCAAGGCAGGCCGCAGCCGAAGCACTGAGGGTGACTGTCATGGTCAGCGTAGACTTGGTTGCCTGCCAGATCTCTCATCTCGCCCCAGCCCATGATCATGCCTCGGTCGTGCTTGCACTCCTTGAGGACAGGCGTCTTCCAGTCCTCCTTCTTGACTCCGACGATCCTGGCGTAGTGGAATGCGGCCGCAGCGCTGATCGGCCCAGGCAGGTTCCAGGCGATCTTGAGCCTCTGGTAGACGAACTCGATCTGGAGAGTCGCGTAGCGGTGCTCCCAGTAGGTGTCGTGGCAGGCGCTGCCGATCATCTTGGACTCAGCCGCGAAGCGGGTGTGGAGCTGCCTGTCGAAGTCCTCAGGCGTCGCGCAGGCCCGAGAGATCTCGAAGCCCTTGAGTGCTCCCTTCAGCTTGGGCCCGGTCTCGAGGCGCTCGGCAGAGGCGATGCCTTCCTCGATCAGCTTGTCGCGCAGCTCGATGACGGTCATGAGATCCCAAGGCGCTTCTTCGCGACGTAGATCACGTCGTGCGCTCTCAGCAGGAGCTTCTGATCCTTCTCGGTCAGATCGCTCCACTGGTAACCGCCGAGCTGCTTGTCGATGAGCATGGCCTCAGCAAGAGTGAGACTCTTCTTCATCTGAACCTCTTGATCAAGTTCCTGTCCTGGTCGAGGACCTCGGTGATCAGGCAGTCCTCGTCCATCTTGATTATGGACCCGCCGTAGAGAGCCTCGGTCGTCAGGACGTAGCGCCATGCGGCGTCGTTGCGAGGGTCCCTGAGGGCCTTCGTCAGCTTCGGCCCGAGGACCTCCATCAGCGGCAGCTCCAGGCCACGATCGGCTCGATGAGAGGCTTGACGAGCATGACGTTGCCGACGCTGAGAGGGAAGATCAGCAGGAAGCGGACCTCCTCGCTGATCATGCCCCGCTTGAGCATCTCACCGAGGCACAGGCTGCCGATCAGGGGTATGGCTCCGACCATGCAGATGATGAGCACGACTGCGAACGCCTGCTTGACGCTCACAGCACCCCCAAGAGGTCTTCGAGCACGAAGTACCACAGGCTGCGGTCGCGCCTGACTCGGTGGTAGCGGATCTCGGGGTTCTTCGAGAGAGCTGACGGGTCCTTGGCGCTGAACGTGTCGTGCGCCTGCTTGGCGAAGATCCTGATCTGCTCTCCCTCAGGCACCATCATCCTCAGGCCGTCGTGAGGGCCGCCGACCATCTCGGCCGAGATCACGGGTTCCTCTTCATCGCAGCTCTCAGGGCGGCTCGACCCCTGTACCTGCGAGCGCCGAAGGAGTCGCCGTGGCCGGTCCTCAGCTTGGGCACGAAGACCGACTGGAAGCTGGCTGCGTGGCCCTCTGACCAGTCGTGGTCGTCGTACTGGAGCTTGGAGACGATCCAGTCGACGATCTCCTTGTCAGTGGGCAGGCCCTTGAGGCGAGCGACGGCGTGAGAGGCTGCGTGGGCCAGAGCGTCCTCTTGGATCTCGGCTGCGCTCCTCTTCTTCACGGGTCCACCACCAGGAGAGCTCTGACCTTGCCGCTCTGCAGGACGCGACGCCAGCTCTCCTTGAGCGTGTGCCTCTGAGTGCCCGGCTCGTAAGCCTCCTCAGGCAGCGTGATCCCTGCGCCCTCGGCCATCTCTCCGTGCCCGACGAGCCAGGTGGCGAATGAGACCTTGGCCTCCCCCACAGCGCCCTTCTCGACGACGGCCATCTGGTCAGGGAAGATGTGGATCTCTGCCTTGCCCATGATCGGCTCGCAGGCTGTGTGGTCGGGGCAGGGCTTCCTGCAGTCGCTCAATGGATCCTCACCTCGGCGCCGTCGCCGAACCTGTAGAGACCGACAGGCCAGCCCCTCTTGATCTTCATGATCGCTCTTCGGACTGTACCTCTCTTGTACCCTCTGACGACGTACGTCGGGTCCAGGACTAGCTCGATCTTGTTGGGCAAGTGCTCGGGCCCGAGATCTCTGATGTCGGCGTTAGCCCAGCAGACCTTGAGAGCTACGCGGCGCTTCACAGCCGCCTCCAGTCGAAGACTCGCTGCCTGAGCAGGTCCAGCACGACCCCTGCAGCGACGTCCTCGTGCAGCCCGTACTCAGCGACCAGGAAGCTGACGACCTTCCTGAATCGGCTCACCACTGGAAGGTCTCCGCGTCCAGGTAGACCTGGCAGTGCCGTCTGAGGTGCCCTTCGGGCTTCGGCGCCTGGATGTCGACGTGGGTAGCCCTGATGAATCCTCTCCAACCGAAGTCGCCGCTGGCTGTGCCCCTGTGCTCATCCAACTGAGTGAACCTATGCCACCTCTTAGGTGTCAGGAAGCCGTGCTTGAACTGCGTCAGGGGTGGTCCGCTGATCCAGCAGTACATCGGCAGCTCCGGCTTGACGAGCTCGAAGCGCTGGACGCCGTCCACGCGAGGGACGTTGTCGACGTGCCAGTTGGGGACGCATGGGAACTGACGGGGCATGAGCATGTGGACCTTGACGTCCCACGTGAAGCGGCTCGGGTCGTCAGGGAAGGTCTTCAGGACGTCGACCAGATCTGGCATCAGCTCCAGGACCTTGTCAAAGGGAGCCTGGTGGACGCCGCAGTGCTGCTTGCTCCAGTCGATCATCGCTTGACGAGCTCCTTCTTGCCCATGAACTTGTGGCGCTCGTTCCAGTCGGCGTCGTCATCGTCCACGACAGTGGCGATGCGGCAGACGGTTCGGGTGTTCCAGTTCTTCAGAGCGCCCTTGCGAGTCGGGTGGCTGGGAGCGTCAGCCCCGCAGCCGGCGCAGCGGACCCAGCAGGCGCGCTTGTTCGTCCTGCAGATCTCCACCTCGAGAGAAGGGCAGAACGGACACGACAGAATCTCTTCGAGCGCCTTAGCCATCACTTCTTCTCCTGGGGAGCGAAGCCTCTCACCACCGTGGCGAACACAGCTTTGACTATGTCGGGCTTCTTCTCTTCCTCCGGCTTCGGAGGCAGCTCGATCTTCGGTTGCTCTGTCACTTCTTGACCCTCCTGGCCGCGTCCGTCTCGGTTACGATCGAGAAGAGCATCTCGGCCGTCAGGATGAACTTGCACGTCCCGTCGCCGGAGATGCGGTACTCGCTGGCCTTCTCGTAGTTCTTGCAGACCACCTCATCGCCAGAGACTCTGTGGGCGATCCTGAGTTCAGCTCCGTCGATCGGACAGTTCATCCTCTGCTCCTGACCGCCTCGTCGTGGGCGATGCACTCGGCGCAGCCGACGCGGCTGGCCTTGTCGTCGATGTACACGTTCGCGTAGGGCTTGCCGGTGCCGAGCCAGATCTCGTCGTACGGGATGCCCCAGTCCTCGAGGTACTGCTCGAGAGCCTTAACCACGGCGGGGATGACCTTGTTCGTGGGGCTCGTGACGCGGCAGGTGAAGATCATGATGTAGGAGCCGGCCTTGTGCTCCTGGTTGAGGCGGGTCATCATCTCCATGCGAGGCTCGCCGATGTTCGTGAAGCCCTTCCAGCCGTCGTACTTCGCCAGCGTCCCGTCTAGGTCGACGGCCACGACTCTCCTGTGACGGTTCTTCGACATGATCTCTGTGATCTCAGCTTCAGCAGCTTCCAGCTTCATTGGTGCAGCCTCCCCAGCATGAGCTTCGCCCAACGCGTGCTGGGCTCAGCGGCGACGTGGATCGCCTTCCCTCTCCTCACGTGCTCGACGTGGAAGTGCTTGTCGGCGCTGAACGGCACGCCCTCCTTCTTGAACAGGTCGTTCATCGGCTTGAGAGCAGTGGTCACGGTCCTGTCGGTGTAGATCCTCGAGCGGATCTCGCCGAGGGCCCTCTCCATCTTGTCCGAGAGCGTCAGGGTAGGCATGCTCTTAGTAGGCCTCTCACAGAGCCTTCACGAGGTCGATCAGGCTCTTGGTCTGCCGGGTCAGCTCGTAGCCGAACCAGTAGAAGAAAGCGAACGGGAGAGCGATGGGCCAGAAGATCACCACGACCATCGCGTCTCCTGGCTCATCCGGCCACTCGAGAGCGTCGATGCCTCCCATGACCATGCAGCAGCCGATCAGCCAGACGGCGATGAGCTTGATGAGGATCACATCGGCCTCCACTCGGGCGGCGCGTCGCTGCCGATCGCCTGGTCCTTGCTGTACTGCGTCTCCTTGCAGACGGCGCAGTCCCTCATGTGGAACTGGTGCGGGACGTCGCCGGGCCGGCCGTAGCGCTTGACGTGGTCAGCGTCGAGGTGGAGGATCCTGGGCTCTTCGAACTGATGCTCGAGGCCTTGCTTGGTGCAGCTGACCTTGTTGGTCGTGTAGGTCACCGTGACGGAGCGGGACCACTCGAAGTCCTTACCGCAGTCCTGGCACTTCTCGGTGCCGCACTCTTGCTGAGGGCTGAACTCCCAGGAGTCGCCGTACTCCAGCCCGCAGTGAGGGCACGTGATCTCGTCCGTCCCTTCGTGATCGATCTCCTTCTCCAAGGGTCTCCTCCAGTTGCACATCCCGACCATCTGCCGGGTGGTCACGTCAGCCTTGTCCAGAGCCTCCTGGATCTCCTTGCCGAAGACCTTGAACTTGTGGCCGACTCCGTACTGCTCCATCAGCGTCTTGATCTCGTCCTTCGTCCGCAGGCCCTTGACGATCAGCACGTTGTGAGGGCTGTTGACTCTCACGGCCGCCTCACGTCGACGTCCTTGAAGAGCAGCTTGATGCTCTCCACCTCGCCGAGCTGGTACTTCCTGTTCTGGCGCCAGACCCACTCAGCGCAGGACGTGTCCTCTGCGATCACCACGTGCGGCTCGGTGTACTCGACACCCTTCACTTCGTAGACGTTCATGAGCCCACCTTCGACGCCAGCAGCTGAGGCATGTTGTCCTGCAGGATCTCGATCGCCTTCACGACGCAGACCTTGTCGAAGGACGTGCTGATCCCGTTGTTGAACGTGACGCTGACCTTCACCGACGCAGGTCTGGGGCAGCCGTAGCTGCACGTGCACCGTCTGAGCTTAGCCATTCACTCGCTCCTCACGATCTCGACCGGCCAGCGACCGCCGCAGTCAGGGCACTGGTACTCGACGCAGCGGTCGAGGTCTCTGTCCTCGATCCCGATCTCCCTGCGGTAGTGCGTGACTCCCTCTCCGTAGTAGCCCTTGTCGATGTACTCCTGCGGTATGGGGTCGCCGATCAGGCTGGCCTTGCAGTACGGGCAGTGGTCCTTGTCGATCTCCCGGAACTGGCTCACCACGTCTCCTTGAGGACTTCTGATATCTGGACGTGCCACGGCAGAGGCGGATCGGGAGTACCGAGGTGAGTCTCAAGGATCTGGCTCATCTTGTGCCAGTGGCAGTAGGCATTGTCGGAGCACTCAGCGCGGAGAGCGACCAGGTCAGCGACGAGGGCGTCGTTGCCTGGAGCGACCATGGGCGTGATCTTGTCCAGGACCTCCGTCAGCTGAGCTCTCACCTACGGCTGCCTCCAGCGACCGTCCTTCAGAGTGGGAGGTCCGGCGACGTCGATCCACCGGCCCTTGACCTTCTTGGCGTAGCCGCCTGTGAAGTAGCCGCTGCCTGTCACGAAGCTGTACCTGACGTTGACCTCGCCGAAGCGCTCTTGGACGACGCAGCCCTTGCGGACGTTGCCGTCTGTGCACAGCATCACGACGTTGATCCTCTCCAACGGGGTCTGCCTCCTCGGGTCCTCTGCTCCGCACGTCGGGCAGCGCATGACGAGAGCTCCGACCGGTCTCTCGCAGACGCGGCACTGCGGTATCGACATCACGACGCAGGTGATGCGCTTACCAGGTCGTGTCGATCTACTAGGCATCTGCTTCATCGCTTGGCGGCCTCCAGGCCTCTGACGTACTTCTCGGCCCAGCGTCGAGCCTGCTTGTACGTCTTGAAGCCGTCCTCTGCGAACTGGCTATCGTTCACCTTGACGAAGTTGTGGTAGACCTGGTAGCTGTCGTCGCACGACGTGTACTCGAAGCCGTTCATGTTCTTGATCTTGATGCCGTGCTCACTGAGGCGCACGCTTGACCTCGAGGCCGAGAGCCCTGCTGCAGACCTTGCGGACCCTCTCGTGCAGCTCCCTGTAGGCTCCGGACCAGGTCGGGCCGCAGCGGTCTCTCTCCTCGACGAGGTCCAGAACGAGCCTGGCCAGAGTGACCATGCTCTTCGGCTGCTCGTTGTAGCTGGCGACTTGGAAGCAGGTCAGGCCCAGCGCTCGCCAGGTGTCGACGACCTTCTGTCGATCGTCGAGGACGAACAGGATGCGGCCCTTGCCGTTGGCCTCCTCCCAGTCCTCGAGCCACTGCTTCTTGAGGTCCTGGTCGGGCTCGCTCCCGTCGCCTCTGAGCAGGAAGAGCTCGTGGAAGGCGATCTCGTTCTTCTGGAGCCAGGCCAGAGTCTTCTCGTTCGTGCTGCTGGGCCGGGCGCTGACGAGCACGATGCGGAAGCGAGCCATGATCATCGCAGCGATCGTGGTGGCCACGGGCTCGTTCACAGGGTCCTGGTCGCAGCGCTCGTGGAACGCTTCGTAGTCGCGGTGCTGGCCCTCGACCAGGTAGCGGCGAGCGCTGCAGTCGCTGAGCGTACCGTCAAGGTCTACGACGATCGTGTCCTTCATTGGATCTGCTCCCAGAGCTTGTCCGTAGCCTCTTCGTTCGTGCCTGAGACCTTGACGGTGTGGGCCGGATCGCCTGACTCGTCGCACTGGACGATGTACCACTGACCGATCAGGAACTTGTACGGCTGCTTGCGGCAGATCGGGCACGGCTTGTGCTTGGACGTGTCGAAGGTCTTCATGAGCCCCTCCTGGCGATCAGGCCTTCGCTGTCCCAGAAGCCGTAGCGAGCTCTGGCCTCGTCCCGGCTGATGAACACGCCCTCGTCGAGGAAGCCAGTGTTCTCGTCCTGAGCAGTGATGCTGTTCAGCGAGCGGCGCTTGAGAGCTCCGTCGTCGAAGCCGATCACGTCGTTGATCTTGGCGTGGGTCTCACCTGTGAAGACCTGGCCTGTGACCGGGTCCTTGTACGCTGGGCTGATCTTGCTGAGGTCCATGAAAGAGAATAGCCGGTCTACGGCTGCTTCAGCGGATCTCTTCAGCGATCAGGCGGTAGCGCTTGTGGTCGACCAGGACTCCCTCGTCTGGCCGAGCGATCTTCAGCTGCGGTCCGTCTGCAGTCTCCCAAAGCGTGAGCTCGCTGCCTCCGGCGCCGTCGAGGACCTGGATGACGCCTTCACCGAGCACGAGGCGGTTCATTCTGGCCAGGTTGTCTGAGAGACCGCGAACATCTCACCAGCCAGCTTCTTGTCGGCCTTGACCGCCTTCTTGTCCTTGGAGCGCGCCCTGTAGGCGAGCCTGAGAGCCTTCGAAGACGGGGACTCGCAGGCGCGGATCTGCTTCAGATCGAACTGCTCGAGGCCGATGCCAGAGAAGTCCTCCACCCTGAAGCCGGCGCCCTCGATCGCGTTCCAGGCGTACCCTGGCTGCCCGTCCCTGGCGATCGCTGCGACAGCGATGCCGAAGCCCTGCATGAAGGCTCTCTTGTCGTCGCTGGCCTTGATGAAGAGCTCTGCCGCCCTGAGGCCCTTAGCGTCGTAGTACCTCTGCTCCGCCATCAGGAGCTTCTTAGCTTTGCCGATAGACTGCAGCATCCATTTCTTGTCGTTCATCCGCTGATGTACCTCTCCACGACGTTCTCGAAGAAGACGTACTCCTTGATCTTGGCGCCGGTCTGCATGCCGAGCCTGACCTTCTTGCCGGTGTGCTCGACGACGTCGAGGTCCCAGCAGCCGTCGGTCGACTCCTTCAGCAGCAGCTCGAACTTGCCACCGTCGACGAGGATCCTGGTCTCTTCCAGCACTCTGACCTTGCTCAATGTGTCGCCCTCCGCTTCATCCACTCGTTCACACCGTAGAAGACCCCTTCGAAGTGCAGCGCCTCGTCTGGGTGCTGGGCGAGGCCTTCGAACGTATCCTGCTTGCGTGGGGCGACGAATGTGCCCTCGTACCTCTGCACGAACCAGCTCGTGGCCATGACCATCTTCTTACCGAAGCTGCGGTACGCCGTCGTGCCTTTGGTGAGCGAGCAGCCTGGCCCGAGGCCGATCTCCTTGAGGATCTGCTTGGCTGTCCGTCTGCACGTGTGCTTGATCACGACCTCGATTGGATCGTCATCGTCGAAGCAGACGAACCAGCCTTCGCCTCTGTAGACGAGGTTGTCGTAGGCCTGGTTGTCGGCGCAGATGACGTAGGTCCTGACGAGGCTCACAGCGAAGCCACCTTGTTGCGAAAATCGATCATGCAGCTGCTCTCGACGAAGGCCTGGATGACCTTCACGTCGAACCAGTTCGTCTTCGGACTCATGAGGCCGCAGGAGACCATCTGCTCTTTGACCGCCTTCCCGCTGGAGCCGATCAGGTCTGGGCGTCCCTTCAGGTAGGAGACCTTCTCTCTGGCAGACGATAAAGCTCTCGTGTTGCTCACTTGACCCCCAGCATCTCAGACGCCTTGGCCAGAGCCTCTGTGCGGCCGGCCGCGGCGAACGGCCCCACCACGCCGCGGCAGAAGGGGCTCTCGTACGCTTCCTCGCAGTCCTGCTCTGAGAAGTAGCGCTTGACCTGCACAGTGCCCGAGGTGTGCAGGTAGGCCCACCAGAGGATCTCAGTCACGAGAGTCGTCCTTGATCCAGAGCGCGTTCGGCTGCTGTGGTTGACCGCAGGGCAGGTAGACCTTCTCACCGCTGTCGAGCACGAGTGCGCTCAGGCCGTGGTCGTTGAACTCGAGCTTGACGATCTTGCGGTCCTTGAGGACCTCGTTCCAGTACGGCTTGTTGAGCGAGTACGGCTTCCACTTGCTCTTGTACTGCGGCTTCCCGAACACGGACTTGCTTCTGAGGAGCTTCCTGAGGTTAGTCCTCTTGCTTCTCTTCATGTGTGATATCCTCTAACGGCACGGTGAAGTTGACTGTGACGAACTCGACAGGGTAGATCGGCTTGATGAGCACGCTGCCAGGCTCACCGCCGTAGCGGATGGTGCCGTACTTCTCGTCGAACCACTCTTGACGATCACCGAGCACCTTAGGGTCGACGAAGATGCCGAGCTGCAAGAGGCACGTGTACAGGTTAGCCGGCTTGATGTACTGCCCGTCCTGCACCAGGGCGACTGGGAAGTCCTTGACCTGGAACTTAGCGGCCAGGACTCTGAGCAGATCCCTCTTCAGAGTATCGGCTGTCTGGCCGACGTAGCCGGACTCCACAAGCCTTCTGGCTTCGTACCTGACCTCTCTGGCTATCTTGTCGACCTCCTCGCTCATCATCTCCTCTTGTAAGTCGCCCTCATCAGCAGAGCCTTGACCTGCGGATCCATCATCAACCCTTCGTTGCGGACAGTGTACTCGTTCGAAGGCTGCGGTGCTGGCATGTGGACTATGAGCTTGTGAGAGCCGTTCCACGGATCCGACTCGATCGTGACTCCGACGCAGACCTCGATGTCCTGAGAGCACTTGTGGAAGTTGAACGTGTTGCTGATGTCGCCGACCCAGACGACCTCGTCGCTCTCCTTCGGAGACTCGGGTTCCTTTTGATCTGGCCCGAGCAGCTCAGTCGCCGTGTGCCTGATCATGGGCAGCTCGAGTGTCTTACCGCACTTGTGGCAGTACTCAGTCTCATTCTGGACCTGGCAGGTGTCGCAGTAGAGGCCGCTCACAGGTTCATCGCCATCAGACCCTTGGCAGTCCACGTGTGTAGGGCGTTGTCCCAGAGCCCCTCATCGACCATCCGAGCCCAGTACGAGACGCAGCAGGCCGTGTTCTCCTCTGGCGGGCAAGGACGACCGCAATCCTCAGCGCCGACATCTTCTTGATCTTCTGGTCCACTCATGATCGCAGCTTGGCTCTGGCATCAGCCCTCCGCTTGTCCTGTCCCCACTTGAGGAACCTGCCGAGGCGCTTGACGAACTCCTCTGCCGTCACCGGAGCTGGCGTCAGGCCCTGCTCGACCGCCCAGGCCTGCTCGTATGCGCCGCTGTCGAACGCGACTTGGAAGTTGACCTTGAGCTCCTGGCTGAGCTTGACGAAGGCCGTGATCGGCTTGAGGCCGTCCTTCGACATCGCCCACCAGTTGTAGCCGGGTTTGGCCTTCCTCGGGTCCTGAGTGCCGTAGGGCTTGTTGTCGTCGTCGAACCAGCACCACGCACCGTCACCGTCGTTGGCGCAGGGCACCCACTCCTTGCGGTAGACCTTGCCGTCGTCACCTCGGCCGATCGAGGACTGGACGACAGCTGCCGAGACCCAACGGCCCTTCTCCTTCACAGCCATGCCGCCGCTGTAGTGGCCGTTGCCTGACTGGCTTGTGTAGGATACAGCCGTCTTGCTGATGACCCTGTCGACGCGTCCAGGGATGACGTGGCGCACAGGCCACGTCTCGTGCACGTTGATCTTCTGTCCCAGCTTCATGTGAACCTCATTGGGCACGCTGCTCTACCATGAATGACTAGGCAAGGGATGCACAGAGCTCGCGGTGCGTACTTCTCCAAGAGCCCTTCGAGGGCGTCGATCCTCTTGAGCCAGCTCCAGACCTCGAGAGCTCTGCCCGTGACCCTCTTGCCGTGAGCCTTGTCGTACTTGCCTGTGATGATCGCTTCGTCGCTAGCCTCGAGGCACATCTCGAGCTTCCTGATCCTCTCGTTCGCTTTGGCGAGATC
This sequence comes from Methylobacter sp., assembly GCF_004322395.1. Taxonomy (GTDB): domain Bacteria; phylum Pseudomonadota; class Gammaproteobacteria; order Methylococcales; family Methylomonadaceae; genus Methylobacter_A. Next base: position 17,076 of record NZ_SCTW01000156.1, read on the forward strand.
TCCGGCCCTGCCCCTGTGTTGGTCGAGAGCAAGCATGATGATCTTGGCTGAACGGCGCCAACCCTCCTTCGTCTCTTCGCTCGACCGTTTCCATGCGAGCGGCCAAGAACCTGGGCAGTAGGCCTTGCACATCGCCTTGGCGACGACCTCGACTTCGCCTTTCTTCAAGAGCATCTCTTCTCCTTGTCGAAGCAGGACTGGCAGAGCCAGCTGCGCTTACCTCGCCTGGTCGCCTTCTTGCGGGGCGAGCACATGGCGCCGCAGCCGGGGCGCGTCCACTTGCGCTTCACCGCGTCCTCCACGTCTTCCAGCGGCCCTTGGCGCAGGCGTGAGAGCCGTCCTTGAGCTTGATGTGCTTCTTGGGACCTCTCACGGTCTGCTCAGTGTGCCACATGCCGCGCTGGTCGACGGCCCTCTCGCAGTGCCCGCAGAACCAGGGCAGCTTGTGCTTGAGGCCGCTGCGGGGCCTCGGTCTGATGTCCTCTGTGTCCTTCATCTCGCGTCCTCGATCGCGTACCTGAACATGTCGCGGCACTCCTTCTTCGTGAGAGCGTCTGGGTGGCCCTTGAACTTCTCCCTGAACCACGAGTAGAGCTGGTCGCCGTGGCGTTCGATCGACAGCTTCTCCTGGCTCGTGAGCTTCTTCTTGATCATGGCATCGTCTCCGGTTGAGGCGGCATCGGCCTCCAGTGCGTGAGCCAGTTCTCCTTGTGGCCTGAGCTGTTCCTCCACGCGCCCTTACCTGGAGCATTAGGATGGAACACCCTGAAAGACACGGTCCGAGGGTGGCTGCCCAGGTCGGTCCTGCTGCCGTAGCCGAGGGTGCAGGCGAGGATCGGCGTGCCGTCCAGAGGAGCCGAGTCCATGGACCGCCAGCAGTGGTCGCAGAACGGGCCGCCGCACGTGTGCTGAGTCAGCTTGCAGGTCACAGCGTCGTACCTGCGCCACAAGCGCACTTGCATCGGCCCTTGTGGTTGTACCGCTTGACGCAGCGGTGCATCTCGGAGTGGCCATCAGCAGGCCACTGGACGCCGCACTCGTAGGGCAGCTCTGACGTGTCGTCCCTCTTCTTCACTCTGGCCTCTTCGGCTTGGGCTCTTGTCGGCTCTTCCAGTTCGGACCTGTCGAGACGTAGGAGCGGAAGCCGGAGTACATTGCCTCACCGCCTTCGAGGCTGGCTGCTGCTGTCCTGAGAGCTGCGGACACTCGCTGGCCTCGCCGGTAGACGTCGCCGTCGTCGCTGAAGTCGTAGTGCCAGTCGTGCTTGTCCAGCGCGTCCCAGAGAGCTTGGAGCGTCAGAGGTGCCTGCTTGGGGAGGCGGCAGTCTGGGCAGAGACCGCCGTGGCACTCGCAGGTGCTGCCGCAGTAGGTGCACTTCACTTGTCGAGGATCCCCAACTTCTTCTTCGAAGCGTCGATCACGGCGTGAGCCTTCAGCTGGAGCTTCTGCTCCTTCTCCGTCAGGTCGCTCCAGACGTAACCGTCCAGCGTCTTCGATGCGAGCATCGCTTCTGCGAGCGTGAGCTTCTTCATCACTTCCTCCCTGCCACGATGTCGTCGACCAGGCACTCCCACGCCAGCTTGGGCGGCCATGAGAGCTTGTCGTTGAGGACAGCGCTGAGTTGGAGCCAGCGGTCTCTCATGGCCTCAGGGGCTGTGTACATCGCGCTCTCCTTGAGGTCTTCTAGGCCTTCTCTCGCTTCGTGGTTCTTGGGCAGGGCCTTCAAGATCTTGTCGATCACGTCTGGCAGGTGCCTCGGCTTCACGACGCTCTCATCTCCTTCTCCGCTCTTAGTCTTCAAGGTTCGCTCCTGTCGCCCTGCTTTTCGGCCAGCATGGCTCGCCTGATCGCTGCTCTGCCTCTCAGCCTGCGGACGCCGAAGTCGTCACCAGCTGAGGTCCGGATGGGCAGAATGGCGATCGTCTGGTAGCTGGCTGCGTGGCCCTCAGACCAGTCGTAGTCGTTGTACTGGAACCGCTTGATCAGCCAGTCCAGCATCTGCTTGTCAGTCACAGTCAAAACGACCTGAGCAGGTCTCTTGCGAGGCGCGCTCCTACTCAGGCGGGCTCCCTTCCGAGTCACGGGTTTGGCCAGCGGCTTTACGGAGACCCTAGTCGAGGGAGGTGAGGTACGCCCCACACAAGCCTGACTTAGTCTCGTCCTCTCGGGCAGCACGTGTGCCATGCGCGTCATGGCGTGATCTTGTCCTTCAGAGCCGTGGCTGCGATCTCCCTCATCTGCCACTCGGTCTTCTTGCCATCCTCGATTTCGATGAGCGCCTTCTTGTACTTGTCAGCAGGGCTCGTCAGGTCGATCGGTCCGATGAGGTCGTCGTTGGGCGCGTAGAGCTTCGTGCACCAGGCGTAGCTGCAGCGACGGCAGCTGTTCATCAGGTGTTCTGTGTGCTCGCCCTTCGCCGGGCACTTGTAGTAGTACGCGTACAGGTGCTTGCTCTTGGCGTCCATGTAGGAGACTGCCACGTCCTCGCTGCCGCACTTGACGCAGAGAGGCTTCTTCTCGAAAGGCGCTAACCGCATACCATGCACTCCAGTCCGTCTGAAGTATATGCGGTCGGACCTCCGCAGCCACGGCAAGGTGGGCCGGACATGCTCAGCTTCTTGTCGCACGAAGTGCACAGCTCAGCCTCGGTCGGCGTGATCGCCATACGGCCAGTGCCCTCGCAGTAGTGCTCCTTCCAGCGCACCTCATAAGCGCCGTGAGAGTAGGCTGGTGGAGAGATGACGAAGACCTCTTTGCTGACGTGTGCGACCTCGTCGTGGATCTGCTCGACGTTCCACGGGCAGGCGCCGCACTCGAGGAGCAGAGGCTTCTTGGTCTCCTCTTCAGAGATGTTCCAGCGCACGATCTTACCTGTGGCCGTGTCGACGAGGCAGTACTTCGACGACTGCATGCCAGGCTCTCTCTTCAGCTCTAGGGCCACTCGGTCAGCCTCCTCAGGCGCTCCAGCGTCTCTTCCCTCTGCCGCTTGATCAGCGACTGCAGCGTCGGCTTCTCGATCATGATGCTCACCATGTGGCTCTTGTCCTTGCTCGGTCCCACTGCCTGGAAGTGGCGACCGTGGTCAGCGACGATCCAGCCCTCAGGCACGTACTTCGACGTCAGGATCTTGAAGGTCACTTGTCCTTGTCCAGCACCGCGAACTTGACCCGCATCGACCTGTGGCCGTTCATGGTGCCTGCGCCGATGACTTCCTCGACCTCTCTGAAGTGGAACTCGCTCTCGGCCAGCTTCCTCTTGATGAGCGCCGTCAGGTCAGCGGCGTACCCCTTGGTCTCGAACCTGCCTTCCATGCTCGGCAGCTCAGCCTCGTCGACCGTGAGAGTGATCTCGTCGATCACGATGGGGACCTTCACTTGGAACCCCTTAGCATGTCCACGAGAGTGTCGACCTGCAGGTGCAGCCTGTTCCTGACGACTTCGATGTCCGTGTCGACGAACATGTTCGGCTTGATCTCGATCTCGAGGCCCATGTCGTTTAGGTACTTGGTGCCGTTGAGCACGCGCTTGACGGGTCTGGTCAGGATCGCCAGGTGGCAGATGCCAGTGTAGGTCTTCTTACTCATGCAGTAGGTTTAGCCTGCTGTGGAGCCGGTCCCACGGCCTGAGCGACGCAGTCGGCCTCAGGGTTCCGGCAGTCGTTGTGGTAGACGCCTTCCTCTCCGGTCCAGCTCGGTCCCTTGCCGTTCCAGCTGTTGGAGGTCGGGCAGTAGCCCCAGCTGAAGCCTTTCTGGCAGCGGCAGCACTTGCTGAACGCCCAGCGCTTGAAGGACTGGAGCGGATGGACCTGGATCCTCCAGTGCCAAACGTGCCAGCGAGGGTGCTTGTACCAAGGCCTCAGAGCTCTGAGGATCCAGGTGTAGACCATGCCGGCATGCTGAGCGACACGCTCTTCCCTGCTCCTCGACCTGCCGTACTTCTGGACCAGACCCTCGTACATGCTGTCCGTGTTGTTCTCGGCGAAGTAGAGGATCTGGTACAGGTGAGCGTTCATGAACGCGTTGCGCTTGTCCCAGTCGTAGTCGAACATTCGGTGCACGGCCGTGGCGAACATGTTGAGGGCGATGGCGTGCAGGCTGAGCCTCGGGTCGCCGCTGACCGGGTGGAACCAACCGCCGGTCTCCCTGTCCCACTCGAAGTCGAAGTCCTTGACGATGGCTTCCAGGACCTTCTGGTCGGCGTGGCGGCTCCTGATGAACCAGCCGCAGCTGTCATCGCTGCCGTCGGTCTCAGGGTCCTCGTGCCAGATCGTGATGAAGCTGTCGTGGTAGTAGCTCCACTTGCCGTACACGTCCTGGTGCTTGGACCTCCACCAAGGGTACTTGATCTCGTGCGCTACTGTGGAAGGGTCGTGCATGTCGCTTCTCCTCTGTGGGTGAACCTGGTGGCGAGGCTTCCGACGGTGACGCCGAGCAGGAAGACGAGGACCCAGCTGATCACCATGCGCCTCACGAGGAGAGGCTGCCAGACGTGCGCGATCCTCTCCTTGACGTACGTCTGCATCGCGCTCGCCACTCGCTCGTCGCTGACGAAGATGTCGCCTGAGTGGCCGCACTTGGTGCACTCGGCTTTGATCGGGAAGATCTTGGTTGTCATGTTCCACCTATGTGCTTGTACTCGACGACCTCGCTCTTGACGCCTTCGAGGCTGTCGCTGATCTTCGTCACCTGCGCGTTCTTGTATATCTTCTCGCTGCCGTCGTCGGCGAAGACGACGTGCAGGTCGTCTCCCTCCCACCAGATGTCGCTGACCTTCCGCTCAGACTCAATCATGGCCTGCGTACTCGATCCACGCCAGGTCCTTCCTCTCGATGTCGCGGACGATGGTCATCTCACGGCAGCTGAAGCCCCTGATGTGCTTCTCAGGGCAGAGCTCTTCCTCGAGGTAGTCGTTGTCCTTCATCGTCCTGTGGATCGCGTCGTCGCACTCCTCGTGCGCTCGCCAGTCGCTCCAGAGACCTTCCCACTTGCCAGAGACCTTCACGTGCTTGGTGCCGGGCGCGATCCGCTCGACGCAGTGCACGCACCTGTAGGACTTGGTCGCTACTGGCGTCGTCACGGTCATCGGGTTCATTCGCTTCGGTGGTCCTGGCAGAGGTGATCTCGATCGAGCTCCTCTCCTTTAGTAGACACGTACACCCAGACTTCTACGGCCGCCCGGAGCAGCTTGTTCTGGAAGCACACAGAGCACCACGGAGGTTCAGGGATGCCTGTGTCAAACGTCAGAATGGGACTTCCTCGACGTGGTCCTCAGTGATGACCTGCCTGATCAGCTTCGCAGCGATCCTGACGCAGCAGCGGTCCTTGGTGTAGTGCTGGCCGTCGTTGTCGGCAATCACGGCAGCCTCCTCGAGCACCGCAAGCCTGACGTGGCCGAGCCAGCTGTCGATGATGTCGACCCTGTCCTTGTCGTAGCCTGCTGCCTTGATCTGGTCGTATAGCGACTGGGCTGACTCACGTCTCGTGCTCATGAGGTCTTCTCTCCTTCCATGGGTGTCCAGATGGTCTTGTTAGCCCCACCCATGAGCTTGACCATCGGACGCCCCTTCTTGTCGACAGGGCACCCGCATCCAGCGCAGGTCCAGAAGCGGTCGCTGTTCCTGTAGACGACCTCGCCCGTCATGATGTTCCTGGCGTCACCGAACGAAATGATCAGGCCGTGCTTGGTGTGGTCGCACTCTACTATGACGGGCGCTTCCCAGAGGCGCTTGAAGCCCTTCTCTAGGCACTGGGCCATGTACCTTTCGTGGAGGCCGCACCAACAAGGATTGGGCTTGCAGGACGGGTGGAGCTTACCAGGATAGCACAAACGTGGCAGGCAGTCGGGACAGGGACACGCGCAGCCAGCTTCTCCTTCGCAGTCGTAGCTGGAGCAGTGGTCCATCAGCAGGGACCGTTCGTACGCTTCGGGTGCTGATCGCAGTTGCCATCACCGTCGTGGTCACGGGTGCAGCAGTGATCGTGAGGACGTGGGATCCTGCAGTCCTTGCGCCCAGGGCAATGGATGTGGACGGTCTGATCGAAGCACCCAGGCCAGTAGCACCCGCCTGCCAGCTGTGGTGCTGGAGCCTTCTTGATGTAGCCCCCGAAGCCGTGGCAGATGCTGCAAGAGAAGCTCGTGCCGTCCTTCATCTTGTGAGTGTCGAGGTACTCCCAGCCGTGCTGCTCAGGATGCTTGCCACACTGGATCTTCTCCATGCAGCGCCCGTCGTGGTTGGGCAGCCTGTCGCAGTCCCAGTAGTGAGCGCAGGTCTCACCTCTGCTCTCGCCCATCTCAGGACCTGTGTGGCAGTCAGGGCGAGGGCAGTCGTCTGCTCTCTTGACGTGGAGGTGCGGACCGGAGTGGCCGAGCGGTGCGTCGCAGGTGACCGTGTCGAGGTTCAGGTCCTCGCTCGGCGTCTCGAAGCTGGCTCCGCAGACCTTGGACCTGCACTCGCCGGTGTGGTAAGCTTGGAGACCGCACGTGTCAGGGCTGACGTCGCAGGGCCTCAGCGGCGCTTCACGGCCTCCATCAGGGCAGACGCTGCGGAAGCACTTGGCGTGCTCGATCGATGACACAGGGGGAGAAGCCGGCGGCCTCATCGCGCCTGGCCTGATCTGTTCGCGGGGCTGCTCAGCGCGCGCCTTGACGAGGTCCAAGAGGTGTTTGTCCTCGAGCAGCAGACCAGCGTGGGCCCAGATCTCTCGAGCGTTCTCGCGGCCCTGGACAGTGATGGTCTTGATCCAGAGGCAGCTGGCCTCGTGGAGCGAGATGGTAGCGAAGGCTGCGCCAGCTGGGAAGTCAGCTGCTGAAGAGCTGCGAGGCTCAGGCTGCCGAGTTTCTGCAGGCCTGCCAGCTGGGCTCTCAGCAGAGGTCTGCTGGCTGCTGAGATCTGCTGATCGGCGCTCAGCAGCGCTGCGCTGGAGCTTCAGCAGCTGCCTCCTGGAGAAGCCGACAGCTGCTGAGGCGATGAACAGCGGCGAGACCAGCAGGAACAGCAGCGTGCCGGAGAAACCTGCCAGGATCTTCAGGCCTGAATCGGCGTCGTCCCAGAAGGATTCGGGGAGGAAGTCGTGGATCCAGCTGAACGCCGCGTCCAGCAGCTCTCGCTTGGTCACTTGGCCAGCTCCTTGGCGATGAACCTGCCGGCCCTGGCGTAGGGGTATTTAGGCAGCGGTGCTCTCTTCGGCAGCTTGACCAGGACCTTGGCCAACTTCAGGTCGAACTGCTGGAGGGCTGCGGTGATCCTGTGGTGTGGCTCTTTCTTGATGAGAACGGATGCAGGTTGTGCCGCCTTGCTCCGCTTCAGAGCGTACCTGCTGATTCCCTTGAGAGCGCTCGTGGGCCACAGCTTCTCAGGCAGCCTCAGGTAGCAGTCGTACCCAGGCATGATCGGAGAGGCCGTCTCCAGCAGGATCTTCTTGGTCGTGGTGACGTAGAGGCCGTCGTCGTGGACGTACTCGATGTCCTCGCCGAGAGCGTTGAAGACGATCGTGATGCGGCCGTTGGCTGTGCCCCAGACGGCGCCCGGCCAGTAGTACGTGCGGTCTGGTTCTGGTGGCTGGTGCTTGTGCCTCCTGAGCCCGGATATCCTTCTCACTGGAGCCTCCTGAACATGTGCGGGTACGTCTCAGAGCGGTGGAGCTTGCGCTGCTTGACGAGCAGGTTCAGCTTGGGGTAGATCCAGTCGGGCTTGCGCTCCGTGCCGACCAGGATGATGGAGGCTTCCTTCGCAGTGAACCAGCCCCTGCGGGCTCTGCAGAAGCGGGCGACGCGGACTGAGGGTGAGAGGTCGTTCACTGGTAGTCCATGATGGCTTGGAGCTCTTCGCACCGGTTGTCCAGGCACCCGGTGTTGGGCGGTGGTAGAGGCCCTTTGCAGTAGATGATGTGGCCGTCAGGGCCTCGGAGCGCGAACAGGAGCGCCCAGATCTCTGTCCACTTGAAGCGCTTGAGGAGCCAGCTGTCGTAAGCGCAGGCTGCTGTGAAGCCGGAGAGGAAGAGCCAGCCCGGGTGCCCACAGCGGTGGTAGGCGTAGAAGCAGGAGAGAGATGCGAGGATCCAGGTGATCACAGTGTCCTCCAGAGCCGCTTGATCGCGGCCTGGACCTGCTCTTGAGCCAGCGTCTTACCACAGTCGCAGGACTGGCGGTCGGCGAAGGCTGGGCAGTCGGTCTCGTGAGGTTCGCTCCTGATCCAGCGGTAGGCGTGCTGGAGGCCCTGGATGATCTCGTCGGTGGAGCGGCCTTCTTCCTTGAAGCGCGGCATCAGTCCTTTAGGCATGAGAGCGCCTCCCCGGCGTGCTCGCCGGTGCGGGTGAGTATGGCGACGTCCGAGAGCTCCTTGAGCGATCTTGGTGAGCTGATGAGCGCCAGAGCGAAGGCCTCGTACTGCCAGCGGTGCTCGGGCGAGATGCGCCTCTCGTAGCCCCAGTAGTTCACCTCGACGATGACCCCTGGTAGGCGCCTGGCCTGGTACTGGGCGATGCAGTGAGCGCCCAAGTCCTTGTCCAGAGGAGTCGACAGCCGGATGCCCAGCAGCACCCAGTCGTACTTCTTGTCGACGATCTTGAACGTCGGTACGGGTGCCTTGAGGCACGTCATCGTCGGCTGACCTCTCTTCTTCATGACCTCACCTCTTAACAGCTGAGAGTATGTACTTGACTCCCATGACCTGCGGTGCGACGGCCGTCTCCAGGAGCTGGGAGAGGGCGATGAAGCCGAACAGCATGGCGACCACGATCATCACCCAGCCTCCGACGGACCTCATCATCCTGGCCTCTTCGGCGTCCGAGCCGCCGTAGCGGTTCTTGACGAGGCCCCAGCCGAGCCCGCCGAGCGTGAGCCCGAACAGGATGCCTACGACGTCCGAGACGATCTCGGCCCGGACGGCCTGGGCGATGATGCCGGGTGTGGCCTTGATGACTGCGTCTGCGATCTGTTCTGGATTCACTTCGGTACCTCCTTGCAGATGGCCCAGATCCCGAAGCCGCCGTTCGGGTGCACGAAGCAGAGCCCCTGCTTGCCCATCTGCAGGTGGAAGTCGTTGTCCCTCTGCTGGTAGCCCACGATGGTGGCGCAGATGATGAGGAGGCTCAGGATGACCGTGCCCCCGACGATGTGCTCAGTCTTCACTTGACGTCCTCCTTCGTGCAGGGCCTGAGCACCATGTCGGACGTCCAGCTGTTGCCGATGGGCGTGACTACTCGGGTGGTGCACATCCCTGCCTTGGCGACTCCGACCTCACGTAGGTCGCTACTGATGGTGCAGAGCGCGATGGTGGTGCAGATGGCGACGGTCAGGCAGACCAGCATCTTCTCGAAGCTCATTTCGCGACCTCCTTGCACTTCTTCCACAGCAGCTCGCTGGTCTGGGACATGCCGGAGCCGGTGATGACCCGCTCCTGGCAGAGTCCCATCTTCGCCATCTGCACCCGCTCCCTGGACTCGAAGCAGTTGTAGATGGTCGCCCCGGCGATGCCGAGGACTGCGATGATCGTGAGCATGAGCTCCATGTCAGTACCAGTCCCTTCCGTCGTATGACTCCAGGCGCTTGAGCGTCGGGAGGTAGAACGTAGTGCGCTCCAGCTGGACCTCATCGTCCTCCATGCTGGCGAAGCTCTTGTGGATGATCTCGATCCAGATCGTGTGCTCGTCCGTGTTGCAGGCAGAGCCAGCGACCGTGTTGTTCTCTTTTGTCTTCACCTTGTAGACGCAGCCGGCCTTGAGGTACGCCCAAGCCTGGCCGACGTCGCGCTGAGAGTGCGGCGTGTCTCTGTTGGACCACCGCCCGTGAGGGACGATGGCTCTCTCGCAGATGTCGATCAGCTGCTCCCGAGAGTAGTCGATCTTGACCTTCGGTGTCTTCTCCTTCATCTTAGGCATCGGCGTTGGTCCCCTCAGTGGACTTGAACTTCAGGACGTACTCCAGGACGTCGAAGGTGATCGGGGCCTTGCGGGCCTTGCTGATCAGGTTGCTGAGCTTGACGAGGTTCTTGATGTCCCGGCCGGTGGTGTTCGGGTGAGCCTTGGCGAACTTGGTGATCTCCTTCATGTCCACCTTCATGTTGGAGTTCTTGATCATGATGCCCCAGATCTGCAGCTGCTGCTCGAGCGTGGGGACTTTGTACTCGATGCGGGCGGTGCAGCGAGAGGCGATGGCGTCGTCGATGAGGACGGACCGGTTGGTGGTCAGGAAGAGGACGCCTCTGTAGTACTCGAGGGTTCGGAGGAAGACTCCGACGATGGCGTTCTGCTTCAGGTCAGAGCCTCTGGCGTGGATGAAGACGTCCGCCTCGTCGATGAGCAGGATAGCTCCCCAGCGAGTAGATCTCTGCAGGACCTGCTTGAGGTGCTTCTCGAGCTGGACAGCCTCGGTGCCGAGCTGGCTGGACTGGACGTTGTAGAGCGGCCTCTTCATGACCTCAGCGTAGACCTCTGCGGTGAGGGTCTTGCCGGTGCCGGGGACTCCGGCGCAGAGGACGATGGAGCCTCCAGACTTGCCGGTGATGATGTCCTTGAAGTTGCTGTTGGCGTGCTCGATGAGGATCTCGACGAGCTCCTTGTTCTCCTCGGGCAGGACGAGCTGGCTGTGCTTAGTCTCGTCGTACTGGTACTCCTGGACGTTGGCGACGTGGACGAGGCAGTGGTCGTGGGTGCTCATGTTGAACACCAGCAGGTAGGGGTGGACCGGAGTGGGGATCGTGCCCTCGTCGATCTCCTCGTCGTCGATCTCCTCGTTGTCCTTGTTCCAGACCTCGTCGTCGGCCAGGATCTGCTTCTTGGTCATCTTCCAGAACGTGATGTCGGTGGTCGTCTCGTCCGGGTCGACGGACTGCTTCTTCGAGCGGCGCTGGTTCTCGTCGGCGTCCTGGGTGTCGACCCTGTCGTCGATCACGAGGCGGGTCTTGATGCCGTCGGTGATGAGGCTGTCGAGGCGACGGCGGTGGGAGAAGGAAGCGGCGATCGAGTAGTCAGTGTTGTGGAGAGGGCGGGCGAAGCCGTCGCCGACGAGCTGCGTGCCGGTCTTGTCGATCAGCTCGTTGTACTTGGCGAGCTGAGCAGCGTACTTCTTGTTCAGCTCCTTCGTGGCCACCGTGAGGTCGAACTGCTCGAGGATCTCCTTAGCGTTCTTCCCTCCCTTGATGTTCTTGCGGTAGACCTGGATGCTCTCGTTGACCTTCTCACCGTCGAGGAAGGACTGGACGTCGAGCCTGACATGGGCGGGTTCTCTGTTCTGGCCTCGGCCCTGCTTCTTGTAGTACATCACCTTGGTGACGATGTACGGGAGGGAGATGTCGGAACCCTCGTCGACCTTCTTGTACAGCATCAGGCCGGGAGCTCTCTTGATGTACTCCTTGAGGATTCCCTCAGCTTGCTCGACGTTCTGGGGGATGGCCTTGAGCGGATCCTTGCGAGCTTCGTCCCAGGTCTTGATAGCGGACAGAGCTCTCTTCGAGACGCCCGGAGTCTTTGAGATGCGGACGATGTCCTTCTCCTCGAGCATCTCGAGGTCGACCCTGATCTTGTCGGCCTTGTAGATGTTGCGCTTGGCCTCGGCGATGGCCTTGATGTCGGAGAGCTTGTCGTAGACTTCGGGTTCGAGTGTGATGTTCACCTGGTGCTACCTCCTTGTTTGAGAGCTACCTGATGAATATGACCGGCGCAGCGGAAACCGGCGGTCACTGAGCCGGAGCAGCGACGCTGTTGTGGTAGGTCCGCTGAGGAGGGACGATGAACTGGACTCCTACGAAGTGGCACTCAGAGCACTCGCCCCAGGTCGACTCGAGTGGCATGCTCCTGAGCTTCCTCTTGCAGCACTTCTCGCACATGTACACAGGCTTGTTCCTGACTCTCACATCCATGTCTCGTCCTCCCTTGCCTGTTGATTATGCCCTCACGCTAAGAAGCCTCGGCTGTGAGAGCCCGAGGCTTCTGGGTTGATCAGGAGAATTTCTCGGCGAGAGCTACCTGGTTCCATTGAGCCTTCTTCCGGAGGAGGTCGTTGGCCTTGGTCATCCGGGTGATGAGGCCTTCGGAGGAGTCGTCGATGATGTTGACCAGGGCGTCGATGTCCTTGGTGTTGAGGAAGAAGCGGTAGTTGTCTTTGCGGAGGAAGACGTAGTTGGTCTTGTCCTGGATCCTCTTCTTGCCTTCGAGTCTGATGGTGAGAGCCTGGAGGAGCTTCTGGATCTTCTGGTTCATCGGTATCTCCTTGAGGTAGTGAAGTGTGCTACCTTAAGAATAGCCGGTTCTGCCGGAAAACCGGCGGTCCTATTTTGGTATGAGAACCTTCTTGATCATGGCTTCATGCCCGACGGTGATCGTAGCATGCCCTCCGAGACCGGTGGGGACGCTTCCCTCGACCAGCTTGCCTTCCTTTATAGTGGCCAGCTCGATGTCCGTGAGGGCGATCTGTAGCTCGATCTTCTGCTGCCCGACGACGTTGTATGTGGCTCTCACCTTTGGATCTCCAGTAAGTACCGGCTGTTCTGAGTGCCGATCTCGTACGTCTTGTCCAGCTCCTTGTTGACCACGAACTTGACCGGGCTGGTCTCGACGAGGCGGATGGCTCCAGCTTTCTTCGCCTCAGGATCGAGAGCTTCGCCGGTCATGACAAGCGGCTTCTCCAGCTCGATCGGGAGCTGGACGTCACCAACGAAGAAGCCCTCGCGGATTCGACACGGATTCTTGCTGTCGAGGAACGTCAGCTTGGCCTTGACGATCACGGCAGCAGTTTGGGCAGAGGGAGCTGGTCGGCGGCAGGGGCGTACTTGTTCGGCTCGGGGTCGAGCACGTCCTTGGCGATCTCCTGGAGCTTGGCCTTGTCTGTCCTCTTCGCTTCCATCGAGGCGATGTGTCCTCTGACCGTTTTGTCGCTCATCGGCTTGTGCAGCCTGACGAGCGAGAGCTTACCGGTCTTGGGGTTCTTGACGGGGACGATCTTCCTCGGGTTGTGGCCGAACGTCGCCAGGTCCGAGAACATCTCGGTCATGCTTCTCACGCTTCCTCCTCACCTTCGCCTTCAGCACTCGGGCCCTCCTGCGGTGGAGGGCCTTCTACGATGATGTTTATGACTACTGCCTTGATCCTCGACGGATGCACGCCGACGTGTTCCATCAGCGTCTCACCGAGACCCATCTCCACGTTCGGGAACAAGACTTCTGCGCCTTCGTACGTGATGTAGAGGTTCGCCTTGGCTCGGTCCATCAGAAGATCCTCACGAGCAAGCGCACGAGCAGCTTCACGAGAGCGGCCACCAGACCTGTCCTGCCGTGCAGGTCACCTCTTGGTACCACCTGTCAGCGGCAGGTCGTCCTGCCTCTCCAGCGAGACTCTGCCGAGCGCGACCAGAGAGTCCTCTTGAGCTGGTGTGAGACCGAACTGGAAAGTCACCTGAGCGAGCGTGAGCCCCTGTTCGATGAAGCGCCCGCCGGATGCCACGAGGTAAGAGCCGTCTCTTTCCCTGATGACGTCGATCTTAGCGCTCATCTCTGCTCTCTCCTAGCAGATGCATGAATCCTACCGGCCGAGAGACCTGAGCAGGTAGTAGCCCAGGAGGAAGTCCATCCTGTTGATCTTGACGTCTTCTGCTCCCTTGACGTCGTACGGGCAGCGCTGCCAGATCACGTCCTGTGGTGGCCGAGTCCAGACTGGCACTGGCTGCTTGGCCTGGATCTTGCCCTGCCAAGAGACCTTAGGTACGTCTGCGTCTGCTGACATCGGCTTGGCGCCGACAGGGAACTCTGCGAGAACCTGGATCGCCTTCTCGATCCTGCCCTGCGAGACGTCGATGCCGAGAGATAGCGTGGAGAGGAGCAGGAAGGAGTTGCCCTTGTCCGCGTGCTTCTCGACCAGCACCTGCAGGCCCTTGATCGCGCTGCTGCGCCCGAAGTCGCCGTCCTTAGTGCCGATGACGAAGGCCAGGTTGGACAGCATGGCGAGGTGGTCGTTGAACCATGCCTGCATCCAGAGGAAGTGCGTCTCCGTCCTCTCGAACTCGAAGCCGTAGTCCTTAGCGATCTTCTTCCACTGCTCGCAGCCGCAGAGCAGGCTCGGCAGCGTAGCCGCCAGGATCCTGACTGGGGCCTGGATGAGCTTCGGCTCGCAGTCGCCGTACTTGGTCATGCTGCCGTCCCTGTTGGTGAGCTTGCAGCCGGCGTCCCTGAACTCTGCGCAGAAGTTCGAGAGGTTCTCGAAGCAGTCGATGCTCTCCTTGTCCTTACTCAGTCGGAGGACGACTGCGATCCCGTACATGAGACCGACGAAGCTGTCGAGCGAGGCGTCCTCTCTGTAGACCATCTCGCCGAAGTACGGGTGCATGTTGCGGAAGTACTTGTCGGCCTTAGTCGCATCAATGTGGAAGAGGTCGCCTTCCAGAGAGGCGGGCATAGCCCCCCTGCAGACGATGTTGTAGTCCCTGTTGATGTACATGCTCAGGGCCTTCGCAGCCGCTCTCATCGTGGCCAGTGAGGAATCTGTCTGCAAGACCTTGTGGCGGTAGACCGTCATCGCCGTGTAGATGCCCTGCCAGATGCACGCGTCTCCCATGTCGGTCTGCTTGAGCTGGACGTAGAAGCCGTCCCTGACGAAGCCCTCGAGCTCCTGCTCAGCTGACATGGCGATGGTGTCGAGGCGCTCCCTGACGTTGGTGAACAAGACAGACGGGTCAGGTGAGATCGGGCGCGTGAACTTCTCCCATGGAGAACCGTTCTCGTTCACCTTGTCGATAGCTGAGAGCAGCAGCGCCTTGAGAGCTGAGAGTCCTTTCATCTGTTCACCTCGATTGGTAGGTCTTTCATGTCACGTGGCCCGAGCACTACCTTGCCGATCCTCTTGTAGACCGGCTCGTGCCAGATGCAGATGGGTATCCCGTCGACGATCTTAACCATCGCTGGGCCGCTCTTCGTACACGGGTGCGTCCGTGTGTAGCAGCCCTCCTTAGCCCAAGCACGACACTTCTTCATGTAAAGACTATGAGGGCTGGACGTCTTTCTCGAAGCGCTTTTTGGTCACCGGTTGCTCGCCTTTACGCTTCGCGTCCATCGCCGCTACAGCATCTTCCTTACGTAAGGCGTCAGGAACCTTGGCGGGCTCGAGGTTGAACACGTGCAGCTGCTTCCCTTTCGGCCTGGGCATCATCTCCTCCTGAGGTAGTAGCGACCTTTGAGGACTGGGCTCTGCTGGCCGAACGAGACGTACCTGATGCGCAGGTAGAGACCGATCATGATGTAGGCCCCGTCCTCCATCCTCATGTCGAAGCGGTATCCGTCGACAACTGGTTCACTCTCGACGTACCTGTCGAGCACGACTCCAACGCCGAAACCGAGGACGTTGTCGATGTCGACGACTTCGAACTCGATGTAGTCGTCTACGTGGCTCCCGCTCACGTGGTATGAGCCGCCCCAGATCCAGACGTCCTTGTCGAACTTCTGGTTGAACTCGCTCGTGGCCCCAGCGACAGGAGAGTGCTTCCATCCCTTCAGCCAAGCGTTCTTGTCGTACTTCCTGAAGTCTGTCGTCTGGACAGGCTCACCTGACTGAGTGATGACCTGCTGTGTCGCGATGTCGTAGACCTTCAGCTTAGCTCCCATCAGCCCCCCAGCGCGTACCCTCTAGTCTTGATCGTCGTCTGGAGACCGTTGATCGCCGCTCTAGCTAAGACTCTGATCTTCTCGAAAGGCCTGTCTTCTGTCAGGTCGACTCCCTGGCCAGCGCCGACGCCCTGGTTGGAGACGATGGTGATCACGTTCTGATTCGAGTCCGGATCGGCGAAGATCCCGACGACAGTGATCTGAGCAGCGTTCGAGCCGACGTTCTCGAGGTAGAACTGCTTGGTCTTGAACCTCGAGCAGGGGAAGTCGCCCTTGATAGGTCTCGCGTTGCCGTACGCGTTCACAGTCGTGTACGTGTCGAGCTCGTAGATGACGTCAGCCGAAGCTGTGAGGATCTTCCCGGGCTTGTTCGCCTTAGGTTTGTAGTTGTTCTCGAAGTCAGAGAGCCCTTCGTCGCCCGGGTCCTGACCAGCAGCTTTCCTGAGATTGATCGCCCTGATGATCCCACTCGAATCAGACCAGACGTCGTACGTCCTCCCGTCCTCAGTGTACTGGACACCGAGGCCTGTAGCGTCGATGTAAGCTTTGAACTCTGCCCAGGTCTTCAGATTGATGAAGCTCTCCACTTAGACCTCCGCCCAGTCAGCCATGACTCCGATGACCGTGTTGTTGGCGTCCATCTGTGCTGTGATGAGGATGTCGTTGCCGGGTTCCAGGATCGGTGCCAAGTCGAAGTCGATGTGGTCGATGAAAGCGTTCGTACCCCTGCCGACGAAGATGTGGCCGAACTTCGTGCCGTTCACTGAGATAGTCGGTAACGTGAAGGACTGCATGATTGAGACAGGCGGCGAAGCAGTGATCCTGTAAGATGTGATCGGAGAAGCCGTACCAACTGCTGTGACAGTCGGTCTCGCGTAGATCCTGATGACTCCGCTAACCGTACCAGTGTTCGCGACGATTGGTCTGAGGTCGTTGAGCCTGATGTTCTTGCCAGACCCAGCTGGGTTCCGGATGAGCATGTAAGGAGTTTCTACGTTGGCTGTCGGGATGTTGACTTCACCGTTCGTGAAGAACATCTGATTGGCCTCAGCGAGCCTAGCCTCGACGTTAGTGGCCGCGACCAAAATCTGGTCGTGCCCAAGTATCGACTCAGCGTGCATCTGGACGTACGTCCCATCAGACTTATGTCCGAGGATCGTCGCTTGGACGAGCTGAGCAAAGTTTTCCTGCGTGACTGTCTGCTTGATCGGCTTCGTGATGAGCCCGTTCCCACTCAGGTGGTAGACGACACCGAGCCTGAAAGAGACTTGTGGGGCCGCTCCGTTTGTGTAGACGACTCTGAAGAACCTCGCCCTCGGTGTGATCGCGAAGGCCCTGCCAACGCCAGCAAGCACGCTGGTCATCTCGGTCCTGTCGACATCGACACCGTTGTGAGACCACTGAAATGAAAGACCGTCGGTCGCAGAAGCGACGTCGGAGATGACAGAGAGCGTCAAGAATGCGTAGTCCTTGACCTCCTCGAAGGCGCCTGTGAAAACAGCCGCGGCAGCGAGTAGTGCTGTAGAAGAATTGCCGGTAGAGACGACACCAGGCTTCGTTATCGGGATTGCGCTCTGATCGCTGGGCAAGACAACAGGCGTCGAGGCCACCATCGCCTTCTGACCAAGCGTGTTGATCCTGCCTGTGAAGGTCGAGTCTGCCAGCAGCAGGTCAGCTCTCGTCTTCAGAGCGGCGAGAGTCGACTCAGTCGCGAGCAGATCAGCTCTGGCTTTGAGAGCAGCCAGAGTCACCTCTGACGCTCTCGTGTTGAGCGACACGTCCAGGTTGTCCGTCTTGATCTGGATCAGAAGTAGAGTCGCCTCTGTCGCCAAGAGGTCAGCTCTAGCCTTGAGCGCGGCCAGTGTCGACTCAGTGGCCAGGAGGTCTGCCCTAGCCTTCAGAGCTGCGAGCGTTGCCTCCGTCGCTGCACCCGCTGGCAGCGGTAGCTCGTTCGCAGTGATGAGGACAGCGTACTCTCCGCCTGACTGCTTGACCTTGGTACGGACGTTCGTGTCGCCGTCCTTGATCTCGACGGCACCGATCTGGATGTCTGAGACTGTCAGGTCAGCTGCGATGTAGAGCGTGTAGGTGCCGTCGCCGTTGTCGATGACCCTGAGGGGCTTCATGTTGCCCAGCAGGTCTGTGCCGATCAGCGGCGGCGCTGGGACGAGGTTAGCGTCCTGCGGGCAGTGCTGCTTCTTGAATTCGTCTTCGAAGCTCAAGTCAGCGCCTCACTCTCGTCCACTTGCTGTTGACAGCGATCGACGTCGCCACGTCGTCCTGCTTGGGGAAGACCTCGTGGCTGCCGGTCTCCACAGCGTCCTCCTTCACGTCGCGGTGCCTCACAGAAGGAGACTGCGTGCGGCGTGGCTTGCTGCGGACCTCTTCCTGAGAGCTGGCAGGAGAGTCACCACCGAGCGTGCTGTCTGTGTCCACTGTCAGGCCTCCAGCTCAGCGAGCGCCTTCTGGACAGCTTGCCTGACCCTCCTGGCCCTCTCCTTCTCAGCCTCGCTCTTGGACTTCATGAGCGTCTGAGTGAGGATGCGGTCAGCACCAGCGAGCCTGGCCTTGACGACTTTGAGGCCGAAGCCTGACGCTGCTGCGAAGGCGACGTTGTCCTTGTAGCTCACTCTGCCTCGCCGCCGGCTGCGAGAGCGTCGTCGAGCTCAGCGTCCACATCCTTGAGCTCGGACAAATAGACCTCCATCCAGGACAGAGCGGGTTTGGCGACAGACATGGCGAAGTCTTTGATCTTGGCCCAGAACTTCTTGACCTCTCCAGCGAACTTCTTCGCCGTGCTCTCGTCGGACGCGTAGCGGTAGGAGCCCTTCCTGTCTCCAGCGAGCTCCTCAGTCTTCTCTTCGATCTCCTCTCTGACCTCAGGGACGCCGGGGCCCTCTTTGGGGATGCTGGCGCTGAAGGACTCTGCGACTTCGGAGATCACGTAGAGCTGCTTGTGGAGCTTGTCGAACTGCTTCTCGCTGCCCTTCTTGATGATCTTCTGGATGTCCTTCATGACGGTCTCGAGCTGCTCTGCGTTCGCAGCCGTGACTCTCTCGTGCGCGTTGCGCAGCTTGAACTCGATGCCGCCGACGATCTTCTCCTGCTCGTCCAGAGTGTTGAGCAGGGCCTTGACCTTGTCCTCGACGAGAGCGGCCTTGTCCTGCAGGCCTGCGAGGCCGAGAGCTTCCTTGAGCTCAGCCTCGTAGTTGCGGAGCTCTCTCCTGATCGCCTCCTTGGCGATGAGGGACTGGCTGACGATGGCTGCTGCTGTCCTGAGCTCGCCTTCGATCTTGGCCTTCTTCTCGGGGGAGAGAGACTTGGCAGCCTTCTCCCTCTTCTTGCCAGCCTCGTCCTTGGCCTCGACCCTGTGGGAGTAGACTGACTCGTGAGGACCTGCGCTCGGCATCTGGTTCGTGTCGATCATCGGCTGTGCCCCGAGGGGGTCCATGATGGCCGAGGTGCCCTGCTCAGACGGTTCTGCCTTCCAGCCGCAGCCGGGGCAGCCAGTGTCGGACTCGTCTGTCGTGAAGTCGTACGGTGCTGCGACGTCGATCGACTTGTGGAAGCCGCAGCTCGGGCAGGTCTCCGAGTCGTCGTGCGGCTGGATGTCGCCGACGCCCATCTCCCAGGTCATGTCGGCGAGCACTGCGAAGCTGCCGGCGGCGTTGGCGTGCTCCATCATGCAGGCTGCGGCTTCGTAATCCAGCCTCTTGCTCAGCCTGACGAGGTACTCAGCGGCCTCGACGACCGTGGCTGCGTAGATGGGGCAGCGGAGCTTGGCGGACTCGATCTTCCACTCGTGCTCTTTGTCCTTTGAGACCCTGAGCCAGGACTTGACGATCTTGGCCTTAGGTGCTTCGTCGTCGGCCTTCTCGAGCTCCTTGCCGTCGGTCGTCTTGTAGTCCGGCTTCTCAGTGTTGTCGGCGCCGGCCTCGAGGTCTGTGATCTGGTACTCGAAGGTGAGTGGAGCTTCGGACCTGAGCTTCTCTGCCTCAGCTTCTGCGTCCTCCTTCGTTGCGAACTCCTTCTTGTCGACGTAGGACTTGGTCTCTGGATCGAGGACGTCGAGCCTCCAACGCTTGTTGGCTGAGGCTCTCTTCTGTTCGGAGAAGTCGAAGTCCCACTCGTTCATGCCCGAGTCCCAGCGGACCTTGTGCTGGCGGCCGCAGCCGGGGCAGGTCAGCATCGTCGGCTCGCCGGTCTTTGCTTCTTCTGTGAGGCCGAACTCCTTCTCCTGGGCCGAGAGGTCGCATCCGGGGCAGATGAGCTCTGTGTCGAACCAGCGCTGGTTACCGCCCTCCTGGCAGGCCTCGCACAGCTTGGGAGTCTTGCCGGCGACCATGTCCGGGGTCATGAGGCCGACCCTCTCTCTGTCGTGGCACTTGGAGCACTCGAAGGACTCGATCTCTTCGTCGTCGCCCTGATCAGATGCTTCTGCGTAGATCTTCTTGACCTCGGCCATGCCGAGCTCAGCCGGAGCTTTCCAGGCCTTCTTGACGAACTTGGCCTGCTCTTCCAGGTCAGCTGCGAGGGATCTGACGCCCTCCAGCTCAGTGCTGACCTCTTCCCTCTCGATCGAGTCCTCTGGATGTGACTCGAGCTCGGCCTCGAGCGCTGCGATGCGCTCTGTGTAGACGCCCTCGAGCTTCGCGTACGTGCTGCAGAAGCGGCTGAGAGCCTTGACCTGGCCTGAGACGTCGACGCCGCGTTCAGTCAGCGACGAGACCACCGTGAAAGCGTTCTCGAGCGCTGCCCTCGCTTCGATCGACTTGGAGAAGTAAGTCATCCCTGTGTCCCCCTTGAGACGCGTGTGAGCAGAGCTCTCGGCCCTGTCTCAGAACGATTAATCCTGACGACCGGCCGACAGGAACCCAGATTTGGACGCTATTAATGAAGACGCCCTCGTCGTCTAACGGATAAGGCTCCGGTTTCCTAAACCGAAAATAGAGGTTCGATTCCTCTCGAGGGCACCACTTTCATGACACAGGTCGTCAACATCAAGTTCGGCAAGGACTACGACGTGCTCATCACACGTCCAGGGCCGTGGGGCAATCCTTGGAGCCACCTGCCATGGTGGCCACCACACATGCGAACGAAGACACGGCGTGATAGTATCGAGAAATTTAGAAGATACTTGCTCTCCAATCCAGACCTGATCGAGAAAGGTAGAAGATATTTGAAGGGCAAGGTGCTTGGTTGTGTCTGCCGACCAGAGGAATGCCACGGAGACGTCTGGGCCGAAGTGCTTGACGCCTAACGTTTCCGCTTCTGCAGCTCCGTGTTCAGGTCGTTGCAGAGATCGATCTGGACGTGCATGAGGTTGTTCTGCATCCTGAGCCGCATGAGCTCTCCGTAGGCGAACTCGCACTTCGGTACCATGTCCATGCACATCGGCACGATCGTCCTGCATTCCCTGATCTCAGCTGTGCTCGCACACGCGAACATCCTCGTGCAGAGCAGGAGCGGCAGTAGCCTCTTCATGTTCACCTCCGGAAGCTGAAACCGTCTGCATTGTCGGCAGAGAAGCCGGCTCCGCCCTCGATCACTTCGCCGTCGCCACCCATGTCGATGTTGGACTCAACCATCTCACCTTCGTCAGGGCTCGAGACCTTCTTCTTGTCGCCATCAGACAGAATCTTGATGGCTGCGAACGTAGTCACAGAGTAGTCGTTGTGCTCACCTGGTGGGTGATCAGAGCCGTCCTCCTTCGTGCGCCTGAGCCTCTTGAGCTCTAGGATCTGAGCCGGATCGTCGATGAGGTGTACGTTGCCAGAGTAGAGCCTGACCCTCGCGTCGCGGTGGTCCTGAGGAGTGAGCCTGTGCGTGAGCGTCTTGAAGCCCTTCTTCTCTAGGCTCTGCAGCATCTGAGGGCTGTTCCACTGGTCTGCCGTGACGATGTCGATCGGCAGCTTGTAGTGGACGCTCAGTGCTGTGATGAAGGCCTCGATGTCGTTGATGTCGACGATGAGGTTCTTGTCTTTGCTGGGGATCCACCTCGTGACGAAGTCCTGGTACAAGTGGTCCTGGAATCCACCGTCCGGCAAGTACAACCTCTCCTTGTGCCAGATCGCCAGAGCGGCTGGGTCACCGCTCAAGCCGAGGTCTGCGATGACTGCGTACCTGTTCTGTGTCACACCGAAGTTGGCGGACATGATCCTCTTGCAGACGTACTTGCCATCCCTGACCCAGTCGTCGCTCTTGATGATCGGCGTCACACCACCGACGCACGAGTCGAGCCGCTCCGGCTCTGTGAAGAACGGGTCGTCGGACTCACCCGGCACGCAGCAGTACATACGCAGCATCGTCTCCGGATCCTTCTCGAAAGACTTGAGGTACTCGAGCGGGATGCGGATGTTGCGGTACTCTGCCCACTTGCCTGAGAAGCAGCGCTCAGGCTTGACCTCCCAGGTCATCGCGATGTCGGTGTACACGTCGAGGTCAGCCTCGTACTGCTCCCTGTACCTCTCGATCGCGTCACCCTTGTAACGAGGGAAGCTGATCAGGAAGCCCTTGAACTTGCTGCCGAAGCGTGACTCAGAAGAGGTCTTGAGCGTCTCGAAGATCTTGTCAGCGTTGTGCGTCTTGTTCTTGTCCTGGAAGGCTGCGAACTCGTCGCAGACCCACAGGAGTGGGTTCAGACCTTCGAAGCTCTCCTGCTGGCTGTGCATCGAGAAGGCTCTGATGCCCTTCGGGAAGAAGACGCTGTTCTGGTTGATCGTGACCCAGTCGCCCCAGATGTAGTCGTCGGAAGGGCCTGAGTACTTGCCGCTGACCTTGAACTTGTAAGTCTTCTTCAGCCAGCGCCAGTTCAGGACTGCCGTCTTGAGCTTGTCGAAGAAGACCCTGTTCGCCTGCCCTGCGGACCAGGCGATGTTGACGCAGTCGATCTTGTCGGTCGCGCTGATGCCAGGGAAGAGCGACTGTGGGTTCTTGAGGCACATGAGGACGTACTCGACGTAGAGCACCATGTGCACGCTGACCGTGTCCTTGCCAGAGCCCTTGCCCCACTCGAGGACTGCGAGCCAGTGGTCGCTGTCGAAGATCTTCTTGGGGTCCTCGCCGAGCATGAAGTCAGGCACAGCGTACTGGCGAGCGCTGTACTCAGGGAAAGCCATGTGGTCTGACGACGTGAGGAACTCTCTGAACGTTACCGGCTCGTGCTCCCAGACCTCGACTGGCGCTCCGCTCGACTCCTTGGTTGCCTGCACCGCTTCCGAGTCCAGCATCCTCTCGAGGTCTTGGAAGTCGCTCACTTGATCTTCCTGAACTTCACCTTCACGCTCGAGCTCCTGTGCAGCGGTATCTCGAGGTCCTGCCCCTCCTCGATCCTGCAGCACTCGAGGAAGTACTCAGCGCCCCTCTTGACGACCTTGCCGCGCTTCTGGTACTTGGTGCCCGTCTCGACGTCAGTGAAGACGGCGATGACCTTCTTGCCGAGCAGCGCAGCTGTCTTCAGATCGCGTCCTCCTCACCGACGCTGATCTCAGAGTCAGACATCTCAGTGAGCGCCTTGATCATCTCTGTCTTGAACTCTTTGATCGCCAGCTCCTTCTTCTCTGTCGGGATGTGCACGACGAGCTTCTCCATGGCCGACTTGGAGACGGTGATCGCTGTGCGCTCGATCAGCTTCTTGATCTCGTACTTCGTGATCCAGCCCTCGACGTACTTGTAGTTCTCGTGCACGGACTGGTAGTACCTCTGCAGCACTCCTTCGAGGTCAGCTCTGATGCCGAACTTAGAGATGTTCTCGCGGAGCAGGGCGTCGAGGTACTTGAGAGAGCCTTGGACTCTCTTGCCAGACTCCTTCAGGATCTTGATGTCGTCCTGGCTCATGATCTGCTCGACCTCAGCAGACAGCTTCTGGATCTCGAGCACGATCACCTTCGCCAGGCTCTCCCTCTCCTGGGCAGCCTTGACGATCTTGATGCGTGACGAGATCTCCTTCAACAGCTTACCGCGGCGAGTGATGACTGAGAGGACCTTGCCGAGCTGGCGGTCCTTGGTCTCCTTCTCCAGCTCGTCGATGATCTCCATCGCCTTCGCTTGCACGAGGTGGCTCTCGTTAGGGTTGCCACGGACCTCCTGCAGGAAGAGCGTGACGACCTTCTTGGACACGGTCCACTTCTTGTCGTCGCGGAACCACTTGTAGAGCATGTCGCGCGAGCAGCCGTCCTGCACCTTCTTGACGGCCTCGGCGTAGTACGGTGAAGAGGTGACCCTCTTCGTCGTGGTCATCGACATGTCAGCGCACCAGCCACTTGAGCCAACCGGGCGCGGTCTCCCACTTCGTGAGAGCCTGCTGGTAACCGTAGTAGAACGCCAGTACGACTGTCACCAGCAGACCTGCTGCCAGGAACAGCTTGGCGAACGAGAAGAGCCACATGCTGAACACGTCGACTACGGCGTCGAAGTCCTCAGCTGCCTTTTTGAACTTCACCTTGTCCATCTTTCTTCACCTCCTTCGGCTCCAGCGATGCGAGCTGAGCCGAGAAGATGTGGTCGATGGAGGGCTCTTCGACCTTCTTGACCTCCGCCTTCTTCTTCATTTGGTTCTCCCCTTCTTGTCGAGAGTATTG
>NZ_SCTW01000121.1 GCF_004322395.1 Methylobacter sp.
ACGAAAAATCGGGAAAAACGGTTAAAAATGCTATTTATTAGATCCTGCAAAGCGGCGATTTTCGAAAAAAATCAGCTTGTCTGGCAAATAGGGAAAAAATGCGATTTGTTCAGTGCTTCCTTAGCAGTGGTCGTTTTTTTAACTATAATTTCAGGTCTTTGGCTTTTGATGACTAAAAGCGAACTGGTTAAGCGATTTGATAGCGCCTCTAGTACTATAAAGGAGATTCTAAAGCTTAATTACAATAAAGTTCTTATGGAATCTGAAATTGATGAATGTGTTGATCCGGTAATTACAAAAAACAGAATTTATCTAAAGACTCAGATTAAAAGGTACTCATGTTGGTGGATAGCAATATTAGGTGTTTTTATTTTTCTATTTGTTGTTGCTAATAGATATTTCTTATCCACTGAAAGTAAAAATGATAATAAAACTATGCAGCAACCTGTGAAAATTGATGAAAAAATTATAAAAAAATGACACCATCTCTCCCGATTCCCACCGATAACATTTATAAATTCGCATGCCTCTTCGGTCTTGCTCTGATCATGGCTTCTATTTTCTCGTACGTTTCGATTTACTCATCTTCCCTTGACAGAAAGGTCAAGTACATGGAAGTGATCATTCCGCTTGAGGCCAACGCGCAACGAAGTAAGGCCGATAACGATCTCATCGAATTAAACAAGACGCTCATCGAGGTATCGAAATCGAACGAAAAAATGGCAAAAATCATAATTGGCGTAGTGCTCGGTACAGGGATTGCTCTCAGCGCGGTCGGCGCACACAAATGGTACGAGAAGATTCAAAAGCGAGACGACAAACTTGCCCAGCTACAGATAGATAAGTTGGAGGTAGAAGTCACGAAGCTTCGTACCGAACTAGCTATCTCCATAGTGAGTTCTCCTGTAAGCGTCGACGAACCAGAAAATATTGCGCATGAGTAAGCCCCATAGATATAAGGTCGGGCATAAACAGCTTGCCCAACAGTTATTAAAAAATAAAAGTCTTGATCCCCCGAGCCGGAATTGAAGTTTTAGCCTGTAATCCCTGGCTCTTTAGATCGAAGTAAGTTGACTGCTCGGTGCGGTTCAAGACCACTACGGCCACGGTCCCATCGCTATTCAAAAATGCGCTTGCTTCAAGGCTGTCCAGGGTTTTGGCGCAGGCCACTCGGCGAGCCCCTGGGCGGATGAAACGGGAGAAATGACCGATGTAGTAATAAGAGCTTTGGTAGAGTATTTCTCCGGCCTGGGTGTCGGCAATAATCGGCGCGCTGCAAAAATTGCTCACATGGTTAGGGCCGCCCGTTTCATCCAGAACCATGTTCCAGTCCACCCAGGCCTCGGTCCAGCGGTTAAGATCGTTTATGATCGAGTGGGCATAACGCTCTCCGGTATCCCACGAACCGAGATGCGGTCCGGCTTCCTGGCAACCCTCTGTGAAAATCAGGTGTTTATCGGGATAGGCGTCATGAGTCAGCTGAACATTGTCGAAGTGATCCCCGCAATACCAGTGGAAACCGACGCCCCAGACATAATGAGCTGCCTTTGGATCGTCCAGCACGGCCTTGGCACGCTCAAACAGGCGGTCGCGATTGTGATCCCAGACAATCACTTTAACGTTGCCAAGCCCCGCATCATGGAGGGTTGGGCCAAGATGATCCCTGACAAAATCCCGCTCCTCTTCGCCTGTGTAAATACAGGAGTCCCAAGTTTGCGTGGCTTCCGGCTCGTTCTGCACCGTCAGCCCCCAAATCGGTATGCCCTCCTGCCCGTATTCTTGAATGTAACGGACATAGTAATCCGCCCAGGCTTGGCGATATTCCGGCTTAAGCTTGCCGCCGTTATTCATCATGCCGTTGGTTTTCATCCAGGCCGGAGGACTCCAGGGTGACGCGAAAAGCTTTAACTTGCCGCCGGATAAAGCAATCGCATCGAGAATCATCGGAATCAGGGCTTGCCGGTCATGCTCAATGCTGAAATGCTTAAGATCGACATCACCGTCCACTTCCGTATAGGCATAATTTCCAAGCGAGAAATCGCAGCTATTGATGTGGGTTCGGCATAAGCTATAGGCATTGCCGGTGTCTGGAGAGAAATAGGCTTGCAGAATTTCCTGCCGCAAATGGCTTGGCATTTTGTCTAAGGTTACCGCGGCCGCTTCCGTGAAAGCGCCTCCGAAGCCTTGAATTTCTTGAAACTTAACGGTCGTGTCTATGAACACGGAGGGATCGGAAAAATTCGTGGCAGGTTCGAACTCTACCGGCGCCAGTTCGGACAATCGATAAGCTGTGTCACGAGCCGTACAAAATTGCTTTACCAGACGCTGTTTTGTCATTTTGCTAACTCCATTTGTTGAGTGTTGCTAAAGAAGATAAGAGGGCCGCAGGATATGCTGAGGCACAAGTGCGCCTCCTTTCGTCGGTACATCCTATGCATTGTCTACATTCCAGTTAAGTTCTGTAACAATTCGGCTGAAACCGGCATCCAACGGAGCTTGAATTTCCAGTCGTTGTCCTGTGACAGGATGTGGAAAATTGAGCTGGGTCGAGGCAAGTAACAGTTGCCGACAATTTAATTGTTGCCGGAAAAAATCGTTGTGCTTACCGTCCCCATGAGTGGTGTCGCCGATAATCGGATGAAAAATATGCTTTAAATGCCGACGCAGTTGATGTTTACGACCCGTTTTTGGCGAAAGCTGTAATAAGGAATAACGACTGGTCAGGTAACGTCCCACCGCAAACGGTAATTCCACTGTGGCAAGACGTCGATAATAGGTAATTGCGGACTGGGCGGCTTTATCCTGTTGTGCCAGACGGTCGGTCATTTTATCCAATTGCTCCTGTAACGGATAATCGATAATCGCCCGCTCAGCGCTGTAACCGCGCACTACGGCCAGATAGGTTTTTTCCACGCTATCGGCCATAAAGATTGCCATCATTTTTCGGGCAATATCCGGATTTAACGCAAACACCAATACACCGGCGGTGGGTTTGTCCAGACGATGTAGCGGAAATACTCTTTGTCCCAGTTGGTCGCGTAACAATTGCACCGCAAAGCGCGTTTCATGGCGGTCTATATCTGACCTATGCACCAATAATCCTGCCGGTTTATTGATTGCCACCAGAAATTCGTCCTGATATAAAACAGGCAAGTCCGAATCAAACTCCGACCTTGGCGAGTTTGGCATTATTTCAGTCGTGTTCAAAATGGCTCCACTTTATAGCCGTGTTGGCGTAAGCGCCAATAAACCGTCTTTGCCTGCCAAATGCAATGCTCGGGTTAAAATTAATCTCATTTCCGATGGATCCCAAGCTCCTGCTTTTCCTCGTTCCCACGCGCTGCACTCATCGTTATACACATCTCGACGTAGGCCGGAATAAGCCTGTCCGCGCGTTAAGCGCTGGACTGGCGTTTCCGGCGCTCCGATTGCCGGAAACGCCCACCCTTGCTGACGCCGGGCGGTCTTATTCCGGCCTACATCCTGTCGGAATGACGACAGATCGGAGATACTTGTGTATAACGATGAGAGCTGGAGCTTGGGAACTAGCAAGGGCACAAAAACGCACCTTGCCAAACCTACCTCAACACCCCAGCCGGACTGGAATAACTGTCCAACACCTGCACATAATTCGCTCGTTCATACGCACTCGGATCGATGGCGTGTTGCTGGCTGACGCTGCCTTTTAGTTGATTGACCGACTCGTATTCATGCTCGCCCAGCCATTGTTCCATTTCAGTCAGGATTTCGGCTAAACGGCCTGTACCATGCTTTAGCAATACGCTGCACAAATGCACCACATCGGCTCCGGCCAACAGCGCTTTCAATACATCAGGTGTCTGATGAAAGCCGCCGGTTACCGCGAGCGATAGTTTCGTCCGTCCGTACAACAAAGCCGTCCATCGTATGCGCAACAAGGCTTCAGCTAACGATGACAGCTCCAGTTTCGGCACCACTTCCAGCGTTTCCAAATCAATATCGGGCTGGTAAAAACGGTTGAACAGCGCTATGCCGTTAGCTCCGGCAGCTTCCAGACGTTTGGCGAAATGAATCGGCGAACTGAATTGGGAGGAGAGCTTCATGATAATCGGCACACTGACCTGGCCTTTCAATTCCTGCAATATATCCAGGTAACGCTGCTCGACACTATCGCCGCTTTCCTCGGCATTGGCGGCCAGATGATAGATATTCAGCTCCAACGCGTCGGCGCCCGCCTGTTGCAATTGCTTGCCGTATTCGACCCAGCCGCTTAAGGAAGTACCGTTCAGGCTGGCTATGACCGGAATTGCCAAAGTCGACTTGAGCTGTTGCAGATGCTCCAGGTACTGTTCCTGGTAGGTTTGCACATTGTCCGGCACCGGATGGAACGAATCCGATTCATTATGTCCTATGGCTTGATTATAAAAAAACCGGTCCATTTGATGTTCTTCGGCTTCGATTTTTTCCTCGAACAGCGAATACATCACCAACGCCGATGCGCCTGCGTCTTCCAGTCTGCGCGCACTGTCCGTGTCCCTGCTCAACGGCGACGCCGACGGCACCAAGGGGTTAGCCAATTTCAAGCCTATGTAATCAGTCGTTAAATCAACCATTGTCGGTCTCCTTGGCGCTTTCGCTCTTGAGTTGGGCTTTCACCGCTGAAACACTGGTCGATTCGTTCCACTCCAGCTCAGACAGTTGTTTGTAATAATGGTAGCGGTTTTTAACATCCTGCTGCGCCTGTTCCAGAAAACGCTCGGCATCTTCGGGATGGGTTTGCCACAACATGCTGAAACGGGTTTCGGTTTTGACGAAATCGCGGTAAGGAATCGACGGTTCAGGAGAATCCAGGTGCATCGGGTTCTTGCCTTGTTTGATCTTGTCGGGATCGAAGCGGAACAATGGCCAATGCCCGCTTTTCACCGCCAGGTTTTGCTGCCGGTGATTGTTGGACATATCGACGCCGTGCGCGATACACGGTGCGTAAGCGATGATGATGGACGGGCCGTCGTGGGCTTCCGCTTCCAAAAACGCATTCAGGGTTTGTGTGTCTTTACCGGCATAAGCGACATGGGCGACGTAGACATTGCTGTAATCCATCGCCAGCAATGCCAAGTCTTTTTTAGCCGTCGCTTTGCCGCCGGCAGAGAATTTTGCGACTGCGCCCAACGGTGTCGATTTGGATGTCTGCCCGCCGGTGTTGGAATAAACTTCGGTATCCAGCACCAGGATATTGACATTGCGCCCGCTGGCCAAGACATGGTCGAGACCGCCATAACCGATGTCGTAAGCCCAGCCGTCGCCGCCGATAATCCAGACGCTTTTTTTGCATAAGCTGTCCGCCAACTGGGTTAAGGTTTGCGCTGCCTGACTGGTCAGGGGATGCAAGTGTCTTTTCAGTGCGACAACCCGCTCGCGCTGTTCGTAAATCCCCGCTTCATCGGACTGGTCGGCGTTCAGTATTGCATCGACCAATTCGCCGCCTAACGGCTCTCGCAGTGCAGACAACAATTCCCTGGCGTATTGGTTTTGCTTATCGAGGGCGATCCGCATGCCCAAACCAAATTCCGCATTGTCTTCAAATAAGGAATTGCTCCATGCAGGCCCGCGGCCTTCCGGGTTTTTAGTCCACGGAGTGGTCGGTAGGTTGCCGCCGTAAATCGAGGAACATCCGGTCGCATTGGCAACCACCATGCGGTCACCGAACAGCTGCGACGCCAGTTTTATGTACGGCGTTTCGCCGCAACCCACGCAAGCGCCGGAAAACTCGAACAACGGCTGCAATACCATCGAGCCTTTGATGGTATTGGTTTTCAACAGCCTGCGATCGTATTCGGGGATAGCCAAAAAGAAATCCCAATTGTCGCGCTCGGTTTCGCGTAGCGGCGGCTGGGGCTGCATATTGACGGCTTTGCGGCTGGCGTTGGATTTGTCCCGGATCGGGCAAATATCGACGCACAGCGTACAGCCGGTGCAGTCTTCCGGCGCGACCTGATAAGTGATCGACAAGCCGGCAGGAAAATCCTTGCCCAGCATAGCCGCGTGCTTGAAGGTAGGCGGCGCTTTGTTCAATACATCGTCAGAATAAATTTTGCTGCGAATGACCGAATGCGGACACACCATCACGCATTTGCCGCATTGAGTGCATAAGTCGGTTTCCCAAACCGGAATTTCCAACGCCAAATTGCGTTTTTCATAAGCTGCGGTACCGGTCGGGAACGTGCCGTCGATTGGCATTGCGCTGACCGGCAACGCATCGCCTCGTCCGGCAATGATTTCGCTGGTCACTCGTTTGATAAAGTCGGGAGCCGCATCGTTGATTCTGGACTGGATGTCGAATTGACTGCTAACCGCTGTCGGCAACGGAACCGAATGCAAGCTCGCCAGCGTTTCGTCGATGGCTTTGAAATTCAGCTCAACGATGCGTTGACCTTTCTTGCCGTAAGTTTTTTCGACCGCGTGTTTAATATCGGCAATCGCCTGCTCTTGCGGCAACACGCCGGATATTGCAAAAAAGCAGGTCTGCATGATGGTGTTGATGCGCTTGCCCATGCCGCTTTTTTCGGCGACTTCATAGCCGTCGATTACATAAAAGCGGATTTTTTTGTCTATCATTTGCCGCTGCATTTTGGCTGGGAGCGACGCCCAAACCTGTTCGACCGGTTCCGGCGTGTTCAATAAAAACACCGCGTTTTCCGCCGCATTAGCGAGCATGTCGTAACGCTCCAGGAAAATCGTCTGATGGCAGCCGATGAAATTGGCGTCGTTTTCTCCGATCAGGTACGTGGAGCGTATCGGTTTAGGGCCGAAGCGCAAATGCGAAACGGTAATCGCGCCGGATTTTTTCGAGTCGTAAACGAAATAGCCCTGGGCGTGCAGATCGGTCGCTTCGCCGATAATTTTGATAGTGTTTTTGTTGGCGCTGACCGTGCCGTCGCTGCCCAGGCCGTAAAACATCGCCTGGAACGTGTCGGCGTGAGCGTCGGTGCGATAACTCGCATCCCAATCCAGGCTGGTGTGAGTGACATCGTCGTGGATGCCGATTGTGAAATGGTTTTTCGGTTGCGGCTGTTTTAGTTCATCATAAATCGCCTTGATCATGCCGGGCGTGAATTCCTTGGAAGACAGACCGTAACGGCCGCCGACCACTTTCGGCATCACCGAGAACCTGGACTCGCCGCTGGAAAAGTCCTGGGCCACAGCGCCAAGCACATCCTTATACAACGGCTCACCATCCGCGCCCGGCTCTTTGGTGCGATCCAATACGCCGATTTTGCGGCAGCTAGCCGGAAGCGCAGCTAACAAGCTGGCGGCATCGAAGGGCCGGTATAAGCGCACTTTAAGCAAGCCGACCGACTCGCCTTGGCGGTTAGGATAATCGAGCGTCTCCGTTACGGCCTCCGCGCCTGAACCCATCATCACGATAACGCGCTCGGCCTCCGGCGAACCCACGTATTCAAACAAATGATAAGATCGGCCGGTCAGCTTGGCAAATCCGTCCATTGCGCCCTGCACGATCCCCGGCATCGCCTGATAATAGGCATTGACCGATTCCCTGGCCTGAAAATACACATCGGGATTCTGGGCCGTACCGCGTAACACCGGACTATCGGGCGTCAACGACCGGCTTCGGTGCGCCATTACCCATTCTTCGTGAATCATTGCCAGCATCACATCGTCATCCAGCATGGCAATCTTGGCGACTTCATGCGAGGTCCTGAAACCGTCGAAAAAATGCATCAGCGGAATGCGGCTTTCCAGCGCTACGGCATGGGCGATCAGCGCAAAGTCCATCACTTCCTGCGGTGAATTGGAACACAGCATGCCGAAGCCGGTCATCCGCGCCGACATCACGTCGCTGTGGTCGCCGAAAATCGACAAGCCCTGGCAAGCCAGCGAGCGGGCGGCGATATGGAACACGGTCGGCGTTAATTCGCCGGCAATTTTGTACATATTGGGCAGCATCAGCAGCAAACCTTGGGAGGCAGTAAACGTGGTTGCCATCGACCCGGCCTGCAACGCGCCGTGTATGGCTCCGGCGGCGCCGGCCTCGCTTTGCATTTCGGTCACTTGCGGCACCGTCCCCCATAAATTTACTTGTCCTCGTGATGACCATTCGTCGGCCCATTCGCCCATATTCGACGACGGCGTTATCGGATAAATCGCGATGACTTCGTTAAGCTTATGGGCTACCGTCGCGGCAGCCTGATTTCCATCAATTGTAAGTGTTTGCTGATGTTGCATTTGAACAGCTCCCGTGATGAACAAAAAAAGCGCAACTACCCTACTGAATTAAAAATTGGAAATTACGCATTGGCTGGCAGTATAGAACAGGCCGCATAGCCAATGAAAGAGCGGATTGTGATAAGGAATATTGTAACGTCTACCCGCAAAGCGGGATTAGAATCAAATAAAGGAATGTTGGGAAACAAACAGATGCTTAAAAATATTTATTCACCATAAAGACATGAAGTTTTATGTTCTTCGTGCCTTCGTGGTGAATTTTTTAAGTCTTTTAGCCGACTTACCAGCTATTTGAGATGAGACTGAGATTTCCGTAGGTCGAGTTAGTTTCAGCATAACCCGACCTAAGCAAGCACTACAGCGAATCGCCAATATACTTTTTGTAAAAAGGCCAGGTTTTAACGTGTAGATGTTTTCTAATCGGAGTTTTAATGACCGATACGCATAAAGCGATAGAGAACAAGCACCAAACCGCTGAGTATTCGTTCGGATCGGTGGTGGTAATATCGGAAATAAACGGCCCGATTAAATAATGGAAGCCGACAAAACGCCACGAGCCATACATAAGTGGCAGGTAAAAAGCCACCAGAATATAAGTAAGTGCGTGCAAACCCCAGTTAAAGCCGAACAGCCAGCTAACTGGATCTGACAACAGGCCGTTCAACGGCATTTGCCAAGCGATATGCCAGGAACCGGAAGTGGAACAGACACTTGGTCCGCAAAAGCCTTCTATGCCGATGTTGCAAGATCCCGCCCAGCCAAAAGGGTACATTTTGATCAGCATGGAGATCGTGCCGATAGCACAAATGGTATAGACCGTCGTGCGAATTTTTATTTTGACGCTTTCCGGGATGAAATACATCGCGACCATGTTGACAAAGAACGGCTGGAACGAGACGTGCAAATAGCCCAGCAGCGTGAGTATCTGGTTACTGGGGTTATCACATAAATCAATATAGACATAAGTGACCGCCTGTAATAATTCCATTAAGGCAAAATAAGTTAACGGAATCCAGAGTTCTTTCGATTCCCCTTGTTTAATCGCAACATAAGCTGCGGTACTAAGACCTGCGACGGCTAAAACGCCTGACGCTTCACCACTCCAACACATATAACTGACCTTTTTTTAATTATTAAATACTGTCTACTCATGAACAGGTAGCAGTAATGTTTTTATTGGCTATGCATTAGGTCGGTGTACCCGTTGAAAAATCAACAGGTAATCGACAGCCAACGCAGCTATAGCCTTGTTTCTTATAACCCGCCGGCAGGAACATTTGGTGATCGAACAAACGGTTGTAAACCTGCCCATTGTATTACAAATAGCCGGGAATTGAGAAAAGGTAATCCATCATGGAGAAGCGGTTTCAAGCGGCTAGCTAAATACCTTTATAACCCGAAGTGATCGGGTAACGCCGGTCGCGGCCGAACGCCCTGCCGGTAATCCTGATTCCCGGCGGGGATTGTCTGCGTTTATATTCGTTGCGGTCTACCAGACTGATGGCTCTTGCCACATCTTCGCGCTTGAATCCGGCTGCGATGATTTGATCGGCCGATTGATCCTTTTCGATATAACGCTCCAGAATCGGGTCCAGCACATCGTAAGGCGGCAACGAATCCTCATCGACCTGGTCGGGCGCCAACTCGGCGGAAGGAGGACGAGTGATAACCCGTTCCGGTATCACAGGAGATAGCGAATTGCGATAACGCGCCAATCGGTACACCAGCATTTTTGGCACGTCTTTGATCGGCGCAAAGCCGCCGGACATATCGCCGTACAGCGTTGCGTAGCCTACGCTCATTTCACTCTTGTTGCCGGTGGTCAATAACAGCTTGCCTTGTTTGTTCGACAATGCCATTAAAATCACGCCGCGGCAGCGCGCCTGAATATTTTCTTCGGTAGCGTCTTTGGCCGTACCGGCGAAAATATCGGCCAACATGCCGGTAAAGGCATTAACTGCCGGTTCTATCGGAATGATATGGTAGTGTACGCCTAAGGCTTTCGCTTCCAGCACTGCATCTTCGTTACTCATGTCTTGCGTATAGCGTGACGGCAACAGTACGGCTTCAACTTTATCAGCGCCCAATGCATCGACGGCTAACGCCAGAACCAGTGCCGAATCAATGCCTCCGGACAGGCCTAAAATCGCGCCTTGAAAGCCGTTTTTGCGCACATAATCTTTAATGCCCAGCACCAGGGCCTGATATTCGCTGGAGACCTCATTGTAGAGAGGAGCGCAGGTACTTTTCACAGGATGGTTGCCGTCAAACTCGACTACGCTAATTTGTTCTTTAAACTCCGCAGCCCGAAAGACGATTTGTCCCTGCGCATCGACGACAAAAGACGCGCCGTCGAAAATCAATTCATCCTGACCGCCGACCTGATTGACGTAGACCAATGGAATCTGCGCGGTTTTAACCTGACTGCAAATAATGGCTTCGCGTTGATGGATTTTTCCGGAATTGAACGGGGAAGCGTTAATGGTCAGCAGTAACTCGGCTCCCGCTTGTTTATTGTCTTCAATAATGCCCAGCTTCCAGACATCTTCGCAAATAGTCAGCCCTATAAACGTACCGTTGAACTCAAATACGCAAGGCTGGTTGCCCGCCGTAAAATAACGCTGCTCATCAAACACGCCATAATTGGGCAAAGCGCGTTTGCGATAACAGGCCACTATCGCGCCTTGATGCAATACCGCTGCACTGTTGTAAAGCTTGTCGCCATCGCGTTCGGGAAAGCCGACGATCATTGCAATACCGGCAACGCGGTCGGCCAGTTGATAAAGCGAGTTATTGGCGGCGGCAATAAAGTCGTCGCGTAATAACAGGTCTTCCGCCGGATAGCCGGTCAAGGTTAGTTCAGGAAAGACGATCATATCCGCGCCCAATTCATCACGGGCATGAATGGCGGCTTGAGTGATGTTGTCAACATTGGCGGCTATGTTGCCGACCAGAAAGTTGGTTTGGGCTAGGGCTATTTTTAGGGTCATTCGTTGAAATGTACTTAGGTAAGTTGTCGTGTTTTATTAACCATTTATGGCAAAGACTACTGGCATGTGGTCACTATATTCAAGCCAAATTTCCGGCTCTCCTATGAATATGCTGTTTTGATGATTAATTAAGTGGCTTGAAACAAAGGCATAGTCAATGTGATAGGGTCTTTCTTTTCTTCTATGAAGAAAGAATGTTGGCTGAGTTTCCTTGCCTTGTTCTTCATTTAACAGGGTGTGATAAACGCTCTTTACGTCATGTTTTTCCAATTCATTTATCACATCAGAATGATTCCACCATCTATCCCAAACATCCCAAATGCTGTTGCTATTAAGGTCGCCGCATAGCAAAACATCATTGCCGACAAATTTTTCCTTATGTAACTGTAGATACTTCCAAAGCTGACCAATATATCTAAATGTTGGTGAATTTGCTTGCTTAGTCCAAACGGCCACTAAAATGAATGAATCATTTACGATGCAAGGTAAAAAGGATTGAAGCCCTTCCGCACCCCATGTTAACGCTTTAATGTTATTCGCTTTCCTTGAGAAAATGCCAATGCCTTTGTTTTTATTTTCCCCAATCCATAAAAAATTATCAGCCCATTTTTTATATTCCGCCGATGACCTGTCAGGATCTTCGCATTCCTGAATAATTAATAAATCTGCGTCGAATTCTTCCAGAACCTGATATTTTTTTCGTAATGCACCATTACAATTCCATGTGATTATTTTCATTTTGCTTTATTTACAAACACCCTTTCATCGCCACGCCAATATCGGTCGGCGAACTGACTACCTCAATCCCCGCCGCTTTAAGCGCCGCGACTTTGCCTTCTGCCGTGCCTTTGCCGCCGGTGACTATCGCTCCGGCATGGCCCATGCGTTTGCCGGGAGGTGCGGTCTGCCCTGCGATATACGCAACCACGGGCTTGGTGACATGCGCTTTGATATATTCCGCGGCATCTTCTTCTTCGCCGCCGCCGATTTCGCCAACCATCACAATACCTTTGGTTTGGTCATCGTCTTGAAAACGGCTCAGCACATCGACGAAATTCATGCCGTGTATCGGATCGCCGCCGATGCCGACGCAGGTGCTTTGGCCCAAGCCTTGCGCAGTGGTTTGATGTACCGATTCATAGGTCAAAGTGCCGGAGCGCGACACGATGCCGATTGATCCGGGCAGGTGAATATGGCCGGGCATGATGCCGATTTTGCATTCGCCCGGTGTGATCACGCCGGGGCAGTTGGGGCCGATCAAGAACGCGCCGGTACCGGCCATTGCCGCCTTGACGCGTAGCATTTGCAATATGGGTATGCCTTCGGTAATGCAGACAATCAGTTTAATCCCGGCATCGACCGCTTCCATAATCGCGTCGGCCGCGAAAAACGGCGGCACATAGATGACGCTGGCAGTTGCTCCGGTATCGTTAACGGCATCCTGCACGGTATTGAACACCGGCAAACCTAAATGGGTTTCGCCGCCACGTTCCGGGGTCACGCCTCCGACTAATTGGGTGCCATAGTCTAGCGCTTGCTGGGAATGAAAAGTACCTTGTTTGCCGGTAAAACCCTGGCAAATCACTTTAGTGTTTTTGTCGATTAAAATGCTCATGCGGCCTCCTTTGCGAGTGCAACGACTTGTTCAGCAGCATGCGCCAAATCATCCGCCGCATAAAGATTCAGTCCGGTGTTGCTTAACAAGGCCCGGCCCTGCTCGGCATTGGTGCCCTCCAGACGCACCACGACGGGTACGCCGACATGAACTTGTTCGACAGCGGCCAAAATGCCCGCCGCGATAATGTCGCACTGAACGATGCCGCCGAAAATATTCACCAATACCGCTTTAACGCTGTGATCCGACAGGATCAGCTTGAACGCCTCGCAGACTTTTTCAACGCTGGTGCCGCCGCCGACATCAAGAAAATTGGCCGGTAACCCGCCTTTGAGCTTGACCAGATCCATCGTCGCCATTGCCAACCCCGCACCGTTGACCATGCAGCCGATATTGCCTTCCAGGGTGATGTAATTCAGACCGAATTGCTGGGCTTTGTTTTCTTTTTCATCTTCCTGCTCGGCATCTTTCATCGCCAGAATATCGGGATGCGCTTCGATTGCGTTGTCATCGAAATTGATCTTGGCATCCAGCGCCAGTAGTTCGTCGCTATCGGTTTCTATCAACGGGTTAATTTCAATTTGGCTCGCATCCTTGGCTAAAAAAAGGTCGTACAAGCCTTGCATGATTTTTCCCAAAGCTCTGATTTGTGTTCCTTTAAGCCCCAACGCGTAAGCGACTTTCCGGCATTGATAGCCTTGCAAACCGGCGGCAGGATGAACCGGAACCGAAATAATCTGCTCGGGCGTTTCGTGGGCGACGGTTTCGATATCCATACCGCCCGCGGCCGAGGCGATAAAAATAATGCGCTGGCTGGCCCTATCAACCAGTACGCTCAGGTATAACTCGCGCTTGATCGGATAGGTTTTTTCTATCAGCACCGAGTTAATCGGCAAGCCTTCCGCGCCGGTCTGGTTGGTCACCAGTCGCTTTCCGAGCATCTCGCGGCTAAACTCGGCCACTTCCGCCGAGCTTTTTGCCAGCTTTACGCCGCCGACTTTACCCCGACCGCCGGCATGAACCTGCGCTTTAACCACCCAACCGTCACCGCCCAGTTCTCCGGCAACCTGCTCGGCTCTTTCCGGCGTGGTCGCTTGCTTGCCGTCAGGCACCGGTATGGCGTAATACAAAAACAACTGTTTAGCCTGATACTCATGAATATTCATTTATTGCTCCTCAATTGACCGGGTTCGGCGGGTATTTTTTTCACACAGATGAAAACTAAATGCTACGCTTAATAACTTTATTGAGCATTTTAACGAAGTCCCTGCAAAACGCCATTTTAAAAGCAACATGCCGCCAAATACCAACGAGACCATCTTTCCCTGCCCCTTCTCCAAAGGCTACGGCATCCCCGCCCAGCAAGCCTGGTTATTACTGAAAGTTTTTTTAGGCTATCGGCTTATCCTGGCCGGTATGTTTGTCGCTTTGTTTTACAGTTACACGGATTCTTCATTGCTCGGCACTTACGACAGTAAATTATTCACGTATAGCAGCCAAAGCTACTTGGTACTTTCAATTATCTCCGTTATCTGCATAGCTTGGCGGCTCACAGGGTACACCACGCAAGCGCAACTGCTGATTTTTACAGACATACTCATTCTCACCTTGATAATGCACGCATCAGGCGGCATTGGCAGTGGCATGGGCACTTTGCTCGCAGTATCCATCGCCGCTGGCGGATTATTAATCGGCGGCCGCTGTGCGATGCTTTTTGCCGCGCTAGCCAGTTTGGCCGTATTAACCGAACAATTCGTTGCCAATTATTCGCACAGTTTTAATTCGACTTCTTATGCGAATGCCGGAATGCTGGGCGCAGCATTTTTTACGATTGCGTTGCTGTCATATATCCTCGCAAAACGTAGCGAACAAATATTTCAGCTTGCCGATCAACAGAAGCAAACCATCACCAAGCTGGAAGATCTGAACAAATACATTATTCAGCATCTGCAATCGGGCATCATTATCGCCGACAAGCAGCAGGCCATTCAGATGGCCAATCAATCCGCATTAAGGTTGGCAAATTTATCGAAAGTCCCAACCAAGCTTGGCGATATTTCGGCATATTTAGCTGAAGCCTTTCAAATTTGGTTATCCGATCCGGAACAAAATATTGTGCTGCTGCAACTACCGAATCAAACTGAAATTCATGGCCGGTTCATGCTCCTGCCAACAGGCCATGAGTTTTTTTATATGATTATTCTTGAAGATATTGCGCTTTATAATCAACAGGTGCAGCAAAGCAAACTCGCATCGCTAGGCCGGCTCACTGCCAGTATTGCCCACGAAATACGCAACCCGTTAGGCGCTATCAGTCACGCAGGGCAATTACTCTCGGAAAATTCACTTTTATCTATTCAAGACCAAAGATTGGCGGAAATCATCCAGACCCACTCGATCCGGGTCAATCATATTATTGAAGATATTTTGCAGCTTTCCAAAAGAACCGATTCAAGACGGGAAAAGATCCATCTGAAACCATGGCTGGACAATTACCTGAAAAATTTCACGCTTGAACATTCGGTCGATATTGACGCGTTCAAGCCCTCATGCCCTGCTGAATCCTTATGTGCGCTGATAGATCCCGGCCATTTAAGGCAGATCATGGACAACCTATGCAGGAATGCGCTGAAGTACGGTAAGCCTGAAGTTGGACCCATAGTTTTACGCGTTTTTGCGATACGGCATGCACCCTGCATAGAAATTATCGATAACGGGTCCGGCATCAGCCGCAAGCACCAGATTCACTTGTTTGAACCCTTTTTTACCACATCGTCCAGCGGCACAGGATTAGGACTTTATATCTCAAAAGAGCTGGCCGAATTAAATCAGGCAAAATTGAGCTATTATTTAACCGCCGATAACCGAAGCTGTTTTCGGCTTTGCTTATTGAACGCGGAACAGACATTAATTGATATATGAATAAACCACTGGCACTAATTGTAGACGATGAACCCGATATTCGTGAGCTGCTGGAAATCACCCTTAACAGGATGAATATTCAGACATGCTGCGCTGAAAATATTGTCAGTGCCAAAACATTATTACAACAAAAGTCCTTCGACCTTTGCCTGACCGACATGAATCTGCCCGATGGCAATGGTCTGGAGTTGGTTGACTTTATACAAACACTGCCTGTCCCGATACCGGTTGCCGTTATTACCGCACACGGCAACATGGAGTCGGCTATTCTGGCGATGAAAAAAGGCGCTTTCGATTTTGTTTCCAAACCGGTTGATCTACCTGCGCTTAAGTTGCTTGTTAACAATGCTTTAAAGCTTTCCGATGCGAGCCCTGCCAAAGAAAGAAGAACCCGGCACACGCTATTGGGCGAGTCTTTAATCATGCAGCAGATCAGGGCAAAAATTGAGAAACTCGCCCGCAGTCAAGCGCCGGTCTATATCAGCGGCGAATCAGGTTCGGGCAAAGAGTTGGTTGCAAAACTGATTCATCAGCAAAGCTCGCGTAGCGGCCATGCTTTTGTTGCGATCAACTGCGGAGCTATTCCGCACGAGCTGATGGAAAGCGAGTTTTTCGGACATAAAAAAGGCAGCTTTACCGGCGCGCTCAGCGACAAAAAAGGCTTTTTCCAGGCTGCGGAAGGCGGTACCTTGTTTCTTGATGAAGTCGCCGATTTGCCGCTGTCTCTGCAAGTTAAATTACTGCGTGCGATACAGGAAAAAAAGATCCGTCCAGTCGGGGAACAGCAGGAAATTCCGGTCGATATTCGCTTGCTCAGCGCCACTCATAAAAATCTTAGCGATATGGTCCGGGACGGCAGTTTCAGGCAGGATTTGTACTACCGTATCAACGTGATCGATCTTCACGTCCCGCCCTTGCGTGAGCGGCCTGACGATATACCTGCCCTTGTCGATCATATATTGGCCAAACTGACCGGCGCCGGCAAACAAGACAGGCCAACCCTATCGACATCAGCATTTGCTGCATTGCGACAGTATCGTTTTCCGGGCAATGTCCGCGAACTTGAAAATATTCTGGAAAGAGCCCTGGCGCTGTATGACGGCAATTGCATAGAGCGAGATGATTTGAATCTGCCGGTAGATGTGCATAATGTTGCTAAGTCTCCGGAATATGATCCGGCTTTGGGAACATTGGAAGAACATCTTGAGAAAATCGAAAGAAAGGCCATTACCCTTGTGTTGGAAGAAAATGAATGGGACAAAGCAGCAGCAGCCAAACAGCTGGGGCTGTCTTTCAGATCGTTAAGCTATCGCTTGAAAAAGCTTGAAATGGATAATTAACTGATGTTACGCATTGTCCACGAAAAGCACGAAAGCCAAAAGTAGGCGCCTCTACGACTGCATGGACGCAGGAGGTAGGCAGAAAACCGCTCCATGCGTTTTCTGCATTCGCCACATCCCTGTGGTTTAGCAACGCAGGAGCAGTTGCCGAGGCGACACAAAAAACATAGAACGGTATATTTCTTGGCTAACGATGTAATGCCAAGCATTCAGTTGCATCCCTTTTGACAACGTTCATACCAGATAGGTGACTTGATACAGGCATACCGGCCCCCCCTATCTAATCAGCAGGACACGCTTTGATTTTTGCATCCTTATTCCCCGCATACTCTTTTTGTGCTTTTCGTGCCTTTCGTGGACTACGCTTTCGCAGCTCGGATAAAAACAAACATCGCATAATCCCCTATGGGATAATTATTATTTTATCTCTAGCAACGCCATGAAATTTCCCACTCAATATCTGCTCAACCGGACAATCTGGCTTAAGATTCATCTTTATCTGGCATTAATCGCCGGATTCTTTTTTGCACTGATGGGCCTGACCGGCAGCATCAGCATTTACCGCGAAGAACTGGACGAACTGTTGAATCCAAAGCTGGTTATCGAGCAGCCATCGGGCAAACGCCAGTCTCTGGATAAAATTATGGCCGCCGTGCAAACAGCACATCCCAACCGTTACGGGTCATGGACTTTGGAAATGCCCCGGTCTCCCCATAGTATGATTACTGTCTGGTACGACAAGCCCAGAGAAACATTCTTTGAGTTATATGCGCCGCTAATGGTATCGGTAAACCCTTATACCGCCGAAGTTGTTGCCAGCCGGTTCTGGGGGCAGACACTGACCACTTGGTTACTTGATTTGCACACCCAGCTTCGTCTTGATCGTTTCGGTTGGAACGCGGTCGGCATTCTGGGACTGTTACTGATACTTTCCACCGGAACCGGAATCTACTTATGGTGGCCTGGTATTCGGGGGATAGGGGCAGCGTTCGTTTCACTTCCCAGCAAGTTTGGAATATACATTTCATACTCTACGGGGACAGAGGCCGCTCCTGGCCGTATCGGCATGGTGCAGCTTGCATTCGACCTACACCGCTTGGTTGGACTGTTCAGCGCATTAATCTTATTATTGCTGGCGTTCACCGGCTTTAGTCTGAGCTATCCATCGGTGTTGGAAACACTAGTCGGCTCATCCGGCATGGAACACGGAGAAACAGGGCGTAATATAGTCAGCACGGCGACTCCGAACAATCACCCGGTCGGCCTGGAATCGGCGGAATTTGTCGCACGCGGCCCGTTCCCAAAAGCCGAGCTCAGGCGGGTGACTACGCCCTCCGGCGATAACGGTATTTATCGCATCAATTTACGCCAAGGCAGTGAAATCAATCAGCGGCATCCCTACACTACGGTCTGGGTGGACCGCTGGAGCGGGCAAGTCAAAGAAGTGCGCGACCCATTCGGCTTTACTACAGGCGAAACTTTTACGTCCTGGATCTGGCCTATGCATACTGGCGAGGCTTTTGGCTCGACAGGCCGGTTTCTCTGGTTTCTTTCCGGTATAGGGCTATTCGTTCTTTATGTTAGCGGCCTGTTGCGCTGGCTGCATCGGCACGGCAAAGTCCAAGATCGGGAGATAGATTTTGCTGAACTACGTCCGCTATTGTATCGACTCAAAGATGGGACTTATCAAGCCGGTTTGATGCTCTTCCGGATAAGCATTTGGCTGTTGAATAGGGCAAAACTTTATGCGCCGCATGTTATAAAAAGCTGTGCAGCATTATTGCAGTGGCTACGTTCGATGCTAAGCCAACAAAAACGGCTAGAAAAAAATGACTGGGAGTGACGAGACTTCTTCCGGATCTACCGGACATATTTTGAAATTCGATCCCATAAATGCGGAAATTGATTTTTTATGATTTCAGGTTTAGCCAGTTCCATATCTTCGTATTCAAACCCGGGAGATACCGCTTCACTGATTAAGCCAAACTCGCCCGCCTCCAATACGGTCGCTTTCCAGCAACCTCCTCGGACAAGCAGTTGCAGTTGCTGTCCTCCATCAAGATCAAAGCCAAGCACTTTCCTGTCAAGGTTGCCGTCAGGATCGATGATTAAATAAGTTAAAGCGGAACCGCCGTGAAAATAATGGATGATGTCCGACTTATTCTTATGCAAATGGCCAATCGGACTGTCGTCAGTCAGCATATAAAAAATAGACGACAGTAAACATCTTTGCTTCGAATTAGGCAGCTCCGTTTTCAGACCGGAACTATAAGTTCTGGAAAAATAGCCGCCTTCAATATGGGGCTCTAACGATAACTTCTCGATGAGCTGTTGCTTATTCATATGAGACAGTTGGGTGGGACTTTCAGAAGGGCCCACCATAAAAGCTGTCGACTGACCGCCTTTACGGTGGGCTTGAGATTCGCCAGCTAGTTATGCGTGGCGATAATCAATTAGTTAGGCAGAGCAGCTAATTTTTGTTGAACTTGAGCTGTAACATCAATTTGTTCGCTGGCATAAATAACGCCATCGGTTAGCAGTAAATCAAAGTTTTGATCTTTAGCTATACCGCGAATAACTTCAACGATCTTGCTTTGCAATTTACCCAATTCTTCATTGCGGCGAACATTAAAATCTTCGCTAAATTCCTGTTGGGCTCTTTTTGCATCTCTCTTTTTGTTCAAGATGTCTTTTTCCATATTAGCTCGCGCCGATTCACCCATCACGGCCG
Source organism: Methylobacter sp. (assembly GCF_004322395.1). GTDB lineage: Bacteria > Pseudomonadota > Gammaproteobacteria > Methylococcales > Methylomonadaceae > Methylobacter_A. The sequence continues at coordinate 19,822 of NZ_SCTW01000121.1, forward strand.
CATCTTTGGCCATTTTATCGTCCATGCTTTGGATTTCTTTTTGTTGAGCAACTAATTGCTTGTCGCGCGGAGAAAACTCTTGTTCCAGACGTTTTTTAGCTTTTTCAGCTTGGGGGGCTTTTTCAAGAACGGCAGGTATATTCACAAAGCCAATTTTTAAATCGGCATAGCTTACATTGGTGATAAGTAACAGTCCTAAAAATAGGGCAATTTTCGTTTTCATCGTTAAACAGGTCTCGGGTTATAGTGAAATAAATTAAGAAATGAAAAAACTTGGAAGTTTTGTTGAATTATAAGGGCCGCAAGCTTTTTAAACAAAAAGATTTAAACAAACTGCTTTAAAATTTTGTTTTATGTCAATAAATTGTAGTATTGAGGACATAAATGGCGACCGACCGGCCGCCTCTATGGTTTATCGTTTGTTTAAAATTCCTTAGCGGCCTGCCTGACTGGCGCACTTTATACACATGCTGGAGTAGGGTATGGCTTTTAATCGTTCCTTGCCAATCGGCTCGCCGCAAACCTGACACAACCCATATTGGCCTTTATCTATTCTGTCGATAGCCTGTTTGACCATTTCTATTTCCGTTCTGGCCGCATTGCCCAAACTATCCAGCACTTCGTCATTCTCCGTTTGAGTAGCCTGCTCTTCAAAGTCCCTGTCTAAAGGTTCTTTGATATCCTGGGTAATTTTAGCAAGCCGATCATCAAGCTCTTCCAGCATGTCGATTAGACTGTGGCGCACTTCTTCATAGTCTTTCATAACAAATCCCTCTTTTTTGTCCAGTCATAGTGGCGTTTGAATCTTGCTCTATAATAAAGCCGAATTTCAATTCATTCGTAACTCAAACATCCTAACATCCCCCATGCAAAATGCAATCCATCAGCTTTTAGATTCGGCCAATCAAATTATTCTCGGCAAGCCCCGGCAAGTTCGGCTTGCACTTTGCTGTTTGCTGGCCCGCGGCCATTTGCTTATAGAAGATATTCCCGGCGTCGGCAAAACCACACTGGCGCACACGCTGGCAAAACTGCTGGGATTGAACTATCAGCGGATTCAGTTTACCAGCGACATTCTACCCGCCGACATCATCGGCTCTTGCGTATTCGATGCTAAAAATCACGAATTTAAATTCCATCCCGGCCCGGTCTTTAACCAGATGGTGTTGGCGGATGAAATCAACCGCGCCACGCCCAAAGCGCAAAGCGCGTTGCTGGAAGCCATGGAAGAGCGTCAGGTTACGGTCGAAGGAAAAACCTATCCGCTGCCCCAGCCTTTTTTTGTGATTGCCACTCAAAATCCGTCTCATCAAATAGGCACGTTTCCGTTACCTGAGTCGCAATTGGATCGTTTCTTAATGCGTATCGAGCTGGGCTATCCCGACCATCATGCGGAAAGACAATTGCTTAGCGGACAAAGCAGGCACAGCCTGTGCGAATCGCTGCCTGTGCAATTGCCGCCGGAACAACTGCAAGATATACAACAGGCGGTTACCCAGGTGCATGTGTCGGCTGCGCTGCTTGATTATTGCCAAGCCATTATTAGCTTTACCCGCAATTCGCCCGAGTATCACTGCGGGTTGTCGCCCAGAGCCGGTTTGGCGCTGTTGACTGCGGCCAAAGCCTGGGCATTTATGGATCAGCGTGATGCAGCTATCCCGGAAGATATTCAAGCCGTGCTGGCGGCTGTCGCAGGGCATCGGTTAAGAGCCGGCAACACCCAGTCGGAAGCGATTGTCGCCCCGATTTTAGCTAACGTCGCTGTCCATTGAACTTAAAAGAACGCTTTAGACTCAGCCGGTTTGTTTCAGGTGAAAAAGCCGTCGATATGCCGATCACCTTAAACCATCGGCGTATCTTTATTTTGCCTACCCAACGGGGCTTGGGCTTTGTCGTGCTGATTGTGCTGCTATTGCTGATTGCTTTTGTTTATAACAATAACCTTGCTTACATGCTGACTTTTTTACTGGCGAGTATTTTCTTCGTCACCATCTTACACAGCTATAAATCGCTAGCCGGCCTGGTTGTGCAAAAAGGCCGAAGTAAATCCGTGTTTGCCGGAGAAGCCGCAGGATTCGACATCCGTATCAACAACCCGACCGATATGGAACGCCACCAGCTAAAAGTTACATTGCAAGATACTCAAAATCTGACAATAAAAGCGCATAGCACTGAGCATATTACGCTTTACTCGATAACCCAAAAAAGAGGCTGGCACCAAGCGGGATCTGTCACGCTATCCAGCACTTATCCTCTGGGCCTGTTTCGTGCTTGGTCACCGATCCGCTTTAATCTTAAGGTCTTGGTTTATCCAAAACCGGCTCATGTTGAAATACCGTTTCCTCAAACGTCGTCAATAGACGTTCAACAGGGTTTTAGCCGCAAAGGCGGCGATGAGTTTTGCGGCTTACAGGAATACCAATCCGGCGATTCGATCAGGCACATACATTGGAAAACGTTTGCCAAAGGCTTGGGCGTGTTCAGCAAACAATACGGCGGCGAGCAGTCGTCAGAAGAAATTTGGCTGGATTACGACTATGCGCCCGGCCATAATATTGAAGAGCGTTTAAGCCAACTGTGCCGCTGGGTGGTCGATGCCGAGCAAGCAGAAATCCGTTACGGCTTTGTTTTGCCGGGATTGAATTTGCCGCCCGATAACGGTTTGGTGCATTATCAAAAATGCCTCGAAGCGTTGGCGCTGTTTTGATGATGTTAAAGAATTCACCACGAAGGCACGAAGAAAAGACTGGATGAGTTCACATTGGAGTCCTGAGAACGAGGAGAATGACCATGACGGATGTGGACACTTATCGTTATACATAAGTGCCTGGGTGACACGACGGTTCGTCATCCCGGCAGGGATTGCCGGGATCCAGACGCCATGGATGGCAATGCCAAAGCTAGCAACAAACCTTACAACGTGGAGTTAAAATCGAGCATTCACATCCCTGTGCTCTGGTTTCCGGCACAAATCCGTCTGGAACGGATTTGCATTTACCCGAAGGGCCCCGGGCAGGATAGCCCGGAGTGAATCCCTGCCGGAATGACGTGCTTTTAAATACTTGTGCGTAAAGACGAGCGCCGGGGCATGGGAACGATAAAACTTCATTACTTCGTGTCCTTCGTGCCTTCGTGGTGAATTCTTTAACTCTCGTAATAAAAAAACCCTAAGCCTATGAAACCCGAACTCGACAAGAACATTTTGATCTTCCTACTGTCCTCTATCGGGCTGATTGTTCTTCCGCATGTTTACAATATCCCACTAACCATCTTTGGCTTTTTTTGCCTGCTGTTTGGCTGGCGTTTTATCGGTATCTGGAAACAAAATTGGCTGCCGGGCAAACTGGTTATTTTGTTACTGGCCGTCATTGGAATCGCCCTGTTGTATAACCAGCATCAAGGCCTATTCGGACTCGATGCCGGAACTAATCTGTTTATTATCGCGCTAGGCCTCAAACTGTTGGAGATTAAAAAAGAACGCGATCTTTACCTGATCAGCTATCTGGCTTTTATCGTCGCGTCCTCCCAATTTTTATACGAGCAAAGCATGCTGATGGCGGCTTATATTCTGCTGGTTTGCTGTGTACTGTTGGCAACGTTGATTTCTATCAACAGCAGTAAAGTGCAAATATTCGGAGCATTAAAGACAGCGGCTATTATTACCGCTCAATCCCTGCCGATTGCAGTCGCTTTATTTATTTTATTTCCGCGTATTGAAGCGCCCAGATGGATGTTGTTTAACGAACAGCCCCACGCCAGGACAGGATTAAGCGACAGCATGGAACCCGGCTCGATCAGCGATCTCGGCGTGTCCGAAGAGCTGGTTTTCCGGGTGAAATTTGCAGGCGCTATTCCACCGTCCCGACAGCGCTATTGGCGGGGGCCGGTTTTGTCTTATACCGATGGCAAGCGTTGGACTCAGGCGGCTGTTCAAAAACCGTTGGGCAAACCTGTCGTTACCGGCACACCTTATCAATACACGATCCTGATGGAGCCGCAGGATAAAAACTGGGTTTTTGCGCTGGATATGCCCCAAGAGTTTTCTTCGCCTTTAACTCTGAATGCCGATTACCAGCTCACTACTTCAGGCAGACCCGATAAACGCGCCGAGTATAAAGTGACTTCCTATACCAACTACAAAACCGGATTGATCAACCCTAGCGAATATAAAGCCGCAACACAGCTGCCCGGCGAACCGTCCGATAAAATTAAACAGCTGGTCAGCCAGCTACACGGCTTTGACAGCCCTCCCGACAATTTTATCAATCAGCTGTTAAACCATTTCAGGACGGAAGACTTTCATTACACCCTGACTCCGCCACTGATGGAAGAAAATCCGATTGAAAGCTTTTTATTCAAGACCCATTATGGATTTTGCAGCCATTACGCTTCCGCCTTCGTGTATTTAATGCGCACCGCTCACATTCCGGCTCGCGTCGTTACCGGCTATCAGGGCGGGGAAATGAACAAAGTCGGCGATTTTTTGGAAATACGGCAAGCCGACGCCCATGCCTGGGCTGAAGTCTGGCTGGAGAACCAAGGTTGGGTTCGGGTCGATCCGACTGCGGCCATTGCGCAGGAAAGAATCGAGCAAGAGATTAGCGCAAACCGGCAAACTGCCTATTATGGTATCCCAACAGCCAACATACCGGCTTACAACTGGCTAAGAAAAACCCGGCAACTATGGAGCAGCGTCGATTACAACTGGCACCGCTGGGTTATCAATTACGACAACAAGAGCCAATCCAATTTTTTGTCGTCATTCGGCATCAATGATATTAAATCCATGATTTACGGGATGATCGCATTCATAGCGCCGATAATAGCCGCGCTTTGCTGGTTTATGCTCTATCAAAAACCGAAAACCGCCGACAAGGTTTTGCTTATCTATAACCGGTTTTGTAAAAAACTTGCCAAGCATGGATTGCTCAGAGGCGCCGGAGAAGGCGTTAAGGACTTTGGCGAAAGGGTGAAAATTAAATTGCCCGAGCAGACTGCGAATATTGATCAGATCACAGCACTATTTATCAAGCTGCGTTACGGACGAGTTGCGGCGGAAGAAGACTTTCGACAGCTCAAAACACTGGTTGGTTCGTTTCGGGTTTGATTGACAACCGATATTATTAATTGATGTTACCCCAGATACATAATAAAAAGCGTAGTCCACGAAAGACACGAAAGACACGAAAAAATTGGGACAGAGAAACATGGAACCCAGTGCACCTTTACTAAGCGTAATAGAGAGGATGTGAATGTTTTGGGTTACGCCGTAAGTCAAGAAACATACGGCTCTACCTTTTTTCGTGCTTTTCGTGCCTTTCGTGGACAATACGTAACATCAGTTACTAAATCGCTACAATCCGGAGATTGGGTTGCACCTTTTTGCAGCCCAACCGGATACGCTTTAAGCCTTTGAAAATTTCAACGTCTCATGTTCGACATCGACTTTTATGGTATCCCCGGCGACAAAATTACCGGCCAGTATCAACTGCGCCAGCGGATTTTCAAGCTGTTGCTGAATAGCGCGCTTCATCGGCCTTGCTCCGTATACAGGATCAAAGCCCGCCTCGCCTAACAAATCCAACGCCTGTTCTGAAATTTCAAAGCCGATTTCGCGATCCTGCAAACGTTTACGCAAGTATTCGATTTGAATATTGGAAATAGCGCGAATTTGTCCGCGGCCCAGCGAATGGAATACCACCGCTTCATCAATCCGGTTGATGAATTCGGGACGGAATTTAGTGTTAACAATTTCCATGACCGACGTTTTCATAACCGAATAAAGCGCTTCGCCGGACAACGATTGGATAATATCCGAGCCCAGGTTAGAGGTCATCACAACAATGGTGTTCCTGAAATCAACCGTCCTGCCTTGCCCGTCGGTCAAGCGGCCATCATCCAGCACCTGCAACAGGATGTTGAACACATCGGGATGGGCTTTTTCAATTTCGTCCATCAAAATGACCGAATACGGCTTGCGCCTGACCAGCTCGGTCAGGTAGCCTCCTTCTTCATAGCCGACATAACCCGGAGGTGCACCGATCAGGCGCGCTACGGAATGCTTTTCCATAAACTCGGACATATCGACGCGCACCATCGCATCGGGCGTATCGAACATAAACTCCGCCAGCGCCTTGCACAGCTCGGTTTTTCCAACGCCGGTCGGCCCCAAAAACAGGAACGAACCGTTCGGGCGATTCGGATCGGACAACCCGGCCCTGGAACGGCGAATCGCATTACTGACCGCTTTCAGCGCTTCTTCCTGGCCGACCACCCGCTTGCTAAGCTGCTCTTCCATCCGCAACAACTTGTCGCGCTCGCCCTCCATCATTTTCGATACCGGAATACCGGTCCATTTCGACACCACTTCGGCGATTTCCTCTTCGGTGACTTTGTTGCGCAACAAGGTCATTTTCTGCGCTTCAGCCGGTGCATCCGAATGCAACTGCTTTTCCAGTGCGGGAATAATGCCGTATTGCAACTCGGACATTTTTGCCAGATCACCGGCGCGGCTGGCCGCTTCCAGTTCGGTTCTGGCTTGTTCCAGTTTTTCTTTGATCGATGCCGAACCCTGTAACGAGGCTTTTTCCGCTTTCCAGATTTCTTCCAGATCGGAATATTCTTTTTCCAGATCGGCGATTTCTTCTTCCAGAATTTCCAGACGTTTTTTGGATGCGGCATCGGCTTCTTTTTTAAGCGCAACCTGCTCGATTTTTAACTGAATCAAACGCCGGTACAGTTTGTCCATTTCCTCCGGTTTGGAGTCGATTTCCATACGGATACGGCTGGCCGCTTCGTCGATCAGGTCGATAGCCTTGTCCGGCAACTGCCGGTCGGAGATGTAACGGTAAGACAGATTCGCCGCCGCGATAATGGCCGGATCGGTAATATCGACGCCGTGATGCACCTCGTACTTTTCCTTCAAGCCGCGCAAAATCGCCACCGTATCTTCAACGGACGGTTCATCAACCAGCACCTTTTGAAACCGGCGCTCCAAGGCCGCATCTTTTTCGACATACTTACGGTATTCGTCCAGCGTCGTAGCGCCTACGCAATGCAATTCACCGCGCGCCAGCGCCGGTTTCAGCATATTGCCCGCATCCATTGCGCCTTCGGCCTTGCCTGCGCCAACCATGGTGTGCAATTCGTCGATAAACAAAATAATCTGGCCTTCTTGTTTGGCAAGATCGTTTAACACCGCTTTCAGACGCTCCTCGAATTCGCCGCGAAACTTGGCGCCGGCAATCAACGCCGCCATATCCAGCGCCAACACTTGTTTGCCTTTGATGCCTTCCGGCACTTCGCCGTTGACGATACGCTGCGCCAGGCCTTCAACAATCGCGGTCTTGCCCACGCCCGGTTCGCCGATCAACACCGGGTTGTTTTTGGTACGCCGCTGTAAAACCTGAATCGTCCGGCGTATCTCGTCATCTCGTCCGATCACCGGGTCCAGCTTGCCTTGTTCGGCGCGCTCGGTCAGGTTGATGGTGTATTTTTTCAAGGCCTGCCGCTGCTCTTCGGCATTGGCATCATCGACCGGTTGCCCCCCGCGCATCGCATCGATGGCTTTTTCCACTGCTTGTTTAGTAACTCCGGCTTTTTTAAGCAAGTCCTGAAGCAAGCCTTTTTCATCAAAAGCCGCCAATAAAAACAGCTCGCTGGAGATGAATTTATCATTGCGCTTTTGCGCCAGCTTATCGGTTAAATTCAGCAGTCGCGATAATTCATTGGAAACCTGCACGTCGCCACCGGAGCCGCTAACCGTCGCCAAACGATCCAGTTCCCTAACCAGCTCGGTGCGCAGCAACTGCGTGTTGATGCCCATCTGGGCCAGCATCGGTCTGATGCTGCCGCCCTGTTGATCCAGCAAAGCCAGCATCAAATGGATCGGCTCAATGAATTGATGGTCTTTACCCAAGGCCATACTTTGAGCATCCGCTAATGCTGTTTGAAACATGCTGGTTAATTTGTCCATACGCATAATATTTGCCTCATTAAGAGTTTTTTAAGTTACAGCTAACATGGGGGATAGTCTGATTGTTTTCAAGCGGATGGTATAGATGAGGCAAATAACACGGGTAATTACGATAACTCTATAAATACCGGAAGCAGTATCGGAAAATACGATAAAGATAAAAACAGCATCGTCCGCCCCAGCAAACCGTCAATCGATACATAACATCAAAAATAATCGATCATAAAGTAATCTGAGCTTGGAAAATCCCAATCTGGAACGGGGTTCCAAGGTTTTGTTTTGACAAATTGCTAAATCGAACCATTGCCCTATCAAAAGCACCCTCCCTTTTTCTCATTATTGCTCAAAGTATATCGATAATATGTTGACGATTATCGGCTCCCTGAGGAAATGCGCCTGCATCATAACTTTGCCACTGCGCCAGAGCTTTGGAATACTTGTTGTGGCCTATTTCGCACGCCAGAGTTTTACCATTCATGCGTACAGGTTGATTGTTGGCAACGCCAGCCAACCAATGATGTGTCAGTTTCTTGATCAAATTCACATCGTATTGATCAACAGCATCCAAGCCTAATTCGCAAAGACGTACAAACTCTTTGACACTAAATCCAGGCAGCTCCCACGGAAACGGTGCTCCGGCAGCGGCTTTAATTGGCTGCACCAAAGGATTCATGCGAACTACTGGACCGTCTGTGACCGGGTCAGGGGTTGAGGGCAAACTTCCTCCCAACACCACATGTGCCGTAAAAGAAGCGGCATCGGGCGGGTCGTTAATGACGGCGCCTGCGAGCAGGTTAATATCGCTTATCAGACACGGTTTTTGGGGCAGCTTATATAAGCCGAAACTGTTGTTCCCTTCAGTCCCTAGCGGTAAAAAAACATTGCCGGTGCCGATACTCAGCGCTCGAATATTTTCAGGTTTTGGATTTTTTGCCAATACCTCCACTACGCCAGCCATTACAGGATTGTTGTAGCCGCCGACAGCTCCATCCCAAAAACGGGCTTTGCCGTCCTCAGGTTTGTGATAGGAAACTAGCGCCGGATCGTCGAAATATTTAACAGGTGCCGTGGATGACGCGTGTATGGCTTGGAGGAGAGTTAGGTTTTTGAAGTCTGAACCTCCAAGGGATGCCGTCAAAGACTTGGGATTAGAGCGGAAGAAAGTCGCTCGCTCCCGGTCATAATTGAACGCGCAAATTACAATTTCCGTGCTGATTTTAAGCTGGCTGCCAATTTCCAAAATTCTGCAATCAATCGGGTAACCTTCAAAAGCTTTTGCCAACCCTGTCAATTTGTCTTCAGTGCTGTATTTGCGAAAATCAAACATATTGATCCAATTATCAACAAAAATTCCCTTGCGTATGGGCTCATCATTAAACTGGTCAAATATTTTTCGCGGTGACATATCCATTACTAAGCCAGCCAGAACAACGCTTCCGCCCGAGTTGGCGATGGCCAAGTCAAAGTGCTTTAGAATATCCCGGCCTTTGGTATCCAAGCCGTAAATATCGGCCAAAGCAATAGCCTGAATCAACGCCCATGATCCGCCGCCATCAAGCGATAAAATTTTGTATGTCTTAGCTTCATTATCCATTTTTCAGTCTCCCGGTTGGAGGTTAAATAGATGCAGCACTTTACTTATTGGCGTAGCGGTCATACGGCTACCTAAAATATTTTAAGCATACTCAAAATTAAAACATCAGGTTGTCCAAGTCAAGGTAATAAGCATAAAAATATTTTATTTTCAGTAAGTTAATTTACTTAGGCATTATACGAACCTAAAACTCTTCAGATAAATAAGTCACCAAAGCTCCCAGGTTAAATCCAGAAAAGGGATATGCGTCAAATATTATTCTATTCGCAACAAAGAAGCATAATCGGTTGAGCATGGCGGGTTATCCTGCCAACAAGCGTCATTATGGAAGTGGCCGGAGTCGAAGCTTTTTAGCTCATCTGAATGACAAATGATTCGTCCACACAAAATCAGACTATAGCCGCATTGTTATTTTGATATAAAGACGTTGAAGCAAAATAGCTGTGCATGATGAGCCTGCTTGGAGCGGATGTGGCATTGGCCTGAAGGGTGCATGGACGGGGGGACAATACCGTTGACTTAAGCAGTTGGCTGAGCGTAGCCGACGTTCGCTGAGCGTAGCCGAAGCATGGTTCTTGGCTTCGGCTACGCTCAGCCAACGAACGCGGTGGCTTTGGTTAAGTCAACAGCATTAGGGCGGAGGGACAGCCATGCATAAAATCATCTGTGGTTTAATTACAAACCCGCTTAACCGGAAAGTAACAACTGAAACGGCTACCCTTGCCCAATTCGCTGGCTATGCTTAGCTTGGCGTCATGCCGCATCAGCACATGCTTGACAATGGCCAAGCCTAGTCCGGTGCCGCCTACTTTCTTGGTGCGCTTGACTTCAGATCGGTAAAATCGCTCGGTAACTCGGGGAATATCGTTTGTTGCAATACCTTCCCCCTGATCCTCAACATCCAGCACTATACTGTCGCCGGATCGATACCAGCGAACTTTTACCACAGTGTCTTCCGGCGAATATTTGAGCGCATTGCCCAGCAGATTGGTGAAGGCGCTGCGCAGTTCCTGCTCTTCGCCAACGATATGCACGTCTGTTTCCATAATTAACTCAATCCGGGCAGAGGATAAGGATGGGCCGGAAGCAGATGCGGCGGAAGTTCTACCGTGTAATGCCTCTGTTTCCTTGCAAATCTGGCTCAATAACGCCGGAACATTAACGCACTCGGTTTTCTTCTGTTGGGTTTCCAAACGTGTCAGCAGCAGCAAGTCATCGACCAGATGCTGCATACGCTCGGTTTGTCCCTGCATTTGCTGGAACGACGTAGTCAATAACGATGACTTGCCGTCATCCATGTCCTGCAAGGTTTCCAGATAACCTTTTAGCACGGTCAGAGGAGTTCTGAGTTCATGCGACACATTAGCCACAAAATCTTTGCGCATCCTTTCCATTTTTTTCAGCTGCGTAACATCCTGGGCCAACAACAGGCGCAAGCCCGCACCGTAGGTGATAATCCGTACTGCCAGCGTTATGCGGTGATCTACCGGGGAAGGCAATATGACGGCCTCGTGGTAATTTCCGGATTTAAGATAGCGGATAAATTCAGGAAAACGAATAAGGTTAGGAATGCGTTGGCCTTTATCCGATTGATGTAAACCGAATACTTCTCTGGCCGCCTTATTCGCCCATTCAATCTCGTCGTTGGAACCCAAAACGATGGCTGCATCCGGTAGCGCTTCGGTGGACTGGCGAAACTGGTCAACCATTTTGCCCAGTTTCTTTTTGCGCTTTTTTTCGTTCTTTTTAATGCGGTAGACATGGTAATAAATTTCTTCCCAAATACCGCTGGTTTTCGGGTATTTGGCCCTGCCGCCTGTTCGGATCCATTTTTCAAACCGGTTAATCTGGTATAGCTGACGCATTAAAACCGCCAGCGTTAGCGCCAGTGCCAAAGGCATAAAAAGCCCGGTTATTCCACCTATTATGGACACCGCCAAAAGCAGCAGCAATCCGGCAATGATTTCTTTTTGCCAAACCCCCATATTGGGTTACAAGAATTCAGGTGCAAACGGGGTTGACGAATCCACCACAGAAAACCGGTAGCCGAAACCACGCACAGTTTGGACTAAATCCTCCCGGCCGTGTTCACCCAGAATTTTTCGCAACCGGCGTATATGTACGTCAACGGTGCGTTCTTCGATGTATACACTCCGCCCCCAGACCTGGTCCAGTAATTGGGTACGATTGAAAACCTTGTCGGGATGGGTCATAAAAAATTGCATCAAGCGAAACTCAGTCGGGCTTACATCCAGTTGTTTATCGCCGATGCTGAGCCGGTGCTGTTCGGTATCCAGAACCAGATCGCCCAAGGTGATTTGCGCCAGATCGTTTATTTTTCCGCTTCTGCGCAAAACTGCGCGGATACGCGCCACTAATTCCTTGGGTGAAAAAGGTTTAGTCATGTAATCGTCCGCGCCGATTTCCAGGCCTCTAACTTTATCCTCCTCCTCGCCTCGCGCAGTCAGCAAAATGATGGGCAGTCCGCGGTACATGGGTTCTTTCTTTAAACGTCTGGCCCACTCCACACCGCTCATTCCAGGCAACATCCAGTCCAGCAGAATCAAGTCGGGCAAAGCCTCATCCAAGGCTTTTTGCGCATCATTTGCATCCGCCGCCGCAGTCGACCTAAAACCGGCCTGTTCAAGCACCATCATCAGCATCTCTCTGATGGCGTCTTCATCTTCAACAACGAGAATTTTTAAATTAGACATAATTAAATTTTCGAATAAGGATAATCTGTCATTCTACCAAGCTACATATTACCTTTTTATGACAAACAGGATTTGCTTATTGTCATGTTGAAGTTAGAAACTCTTAACAAAATAGGTTTAAAAAATTCCAAAACTGACCTATTGCGGGTATCATTCCGATCACTTTACCTACGTAATAATACTTATATTTTATAGATTAACGTAGCGCACCCTACGACTTCAGCCGCAGAGCTTCAACATTATCATGATTGAAATTTTACGCCGATATAGCCTCATAACGCTGTTGTTGATCTTTAATTGCGCTGTTCTTGCCGACACCCCTTCATTGGAAACCCCGGCAAACAAAACCAAACCTGCCCAAGTATCTAAAAATGATTCCGAAAGTGAAGAAACCGTTTTCATGAAATGGTGGAAATTATTATTGGACTTACCGTTGCTTTCGGGCTCGAACAAACAGTCCAATGACGCTTATGAGCCCAGTTTCAGCGCACAAAGCAAATCTAAAGCGACCAAATATGTGATCGGCATTCATCCTTTGCATAATCCCAAACGGCTGTTTGAAGTTTACGGTCCTATCGTCGATTTTATTAACGCAAACATATCCGAAGCGGATTTTACTTTAGAAGCATCGCGTAATTATGAAGAATTCGATAAGAGGCTTTACAGCGGATATTTCGATTTTGCGATGCCCAATCCCTATCAAACTATCAACTCGCTTAAGCATGGTTATCGTGTGTTTGGCAAAATGTCCGATGACAATGACTTCCGGGGCATTATTCTGGTACGTCGCGACAGCGGCATTAACACCATCGCCGATCTCAAAGGCAAAACCGTATCCTATCCTGCGCCGACTGCACTGGCTGCGACCATGATGCCCCAGTATTATCTGCACACCCACGGCATTGATATTAACCTCGACATTGAAAACCGCTATGTCGGTTCGCAGGAGTCTTCCATCATTAACGTGTTGCGCGGTCATGTTGCGGCCGGAGCGACTTGGCCAGTGCCATGGAAAACATTCAGCAAGGAAAATCCCCAGTTAGCAGAACAACTCGAAGTTAAATGGCAAACCGAACCACTGCAAAACAACGGTTGGGTGGTGCGCAAAGACATCCCCACAGCGCTGGCTGATAAGTTTGCTACTCTGCTGTTTAATCTCGATCAGCATGCGCAAGGCCGGGAAATGTTGGCGCGTATCCCGGTTACCCGTTTTGAGCCGGCTAACGATGATAGTTACGGACCGGTACAGGCATTTATTGCGACCTTCATCAAAACAGTACGGCCTTTAGAGTAAAGGGACATAATGACAACTGCCCGTAATCGAAGTAAAGCACAACGTTTTTTTTTTAGCGGTTCCATTCGAAATCAATTAGCGTGGTCATTTGGCGGCGTTGCGTTGATCATGATGATAGGTCTTGCAGGCCTATTATTCGAGCGGCAACGTAATTTTCTTTATAGCGCTGCCATTCAGCAAGGTAAATCGTTGACCACCTCGCTTGCCAATAGCAGTACATCATGGGTATTAGCTAACGATATTGCCGGATTAAAGGAAGTGTTGCAGGGTTTTGTCGGCTTACCCGATCTGGAACAGGCCTATATCTTATCGTTGCGCGGCGAAGTACTGTGTTCCACACGGTCTGACGAGGCCGGGCTATTTGTTACCGACGCGCAAAATCAAAAATTGTTAGGTTCGCCGCCTCAAACTCAAGTGTTGCTCGCCAATGCTCGTCAAATTGAAGTTGCCGCGCCGGTGATGGCCGGACAGCGCCATGTCGGATGGGCACGGGTGAAAATGACTATGAACGGAGTCAACGCCAATCTCCGCTCCGTCCTGATCATGGGTATAAACTTTATTGCATTTGCGGCGTTGACGGTGCTGGCTGCTGCAATACTGCTGGCGCGAAGACTCACAAGAAGATTACACCACCTGATGCAAGTAGCCGCCGAGGTCGAGAGAGGGAATCTGAATGTACGGACGCATATTTCCGGTGAGGATGAGGTTGGCGTATTGGCGCACGGTTTTAATCAAATGCTGGATGCACTGTCCAATTCGGAACGGCAACGAGAGCGAATCAACCGTTTATATGCGGCATGGACTGAGAGCGCAGATATTATTGTGCGCGAGTCGAACGAGGTAAAGTTACTGACTGAGGTATGCCGGATCATAGCTCGTCATGTTGCCTTTAAACTGGTTTGGGTGGGCATGACCGAACCTGATGGCTGGGTACATGCAGTAGCTGCCAGTCATCCCGATTCCGCCTACCTCCGGAATATCAAAATTTCGGTGGATGAGGCATTGCCGGAGGGACGTGGACCGCTGGGGACGGCAATCCGGGAAGGCGTGCCGAAAATTCTTAATAATTTTCTCAATGACCTCAGTACGCAGCCTTGGCAATCCATGGCCGCTGCTGAAAAAATTAATGCGGCGGCGGCTTTTCCGCTTATGCGCGGCGGTCGCTGTATCGGAGCTATTGCGGTCTATTCGGACGAGCAAGACTACTTTACTCCCGACCTGATTGACCTGATGCGTGGACTGACCGATGACCTTTCTTATGCATTGGATAATTTCGACCATGAGAAGTCGCGTCTCAAGGCCGAGCATGAGCTACGAATTGCGGCAGCGGCGTTTGAATCTCAGGAGGGCATAATCGTTACCGATGCGGACAATAACATCTTGCGAGTCAACAAGTCGTTTACCCAGTTAACCGGTTACAGTGCTGATGAGGTTATCGGCAAGCCCGCAGACATACTCAGGTCCGGTCGGCAGGATAGTGCATTTTATGCAGCCATGTGGGAAAGCATCAATCACGAAAAATACTGGCAAGGCGAAATCTGGAATAAAAAGAAAAATGGCGTCATCTTTCCTGGATGGCTGTGTGTAACTGCTATTACCAATCCCGAAGGACTGATTACTAACTATGTCGGCACTTTTACCGATATTAGCCAGCGCAAAGCCGACGAAGAACGCATCAAAGACCTGGCGTACTACGACTCTCTGACCAAGCTCCCCAACCGCACTTTGTTGTTTGACCGGCTCAACCTGGCGCTCAATACTAGCGGTCGCAATAGGACGTACGGAGCGTTAATGTTCCTCGATCTTGATAATTTCAAAACGCTTAACGATACGCTGGGGCATGATCAGGGCGATCAATTGTTGATTGAAGTGGGGCAACGATTACAAAACTGTGTTCGGGAAGTTGATACGGTAGCTAGGCTGGGCGGTGATGAATTTGTGATCATGCTGGAGTATCTTGATGAACAGGAAGTTGAGGCAGCCATCCAAGCCCACGCGATTGCTGAAAAAATCCGCAGTAATTTGGCCGAATTCTACCTATTGAAAAGCAATCTCGATCGCGCTGGTTCCGTACCAGCCGCGACACTTCCGCCATCCCTGGCGGTCGAAAATAAAACACAACATTTTGTCGAGCATTATTCCACGGGTAGTATCGGTTTTGTATTATTTAAGGGGCACGAAACCAGCAGCGAAGAACTGCTTAAACGCGCCGATCTGGCCATGTATCAGGCCAAACAAGCCGGTCGTAATGTGATACGCGCTTTCGTCCCTGAAATGCAGGAATCCTTAAACTTGCGAACATCGTTGGAAGCCGATTTACGCAACGCTTTAGACCGCAACGAATTTAGCTTGCATTATCAGGTACAAGTTAATTCTTCGAGACAGCCGGTCGGCGCGGAGGCGCTGATACGCTGGAATCACTTCAAGCGCGGCATGATTTCTCCAGCCGAATTTATTCCGCTGGCCGAAGAAACCGGACTGATTTTGCCCATCGGCCATTGGATATTAAGACAAGGCTGTAAAACGCTGGCCGACTGGGCAAAATACCCTGAAACCCGTGAGCTGAAATTGGCGGTAAATATCAGCAGTAAACAGCTTAGTCAGGCTGATTTTGTAGAGCAAGTGCGCGCGATATTAGCGGAAACCGGTGCCAATCCCGCTCTGCTCAAACTGGAAATTACCGAGTCGGTGATTTTGGATAATGTGGAAGACACTATTATTAAAATGCACTCTGTCCGGGACTTGGGGGTTAATTTTTCGATGGATGATTTCGGTACCGGCTATTCTTCGCTGTCTTATCTGCAAAAGTTACCCTTGGAGCAGCTGAAAATAGACCAATCGTTTGTCAGAAATATGGTTTTTAACAATCATGACTCAGCCATCATCCGAACTATTCTGGCGCTCGGAAAAAATCTTGCCCTTAACGTTATTGCCGAAGGAGTGGAAACGGAGATTCAGCACGAGCATTTGGTAAATTACGGATGCGAGATATTTCAAGGGTATCTGTTCGGCAGGCCGGTCCCTGCGGACAAATTCAAACAGAGCCTGTTAATTGAAAAGGTTGAATAGACGTGGAAACTACTGATGAAAGAATTCTAAAAGTAGGCGTTTTAGGCGATATATTCGCTTGCGCTTATGCGGTTTTCGCATACCCATACATATAATTTGTCAGTCCAACAGAAGGAAGATTTTATCTTGCTATTTAACACGCTGCTTTTCGCCCTTTTGCTAGCGTTCCAGTCTTGCGTTTATGCAGACAATTTTAATTCATCTTACTTTAAAGGCGGAAAAATTGATGCTTTTTATGATCGTAAGGATAACGGCGATTTTCAGGTCAACAGTATTTTATGGACTCCGGTTTTTAAAGGCGGTCACGGCGTACAAATATCTGAAACAGGTGGACAAGATATTAACTATTTCGGCGGCTTTGCCCGCCCTTTGCTGACCCGCCCCGATCTCGGCGATTTAATTCTGGGGGCTCAGGAAGTTCTACAGGGAGATAGTAAACAAACCGAAGTACAAGGCGAATACCGCTTGCCGTCCGGCTTGGGCTTCGGCGGCGGATTTGTCGATAGAAAATTCAGTAATCAAGATATCAAATTCGCTAAAATTTCTTACCGGAACGAGTGGCAGTCCATTAAATATATCGCGTCCACTCAATGGCAAAGATTTCAAGGACAAGATTATCCTGGCGGTTACGTCGCCTTATACAATAAAGAATTAATGGCGGTTTGGGGTAGTGATGGTGAGCAATGGCGCGGCACCGTGGCTTATGTTGCGCCCGACTTGGGAGTACACGAATTAAGACCGGCGATTGAAATGTTTTACGTAGATAACTCAATCGGCCAAGTCAACGGCTCCAAAGATATGATGGTCACCGGCAGCTTAGGGTTTCGCAAAGGTTTTTTAGGGCATGAAGCCCGGCTAGGGCGAGCCATGGGCCCGACCGGTGTGGAGTTCTCCAATCCGCTGGGCTATCTGAACCCTAACTTCAATCGTCGCCTTACTGCATGGGAAGTTGGTGAATTTGTCAATTTTCGTTTCATTCATAAAACCCTGCCTAATGCCGGGCGCGAAGAAACGCTGGAGACCGCTATTTATCCAACCCAATTGCTGGGAATCGACAGTCTGGTCAACGCTTTGTTTGTGGGAGTCGGCGTTACCAGCCCGAATCCCGGACAAAACGGAGTCAGCGGACTGCTGGGCTATCACAAGCGCGTTGAAAACATTGAGTCCAGCTTTAGGCTGCAACACGATTTTGACCGCGACGACACGTCAATTTTTTTCAGCTTGATTCACTGGCTTTGATTTATTGGTTTGGCTTACATTCAAAACGAATCGATTTTGCTTACAGTATGTAGGTAAAGAGTGTAAACACGGCACGGAAGAAATTGTCGCAGAGCGGAAGCTTTGCAATTCTTCAGACATCGTAAATATACGTGGCGGACTTTCATAAAAATTGAATATTACTCGGCCGAATCTTGAAAAACACACTCTCTGTAAGTGTTCTAACCTATTGAAGTAAACTTAAACAAATCTAAAATAATCTGCTCGTTAACTCGCTAATACGTCCGATGTGTTTTTACTTTTACAGAACCCTGCTTTTTGCATATAACTGACTCTTAATCAAAACCAACCCAATAAAGGTGAACCCGATGAAGCACTTATATAAATCAACTGCCGCTCTGTTGCTGTTATTGTCCATAAGCATGATGAGTTCCGCAGCAGAACCGCAAAAAACCGACGCGCCAATGAAAGAAAAGGGCATGGGCATGGGCATGATGGAGAACATGACTGAAGAACAAAAAGATGAGCATATGCGTTCCATGCAGGAACACATGCTGAAAATGCACGACCTCTCGAATCAGATTTTGTTAGAGAAAGACCCCGCTAAAAAAGAATTGTTAAAAAATCAGCAATTGGAGCTTATGAAGGCTCACCACGCTCAAATGAAGGAACACCGTCAAAAAAAGATGCAGGAAAAAAAGTAAATATCAAAAAACGAAAACTGGAAGCTTTAACCCTAAGCTGCCCGTCCTCTCACGTCTAAGACAATGAAGGGCTACAGGATGATGATATTTTAAGCGATAACACTTTCACAGTCTCTAAAAAGCCCGACCGCTAAGTTTACGCGGGGGCGTCGTACACCGTTCCAATAGAAATACATTTCCTGTAGTCTTTCGTTGTAGCCGGCCACTACCAAATCAAAAAATGCAATCTTTACAAATTCCATGGCGTAGACCGGGTATTGACCGTTTACCGTTTGATAAATAACGTTATTCGCCAAAATGGCGTGAGCATTATAGGGGGGCGACCGGCCGGTCGCCCTTTATGCCGATGTATAACAATGCATGAAAGATAAACAATTTGCCTTCATTACATCACTCCTACTGCTTCAGCTTCCGTTCAGCAAACAAAGCGCATTTTAATATGCATTACAGAAATTATTGTTTTTCATGACAAAAAATTTATCTGTATTACACTTAATTTTATATAAATTAGTCGCGGAACAGGAAGGTAAAAGATGCTTAACCGAAATCTCGATACATATAATGATATTGCCGCTCCCATGAATCAGGCTTTTGATAATGGTAATTTTTATGGACTGGAATATATCCTTGATGAGTTGGTTAGCGAAAAGCCGACGCCTGTAAATCAAAACACGGTAGACTGGTTTGGCGCCACCGATTATTTTGCTTAAATATTCTTAATTAACTCAGTGTGATATGAACGGAAAACGTCTTAGGCGCGTGGTCGTCATGGAAATTGGCCATTAATAAAAGCCTCTAACGAATACCAACTCAACACCCACTTGAGATTTACTATAATTCCGTCGTTTTACCGTCAAAATGTTCGTTGTCGGCCTCTGCGTCGTCGCGGGTATGATGGATGACGCCGTCCCGATGATTCGGCGGCGCATACAGCGTATAAAGCTTTAGCGGAACATTGCCGGTATTGATGATGTTATGGCTCATCCCGGCCGGGACGATTATCGCGAAACCGTCCCGAATAGAGGTCCGAACGCCATTAAGAACTACCTCGCCGACGCCCTCTTCTACGCGGAAAAACTGATCAAGCTTGTGGACTTCAGCGCCGATCTCTTCCTTGGGCTTTAACGCCATCACAACGAGCTGGCAATGTTTTGCTGTGTAAAGCACTCGGCGAAATTCCTCATTCTTGACCGCAAGATCTTCGATATCCTGCACAAAGCCTTTCATAACGGCTCCTCTTTTTCGTCTCATGGAAAGAAATACTGCCGCTTTAATTGTTTGAACGGGAATTGAAGCATGAGTTCAAAGCTTCAGATTTGCTTAGCCAACAGCAATTTCGGCAGCTCTTTCATTTCCTAAAAAATCAGTTGGATTTGATATTTCCAAGGGCGACCAGCCGGTCGCCCTTTATGCGCCTGGGTACTACAACGGTCATACCATTTGGATGACAAGCTCGTGGTTTAACATCACTAATTCAGGTATTTCAGTTCACACACTTTGGTTAACTGATTTTTTAGGATTATAGGCGCACTCGTCTATCACATGGTTGGAGTTGTCGACCACTCTCTCATCGCTTGATCACCCGGACGATCTACTTTAACTTTGCCTCCTTCGGTTGAGGTTACCCAATTTACCGGAATGTAATGGTGCTGCCCGGTCTTATCTTTATTCAACTTGATGGTATTCTTTCCTTCCATATGATCGACAGTGGCAAACTGGCCGTCTTGAGAACAGACGACAGGCATACCAGGCTTAATTTTGTCGGTGTTAATCATTGTGGCGGTAGTCATAGTTTTGCTCCTGTTAGCTCAATTTGAGCGGGTTATAGGGATAAGTGATTCAGACAAGGCTTTAGGTTATTCAATTTTTAACCGGATTTATTCTTTACCTGCTTAAATCCCCTTGCCTGTATTTTAAATTTATCTCCTTAACCAAGATTCGTCTGTACGATTACCCACAGAAACTGCCGCTCAGCCAGCCGATCACAATAGTAGTGGCCCAGAAGGAAAAATCAGCAAGCACTGCAAATTCCCAAAACAGTACCCGGAGCATATAGGGCTGTGTTATGCTTTTTTTCATCAATACCGGTCTGCATGAAATACACGAGGAAACTGATATGGGGTTAGCATTAAAAGATAGTCAGCACCATTGCTACGGCGATTATCTGACTTGGCCTGATGATAATCGCTATGAGCTGATCGACGGCAGCGCCTATGCGATGTCCCCGGCTCCTGATCTCGCGCATCAGGATGTGGCAGGGGAAATTTATCGGCAGGCGGCTAATGCTCTAACCGGGAAACCGTGCCGTGCTTTTATTGCCCCGGTCGATGTTCGTCTGCCGAAACAGAATGAAGCGGATGAAAGCATCGATACCGTCGTGCAGCCGGACGTATTGGTGGTCTGCGACAGCAGCAAGCTGGATCGGCGCGGCGTGCGCGGCGCGCCGGACTGGATCGTGGAAGTGTTGTCGCCATCCACGGCCGGTCACGATCAAATCAAAAAACGTAATCTTTACGAACGCCATGGCGTAAAAGAATATTGGTTGATTCACCCGATTGATCGAGTGTTGACCGTTTACCGTTTGATCGACGGCGAATACGGCAAGCCCGAGCTCTACGAATTAAACGGCGAAACTCAGGTCAGCGTGTTGCCGGACATTATGATTCGATGGGATGAATTAGCTGCACGGTTGCCGGTTGATTATTAACGATTGGAAACCCAAAAATAGCGACAGCGCCAAAACCGTCTGGGACGGAGTTACAAACTCCGTCCCGCTTGGGGGTGCTTAATGTGCCGAATGTGACGGTGCTGATTCTGTTGTATCAGTTCTACGTAAAATATAGCGGTCTGCAAGTTTGCCAGAGATACGATTGCCATTGTTATCAAGCTGAATGAGCATTTTTTCGCCGACAAAATATTGCCGTGTCGTTGAGCTATCGCGTGGCGTTAAAATAACCGTATTGTTTTCATTATTCGAAGTAAATTTCCCTTTTTCCACAAATTCCCTTTCTGATTTGCCAACGTATTGGGTAAGCAATATATAACTGTTGTTTTTGTTCAAAGCGAGTGTTGTTTTAACTCCCTTACAGTCATCACAAGGCAAAAAACCGCGATAAATACCCGGCCAATCAAGGCTATTTTGGCCATGATGCGCATCTATATCCTTTATCTCAGCCGTTTCAGCAAAAACAGAGTTGTACCCCGAAAAAATTGCGACGAACAGAAAAAGAGCCAGGATTTGTTTAAATTGTTGTCTAAATGTTCGCATATTTTTTCCTCAGCAAAACGACGATAATAGTAAAGTGGAACGGACAAAGAGTAAGACAGCGAAATCCATCACCGTCAATTCCAAACATCAAACATTGCCCAGACTGTGCATATTAACCCATCCGCAGGTTTCTCGCAGAATCCATAGATACTGGTAGTGTCAAAACGTTCGGGATGGGGATACAAATTCCGCTTCTCTTGGGTTATTGCCCATAAGTACCGTCCTCCTCAATCCCTGGAAGCACCGCCCAATTTGGCGGATAAAGCCTAAGGCGAAGATAGCGGTGAAAGCTCGAATAGGGCCACGCACCGGGATGAGATACCAAACCATGTTTCAACGGGTTCAAATGAATGTAATCGCAATGTTTTTCGAAGTCACGGTCATCTCGGATTTGGTGTTCCCAATAGCGCGGTTGCCAGATAGTTTGCGCCCGTTTTCGTCGTTGGGATGGAGAGGGCGGTAATTTTAGGGCATCCGGGCAACGGCAGGTGAAATAGTTTTTGATTGTATTCCAGCGCATCGGATAATCATGTTCGCCCGGCGGTAACATCCACATACTATGCAGGTGTTCCGGCAGCAGCACAAAGGCATCGATGGTAAAAGGATGAGCCGATTTAACGATTCGGAACGCCGTACGCAACAATTCGACATTGTCCGGTTCGCAGAGGAATTTACGTCGCCGAAAAGTCACGACGGTGAAGAAATAAGTGCCGCCGGGAGTTTTAGCGCGACGATATTGCATAATGAAGATTCCCCCAAGTAGGTCGGGTAACAGCTTTTTCGTTGCCCGACATTTTAGCATCCGAAGATTGAACAGTGATCAAACTCGAAGTTCGTCACCCCCTTTGAAACTTGGAAATGTCGGGCATAAACAGCATGCCCGACCTACGGAACTCTGGACTTTCACCGACATAGTAACGTGCCATGCCCGGCACACACGTCTGAATTCACCGACCTGCGCTTTTTGCGCAGGTCCGGTGGAATGATGGGTTATGCCGCGGTGGTAACTGCAATATAGATTTGCCTGCATACTTCGTCCTCTCCGAGAGCACTCCAGTCAACACCTTTCACGTTCAATAGGCTGGGGCTGTACTCGTATACCTCATGCTTTGTGACGCCGCACCAAATCGGCAATACCAGTTGTGCTTCTTCAAGTATTTCGCGGGTGAAGATAGATTCGAACTCCTTTTTCCCCCATCCGTTATTGACGAAGAAGTTTGGACTCAGGATAAGAACGCATTTTCTGCACTCCTTCAAACCCTTTTCAATGCTTTGCCGCAAGTTTTCACCGAGTTTTAGGGAAAACTCGTCGTACCAAACCGGACACAACTTTCTTTGCAGGTTTAGAGCGATTGGTCTTGCAATTGACTCTTTGTCCTTTGAGTCATGGCTGATGAAGGCTTGTGGCTTCTCAAACTGGCTACGACCGAAAGCGTACCTATCTGCGCGGAACTGCAAGTCATGGCCCATTGTGTCTGCTTCGGATTGAAGCCTCTCAATATCGGATGGCGATAAGTTGGTCTCAGAGTAGAAGAACACCCGGCGACTGGTGTGTATTGAGAAAAGATCTCTCCAAGACGGGTCGCCAAACAACTGATAATGAATTACGAATGGATTGGAGTTTTCCACTCGCAGTTGTCCCGGAAATTGTTTGGCGCTAGGGAGGACTATTTCTCCATTGAGATTGAGGCCAGTCTCCCCATAGTTAAGCGATCTGAGAAAGGTTAGAAAGCTTTCGCAGGTGTGCGCGGCGCCTGGAAAGTAGAACGCAACAAAGGCCGATTTCGCGCTGGCGTCGTATAGAACGGCGCCCTCATACGAATCGCCACCAAGGTCGTACTTAATCTTTACCCGGAGGCAATAGTCGAAGTCGGTTTCAAAGTATTGCCTAATCGTGGCCATGGCTAGGTATGAGCGGCATAACTAATATTAAACATCCTAATAGACGTATAACATTGCGTCAAAGATTTACCTAATGCCTTATAAAAATTAAAAATCTTTGTACTTTTATTGAATCGCATATATTTAGTGCATCCTAAAACAAATCCGGATAGCGTCATATAAAGTGCGGATAATTTACGTATTAACACTTACAACGGGAAAGATAGTAATCTTAAACGCTAGACACCGCAATCTTTTAGAGCTTATGCTTAAACCCCTTCCTCCTTATCATCCTCATCCGTAGCCATATCCGAAATCTCTTTCAACCGGGAGATAGCTTTACAATTAATACTGCCTTCCGGATAAAAGCCGTCGCTATCTAACACTCCGGCGGATTCCCCAGTCAATAATTCCAGCGTTTCATCGACGCAGCACACCGCATAAATCGCAAACTTGCCTGCCGCTACCGCATCTATCACTTCCTGTTTCAGCATCAAATTGCGCTTGTTGGCAGCCGGGATAATGACAGCGTGCTCGCCGTTTAGGCCGCGCGCCTTGCACAGCCTGTAGAAACCTTCTATTTTTTCGTTAACGCCGCCTACCGCCTGCACTTCGCCGTACTGGTTGATTGAGCCGGTCACTGCAAAACTGTGCTTGATCGGCGTCCGTGTCAGCGCCGAAATAAGGCAGCACAGCTCGGCCAGCGAGGCGCTGTCGCCGTCGATATAACCGTAGGATTGCTCAATCGCGATGCTGCCCGATATAGCCAGCGGGAATTGCTGGGCGTAGGTGTGCCCCAGATAGCCGGTCAAGATCATTACGCCTTTGGAATGAATGGCTTGACCCAGCTCAGCTTCCCGCTCGACATCGACTATGCCTCTGGAACCGGGATAAACGCTGGAAGTAATGCGCACCGGCGCGCCAAAGCTGCTGCCGCCGACTTCCAGCACGGTTAAACCGTTGACTTTGCCTATCGCCTCGCCTTCGGTATCGATCAGTATGGTGCCGACCAGCATTTCTTCGAGGATGTTCTCGGGTATTCTGCCGTTACGATGATCTCTTGCGGCCAAGGCCTGCTCTATCTGCAAGCGATCGCAAACCGGCTGATTGTGCCGTTTACAGAACAGGTTGGCTTCGGCGATGATTTCCAGCGAATCTTTAACGCGGGCGGAAAAATGATGCTGGTTTTCCGCAATCCGGCAACTGTGCTCAATCAGGCATTCTATAGCTGACCGGGTTAACGGCTTGGCGCCGGAATCTGCGGCATGCTTGATCATCAGGTCTATAAAACGCTGAATCGACTCATCGGTGCGCAGGATGTACTCGTCAAAATCGGCAAGAATTTTGAACATCTCGTTAAATTCGTCATCCAATTCTTCGAGCAAATAATACACATCCCTGGAACCGACCAGAATCACTTTAACGTTTAGCGGGATGACTTCGGGCTT
The DNA here is from genome assembly GCF_004322395.1 of Methylobacter sp. Taxonomy (GTDB): domain Bacteria; phylum Pseudomonadota; class Gammaproteobacteria; order Methylococcales; family Methylomonadaceae; genus Methylobacter_A. The sequence goes on from NZ_SCTW01000121.1 coordinate 44,987, forward strand.
GAGGCTAATGGTGCTAATGCCTAAATCGGAATAAGGCGATTCGATTTCAATCAGGCCGGATTGCAGTGCGCGCTTAAGGCCTTCCCAGACGAACGGGTAAGTCAGCAGTTTTTCGGCATCGAGAATCAAATAACCGCCGTTGGCCTTGTGCAATGAACCGGCGCAAATCCGGCGATAATTGGTGACTAGCGTGCCCTGGTCGCTGATGTATTCAATGCGACCGAACAGGTTTTGGTAAATCGGATGCGGCTCGCAAATAACCGGCGCGCCGCTTTCCTGCTTATTGTCGACCAGGATATTGGGCGCATACAGCTCGGTCAGCAACTGCCTCTTTGCGGTAGTATTGTCTTGCTGCTCCGGCGTCCGGCTCGGCATCAGGTAATCGGCAATGGTGTTGCAGAGGTTCTTTTTGATTTCCGCTAAATAGGTGATGACGTCATCGATATTTTGGTAGCTGTCGTTCAGCTCGGAAAACAGCGGATCTATCGCCAGACTGATAGTGTCATTATCCAGCTGCCTGATTTTCTCGACCATCTCTCTGCGCCACTGGGGCAACTCCAGCAATACATCGCTCAGGTATTCTTCCAGTTCCTCGACATGTTTGTGAAAGATTTCCCGTTCCGGCAGCGATAATTGAGTAAATTGATCTTCATTCAACGCCTTGTTGTCCCGGATAGGCGCAAAAGAAATCGTTTCATTCTCCCTGAACAACGCTATCTCTAAGGACAGAGCTTTCTTATCGACCAGGTCGATGGCATTGTTATAGTACTGGTTAAAATCGCGTTCGATGGCGCTCTTTTTTTGCTGATACGTAGGGCTTTCAAACGCGGCGGGAAAGGTCGCCAGCAGGTTATCGATCAGCTTTTCAATGTCTTTGCTGAGCATTTGGCCATGCTCTGCGGGCAGCTCAACGGCCACCGGCTCTCTCGGATTATCGAAATTATCGACATAAGCATAGGATGGCGGCGCAGGCAGCGTTTTTGCATGGGCATCCAGATGATTGATAATCATCGACAACCGGCCCAAGCCCGGCTCGCCCATCACAAAAATATTGTAGCCGGGATTGCTCATCGCAACGCCGAACTCCAGTGCGGATTGGGCTCTGGACTGACCTAAAATGGTGCCGGGCAATTTAGGTGCGGTTGGAAACTCAAAGCCAGTCAAATCGATATTTAGTTTCAGTGATTCAAGGGGAAGCTTTAAGGTATTAGACATGATTAAGAAAAGTTCTCGAATTACACAAAAATGGCGATTCTATCATTTATTGCCGTGTTACCGGCAATTGCCTACATTACTCTACTACACCGGCATTCACCAGCTCATCTGAAATTATGCAGAAAGTACGAGTCTACAGATAGAGAGTAAAGTAGCAATAAAATCTGTCAGCCATACAATTAATTCCAAAACAGGACGAATCTCAGAACCATAAAATCATGGGCCTGTTTTACTTCTACTAATAAAGTTTAATGTCATATTTTTGTCATATAACTGTCACGTAAATTTAACTATGCTGTTGGATAATCGATCTGTTTTTTATCAATTACAAAAAGGCATTCTGATGATTATCAATTGGGTTGCAGAAAAGGCACAGCAGTTTATATCGGCACAAGATGCCGAGCTCGACGAGCTTAGCATCAATTTTGACTTTGCGCTGAGCGCTGAAATTATAGGTTTATTGTATGCTCAAAATAACGGCTTCATGAATGCAGAAGATGCGCCCCCCAAGGACGGGAAAGATGGAATCGCGCCTCAAACAGCGATCGAGAGCAATGCAGGAGCAGTTGCCGAAGCCGCTCTACAGGATGAAGTAAACGACGTTACTCTACCGCAATTTGTATTAGATGAGCATGAGTTGGCATTAGCCTAAAATTAGGTTACTCCTGCACATCCGGCTACACGCCATACATGACTTTATGCGAATCTGCATTCACCACATCCATGTGGATTATGCAGTTATGACTATTTTACAATTAAACTGTTATTAACCGACTTTACACCTTTAACCGTTCTTGCGAGTTCCACCGCCCGGGCGGCGGCGGCAGCAGAATCCACGAATCCGCTTAGCTGCACAGTACCCTTAAAAGTTTCAACGGTGATTTGCAGTAGTTTAAGCCTGGAATCGCCCAATATTGAAGTCTTGACTTTAGTGGTTAGGACAGAATCATCCAGATATTCTCCAGTGCTTTCATGGGTAGTCCCTCCAGCACAACCGGCAATCAATATTATCGATAAAAGACTTATTATCAACTTGAATTTATTCATAATGTTTAACCTTTATTATATTTTAACCTGGTGTAAGTTTAAGAACGGTTGGCCGGTATTAATCCGCATTCGGAATTGCTTTATGTATCGACTCAGCAATTACTCCTCTTTTAAATAATACAATAATATCGGATAGATGTATCCTGACCTAATGCTGAGTTACGTGAGACTTTGACGGCACGAACAGTAATTTAAAGGCTGCTCGGTTTTCTTTCTGCTTAAAGTCATCAAATCTCGACGCAAAGTCTTTACGGGCAGCGCATCTATGAGTATCAAGATTCTGGATCAATACGCCTATAGCTAAAAAAGTGTTAGCGGGAGAGGAGGTAAGCCTCATCATTTCTTCACTAAACAATTTTAGATTATTTTCTTGAACGGCATAATCTTGAAAGTTACCCAAAACTTCCTGGAGTTCTTTCAAATTTTTAATCAAATGCTTGATTTGCTGTTCGGGATAAAGGCTTTGAAAAAACTCCATCAAATAACGCAGCTTTTTGCAGGATTTTCTTAAATCATGCAATGCTTCAGCCGATGACAAGGCGGTAATCGCATCCCCTTCCTGCAACACTCGGGTAAATATTTTCCAAATTCTCCGATCTGCGAGTTCTTTAATAGTCAGTCTGGCATTTTGCTCAAGCGGTACTTTATATAAAGGCTCTTTAAGGTACTGCTCCCATTCTGAGAGAGTGGACAGATATTTGTCGGATTTCAGTTTTTTTGCCAGCTCCTTCTGAGCTTTTTGCTGTTTGAGGAGTAAAAAATCGTATAAAGGATTGAGGTCTTCTCTGATTGAATCCGGCAGGCTGCTTTTGTAGCGCTCAAAATTCAGCAGATAAACATCCAAGTCCCGTGTTGGTCCGGTAATTTGCCCTAACCACGAAAAAAAATCGGCATAGTATGCGTTGATATCAGCCGGCAGTATGCCCTTGATCTGACTGAGCCCGGTTCGGGTTCTTCTAACAGCAACTCTAAAATCGTGCAAAAACTCGCTGTCGGTAGCAGCAATAGTGCCTTGCTCATTGACTTTAATCGCTTTTAGCAGGTGGCTGTAGATATATTTGCCGGCAATGTCGGCGCGCATGCCGGGATCTAAGTTGATGTTCAGCTTTGATGAATAATCTTTAGGCTTTCGGCCCTGAAGTTGTAGAGCTTTCAGCAGAACAGATTCCTCGGTGACTTTTAAGCCTAATGTTGCGGTCAGTATTTCAGCAATATGCTCCACAATCTTGTCATAACCTTTTACCGGTTGCAGCAAAACGCGGTTGTTGAATTGCTTGTACTCTTCGATTAACAGCCGAAGGATGGTTTTTTGATCCTTATTAAGAATGTTTAAGTGATAAATTTGATAATCCAGTTTGCAAACAGGCAGTAATGCGCGCATTTCCAACAGTGGTTCCAGAATGTCTCGTATTGTTTCCGGCTCGAGTTCTTTGCCGAATAAAGGAACTTTGTTAAGCTCTGCATCGGCAATAACGGCACCTGTTTTAGTCGATCTTAAAATTAATGACGAGCCGCTTTTTGCTTTATTAAACTCGCAAGTAATATCGTTGGAGTACAAGCGCCAGTCAAAGCTGTCATAATAGGTTTTGCAAGAAGATTGGCTTGAAACCAGTTGCGTTTCCACCTGATCACTTAATTCGGCAATAAGTTTTTCAACCGTTAAATTCAGGGGAAATTCAAATTGTAAAGACATATTTTAAGATAAGTAGTTCAGAAGTAATCTGATTGCTATGCATTCAAGGATATCAGCATAGTATGAATATTTAATGACATATCAATTAAACGGCAAGAAATCAGTTTCTGTAAACTGTTATTTTGCGCTAAAGGCCGGTTTAGCAAAAAAAAAACCGTATTGTAATATTATTGTCATATTCTATTTCGATAATAGTCCCACTTTAAATTATTTTGAGAGTTGATTATGAAACTATCTTTTAAGACTAAATCGCTGGTTACCGCGATGGGTTTTGGTATCGCTGCATTAACCAGCAACGTTGCCGGTGCTGTACAAACTGTTGATGCGGGTGTACCCGAGTATCAAAAAGCCAGCGGCATTTCCGGCAACCTGTCCAGTGTCGGTTCCGATACGTTGGCAAACCTGATGACATTATGGGCTGAAGAATTTAATCGCGCTTATCCTAACGTCAACATTCAAATTCAAGCTGCCGGCTCCTCTACCGCACCTCCTGCGCTGACTGAAGGCACTTCAAATCTAGGTCCTATGAGCCGTGAAATGAAAGATGACGAGCTTGAAGCCTTCGAAGATAAATACGGCTACAAACCTACTGCTATTCCGGTAGCTATCGATGCACTGGCTGTTCTTGTTAACAAAGACAACCCGGTTAAAGGCCTGACCATGGAACAGGTTGATGCGATTTTCTCTTCGACTAATAAATGCGGCGGCGAAAAAAGTATTGAAACTTGGGGTGACGCGGGTGTTGCTGCTTGGGGATCAAAAAGCATTCAGTTATACGGACGTAACTCGGTTTCCGGTACTTACGGTTATTTTAAAGAGCATGCTTTATGCAAAGGCGACTTCAAAAACAACGTAAACGAGCAACCCGGCTCAGCTTCCGTCGTCCAGTCGGTTACTACATCGGTTAACGGTATCGGTTACTCCGGCATGGGTTATACAACATCGGGCGTTAAAATGGTGCCTTTAGCAAAGAAAGGCAGCACGACGTTTGTCGAAGCAACGCCTGAAAATGCAATTGCCGGCACTTATCCTTTGACGCGCTACTTGTATATTTATGTCAACAAGAAACCTAACCAACCTTTGGCACCGTTAGAAAATGAGTTCATCAAAATGGTGATGTCCAAAACCGGCCAGCAAGTGGTTATCAAAGACGGCTATATTCCTCTGCCTGCAAAAGTTGTTGATAAAGTGTTAGCTACACTTAAATAAGGCTAAGGATCGCTCTAAATTAAGGATATAGTGTTGTGTAAGGACGCACAGACAAGGATGTTTCTAACTGAATGTGTTGTTATCTTCCCCCTCAGAAAGTAAAAAACACATCGGACAATAACAACGGCTGAGATTCGCATTGTGAATCTTGGCCGTTTTTTTTGGTTTTTGTTATATCATTGTCACATTTAACTTGTAGTCTTCTAGCATGTCAGAAATAAACATACCCATTAATCAGCCGCCTTCCATAACAATCAGTTCCGGCGAATATCACCAGCGCTGGCGACTCATTAAAGATGCTTTGGCGCGCTATGGCGTGGTAGCAGGCGGACTGGGCGTAATCGTCGCGATCGTACTGATTTTCTTTTATTTACTGTATGTGGTTTTTCCTTTGTTCATATCCGCTAACGCTGAATCGGTCAGCGAGTACGCGGTGCCGGAGCAGGCTTTGGGCCGCACGTTGCTGCTGGATATAGAGGAGCAAAACGAGGTAGGGTCCAGATTTACCGACAGCGGGCAAGTGGCGTTCTTTGAGGCCACTACCGGTAAAACCATTTTGACACAGGCCGTGACAATACCTGAAGGAGCACATATCACAAGCTTTGCTCAAGGCAGCCCTATCAATGAGGGCGCAGTCGTATACGGGTTATCCAATGGCCGGGCAATCGTTGTTAAACATCAATATAAAGTCACTTATCCCAACAATGTACGGGTTATTACCCCATCGCTTAAATATCCATTGGGCGAACAGCCTTTAGTGTTGGACGATTCCGGCGCAGCTTTAGAGCAAGTCGCGGTTAAGGTCGGCGAGGATAGTACGACAATAGTCGCTAAAACGGCCGATACCCCACAAGGCACGGGCAAAATACGCCTGATCAATTTCCAAAAAGAACAATCGTTGTTTGCGGATGAAGCCGCCTTAACGCGGACCGATTCAGTTCTGGAGCAGTCGGCGTCAAATATTGCCGACATTTTAATCGACAAGGACGAATCCAACCTGTACCTGATAAGCAACGACGGACAGATGGGTTTTTTCGACATCAGCGACAAAAGCAGCCCGACTATCAGGCAGCAACAGAATGTAGTTGAAGCAGGGCAAAAAATTACCAGCGTGGCTTTTTTAAACGGCGATATTTCACTGATGATCGGCGACTCCACAGGTTTGGTGTCGCAGTGGAGCATGGTTAAAGATAAATTGAATCGTCCGGCCATGCAAAAAATCAGGTCTTTTAAAGTGTCAGATAAAGCGGTCGTTGCGATCAACGCCGAACAGCGGCGCAAAGGCTTTATGACTACCGACGCAGACGGTATTGTGGGCATTTACCATTCAACCGCCGAACGGGAACTGATTAAAGAACGGGTTAGCGACGCCCTGCCGTCAGCGGCAGTATTGTCACCCAGAGCCAACGCCTTGTTAGTTGAATCGGCAGACGGCAAAATGCATTTTTGGCATGTCGATAACGAGCATCCCGAAGTGTCAGTCAAATCGCTTTGGCAGCAAGTCTGGTACGAAAGCTATCCAAAACCCGATTACGTTTGGCAGTCTTCTTCCGCAAACAATGACTTCGAACCCAAATACAGCTTAACGCCATTGGTTTTCGGCACCCTGAAGGCGGCATTCTATGCGATGCTGGTGGCGATACCACTGGCGCTGATGGGGGCGATTTACACTGCTTATTTTATGGCTCCGCGGATGCGGATGTACGTAAAACCCTCGATTGAAATCATGGGCGCGTTGCCGACGGTTATTTTGGGATTCCTTGCCGGTCTTTGGCTGGCCCCGTTTATGGAAGAACATCTGACCGGACTGTTTGCTACGCTGATGATTGTGCCAATTGGCGTCATGCTGTTTGCCTTTACTTGGCAATTCGTACCTAAGACTATTACCAATAATCTCTCGGAAGGCTGGGATGCCGCTATATTGATTCCTGTCATTTTACTCAGCGGCTGGTTTGCTTTTAAAGTCAGCGTACCGTTAGAAACGTTTTTGTTTCACGGCACTTTGCGCGACTGGTTTAAAGCGGAACTGGGCATAGGTTATGACCAGCGCAATTCGTTGGTAGTCGGCGTGGCGATGGGCTTTGCGGTTATTCCGACGATTTTTTCAATTGCCGAAGATGCCATTTTCAGCGTACCGAAACATTTGACCGTAGGCTCCCTGGCACTGGGTGCTACGCCTTGGCAAACCATGATCCGGGTTGTGCTGCTAACCGCAAGTCCGGGGATTTTTTCCGCCATCATGATCGGCTTCGGCCGCGCGGTCGGGGAGACCATGATTGTGTTAATGGCGACCGGAAACACGCCGGTAATGGATTTAAGCGTTTTTCAGGGTATGCGTACTTTAGCTGCGAATATTGCCGTGGAAATGCCGGAATCGGAAGTTGACAGCACGCATTACCGGGTGTTGTTTTTGGCCGCGCTGGTATTGTTTATGTTTACTTTTGTTTTTAACACGCTGGCCGAAGTTATTCGCCAGCGTTTACGTGAAAAATACAGTTCATTATGATCAGATTATGGTTTAAAAGCGGAACTCCTTGGGTTTGGCTAAACGCAGCGGCGGTCAGTACTTGCCTTATTATGGTGATCGGTGTGCTGGGCTTGATAGTAGTGCGAGGGGCCGGGCACTTCTGGCCCGCCCAAGTGGTACAGTTCGGCTACCAGGAACCGGGCAGGGAATTTCAGACTATCATCGGCGAGCATGTCGATACCAGCATTACGCCGGCCGCGATGGCCAAATCAACCGGTCATATCATGTCCGATGATGAAGATACCTTGGTGCAGTACTTGATTAAAACCGGCAACCGCGACATTACCGGCACCGATTTCCGCTGGATATTGGAGCGCAATATTAAGCAGCAACAATCGCCGGCTGAATTGATGGTGGTAGAAAGACGCGAATGGGGTAACTTTTACGGCCAATTGCTTGCGGTTAAAGAAAACGGCAAGATTATCGCGGAAGGCGATCAAGCTTGGCCTACCGTTCAGACCAGAATCGATCAGGCTTTAGCAGTTTTTGAAGAAATTGCCCACCTGGAAAAAAAGGAAGTGGGCGCGATCAACTACAGCTTGGAAAAATTAAGACTGGAACAAAAGAAGCTGCAATTGGAAAACCGCTGGGACTCAGCAGCCGAGCAGCGGGTCGCCGCCGAGAAAGCAGAATTGGAAATCGACTATAAAGAATATCAAACGCAGTTAATTGAGCTGTATCGCCAAATCAGACGGGATAGCTTGGTCGCAAAGACAGAAACCGGTAACGAAGTTGAAATCCCCTTGGCAAAAGTAGTCAGGATTTACCAACCGAACACGATGAGCCTGTTTGATAAAATCGGCCATTACGGCATCAAGATGATTGAGTTTTTAAGCGATGAACCGCGCGAAGCCAATACCGAAGGCGGAATTTTCCCGGCCATATTCGGTACGGTGATGATGGTGATCATGATGTCGATTATCGTGACCCCGTTTGGCGTCATTGCGGCAGTATATTTGCGCGAATATGCCAAACAGGGTTTCATCACCCGCCTGATCAGGATTGCGGTCAATAATCTGGCGGGCGTTCCTTCTATTGTTTACGGGGTATTCGGCCTGGGCTTTTTTGTCTATATCCTGGGCGGCAACATCGACCGGCTGTTCTTTCCAGAGTCCGCCCCTGCGCCAGTCTACGGTACGCCCGGTCTGGTATGGGCATCCATCACGCTTGCTCTGCTTACTTTACCGGTGGTTATTGTTTCAACCGAAGAAGGTTTGGCGCGTATCCCCAAGTCTATCCGCGAAGGCAGTCTAGCCTTGGGTGCAACCAAATTCGAAACTTTATGGCTGACGGTATTGCCGATGGCCAGCCCGGCGATGATGACCGGATTGATTCTGGCGGTGGCGCGAGCGGCCGGCGAAGTGGCTCCGTTAATGCTGGTCGGTGTGGTTAAACTTGCGCCCACGTTGCCGCTGGACGGCAATTACCCGTTTTTGCATTTGGACAGGAAATTTATGCATTTAGGATTTCATATCTACGATGTCGGCTTTCAAAGCCCCAATGTCGAGGCGGCGAGACCCTTGGTTTATGCGACATCATTATTGTTAGTACTGGTCATTGTTGGGCTGAATTTATCGGCCATTTTAATCAGGAATCATTTGCGGGAAAAATACCGGGCACTGGAAGGTTAAAGAAATGACAGCACAACACACACGTACACATGCCATTGATGTAAGTTCAGTTTTACAAGGCCAGAAAAAATCGAGCGAGCCAAATGAGCCCTGCATCAAAGTTGAAAACTTAAATCTTTTCTATGCCCAAAAGCAGGCTTTGCATGACGTCAGCATGGAAATGTCCAAAAAAAAGGTAACCGCCTATATCGGCCCCAGCGGTTGCGGCAAATCAACGCTGCTACGCTGCATCAACCGCATGAACGATCTGGTGGACAATGTCACCATCGAAGGCAAGGTGCTGCTGGACAATGAAAATATTTACGACAAGACCGTCAATGTGGCTGCGTTACGCAGACGCGTCGGCATGGTGTTTCAAAAGCCGAACCCTTTCCCGAAGTCCATTTTCGAGAATGTCACTTACGGCCTTAGAATACAGGGCATCAACGACAAGCGGATATTGGAGGAAACGGTTGAAAACGCGTTACGCGGGGCAGCGCTTTGGGATGAAGTTAAAGACCGTCTGAACGATAATGCTTTAGGCCTGTCAGGCGGACAGCAGCAGCGTCTGGTAATTGCCAGGGCGATTGCGATAGAACCTGAAGTGCTGTTGCTGGATGAACCCGCGTCGGCGCTGGACCCTATTTCAACCTTAAAAATTGAAGAACTGATCAACGAGCTTAAAGAAAAGTACACTATAGTTATCGTAACGCACAATATGCAGCAAGCGGCGCGGGTTTCAGACTACACCGCGTTTATGTTTATGGGCGAATTGATTGAGATGGGCACGACCAGCGAGTTGTTTACCAATCCTAGAAAAAAACAGACCGAAGATTACATTACCGGTCGGTACGGCTAATCAGGAGCAAATAATGGACAATAGCAAAATAGGACACCATATATCGGGCCAGTTTAATAAAGAACTGGAGGATGTGCGTAACAAAGTCTTAACCATGGGCGGGCTGGTTGAGCAGCAGATCGAGCTGGCGGTAACGGCCTTTTCGACCGGAGACCTGGAAATGGCCGAGTTGGTCATCAAGCAGGACAATCAGGTCGATGCATTGGAAATGGCTATCGATCAGGAATGTATGCAGATTTTAGCGCTAAGGCAGCCTGCGGCGTTCGATTTAAGATTGTTGATTACGGTAATGAAGGTTATTAATGAGCTGGAGCGCGTCGGTGACATGGCCGAGCGTATCGCCGAAATGGCGATACAGTTATCCGGCGGCGACAATAGTAAGCATGACCAATATTATGAGCTGGAGCATATGGCCGAATTGGTTCAGGAAATGCTGCACGGCGCACTGGACGTCTTCGCGAGGATGAATATTGAAGACGTAGTCACCATCACTGGCTTGGATGAAAATGTCGACCGTGAATACGGCAGTATCATCCGGCAACTGATTACAAAGATGATGGAAGATCCGAGAAATATTACCCGGATGTTGGATGTGCTGTGGATCGCCCGCTCGCTGGAAAGAATCGGCGACCATGCCTGTAACATCTGCGAGCACCTGGTTTATATGGTCAAAGGCGAAGATGTACGGCATTTGACCCAGAAAGAATTGGAAAAGAAGATGAAAGAATAAGAAGTTGAAGTTGGGTGGTAGGCCGGAATAAGCCAGTTCGAGCAGCAGCGGGAACAGGCGTTTCCGGCGCACTGCCTTAACTTAAGCCCTTATACCTATCCGTAATTTCAGGAATATGAGTTTCCTCGTATTGTTCAATTAAAACACTCACTAATTCCATTAATGAAGCTAAAGGATGATTTTCGTTTTCGCCGACTACGTCAATTAGGCTATCCAGTAATTCAACAGCTTGTTCGTAATTGTTTAATATTGTATCGCACATTAAACTTCGAAGATCAGGCTGCAGCCACTTCACTATCTAAAAGCTGATATTCATCCCCCGTAAACAACTGAAATCCTTGCGGCAGCTTAAAAATGGCCTTACACAGCAAACGAAATTGAACTGGTGCATCATGGTTTAAACACTCTACAGTTAGTTGTACTGTAGTTTTTTCCATAACTCTACGCATATCCCGATTTAAATAACGCGGACAATACCCAATTTTGATAGCCTCTTCGGTTTCCAACACTAAAGCAAAACGATCATGTTCGTTGCTATCTTCACACTTTAATACAATATGGTCGCCGCTTTGCAATCGTTCGATACGATCTAAGCTGGCTGGCTCAAGATGACGCAAGCCGTGACTGAGAAAAAATAATTCCATTTCTCCTTGATCGTTGATTTCAGGATGGGGATAAACGCATAATTCATCGGTCGCTCGAATCCCGCCGGAACGAGCCAGCAATTGCATGGGGTCATTTTCTGTAGCAGGATTCATGGCTAACCAACGTACATAATCAGGATATTCCGGGCGCGAACTATTTAGCACACGATTGGCGAATAGCGGAAATAATTCATGAGAATAGTAGTTTTTATGTAAATCCAACATCCTGCCCAAATATTTAAAACGTGGTGACGCTAACGCGCCTTGGGTATAGGCAAATCTGTATAAACCGTTTTCCCGTGTCAATTGCCCCACAGTATGCCAAAGACGCGTCTCTGGGTCTTGCCAAGCGACATAAAGAGCCTTCATGGTTTTATCTCCAGTAATCTTTTTTGATTTAATTCTAATAATTTCATAGCGAATTCAATTGCCGTTTCGCTGATTTCAGACGACGGTATTTTGTTAAAGACATTTTGACACTGTTCAGGTGAGATGTCGCCCAATCTTTGTAACCATAGTTTTGCCGATTCGGGTCTTTTAGCCGCAAATTGCCAAAAAACATTCAAAGTATGTAATGGCTTTTGCTCTGATTTATTTAAATAAATCGCTGAACGGGCTTTTTCTATATAACTGCTGATATGCCGTTCTTGGTTGCGTGTTGTTAACAGCTCTTTGCGTTTGGTATCACTTTCATTTTGTCCCATCGAAGCCGCATGATCGTACGTCGGAGCTAAATAAATTTCACCGTGGCGTATTACGGCCCAGTTTTCATGATGCCGATCTTGATTAGCAATCCATGTATCCAGTAATAAATACCCCAAAAATACATCAACCGCATTTTGTATGACATCGCTTGGCGGTTGCCAGTTCATAGGCAATAAAATATCCGGGCTATTCAATAGAGCAACAATTCGACCAAAAGTATGATCCTGTACTTTATATCGTTGCTGTTCTGGATAGGTACTGTGAATTTCTGCTAACAATTCATTACCCATCACCAAGCGACCATCAGGCGGAACAATCGTTTCAGAGAGAATCCCTTTTTGGTTCATCCATACAGCAAGCTCATAATGGGCATGAGGCAAACCTAATAATGTACATAACTCACAAGCAACTTTTTCTGCCCAGTTTTCGCCAGTATTCGGCCGACCAATTTTAAATAAAAAAAGCCGATTATCAATATGTAGCCAATATTTCGTTTTATTGCCTTGTTGCTCCGGCAGTTCAGGCGCGTCATCCGCAAGCAGAATAATGGGATAAAAATCAGTCATGCAAATCTTGCTCATCAAACCGACCTCGTTTTAAAACACATGTAGGCTGAGATTCGCACATTATCCCAAGCTGCGGACTCAGCGCGAATATTAGCGCCCTAATAATAACAACCAAGATTATTTTTAGATTAACGTGGAATGATAACACTCTACTTTCGGCGTTATTCTTCTTGTCTTCGTGGTGGAAAAAGCATCCATTTCAAATCTTAAATTTATCAACCAACCCAGTAACTCTCTCTATTTTTTGCTTGACTGTCGCGATAAAGACAGCCTCCCTGGCAACCAGTTTGATACTTTCTTTGGCTCGGGTAATTGCTGTGTACAACAATTCTTTGGTTAACACAGGATTAATGGCTTCGGGTAGCACGATTAACACTTCCTCGAATTCAGAGCCCTGGCTTTTATGTATCGTCATCGCAAAAACGGTTTCACAATGCGGCACGCGGGCTGGCAGGTATTTTTTGACACTGCCGTCGGGACGCTGGAAAAACACCATCAGTTTTCCGGTAGGGGCAGTCCCTTGTGGTTGCCCTGGTTGGTCATGCTCAAGGCCTGCCCCTACATTATCCACCATGCAAATACCAATATCGCCATTATAAAGATTCAGAGCCGGGTTGTTTTGCGTGACTATGACTGGCCGACCCGGATACCATAAGCCGGACAAATCAATCCGCTGTTGCTCGGCCAATTTTTGTTCAACCCGGTAATTGATGTCGGCAACGCTGTTTTTCCCCTGCCGGTTGGAACACAACACTTGAAAACGGCTAAATGCCTGATAAATCCGTTCAAATTCGGCTCCGGCCTTTATCAACTGCAAATACTCGGCTTGCTGCGCTGCTACATAACCGATTAAATCAGTATCAAGAAATTGCACTGTGCCGTCGCCTCCGCCGGATAAAATTTGCCAGGCGAGTTCATCCTGTTGGAGGTTGACCGCCTCGGCCAGCTCTTTTATTGCGCCACCGAAACGGTGCGATTTTTTTAACGTGTAGACGTTGTTTTGCAAGGTTTCTGCGGCGGCTAAATCAGCCAGCACCGCGCCGGATTCGACCGATGCCAGTTGATCCTTATCGCCCAGCAAGATCAGGCATGCACCGGGTTTTAACGCATCTAGCAGTTTGCTCATCAAGGCCAGATCGACCATGGACGCTTCGTCGACCACAACCAGATCGTATACCAGCGGTTTGTCGGCATGATGCCGAAAATACGGGGAAGGCGGCATTGCGCCCAGCAGGCGATGCAAGGTAGTCACTGTTTCCGGGATGCGGCTTTTGATCGTATCCGAACACGGCAGTTTCGCTTTGCTAAAACCTATCGATTCCTGAAGACGCATGGCGGCTTTTCCAGTCGGTGCCGCCAAAGCAATATGCAGCGGTTGTTCTGCCAGCTCCTGCAATAAGGCCAGAATTTTAACGACTGTAAATGTTTTGCCGGTTCCCGGTCCGCCGGTAATAATGCTGAACGACTGCCGGACTGCCATTTTCGCCGCCTCGCGCTGGTCGTCGGTTTCTTCACTCGCAGCAAAATAACGGTCCAGCATCGCATCGAGTTGTTCTACCGGATGTGCAACCTGAGCCATTGCCTTGATTTGCATCGCCAGCCGGTTTTCATAATTCCAATAACGGTGCAGGTACAGGCGGTTCTGCTCGATAACCAAAGGCAGGGGATTTGCCTGGCTTTTAAGGTCTGTCTCTACCAGCCCGGAAGCAAACAGCAATGTCCGTGCTTCATCGTCTATTTGAATGCAACTATGGCCCTGGTTTTGTTCGTAAGAGACTGCCATTACGATAGCTTCGAAAGCCTGTTTTTGTATGGAATCGAAGCTGGTGTGCTGACTAAGGAAACGGGCAAAAGCTATATTCAGGCGGCTGAATAATCTTTGTTCGGTTTGTGATTCTGCGTCCAGCCCATCTATCACGGCCTCCCTCCAAACAATGCCGCCAATGCTTCAACCCGCTCCAAGTCCGGCCTGTCCTGATAAACCCCGCTCATCGGTTGATCCGGCTGCATGCCGCGCACGAACAGATAGCGCACGCCGCCGAAATGCGTTTCATAGTCGTAATCCGGCAAGCGCGTTTGCAAATAACGGTGCAGCACGACCGTGTAAATCCAGTATTGCAGGCCGTAATTATGTTCGCGCATCGCATGGGTTAAGCTGTCTGGGGTGTAATCTTGCAAGCTGTTGGTTTTATAATCCATCACATAATAGCGGTTCGTTGCCGAACTTGGAAACGCGCAGACAAGATCGATAAATCCGGTTAGATAGCCGCACATTTGCTTGGCGGTCAAGGGCTGAAAAGCGGGGGTATCGCACAAAATATCGTTAATCCGGGCAGCATCGATGGTTTGCATCGATAAATAAAACGCCATTTCCTTTAAGCACTGATTTTCCGGCAGATTCATTAAGCAAAAATTGGCATCGGCTTCAGATAGTGGCGTTGCAACCACTGCTTGTAACAATTCATCAAGTATTTCCGGCCGTTCCAGTTTCAAGCCGTAACGCTGACAAGCTTTGTCCCGTTGCGTAGCAATATCCTTGCGCTGAGATAAATAGCTGAATGCAATGTTTTCCAGCAGATCATGCACGACATTACCTGTGTGAGCCCCCCTCGGCAATTCCATTGCTATACTGCCGGGCTCGGCGATGATCGCCTGTTCTCCTGCTTTGTCTTCCGGCAACTCCGGCTCATCATGAATGCTTAATGCCGACAAAGCCGTATAACTGCTCATTTGCCAGTTCGTGTACAGTGATCTTTTGCGTTTTTTTGTCTGCAAGTTTGTCTGCGCAATTGCTTTTTGATAGCTTCCATTTAACTCACCCGGCACATCCAGCAACCGGTATGCGGCTTTATCTTGAAAGGCTTGCAATTTTGCTTGTTGCCCGGAAAAACCAGCGTCCGCGAGTTCAAGCAGCCAAGCCATCGCGGAGTCATTTGGCTTATTTTCTGAGCGCACATCGGCCCAAGCAATATAACAACGGTATTTGGCGCGGGTAACTGCCACGTAAAATACCCGCAAATCTTCGGCCAGCTCTTCGTTTAATGCCAGTTCGCGCCGACGTTCAAAATCTTCCGAGCCCAGATCGATGACCGTCCGACCTTGCTCGTGACATTTGATCATCAAATTTTCACTGTTTAACCGGTTGCTGCGCTGCCAGAGGTAAGGGCAAAATACAATGGAGTACTCCAGCCCTTTGGAGCGATGCATGGTAACGATTTTAACCGCGTCATCGTCGCTTTCAAGACGCAACTGCTGATCTTCCGCACTGCCCGATTTGGTCATTTCGCTACGTAACCAATCCAAAGTTTTATTTATGCCCAAATGTTCATCAACCGCAGCTTGCTGGACCAGCTCGATAAGATGATACAAGTTAGTGAGCTGTCTTTCCGCCATCAGCGTTTTCGATATATTGGCCCTGATTTTTTCCTGGGTCAGCAAACGCTGCATCATCGCCATCAATCCGGTTTGCTGCCAATCCTGAAAATAACCGAGAAAGCGCGATATCCAGCCATCCAACTCAATTTCATTATTGATCAGTCGATACAGCGTTTGACCATCCAGATCGAACCAATCCACCGTCAAGGCCTGCTTGAGCAATCCGCTATCGCCAGGATGAGCCACGGCTTGCAACAGAGTGTATAAGTCGACCGCTTCTTGCGAAGCAAAAACCGATTCTGTGCTGTTTAACACAGAAGGCACCCCAGCCAGACGCAATGCCGCTTGATACTCTCTGGCCTGGGTGTTAGTTCTGACTAAAATGGCGATGTCTTTAGGCTGCAAGCTCCGGTTCATAGGTTGCAAACTGTATTCGCCGATCAGCAGTTCAACGATTTCATTGACAACAGCTATCCTGAGCTCATCCGCCGCCTTTCCTCCCGTCCAATATCCCGCTTTGCTGTCGCTTTCCGGTAACTGCCACAGCACCATCGGTGCCGCAGCCTGTCCTGCATAGTGCAATGCGCCATTATTTGCCGAAAAGCCGGGCGTAACATTGATAAACTCCAGGCCATCCAACAAAAATGCCCGGTCTCTTTGAAACAAGGCATTCACGGCTTCGACCAAATCCGGATGCGATCGCCAGTTTTTGTCTAACGTAAATTGATGTTCTGCTTGTTTTTGCGCGCTCAAATACGAGTGAATATCTGCGCCGCGAAATTTATATATCGCCTGTTTGGGATCGCCGATTAAATATAAATATTGGCTGGGAGCGGCGAAAATGCTGGAAAAAATAAACCACTGACTGTCATCGGTATCTTGGAACTCATCAATCAGCGCAACTTCAAAACGCTGTTGCAATTCAGATGTCAGTAGTGCGCCTTTTTCGCTGTGCAATGCATCAGCTAAACGACTGATTAAATCGTCGAATGACATTACATTAAGCCGCTGCAAACGCTTATCCAGCTCCTCGCGCAAACTGTCCAGCAAGGTTATTCGTAATACCAGAGTGATTTGCTTGAATGCAGCCTCCAACTGATCGAAGGCCGTAGTATCGATTGCTAATTCGGCTAAATATTCAAGCTTGCGTTCTTGGCCGGATTGGATTTTATTACTTCTGAATTTGTTGCCGTTTAAGGCATCCATCAGGCTGTTTTTAGTCAATAATGCGAGTGCCTCTAAAGCAGGTATCTGGTTGGTTTTGCCATCTAACCAATTGCTGAGTTCTGTACAATAAAACTCAAAAGTCTCGGTGTAACTGGCTTTGAATTTTTCATCGACAAAACAATTGCGCAGAACGGTTACACATTTATCCAATTGCTTTTTCGCTGAATCCGCCTGCTGCTGAAGATTTTTTAAAGCAACATCTAGGCTTTCGCAATCCGGATAAACGCTGAGTCCATTATTACTAGGGAATCCGGCAACGCTGGCAAGCAGCGCATCCGGCGTTTTAAAGTCCGCCGTTAATACTGCGGCTTCCCAAGCCGAACGTTGATATATCTGCTTGCGCCAAAAATCATCTACACAAGCTTGTTTAATATCTGCTAAATCGCTGGTTAACTCTGCGTCGAATAATTGCCCGCTTTCCAACGCATGCTCTTTTAAGACATGTTGGCAAAAGCCGTGAATGGTAAAAATACCGGCCTGATCTATATCCAACAGCGCCAAATTCAGACGCTGCCTGACCAGCTCTGGGACCATGTCCAAGTTAGCCAACCAGCTGGCAATATTACTGTCGATGTTTTCAGTAGGCCTGCCCTGAGCCTGTCGAATGGGCCTGCCCTGAGCTTGTCGAACGGAGCCTTCCAAAGCCTGCCTGGCTTCAACCAGCCTGGAACGGATGCGATCTTTAAGCTCTTCGGTCGCAGCCTTGGTAAAGGTAACCACCAGCAATTTCTCGATTGCGATACCTCGCTCAACCACAAAACGTAAAACCAACATCGCAATGGTATAGGTTTTACCCGTTCCGGCGCTGGCCTCGATCAAGTTTACGCCTTTTAGTAAATCGGTCTGAGCCGGATTAAAATGGTTATTTTCCATGCGTAAACTTTGCCATTAAAGGCCCTATTGTCCAAGTCCAACGGCGTTTTATTCTTTGAATCCGGGTAGTTGTCAGTTGCATTTTCAATAAAAGCACTCCAGCCAATAGAATTGATTAAGCTTATTTTGATTTTTGAGCTTTCAGTAAACTCAGCAATCTGATTTAATAATCAAGCACATGCAATCTTTTCCACAATTTCTGTGTATAACTCTGTGAACAAAATATAAATAACATTGTTCAGATTCGATAAAACCTGCCTTTTTGTTAGATTGTAGTTTTTTTATACAAAAAATTATTTCCATTAATAATCAAATGGTTAAATTAATGAAAATTTAATAAATCAGCTATGTGCCAATTTGGCTTTAGCATTTATTGCGACACAATCACTTTGCGAATAAACAATAAGTGATAAGTCTATGAACTGCCAACTTTGACTGGCTATAATTTTACACATTCCTGTGCAAATTCTTTTCTGATTATATGTCGGTTCAGCCTAAATCCCGGGCAAAAAAAAACCCAAGCCTGA
>NZ_SCTW01000122.1 GCF_004322395.1 Methylobacter sp.
AATGTATTCCGAACCGTTATCTGAATGAAAGCCTTTGATAACAAAAGGAAAGCAATTCAGACGTTGGTCAATCGCCGGTATCAAATAGTGCTCGCTGATTTTTTCAACGGTACACATCACCTCAAATTGAGTCACTTCATCCACGGCATTGATGTGATAGACGCCTTTTTGTTTATCTTGGTCGCCCTGATGAATCGTATCAATGCGTATAAAAGTTGGCTCGCGGCTTTTTTCTTTCTCCAATCAGCGCGATTTTTGAGCGTGTTTTTTCAAAGGTATAGTGTTACCGTAGATAAGGCTGTGATTTCCTGAGATTGTACAAATGCGCAACGGATATGCCCGCCAAGCGTTGGTATTGGTTTTGTTTAAGAGTGTATGAGCGCGTTCGCAAAGTTTTTTCGTGGCAGGCCCTAAGGGTGTTATGCCGTTCATCCAGGGTAGCCAGCAAGTGAATATCTTCTGCTGTATACAGGCCGCTCAAAGCCCTGATAAACGCGCTGTTGCTGCTCAATCTTGCTGGTGCCGCGGTACTTGCTTGATCAACCGAGTGATCTGTTGCCGAATAGCCGGTGGTTTTAACCAGAAAGCGTACCAAGATGCCTTTGGAGCGTTTATCCAGCGATGGGGATTTGAATTTAACCAGCGTGCGCCGTATGCTTTGGTAGCCTTGTCCGTGCTGCTGGCAATCAGGAAGGCGACGGCTTGGCTGCCGGTTAAGAACTGTTCCAGTTGTTCTAGGGTGTTGAGGTCGTTTATGTTCATGATAGGTTTCATCCTTTTATCATGAACGAGATTTAAGCGTTTGTCAGACTCATTTTCCGTTAGAAATACGTGGCTCTTTCAGACTCATTTAGTATTGGAAGAGGCTAGGGATTGACATTGCCAGTTTGCAACTATAGAATATCCTCAGCTCGAAATAGTTTTACCGTTATGCTTATCTTTACGAAGTTCTTCATGTAATTGTTCGTCCTGTTATCATTAAGTAATTCTCTAATTTCCCAGCTTCACCAGCTTTTATAAAGCTATTAATTACTAAAATAGGATTACAATTAAATGACTACAGGTACAGTTAAATGGTTTAACGCTGAAAAAGGCTTCGGTTTCATTCAACAAGAAAATGGCCCCGATGTTTTTGTTCATTTCCGTAACATTAACAGTTCAGGCTTTAAATCTCTCGATGAAGGGCAAAAAGTACAGTTTACTGTTACTCAAGGACAAAAAGGTCCGCAAGCAGAAGAAGTAACACCTATCTAATTGCGTACAAACAAACCGTAGCTCTTTTCGGAGCTACGGTTTTTTAATGTCTGTCAGTAAGTCGAACTGGCCATTGTTTTTCGTTTGTCCCCTTTTCCTCTTTTTGAAGAAAGAGCGCACAGCACGATCTTACAAAACAAAGCAGCAGTTGTAGTTCGAAATCGTGTTGAAAAGCGTGCAAAACTTTCCAGGGTCCTGGGGAAAAGAGCGTTGAAAAGTCCACCCCAGGTTATTTAATGTCCGGTTTTTTACCGGAGAATCCTGGAGTGTTAGCAATGGACGTTATTGCCGAAATCAGACGGCGCTTTCATGTCGACAAAGAGATCATCACGTCTCTGTCGAGTACCTTTAATCTGTCCCGCCCCACTTCCGTAAACATCTCAAGACGATTGAAGAGCCTGTTTATCAGCGTCAAAACCACCCCCATCCGAAGTTGGGCTCTTTTCACGAGCAGCTAGAAGCCTGGCTTGAACAAGAAACTCATTTTCCTTATATGAATGTCTCCAGGTGGAGGAATACCTGGGCTCTTATACAAGTCATACAGCGTCACGTGAAGCGATGGAAGAAACAGCGAGCCGGTAGTCCCACTGTCAAACAAGTCTTTGTGCCGTTAGCCTTTCCTGCGGGTGAGGCGTGCCCCAGTTTGATTGGAGTCAGGAAACGGTGCTGTTGGGAGGCGTGGTGTAGACTATTAAAGTGGCCCACTTCCGCTTGGCTTACAGCCGCCAGATGTTCGTGGTGGCCTATCCGCGTGAAACTCAGGAAATGGTGCTGGATGCGCATAGCAAAGCTTTCGCTGTCTTCGGTGGAGTCCCTAAGCGCATGGTGTACGACAACCTGAAGACCGTCGTTGACGCGACTTCGTCGGTAAAGAACGGCGCTTCAATCGGCGTTTTCTGGCTTTAGCCAATCACTATCTCTTCGAGCCGGTTGCGTGTACACCGGAATCAGGCTGGGAAAAAGGCCAGGTGGAAAACCAAGTCGGCAATATTCGTGAGTGGCTGCTTACCCCGATGGCCAAGTTTGAAGACTTTGCCGCCCTTAATGCCTGGTTGGCGATGCGTTGCCGTGAATTGGCAGGGCGCCTACATTCTGAACAGTCCTCACGCACCATTGCCGAGTATTTTGCTGAAGAATAACCGCTGCTCATGCCGATCAAGGCAAGTTTTGATGGCTACGTGGAAGAGATACGGCGCGTTTCACAATGTTGTCTGATACGCATTGACCGTAATCGCAACCGTGTGTCGGCCCAATGGGCGAATACGGTGGTTTCGGTATGTTTAACCGCAGAGCGTATACACATGGTCCCGAAGGGCAGATCATTGCCGAACATGACCGTCGTTTCGGTCATGACCGGCTGATTCATTATCTTTCGGTAAAGGAAGGCAATCGTTTTGAACCTTAAACCTTATATTTATTTTATTTCAAAAGATGTTAATGCCTCATCATGTTGAAGTTCGATGATTTCCACATGATCGACTCGGGCGGTTATAGGACCTTTGTGGCACCATTTGATGAATTTTTCAATCGCTATGCTTTCAGCCTCGGCGATGATTTCGACGCGGCCATCAGGGAGGTTTTTGGCGCTGCCTTTTATAGAAAAATGTTTGGCTTTGTTCTGGGTGAAAAGACGAAAGTAAACGCCTTGAACTCGACCGGAAACCAGGATTTTAACTTTACGTATCACTCTTGAATTCTCCAGCAATAATGGATTTTTGGGTTGCG
This sequence comes from Methylobacter sp., assembly GCF_004322395.1. Lineage (GTDB taxonomy): Bacteria > Pseudomonadota > Gammaproteobacteria > Methylococcales > Methylomonadaceae > Methylobacter_A. The sequence goes on from NZ_SCTW01000122.1 coordinate 2,980, forward strand.
GGCAAAATCTTCAGGAATCGTTGCCGCGCTGATGTCTTCTACAATTAAGTCGGACAATGCTTGCTTGTCGATTTTAAAACGTCTGAAGTTAGTGGAAAAGTATAGGATACCTCCCGGCGACAGCAAGGAAATTGCGTTATTAATGAGCTGCACATGGTCGTTTTGTATATCGAATACCTCGTCCATCCGTTTCGAATTGGAAAAAGTGGGCGGATCGAGGAAAATCAAATCATAGTGCCTGTTACCCAGCTGTGTTTCGGTGGCTAACCATTCCAGGCAGTCAGCTTGTATAAACTCATGCTCGCCCTGATCGATATTCAGCGCCATGTTCTTTTTTGCCCAGTTGATATAGGTGTTGGACATGTCGACTGTTGTCGTTGATTTGGCGCCACCGATTGCCGCATGTACCGTCGCGCTGCCGGTATAGGCGAACAGGTTTAAAAAGCGTTTATCTTTGGCTTGTTTCTGAATTAGCATTCGAATTGGCCGGTGATCGAGGAATAGTCCGGTGTCCAGATAATCTTCAAAATTCACCAGCAACTTGCAGCCGCCTTCTTCAATAATATGGAAATGTCTTTGATCACCGTATTTTTCGTACTGGTCGGTGCTTTTTTGTTTGCGACGTATTTTCAGGAAAACCTGATCGGGATTGACGCCAAGCACTCGCGGTATTTCAGCCAATACCCCAGCCAACCGTTGATCGGCTTTGTGTTGATCGATGCTTTTGGGCGGCTCGTATTCCTGTACATTGACCCAGGTTTGCTCGCCTACAGGGATGTAGGCGAGGGGCGTGAGCTGGGAGCGGTAAGCTTCTCCCCGATAAATATCGACCGCGACCGCGTATTCCGGCAGGTCGGCATCATAGACCCGGTAGCAGGTAATACGGTTTTGCTTGGCCCAATTGGATAGTTTTTTCAGGTTCTTTTTGAGCCGGTTACTGAACATTTCGGCACCAACGGTCTCATGCTCTTTGCCTGCATCCTGACGATCAGGCATATTGACGCCAACAGTCTCAGGTTGCGGTATTTTGCTGAGCTCAACTGCCTGAGCAATACGATCTTCCTGAGTTTTAGCTTTAGGGACGAAGAAATTGCGTTCCTCAATTTCCATCCGTAACAGTTTGCATTCAAGGGCGCCGTTGAACAGGGTGATCGGCTTTTGCGAGCGTATGCCCAAGCGAAAGCCGAGTTCCGGGTTGCTGATGATCATCGCGGCTTTCCAGCCGATAAAATGCGTCTTAAGTGATTCGCCGAATCTTTTGTATAGCTCGGCTGTTTCCTGCTCGTCGCCCAAGCGTTCGCCATAAGGAGGATTACAGATTAACAGGCCGGGTTTCCAGCTTTCGGCCGGTTCCGCGTCTTCAATATCGCGGCGCTCGACATGGATTTTATTTTGCAGACCGGCATTAGCGATATGCGCTAAAGCGGTGTTGACGGTATGACGATTTTGATCGAAACCCACGATAACCGGCAGTTTAGCCAAGCCGATTTTTTTGCGTTGTTCGGCTTCCGCACGTAAACCCTTCCAGCATTCGGCATCGTGTTTTTTCCAGCCGGTAAAGCCGAAATAATCGCGTAGTAAGCCCGGCGCATAATCTGCGGCAATCATTGCACCTTCTAATAACAGCGTGCCTGAGCCGCACATCGGGTCTAGTAATGAGCCCTGTTGCTTTGCGATTTGCGGCCAGCCGCTACGCAGTAACATCGCGGCCGCCAAGTTTTCTTTCATAGGGGCTTTGATGCTGACATCCCGATAACCGCGACGATGCAGGCTTTCGCCGGAAAGGTCCAGACTGAGCTGGGCAGTTTCGCCGTTCAAATAAACGTTGATGCGGATATTGGGCTGCTCGGTATTGATGCTGGGCCGAATTTGAAATCTTGCCCGCATCTGATCGACTATCGCGTCCTTGACTTTTAATGCGCCAAAGTGGGTATTGCTAATCGCCGCTGAGTTTTTCGCACTGAACGAGACGGCAAAGCTGTCTTCAGAATTAATGTGCTCAAACCAGTCGATTTTTTGTACACCCTTATAAAGGTCTTCCTGGGTTTTTACTTCAAAAGAGCTCAACACCAGTAAAATCCGATTCGCTGTTCTTGACCACAGGCAGGCTCGGTAAGCGGTTTCCAAGTTCCCCTGAAAAGCGACGCCGGCCATGGTGGCTTTGATGTTGTTTACGCCGAGGGCTTGGAGTTCATCGGTAAGGATGGTTTCCATCGCCTTAGGCGTTGTAGCGAATAGTTGGTAGATAGGCATAAGAGCTTAGGCAAAAGGTGCAAGATGCAAGGTACAAGATGGAAAAAACGAAAGGCGCAAGGCTTGTCGGCCTGGCGCCTTTAACCTTGTGCCTTTTACCTGTTTTACTGAATCTTGATTAGCTCAACATCAAAGATTAATGCGGCATTCGGGCCGATTGCACGGCCTGCGCCTTGTTCGCCATAAGCGAGTTCCGACGGAATGAAAAAGCGGTATTTGGCGCCTTCTTTCATTAATTGTACGCCTTCAGTCCATCCGGCGATGACCCTGTTTAACGGGAATGTGGCTGGTTCGCCCCGGCTGTAAGAGCTGTCGAACTCTTTACCATCGATAGTTGTGCCTTTGTAATGCACGGTAACGTTATCAGTGGCCGAAGGTGAGGTAGCGCCGGTTCCGGGTGTTAATACTTCGTATTGCAAACCGCTGGCGGTAGTTACGATATTGGGCTTTTTAGCGTTTTCTGCAAGAAAGGCTACGCCCGCGGCTTTATTTTCCTCGGGAGTGGTGGCATTGGCCATTGAGAACATGGTAAATCCTATAATAAGAACGGCGACGATTGAAAGAGCTTGAGTTTGAATTTTTCTCACGACTTATCCTATATTGTTAATGTGAAACCTATAGTTTATCAAAAAAACCAGCCTTTGTTTTCTAAATCGCCTTTACATTCCTGCAATTGGCTTTGAAACAGTTTGGCGCGTCTGGCCACTTTGTCGGCAATTTGGACTAATCCCGCTTTTTGCAAATAACTTTTGCGCTGATAGCCGCCGTGTCCTTCATGATAGGCGAGGTATAAATTTCTGGTATCGAACTTAGATATGCCTAACCGGGTGTGGCTGACGTCGCAGTACCAGCCGATAAAATCCGTGGCATCGGCAAACTCATCGCGATCCGCACCCCAACTGCCTGCCTTATCCTGATAGCTGTCCCACGTTTCATCCTTGGCTTGGGCGTAGCCGTAGGCGCTACTGTCCCGAGGCAAGGGAATAAATCCCAGCAGCCAAGGGCGCGGCGGTTGTGCATCGGCTACAAAGTGCGACTCCTGATGCATGATCGCCATTTGAATGGGGATGGGTATACCCCATTTCTCGAATGAGTCTTTAGCGTCATCATACCAGTCTTCTTTTTCCCTGAAAGTAGAACATATATTGTCACTATTTTTAGGCGGCATTGCTGTGCAAGCCGCCAGAGTGAATAAAAATAGCAGGGTTAATGGTTTTTTCATGATGCAGTGAATTATGTCGGATTCAGCTATTTATGGGCGATAAAAATAATTACAATACAAAGAAAAAAATATAACACAAACACTATAATTGCGAGGGATAGCTTTATACGGTATTTGAATAGCAAGCTAAATGGATAATCAGAGAGGAAAGTAGATGAATTTAGATGTGAAACGGCCTTATCGAAAAAACTTAATGTCGCGCGGTTTGATTTATATGGGCGGGGAAGAACAGAAAATCACCATTAAAGATGTTTCATTAACCGGTGCGCTCGCAGAATTAAAGTCCGATCAGTTTGGTAAAAAAGATGCCAAAGATATTTTTAACATGCTGTCAGTATCGACCATGGTAGATTTGTATCTTCCTGAAATGCGCTTGGCTGGTGAAGCTGAGGTAGTCAGGGTTGATATGTTCGATGATCATATGTCGCTCGCACTGGAATTTAAAAACGTTGTCTATGATATCGATAATCAACTGTACAAGAGAAAAGTGTATAGAAAAAACATAACGGCTCCGGGCGAAATCTTGCTCAATGGTAAATATCACGAGTTTAATGCGGTTAATGTTTCAGTGGAAGGATTAATGGTTAAACTTGCTGAATCTATAGCCGTCAAAGCAGGAGAGATAACCGTATTTAAATTTGAGCGGTTAGAGTTGGAAGGTGAGATAAAAGTGATATGGGTTGAGCGTATTGCCGATGGTGGAACATTGCTCGGGTTGGAATATGTGCATATGGAAAAAACAGCTATTAAGGGTATTCCACGTTTTGCCCGATAATCTCTTGCTATCAGGGAAGTCTTCATGCCGAATGGAGCATTTAATTCAGTCAAATATCATATGCTTATCCGATTAATCGACAAAGCACTAATCCTCTCGTTTTCCTGTATAACAACCAGAGCTTTGATTTCTTCGGGTGACTTATTCATGCGGCTGCCAAGGAACTAAACGATCAAATTTTTAAAACGTATTTAGAAGGGAAAGGTATATGAAAAAATCGCACAATCGTAAACTGGGGGTATTCCTGGCTGCTGTTTGTTTATCCACAACAGTTTTGGCGGAAACCAAATCTCCAGAAGGCTCGGCAAAACCGATTCATGGTGCATATATAGACTGGCGTTTGTTAGCTGTTTCGCATAGGGAAGATAAAAAAACATTGCGGGCTATTTTAGGTAACGATACCGCTATCGCGGCAGCACGAGCAGATCAAACCAAGCCTTGGCCGGATGGTTCGATTTTAGCTAAGGTAGTATGGAAGGAAAGCACGCATCCTAATTGGCCGCAAGCTATTGTTCCCGGTGAATTTGCTTCTGCCGAGGCAATGGTTAAAGACAGTACAAAGTACGCCAATACCGGCGGCTGGGGATTCGGTCGATGGGAAGCCGGAAAGCTGGTCATGCATGAAGAGGCTAAAGCTAAAGAATGTTTCGCTTGTCATACACCGATGAAACATAATGACTACGTTTATACTTTTAGCGCGTTAAAATAAATATTCCGTTATCGAATGAACTCTAATAGATCGGCGATTGTGTCGATCTATTAGAGTGCCGTTATCTTCACGTTTTTATCAAATCCCCGTAAAGCAAGTCAGCCTTCCGCCATAATTTGTAAAAGCAGCTTCGAACCATTTCTAATCGTTAACAAACTGCATAACTTCTTGCCACCATGGAAGATCTTGATATAGCGGCAGCGTGTTATGGCCCGCATCTTTGAATGCCCAGAGCTTCTTTTTATGGGGCAATGATTCGAACAGCTTTAAACTGTATTTATTGGGAATGATTTCATCTTGTTCCGCCAGCAAAACCGCCGTGTTTCCAGAGTAGTTTTGCAGGTTCTTAATATTGTCGAATTTATCCCGGATTAGCCATTTGGCAAGAAAAAACCAGTAATGGTGTTGGGCTACGTCGGCCAAGCTGCTAAATGGCGTGACCAGAACAATACCCTTAACCGGAATTTGCCCGCTTTGCACAATGCCGCCGACCACACCGCTGCCCAGTGATTCGCCCCACAGGAAAATAGGGCCTCCAAAATCGTTCAATGCCTGTGTTGCGGTTTGAATGCCATTCGAAATCAATGTTTGTTCCGATGGTGCGCCTTTTCTTGCGCCATAGCCTGGATATTCGGCTAGGATGACCCGGTAACCCAGTTTTTCCAATGGAGCCAAATAATAAGTCCGATTGGTTGCAGAACCTGCATTGCCGTGGAAAACGATGACCGTGCCCTTGGAGACAGTTTGGGGTGTTTTTGAGATCAGCCCTAGATAATTATCCGTTGACGGCCAGAGTTTCAGGCCCGCTTGATCGGCCAACAGTTGCTGATGGTCAAGTGAATACGTATTGGGGAAATAGATCATTTTTCGTTGGAATAGAAAAACGATCAGCAGGAGCAGGAAGTAGGTTAGCAGGATTGAAAGCATGGGCTTAAATGTTGGCATTTTTTGTTTGTCCGGCCTACAGAACTACCAAGGCTTACCTTCCATTCCGGCTAAATCCCGACTGCCATGAATGACGGCGATAATAGTGATCTGCTCTGGCTGGATCAGATAGATAATGCGGTAGCCTTGAAAAATCAATTCCCGAATATCGGTTCTTTCTTCGGCTTCCTGTACTCGCCGGCCTATCTCGGGAAAAGATTCCAGTTTTGTTGCGGCATCAAAAATACGCTCAATAAATTGGCGGGCATAAAAGCTGGAGTCTTTGGCGATATAAGCTTGAATCGCTTCTAAATCCTCTAATGCCGGTTCTGTCCAGTTAACCTTCATTGCCCAAGAGACGTTTTTTAGCCTCCTCACTGGATATTACGCGGCCTTCATCAACAGCGCTCAGTCCTTTCTCAATTTTCTGTCTGACATACAGCTCATACATGATGTCATCCCATGTTGCCTGGTCAGAAACACGATCAATAATCTGCTTTGCGGCTTGTTTAGCGGTTTGCATGGTTTTCTCCTTTAAGGATATTGTCTTGTAGTTACGATACCAGAGTAATGCGACGAGTTTAAACGGAGGCGGATTAAGTTGGGAACCGCAACTTGTTAAACGTTGTCTACCCTGTTTTTCAGTAGCCCAAAGCTTCTTTTACCGTGAAGCGCCGCAAGGATTATTATCTTTTCTTCCTTAACAAAGTAGACGATTTTGTATGGAAATCTTTTGATAATATGTTTTCTTGTTCCTTTGTATTCAATCGGGTGGATTTCAGGATTTCTCTTGATAAAGTTGAGTCCCGCGTCAACTTGCAAGAGAAAGTCATATCCCAAGCCTATCCTGGCGTCCTCATACCAAGAAAATATCTCCTTTAAATCATTTTCAGCCTCGGGGCTTACAATGACCGAATATTTCACTGCTTGCTCGCGATTCTTTTATAGACGTCTTCCCACGGCGAGCCGGATTCAGGATTCTGGTGATACTTTTCCAGCCGTGCATCAATTATGCTTTTTTCCTCGTCGGACAATTCGATAGAAGAGGCTTTTGCAGTTATCGTATCCCAGATGTCTTCTACCAATTGAATCCTTTCAGGTATTGATAATTCAAGCGTATCAGTTGCGGTTATTTTGCTCATATTCTGGCTCCCATTTTCGCCATATAAAAGTTTCTATATTGTCACGTTTGTATGTAAGCGTAGGGCGGTTTCGCGTGAGCAAACCGCCAATCACCAAAAGTAGGCGCTTTAGGCGACGTACAATGTCGATAATAGTTTGCCGCAGTTGTGGTGGATTGCCTAGCGGCGAATCCATCCTACAGAATAATCCAATTTACAGCGTTACAGGTTATCCGCCTTAAAGCGCTGACTGAGTATTGTCGACCCATATGCGACATTCAAATAGGGTGGCCAACTTTTTAATTTCGCATGGGCATAAAAAGCGCGCCCATCCTACCGAACTGAGGGACATATTATTGAAAATCTTGAGCAAAGAATACCATGGGTAGAGTTGTACTTGCCCGGGCTTTCGATCTTCTTGACCTCCTCCCATGGATTGAAGGTAATTGAGCCATTGCTTGTTCGAACCAAAATACCTTTGTCTAATTGGCGTAGCAGGACAACTGATTCAACAGCATCTGAACTATTTGTTAATTGCGTGGTAGGTGCAGACTTATCGAATAGACGTGCTGCTTCAGTGTTACCAGTAAGATAAAACAAGATTGCAATTGCTGGAAGCAGAGTTGCTAAAAAACGTACTACAAATGGACGACGGACAATTAATCTTGGGTGATCTTGGGCCCAAATGCTGAATACAATCCAAGCTATACTGAACATATATGGATTTAAAGTAAATAAAGGTTCGCCGATTAGAAAATATAAGATAATTTGAAGAATTGAAATATAGCCGATAAATCGCAAAGGTTTATTCCGCATCGTTTTTGTGCGCGCAGGATTCGAAGTGGATTGAAGTATTTCTTGTTCAGTCATTCCCTGTTCAAGTCTCTGGCACAGCATCTCAAAAAATAAGCCACAACCTAGAATCGTAATAACCATAGGGAACCATAGAAGTCCGCTACGAACATGATCGGATAGTACCGAAGGCACATCCAAAAAGGATAGTCCGAGTCTATGGTAAAACCCCAAGTCATAGATTATTGAAGCAGTAAAACTGACACTACCGGCCACTGCTAGGATTTTACCAACGGATTCAGCAAGATTATCTACGGAAAACGATTCGGGCATGAGGATCCTGAGGTTGAAATATTAAAATAATTAGAAACCTAGCGTCGAAGACGTCAAACGATCAGCAGAGATTTATCTGTGTCTAGATGCTGGTTTATACGTTGTATAAATTCGGCATACGCTCTAAATTCCATGCTATCCACAACGTAATGCAAATACAAACCCATCGCCTGCATCTGGCCCAGACTGTGTCAAAACGTGGCATTTGGTATAATAACCGCCAATGCATTGATGGAGAGTCAGCGGATGAAACGTTTCATTAAAGGCGAATGCCGTACCCAAACCACGTTGCTACCAGAAAGCATTGACGACTTTATCAGCGATACAAACCCTGTGCGAATTGTTGATGTTTTTGTCGATGAACTAGAGTTAGCCAAGCTGGGTTTTGACGGTATGGAACCTGCAACCACAGGAAGACCTGCTTATCATCCCGCCATTCTTCTGAAAATTTACATCTACGGTTACCTGAACCGTATCCAATCCAGCCGCAGACTTGAAAAAGAAGCGCAACGCAATGTCGAACTCATGTGGCTCACTGAGCGTCTGACCCCCGACTTTAAAACCATTGCCCGCTTCCGCAAAGACAACGGCAAGGCGATACGAAGTGTTTGCCGTCAGTTTGTCGTGTTATGCCAGAAGCTGGGTTTATTTGCAGAGTCTTTAGTCGCTATTGACGGCAGCAAATTTAAAGCGGTTAATAACCGAGATCGGAATTTCACCAGCGCCAAGTTGCAACGACGGATGGAAGAAATTGAATCGAGCATTAACCGGTATTTAACCGCGCTCGATACCGCTGATCGGCAAGAACCCGCTGTAGCGAAAGCCAAATCTGAGCGCCTACAAGATAAGATTGCTACTCTAAAGGAACAGATGAAAGCTCTTAAGGAAATTGAAGTCCAACTTAACAAGACACCCGATAAACAAATCTCTCTGACCGATCCCGATGCCCGTTCCATGAAAACAAGAGGATTGGGTATTGTTGGCTACAATGTACAAACGGCAGTCGATACGAAGCATCACTTGATTGTTGCCCATGAAGTGACAAATAAAGGTAGTGATCGAGACCAGCTATCTTCAATGGCTAAACAGGCAAGGTACAGAAGATCTATCAGTTATTGCCGATCGCGGCTATTTCAAGAGCGAAGAAATTCTCGCCTGCCATGAAGCGGGAATTACTGCTTTGGTACCTAAATGTAAAACATCAGGTGCCAAGGCTGCGGGACGGTTCGACAAGGCCGATTTTATTTACGATGCCAATACCAACGAATATATATGCCCTGCGGGACAACGTCTGATTTGGCGATTTGCCAGAGTTGAACACGGATTAAAATTGAGCCGCTACTATAGCTCTAACTGTCAACTATGCCAGATTAAAGCAAAATGCACTCCAAGTCCCTATCGACGTGTTAGCCGATGGGAACATGAAGACGTTCTTGATGCCATGCAATCTCGTTTGGATAACGCTCCAGATAGCATGAGAATACGACGCCAGACGGTTGAGCACTCTTTCGGCACTCTCAAAGCCTGGATGGGAGCAACCCATTTTCTGACCAGGCAACTGAGAAATGTTAGCACGGAAATGAGTTTACATGTTCTGGCCTATAACATGAAACGAGTCATAAATATAATGGGTACCGATGCCATGATGGAAGCAATAAGGGCATAAAAGCCCATACTTACCTCGCACAAAGTGATATTACCGACAAAAAGGGGGGTAGATGATAATCAATTTCTGAATTCACCCAATTTGAGTAGACCGATCAGAAATTATCACGAACACGCTTCAATAAAAGCGGGATGCGGACAAATGGCGGAATTTTTTCTGTGTTTTGACACAGTCTGGGCCGTTTGCTGCCTATTATGGATAAGTCTGTGCGGTGTTAAACACCTGCATATTTCTGTTTATCCCGACCCAGCCAATAATCACTCGCCAACTGCTGAGCCTGCTCCTGTGTTTTAGCCTTACCCAACAACTTAAGCGTAATCGCCGCCGTACCAATGATCGACGCTTCGGCAAACTCATCTTCCACTTTTCCTTGCCAGATTAACGCCAGCTGTTCCGGCTCAAGCAGCTCGGGTTTGACATGGCGGTGTTTAAACAAAGCCGGCCAGTTCTCGTCGGATAATTCGCCGTTATGCGCGCTTTGTACCAGGCATTCCATATCGGGATTGCGTTCGGTTTCGCCGCCTTCGCCTTTTAATACCGACATATGCGGCTGGTTCAATAACGCGGCGGCCTGTTGGTGCACTGGACGGTAACCGGGATGGAAGATACCCTGAATGCTGTATTCGGCATTAAACGGGTTTAACAAACGCACCAAGGTATGAACCGGCGAGCGCAAACCCAGTATTGGGCGCAGTTCGATAATTTCATGCAGTTTGGGGCAAAACTTCTCCAGCGATAAATAACTGAAATGCTGTTGCTCAAGTTGTTGTTTGGCGTCTTCAATAGAAGTAGCGCATTTTAGACCTAAATATCCGAGCATGTTTTCGGTATACAGCCTGCCTGCGGTATGACCACTGGCGCCATGCATAAAAACGGTAATGCCGTTTTCGGCCAGCAGCAAAGCCGACAGCAAAAACCAGGGCAAGTGGCGGCGCTTTCCGGCATAAGACGACCAGTCCAGGTCGACTTTTACGGCATTGTCGGCAATATTAAACGACTCCCGTGCTGCCTGCGCGAACCCGGCCAATTCTTCCGGGGTTTCTTCCTTGACGCGCATCAACATCAGGAATGCACCCAACTGAATCGGCTGCACTTGGTCGGTCATAATCATGCTCATCGCACGATAGGCTTCATCCTGGGTTAGCGGTCTTGAGCCTTTTTTGCCTTTGCCCAAGATGCGGATGAATTCAGCGAACGGATGTTCCGGGTATGGCGTTTGTTCGTGATGAGTGAATGTCATAAGGTAAATTTAAAATAATGGTCGATTAACAGTGCAGTAAACAGGACGGTCAAATACATCAGCGAATAAAAGAAAGTTCGCATTGCGGTTTTGTCGTCTTTCCGGCGCATCATCAAAATAGCGAAGTAGATAAAGCCAAGACCCAACGGCACCACCGCAGACAGATAAATCAGGCCGCTCATGCCGGTCAGGTAGGGCAGCAGGGTGACGATGAACAGCAGCAGCGAATACAGAAAAATATGCAGCCGGGTATATTCTACGCCGTGCGTGACCGGCAACATCGGTATGCCGACTTTGGCGAATTCTTTACGCTTGGCGATAGATAGCGGCCAGAAATGTGGCGGCGTCCAGGCAAAAATAATCAAGAATAACAACAGAGAGTAAGGATGCAGCTCGCCGGTCATCGCGCACCAGCCCAGCATCGGCGGAGTAGCTCCGAAAGCGCCGGCAATAACGATATTTTGCGGGGTCATTCTTTTAAGGTAGACCGTATAGATAATCGCGTAACCCAGTGCCGACAAGAAAGTCAGCAATGCGGTCAAGGAGTTGACCATGATAATCAGTAATGCCATCGAGATAACGCCCAGCAGCAATGCAAAAAGGATGACATTGGTAGAGCTTAATTCGCCTTTGGGTAAGGGGCGGTTTTTGTTGCGCTCCATCAACGCATCGGCTTCACGATCAATATAATGATTAATTGCGGCGGCAGAGGCAGCAGCTAGGGCAATGCCCAAGCTGCTGTAGATAAACAGGCCGATAGGCGGCACTCCTGGAACGGCTAATAACATTCCCGCAATAGCCGTAAAAACGATCAAGGCAACCACTTTGGGTTTGCATAACTCAAGATAACTTTTCCAGAAAGGTCGGGGCGATTCGTTAGTCATTATTTAATGGATTCCAACTTTTAGTTTAAGGTGCGGCTTTCATGGAAGCCTCAGAAGTAGTGCTGTAGACGCTCCATATTGCGCTGCCGGGGAGGGCATAGGAACGATGGTCAGTTGCTGTATAGAATACAGTGAACTACTGATTATTGAAATAGTTCGGCCTGCTAAGGTTCGCATAAAGAAGGTGTTATGATCAATCGATTATAGTGGACCTAAAAATTCAGGGCGTGTTCTATCTAAAAGCCTGATCGCCTTTCAGTTTAAGATAGAGTAGAGATGGCAAAGATTGAGGGTTAAAGAGAGATATTCAAAAGAAGAAGTGGGCCAGCACCAACCCGCTGTAATGAAGCTCTAAACTCGATCAGATATAGTCTGAACAACGGGAAGCGCATTATATATTTGGAAAAGGCTGAGATTTGACAACAACCATCAAGATGGTACGATATTATTAAGAAGGGAACTACCTTGTGGTTGTTACTTAGCAAGACTGCTGATTTAATGTTTTTAGGAAATAAACATGTCTTTTTTAACTTCTTTTTTAAAAGATAAGAAAACTGCATCATCGGCTTGCAGTCTTGTTGCTGAAGATATTTCAATGGATATCTTAAAAGATCTCTTTCCTATCAGAAATTATGATGATGAAAAACTTATAGCTTTTGCATCCGACCTTAGATCCGAAGTATTTCCTGAAAAG
>NZ_SCTW01000123.1 GCF_004322395.1 Methylobacter sp.
TCCTCGCTTTTGCCGAGGGTCAGCAGAAGGGGCTCCTGCCCCTCTGCTGACGTGCGGCATCCCTGCCGCACCCCTCACGGGCTGTTCTCGACAAAAGCTCCGGTGCTCGGCGCGGCAAACGGGATTGAATTCGTGCCACTGATAAGTTTCCATCACTATTTGATTCATGGGCTTAAGGATATTTCGTAAGTTATGGGGCTCGGTACGGCAAACGGGAGAAATACCGTCCGTGCGTAACATCAGGACATAATTATTTGGAAATTTATATGTTAGTTTCCGCACCGACTGTGCTCGATCTTGCAGGTATGCTTTAAATTAAGCGATGGGAAAGATTATTCCGCGCTTTGGTCATGACAATGTAGTCATGGTTAATTTAATTGTTAAATTAATTAACAGGAGACACTCATGAACAAAGATCAAGTAAAAGGCCGAGCCGAACAAGCCAAAGGCAAAATTAAGGAGACCGCAGGCAAGGTGATGGACGATGAAGCTATGGAAATAAAAGGTAAAGTTCAGAAAAATGTGGGCAAAGGCCAGGCCGGCTATGGTGATGCCAAAGAGGAAGTTAAGAAAAACCGTTAAAATTGCTGCTGTTGAGCTGTGCAGTGGAGTCCGGGCAGATGGGCCTGCTGCATAGCTGTAACAGCATGTTCATTAATTCATTTTACAAGGAAATAAATATGAAACTAACTAACATAAAATTTACCAGTTTATGGGCGGGTATCGTTTTAAGTTTTTGCTCTTTGAGTGCTTATGCTGCTGAAAATCACATGGAGCAAGCGTTGAAGCATGCGGAGGCATCGGCCAAAGCTAGCGATGGAAAATCCATAGCCGAACATGCGGAAACGGCGTTAAAACATGCAAAAGTCTCGGATGAACATTTGGATGCCGGTATCAAAAGCTTGGACGAGGCTATCGAACATGGCAAACAGGGTCATTCCGATTTAGCGAAGAAAGCCGCTGAAGAGGCTGTAACACATTTAAAAGCCGCGAAATAATCGTTATCGGCTTTTGGTACCGTAAAAGACAGCGGGCGAATAGCCCGCCGTCTTTGTTTGTCTTTTAGAATCATGCATCGTAGAGCTCCGGTCGATGGGTCAACGAACCCTTGAAATAAAGGAAGGATTTTTAGGTACGGATTTTCTGCGCCGGAAGCTCAATCGACGATAGCAATCAACATCACCTCTTAACTTTTCACGATTCCCCACTGCATTGGTTGAGGCCGCCAACAACGGGCGATTACTTACTGTTCGAGTGCCGGAAACGATACTTCTATTGATAACAGGATCTTACCCTTCACTTGAAGGCAAGGCCGTGTATAAAATCTTGAAGCATCAGATTCAAGGCGGTTCTCAAAGTACTCTGGTATGTCGAATTTTGATCCTAAAAAAATCAGTTGGATTTGGAATTTCCGTAGGGGCGACCGGCCGGTCGCCCTGTATGCCCCTGGGTACTACAATGGCTACACTATCTGGGCGGCAAACTGATTTTTTAGACTGATAGGTTTTATCGAAGATAAATTCTATAGTGTTCGCCAGTAGCGGATTTTTTGGGACAGTCGCCTATTGGTATATCTTTGGTCCATGACAGCCGCGCGAAGAACATCGTCTTCTTGTTGATCGTCTTTTTGTTGATGATCCAATACCTGCTGCGTGATATGGCTGACTTGTTCCGTCAAAGACGGGGGAGTATTTAGATTTGGAAGGCAATTGGCCATTGATACTTCTCCTTTCACAACGCCTTCTTTTGAGGCATTGGCTGAAAATTCACATATTGGAAATCTTAGTTAGTGGCTCTTACGGCGTATGTATCAAGCCATAGAAGACTAGAACAGCAAATGGGAAATGACGGCAAGCAAGTCGGCACAACTTACTAGGTTATTTCCGGCCGGCCACATAGCACGGCTAAAAGTTCCAGCTGCTCATATAGAACTTTGCATCGGGCCGTTGCACGTTGCAGTTTACTTAAATTTACTGTGTTCCTACGGTCTAACGATCACTCAACAGACGATTCAACAGAAAGCCTGCCGCTACTAAGGCCATACCCAATGATGCAATGGGATTGCCATAAATATAACGATAATTATTCAATAATTGCTGCTCGGCATTTCTCAGTTGAGCTCCTTTTTCGCCAAGTACTTCTGTGATCTGATAGGAGGCCGCACTGGCAGTTTTATCTACTGAATCGGATGTTTTGTTTATTTCCATAGACAGATTATCCTCGTCTATTTTAGACGTATATTATTCTTGACCGATTTTACGCCGGTGATGCTGCGTGCAAGTGCGGCCGCTTTCTCGCTTTCGGCACGGGTGTTTACGAAACCGCTCAATTGAACCACGCCTTTGAACGTGTCGACATTGATTTCGCGGGCTTTCAGGTCAGGATCACCGACCATCAGCGTGTTGATTTTGCCGGTGATAACGCTGTCGTCAAAATATTCTCCGGTTGCCTCCTGTGTTTTTGTCGATGCACAACCTGTGACTGTTATTAACGTCATGGCTAAAAAAAGCGCGGAAAAAAA
>NZ_SCTW01000157.1 GCF_004322395.1 Methylobacter sp.
TATGTCGATGCCGTCAAGCCTTATCTGGTCGATGGACAAATCGACTTGAACGGCGCGTTTCATTTCATGGCGGATGCGAATGTTATCGTAACCGCGAAATGGCCGACTAGCGGATTTGACGGCGCGACGCCAGCCGGTTGCGGCGTGATCGTTCCGGCTTCCAAAATCGAATTGCGCGTTTCGGCGGCGCTCAAAAATGCCCCGACGAAAATCGTTGCCGCTACTGGCGCGGTAACGAAGCGCAATTATATCCTCCGCAAGACTGGCGCGCTTGCCGCTATCCGTCACAATATCGGCGCGGTTTTCGTCGATACGGAAACGCGGGATATTCGCCATTTGGAACAAATGGAGGATGCGAGCGGCTTCTATGATCTGGACGGCTTTTATAGCCCGAACGGTTATCGCGAGCCGTTGGCGGATGACGTTGCGGCGCTGCAATTCGGCGATATCCACGCGGAAAAGATGGAAACCGCCAATCTGCGCAACGCAATTCGGCTTATCGAGCGGCTGGAACCGGAAAACATTCTGTTCCATGACGTTCTCGATTTTTCGAGCCGCAATCATCACAATATCAAAGACCCGCATTTCATCCATGCGCAATTTGTTGCGGGAAATACAGTCAAGCGCGACTTGCAGAAAGTCGCGGGCGTTATCGACGACTTTGCAGACGCGATCCGTGACTACGGCTCTACTTTGCACGTCATCGAAAGCAACCATGATCTTGCGATCAATACTTGGCTGAAAACCGCTGATATTTCGCATGATCCGGCAAACGCGCTTGTTTATTACCGCTGCAAGGTGGCATTATTCGAGCATGTCGAGGAAGGCGAAGGCGGACCGTTCAATATGCTGAAATATGCCTATGAAGCTATCGGCAACGGTTGCAACGGCCATATTATCGACTTCCACGAAACCGACGAAAGCGTAATAATCGCGGGCGTGGAAATGGGCAATCACGGTCACAATGGCGTCAACGGCTCGCGCGGCTCGCCTAAGCAATTCGCGGAATTGGGCGTAAAGATGAATACGGGCCACACCCATAGCCCTAGCATCTATGGCGGCGTCTATACGGCTGGCGTTACCGCTTCGCTCAATATGGACTATAACAAGGGCGCGTCATCTTGGGCTATCGCGCATCTTGTGACCTATGCGAACGGACAGCGGCAAATCATTTTCGCCTAACTGTCAAGCGAAACTTTCTTTGGAGCCGGGGAGAAATCCCCGGCTCTTTTTTGTGCATTTTGTGGGTTGACAGACCCCCGCTTCATCTGCTACTTTAATCTCAAGGAGGCGCCGAAAATTTGCCCAGATTATAGGCACTTATGGGCCGCGTGACTGATCGAATAAATCACTAAATAAAATCGTATTGATCGCATTTTTAGGCTTGTGCCGTTGCCCGGTTTCGGGCATACAGAATGGGCGGAGCGGGAATGATCCTACTCCGCCAGACAAAAGGACACTCTGAAAATGGTTACTGTCAAGACCCCCAGCTATTCCGCCGTTCAGGAAGCTCTGATCCTCGCGGCCATCGGCGATGGCAAGGGCTCGATTTCCATCGCGGAAAAGCTCGCGGCCGATCCGGCCATGAATGAGGCCGACGGCACGCCGCGCAAGGTGCGCAGCATCATTGCCAAGATGACGCGCATGGGCGTTCCCTATGAGCGCAAGGCCCCGGTGACGAAAACCGGCGAGCCGGTCACGAAAAAGACCGATCTGGTCGATCGGATCGCGGCCATCGTTTCGGGCAATCTGGACGGCCTCGACAAGGCCCCCAAGCCCGCCTTGCAGGCAATCGCGGCTTTCGTGGAGCAGGCGGCGGAAGACGCTTTCGAGGCGAACGAAACCGACGACGAAACGGAGGATCGCGAAGCGGCGTAATTCGGAAGGGATGCAAGAAACTGTTCTTGCATCCCGACCCGATCCGGCCTATAATACTTCATAAGGGTTTGATTTCGACTTTCCCTGATCTTGCGACTTTCCAATTCCCCTTCAACCGCTGGCTAGAGCCGTTAAAGATGCGGGCGAATGTGAAACATGCAAGACTTAAAAGCGACTAAGTTTTGTTAGATGAAAGATCGGCGATTGAAGCGCGCGACTAGAAACCTAACAAGGCGAGGCGTTGACTAGGGCCTTACTTCATAAACGCGCCTAGCATTGCCTATTGTGTTCCCGATGCTTACGGAATAATAGTAAATCGGCGCTTGCAGATAGCGACATAAAAAGATGCTAGAAAAGCCGGGGATGGCCATCCCCGGCTTTTTGACGTTTGGACTTTTGCGACGAACCGAGTCATTTTGTGGGTTGACAGGCCACAAAAATTCTGCTACTTTAATCTCAAGGAGGCGCCGAAAATTTGTGCGGCGCACAATACGTAATTTTACCTATTGACTAGGCCAGCCATATGCCCTAGACCATAAATGCAGAAAGGAGATTGTGAAATGGCTTTTGGTGCAAACGTAGACGCCTATCAAATGGGTTGGGATGCTTATTTCCAGAACAAGCGCAATCCGTTTCGTTCCGGTTCAAGCGATGGCGTTCGGTTCGCTCGCGGCTATTCGGATGCTCGCGCGAGCGATGCGCAGTTTCGCGACACGCTCAAGGCTTATTAATGGCAACCGTCAAACAGGCTGAAACCGCGCTCCGCTCGCAAGGCTATAAGCCTTGCGGCGGATTGTGGGAAAAACATACGCCGCAAAAATGGTTGCGAGCCGCTATTGACAAGCTAGGCAATTCGGCTAAGATCACGAAATGGCAAATCGGAAAGGATTATCCCGATGGCATTTGATTTGACGCAACGCGCATTTGAAAATCTGCGCGAGGATGAAATCCACAAGGGCTGTGACTTCGATCACAAGGCTTTCTATGCGCAGATGCTGCGCGATTGCTTCCCGGCTCGCGGCGATGACGCGGAAGGCGCGGAAATCCTCGCGCGGTTGCATCGCGATGACTGACAAGCAACTAAAGGCGCTAGTCCAGCTTGGCAAAACCAAATCCGGGCGGGCGCTTATTCGCGAGATTGGCGCGCTTATGTTCCCGCGCGATCCGATGGCGAATTATCGCCGCTATTGCGAGCGACTTGAGCGCGAGCGCAGTTAGGGCCATTTCGGCCCTAACTTTGCGCCGAAATTTTGCACGCACTCCTTTCCAAACATAATACACGGCCACACATACCTGTCAAGCCCTTGACAAAATATTTTTGCTGTGAAACTGAAAATAGCGCATGTTATGATATATCATAACATGCGCCGAATTTGCACATACCCCTGCAAAACATAACAGGCCAAGCGGGTTCTGTCAAGCGTGTTACCGTTACATTCGGCAAAATATCAGAAAATTAGAACAAAACAGAAACGAATTGATATAGCATGTCACGGTTACAGCAAATCAGGGACATCGACGTGTCCGTTTTGCTCAAGGGCAGCACATCCAGAAAAACCGAGCAATTTCAAGGACTTAGAGCGCCCCGCGCCGACGACAGTAGTACGTCAACAACTATTTTTGGCCCTGCGCCGACGCAGTAGTACGTCAACAACTATTTTAGTGCCAGTTCAATTAATTTCTGAAAAGTTGTGGCAAATTTGCGTTAGCCCCTCCCCACCCTGGTATATTAGCACAGATGCTCACATTTGTCCAGTACTGTTTCAATAAGTACTGATTCGATGTGTTCGGACCGATTTGCTCGCCTTTTGCTCACATCTGAGACATTCGACGCCTCTGGAAACTAATTTTGGCCAATTTTCGAAAAATTTAGCTCCGAAATGAGGTTGAAAAATCCAGTGGCCCGGAAAAAATTTGCTCAGGTACTGTAGCAGGCCACCACCGTCACCTTTCTTTCAAAGGCTGTAGCACTTTAACCCAATTTCACACAACTAGAGATAGATGGAGGCAAACTTATAGTACTTGATCAACGATAGACAATAAAAAACCTGCCACAACCCTTTAAAAGGTGTAGCAGGCTACAGCGAATACTATGGAATGACAATCTAATGGGCTATGGAAGGCGGCGGCCCATGCCGTTCTTCCTTTTATCAGTCCCACATAATTCGAATAAATACGTCACCGAGAGCATAAGTTTGTCCGAACATGTAACAGGCATGCAGAAAGGTCCCAAAATGCTCAAATTTAGAAGACGCAGTACGATGAGGACATTGAATAACTTAAAATTGATGAAGTGAGAATAGTTGGTTGGAGCTGTTGTAGATAAGTGGTATACAAATTGTACGCTGAAGCGTAGTAGGTTGAGATAAGTTGGATACGAAGAGTATTTAATCTATAGGGTATGTGTCGATTGACGACTCGTGTGTGGCTCCTGACGTCGCCCACACTCATCATCACACACACCCTAGTATTAAAATAAGTTTAGACGGTGTATCAATTCATCATATTATATGTTATATCATGCTTTTTACAAAAAGTCAAGAACAGTTTTTGTCGGGGTAGGAAACTGCTGAGTTCATCTGGCGATTTTTCTTGACTCTTCGTGCTCATTCGGCTATACTGGACGCTGATCGATAGGATTTGCGGCAAGGTGCTGCTAGGAGAAGTCATGAAGAACTTATATTAC
>NZ_SCTW01000012.1 GCF_004322395.1 Methylobacter sp.
CAGCGGCAAACGTGTTCATTTATTGACCAGCCCTAACCGCTATCGTGCTTTAACCGCGCTGTTTTTATTGGCTCCGCAGACGCCCATGTTGTTTCAAGGCCAGGAGTTTGCGGCCACCAGCCCGTTCTTTTATTTTGCCGACCATAAAGATGAAATTGCCTATTTGGTGGCGCGGGGACGCTCTCATTTTCTGGCCCAATTTCGATCGTTGGCAACACCCGAAATGCAGGCCCGGCTGCCGGATCCCGGCAACCCGGTAACGTTTACGCATTCAAAACTGAACTTGAACGATCGTTATCTGCATAAGGAAGAATATGCCTTGCACTGCGATCTGCTAAGCCTACGCCGTAATGATGCTGTATTTCAGGCCAGCCAACAAAGCAACCGCATCGATGGCGCAGTATTGAGCCAGGATGCATTGGTGATGCGTTTTTTCGGGGAAAATCCGGGAGATGACCGTCTTTTATTGGTTAACCTGAGCCGGGATCTTCATCTTGTTCCCGCTCCGGAACCGCTACTGGCCCCGCCTAATGGACGTGTTTGGGATGCGGCATGGGCCAGCGAAGATCCTCGTTATGGCGGCTTGGGTATGCCGCCCTGGCCCACAAGAGGTAATTGGTATCTTCAAGGAGAGTCCGCTGTTGTTCTAAATCCTGTTAACCAACTCAAGGATACTGTCAATCATGAATAGTGATCTTGTTATTCGCACGTATTGGACTGGGGATCCAGCTGAACAGGACTCGTTGATAAAACACGAATGGCTGGTCACGAACGGTCTTGGCAGCTATGCGTCTGGGACGATCTCGGGGGTGCCCACTCGTCGCTTCCACAGTTTTTTAACCGTTGCCCATCCCGATCCTCTGGGCCGCTACGTGATGCTTAATCAACTCAGCGAGTTGGTTCGGTTTCCTGACGGGAGTATCCAAAAAATAGGCGGTATCGAATGGGCGGACGGATCCTTGGAACTGCACGGCATGTCCAATCTGCGGGAATTTCGCCTGGACTCAGGGTTGCCGGTATGGCGCTATGAACTGCCAAACCATGTGATTGAAAAACGGATACTGATGCCCCATATGAGTAATACGGTTCATATAGGGTATCGCCTGATTTCAGGAATAGGGCCGGTGCGGCTTAAGATTCGCGTAGCCGTACATTTTCGTCGGCATAATGCTGCTTTGGACGAAGGACTGCCCGCCGATTCCTATGATCTTCAAGCCTCTGCAGGGCGTTTGGAAGTTCATGGGCTTTCAATTCCGCCTTTGCGTCTTTATATGGATGGCGAAAACCCGGCATTCACAATTGAAACCAAACGCTTTACCGACATTCTTTACCGTATAGAAAAACAAAGAGGCTATGGCGCTCAGGGTGATCTGTGGAGTCCGGGTTATTTTCGCGTTGATCTTGCCGAGGGTAAAGATGCGACCTTCATAGCGTCTACTGAAAGCTGGGAAAGCATTTTAGCGCTGTCTCCGGCAGATGTATTTCAGGCTGAACTGGAACGGCGCCAACATTTGCTGGCAGCAGCACGTCAGGAATTACATAAAGGCATGGCTCAGCAGTTGGTGCTGGCAGCCGATCAATTCATTGTCGCGCCGACCAAGCGGGTTGTCGAAACTACGCGTATCCGCGCAACCGGCGGCGATGTGCGAACCGTCATTGCCGGTTACCACTGGTTCACCGATTGGGGACGGGACACGATGATCAGCTTGGAAGGCCTCACGCTAATTACCGGTCGGCATGTCGAGGCGGGACACATTCTGCGTACTTTTGCCTATCACCTGCGTGACGGCCTCATTCCCAACATGTTTCCGGAAGGTGAAAGCGAGGGCGTGTATTACACCGCCGATGCGACTCTCTGGTTTTTTCATGCAGTGTACCGTTATATTGAAATCACCGGAGACAGGAGTCTACTCAAGGAATTGCTGCACAAGCTGTTGGACATTATTGATCATCACATTCAGGGCACTCGCTTCGGTATTCACTGCGATCCCGGTGACGGGCTGCTTGTTCAAGGCGATCCGCGCTTTGCGTTGACTTGGATGGATGCCAAATTAGATGATTGGGTCGTTACGCCGCGCCGCGGCAAAGCGGTTGAAATCAATGCTTTGTGGTACAACGCCTTATGCCTGATGGAAAAATGGCTGAACGAGGAAAATCAAAGCTCACGCGTAAGCAAGATTGCAGAACTCGCCGATCTCACCCGGCTTAGCTTTAATCAACGGTTTTGGAATGCCGAGACTGGACACTTATACGATTTGGTCGACGGTGAAAACGGCGAAGACGACCCGGCCTGTCGGCCCAATCAGATATTTTCTATATCGCTATCCCATCCGGTATTGGATCAACAGCATTGGCAACCTGTGCTTCAGAATGTCAGAGAACGGTTGTTGACGCCTGTGGGGCTGCGCACCCTGTCTCCGGACCATCCCGACTATAAAGCCGATTACCACGGCGATCTTCGCACCCGCGATGCCGCTTATCATCAAGGCACCGTTTGGCCTTGGCTGGTAGGCCCCTACACAGATGCCTGGCTGCGCATTCATCCCGAACAGCGCAAAGAGGCGCGCGACTTTCTTAATCGATTATTGCAAAGGCATTTGCATGAAGCTTGTATCGGCTCCGTCAGTGAAATTTTCGATGCCGAGGGCTTATTCACTCCGCGAGGCTGTATCGCTCAGGCATGGAGCGTAGCGGAAGTCCTTCGTGTTTGGGTGAAAGTAGCTGAAGACAAAACCATAAGAGCGACTAAATAAAAAATCTGTTTTATCCGGTGTTGAAAGCAAGTTCGAACAGGATCGGGATAGTTGGTTTACTATGCAGCCTGTACTTGTATTGCTTCTTTGAGTCTGCTTGCTTATAACTCGTAAAGAATATTGTCTGGAATCAAAACATCTCAAAATAACCGCGCTCTGTCCCTGAGGTATCCCTCCGTTTTATGGATCTCATCCGATGTCTATTATCGATCAAAACTCCCGAAGTTAAAATTAATTCCGAATCATCTACTGATATTATCCAATTGCTGGATAACACTCATAAGACGGATCGCTACAACGCTCTGAAATCCGTGATGAAGGTCACATAACCTGAGATTTAGTCTTAGGCTTACAAAAGACTCGGCTTTGGCTGACATACCTAGGCATTTTTTTAAGCCACAATGAGGACGTGGTTTAAGCTGTTCAATAACTCCCGAATTTCTTATCCGGTATCCTGCGGGCGAGTACAAGTTTTAGACATTTGGGGCATGGCCGCCAACACGATGATGAAAGGTGCCAGAACATAGTTTTCATGTTCTTAGATTGAGGGTTGATAGACTTACCGAAAGGATAAGCCTGAATCCGTATTGCTAAAACACATTCAGCTGTTTTTATAAAACTGCAATTTATAATTGCGTGTCATGTCATGCGCTTATGTGGTAACTGGTGATTTAAAAGTAAACACTTAATGATTTTTTAATGGTGTCTAAAGGCAGCCTTTGTATTTATAAACCAAAAAAAAAGAGGCCAATAACATGATTTATTTAACTTTATTTTCTCTATCTGACTTAGTTTTCGGCAACGCTCTTATATTGGGTTTTGACAATGCCTAAGATAATCCTGTTTTTGTTTTTGTTATTTACGTCAAATATTTATGCTGATAGTTATTCCGCTGTTCCTACTGATCGATGGACTGTCGTTGGTTATTCTGAATTTTACGGTTCTACCGCGTCTGCCGCTTGTTCTGCCATTAATGAACCTCTTAGTCATCAAATATCGTCGACTTCTTATTATTGTCTCAATGTTGCATGGAATAACACCGATCAGTATATCGTTTCTAAATCTATTGTTTATACGTGTCCCGTCGGCGGCATACTTTCCGGCACTTCTTGCATAAATGTCCCTGCCTGTCCTACAGGCCAAGTTCGCAACGCCACAACCGGCGCTTGTGAATTATCGCCTAAAAGCAATGGCGGTACCTGTGGTGTTGACGTTAATAACCCCATCAACGCCGGTACCGGCAACAAATGGCAACATGAGACCGACTTTCCGGGTGGCGCATTCGGCCTGAGCTTCGACCGATACTACAACGCCAGCACAACGGCCAATAGTTCCACATTAGGTGCAGGCTGGAATCATGCTTACACCCGATCCGGTACCGTGCAATCCTCCGGCACGTGGGTAAAAATCCGCCGAAATGACGGCAAAGAATATAACTTCCAGCTAAGCGCTGGCGCTTGGGTCACCGATGCCGACGTGCCTGACCGCCTCGAAGAACTCAAAGACAGTTCCAACACCCGCACAGGCTGGCGCTACACCACCGCTGATAATTCGGTAGAAACCTATGCCGCTAACGGCAAACTTATATCCATTGCCGACCGCTCCGGCCTTACGCAAACACTGGCCTATAGCGACGCCTCGACACCCGCGACCATAGCGCCCACTATTGGCCTGCTGCTCCGCGTCACCGACAGCTTCGGCCACCAGCTCAACTTTACCTACGACGCCTCCAGCCGCATCAGTACCCTGACCGACCCGGCCGGAGACCTGTACCATTACGCTTACGATACCAACAATAACCTGGCTTCCGTCACCTATCCCGACGGCAGTAGCAAAACCTATCACTACGAAAACGCCGCTTTTCTCCATGCCCTGACCGGCATTACCGACGAAAACGGCAACCGCTTTGCCACGTACACTTATGACGCCCAAGGCCGCGCAACCTCCACCGAACACGCGGGCGGAGCGGAACGGGCGAGCTTGGCTTACAACGCCGACGGCAGCACCACCGTCACCGATGCACTGGGCACCGCGCGCACTTATCAATTCCAGACCATACTCGGCGTGGTCAAAAGCAAAGGCCAATCCCAGCCCGGCGGTTCAGGCTGCGGCGCTTCGGCGTCGGCACTCAGCTATGACGCCAACGGCAACGTCGCCAGCCGCACCGACTTCAACGGCAACCGCACCAACTACAGCTACGACCTGACCCGCAACCTGGAAACCAGCCGTACCGAAGGGCTGACCTCGAGCGGCGCGGCCACCCCGGCCACCCGCACGATCACCACGGCCTGGCATCCGACTTTCCGCCTGCCGGTGCAGATCAGCAACGACAACCAGCAGACTACTTACACCTACAACCCCCAAGGCGACCTCACCGACAAAACCGTCACAGACACAGCCGCCAACACCGCGCGCAGTTGGAAAACCGCCTATACCTATTCCGCCGTCCCCGGCGTATTACTGCAAAAAGTCGAAGACGGCCCGCGCACCGACCTGTCCGATGTCACCACCTACGACTATTACCCGGCCGATGCCGTATGCGCAGGAGGACACCTCGGCTGCCGCGGCCAGCTCAAACAAATCACCGACGCTCTCGGTCATAGCACCCAGCTGACCCGCTACTCCCCGCACGGCCAAGTCGAACAACTGACCGACCCCAACGGCCTCGTCACCACCCTGACTTACGATCTGCGCCAGAGGCTCACCTCGCTCGATGTC
>NZ_SCTW01000124.1 GCF_004322395.1 Methylobacter sp.
CAAGGAACTCAATAATTACTCAAGCCCATTTTCCTATACTGACCCGACGTTTTCCAAACTATTACCTTAGGCTATGTGCTATATCGCACGGACCCTGTTTAGTTTCGCCTGTATTGTGTTTGCAGGTGAGCGAGAAAAACCTGATTCATGCTCGAGCAATTGGGCTCTAGTGATCACCACGTAAAGAGCTTTTCTAATATTCTTATTTGACAGGAGATAAATATGAACTTTGAAGAACGCGATACCTATGGCATGTATAAAGACACTGACGAGCAAGGCCCTGGCCCTCGGCTCATGGGCGCCGAGACCCTCATTGGAAATGATGTCTACAATCAGAATAACGAAGATCTGGGTGACATCAAGGAAATTATGTTGGATATGACCAATGGCCAAGTATCTTATGCGGTGTTGTCCTTCGGCGGTTTCCTTGGCATGGGAGAAAGGCTTTTTGCGGTGCCTTGGAATGCATTGAAGCTCGATACGGAAAACAAGCGCTTCGTGCTAAACATAGACAAAGAACGCCTTGAAAATGCACCGGGATTCGATAAGGACCACTGGCCCGATATGGCGGATCAGGCTTGGAAGGATCAAATTGATTCTTTCTATCAAACCAGCTATGAGACTAGACCGCCCATGAGCCAGCAAGGTCGACAAGGCCAACAGCCCTACAAAAACATGTAATCTGGAATTTGTCCGGCAAAAGGGAAAGTGGAGCGATGGACGGTCCTTCTGCTTGTTGTGTTGGAGAATAAAGATGTCCGACACCTGCCGAACAATATATCCCCCAACCCCTTGCCGTTGAACAAAAATGTATAAGAGCACGGAACGCTTTTTTTGCCTGATGGTTGGCAGCAGGAAGCCCAACCGGGCTTTCTAATTGATTTTTTGTCATTGGATTTTGTTAGTCAATGTGCGTCACCGCACCGACTAAGATTGATTTCATCGATAATCTCATCATCAACAAATCATTAGTTAGCTTCATATTTTTTATGAGTTTGTCCTTTAAGTTTTAAAGAAAATAACACGCCGCTATGCTCTTCTTTCAAGAAGAGTACCCGGGGACGAATCAAGAGTATTTATCTTTAACATCCCAGCAAAGGAGATCATCATGCAAACCACAGGCAAATCAGGCAACGCTGACGCATCGGTCATAAGGATGTGTACAAGAAACCTTAACAGCAAAAAGTTCACGATGCCTAAATTATTAGGGTTATTCACTTTCATTTTGACAGCGGGCCTGATGTTGACATCCGGCAACGTCCAAGCCGAACTACGCTTCAACATGAACGAATCACACGCCAACTTGACAATGCTCGCGTTGACGATGCTCGCGGCCAATTCGGATCTCGAAAATACCGAACGGAATGTTCGCGACCGGAACGAGCAAAATATTACGCCTGAAAATCAAAAAGAAACGCGCAATGATCGCCAGATCACGGCAGAAATCCGCAGTTTTATCGTCAAAGACAAATCCCTGTCACGTAACGCGCATAACGCCAAGATTATTACCCAACAAGGCATGGTAACTCTGCGAGGCCCAGTGGAAAATTCCGCTGAAAAAAGCAAACTGCAATCGATAGCTCAAACAATACGGGGAGTGAAGCAAGTCGATAACCAACTCGAAATCAAAGCGCCTTAAAAAATAGGAGATAAGCTATGAAAAAAGCAATTTATTGTATTGCTCAAAATGTCGAACAGGCAGAGCACATTGTCGACCAGTTAAAGAAGGCTGGTTTCTCGAATAACGATATTTCCGTTTTGTTCCCGGACAAATCCACTAGCAAGGATTTCGCCCATGAAAAACACACCAAAGCGCCCGAAGGCGCTACTATCGGCGGAACCACCGGCCTCGGCGTCGGAGCCGTGTTGGGATGGCTCGCAGGCATCGGCAGCTTGGCTATTCCCGGCGTCGGCCCATTTATCGCCGCCGGACCGATTATGGGGGCCTTGAGCGGCGCAGCAGTAGGCGCTGCCGCAGGTAGTCTTACCGGCGCCCTGGTCGGTTTGGGCATTCCGGAATATGAAGCCAAGCGTTATGAAGGAAAGATCAGGGGAGGAAATGTTTTAATTTCCGTTCATACCGAAAGCTCCGAAGAGCTTTCAAAAGCCGAAGACATCCTCGAGCGGGCTCATGCGGAAGATATCTCATCGACTATCGAAAGTGGTGTTGGTTGAGCAGAGGCGCTAACAGTAAATACTGTCCGGTTGTTAGCCGGCTCGGATTGGAATTTACGTTATGCTCATTGAATGCTGAACCAAAAATCAAACCCACTCAAATATTCATGAACCCCAATGCCGTAAGGCTCAAACCGAAAGGAGACCATCATGGAAAACCAACAACCAGAGGAAAATATCAAAGCAACCATAGGCAAAGTATCGAATTCGGCACATGAAGCTGTTGATAAGATCGCCGGTGTGACTTATCAGGCTGCGGAAGTGCTCGGCGAAAAAGGAGAGCAACTGAAAAATGCCGAGATGGAGATGATGGAGGATTACCGCACTTATGTCCGTGAGAACCCCATGAAATCGGTAGGTATCGCAGTAGCGGCCGGTTTTTTTCTAAGCCGTATGATGGGTAGCGGTCAATCGGATCATCAATCATCACAAGCTCGTACATGTAAATGACATGCGACTCAAGATAGAGAGGAGATCATTATGGATACTATAGAAAAAGCATCCGATTATGCTCAAGAAGCTGCCGAAAAAATGGCCAAAGGCACCGCGCAAGCCGCGAAAGCGCTTGGTGAAAAAGGAGAACAATTGCTAAGTGCCGAACAGAGAATGATGAAAAATTGCTGCCGTTATGTCGCCGAATATCCGATGACATCGGTGTTAATTGCAATAGCGAGCGGATATCTATTGAAAAGTCTGCTGAGCGAACGTTAAATTGAATTTAGACGCCGATTCACATACGGCTTAACCAGAGGAATCCATTATGGACACTAGAGACAAAGTATCCGATTACGCCGAAGACGCTGCCGATTATGTTCATGGCGCTACCGATTACGTACAAAAGTCCACCACTAAGGCAGCTGAAGCGCTTGGCGAAAAAGGCGAGCAATGGCTAAATGCCGAGCAGGAATTCATGAAGAATTGCCGAGCTTATGTCCGTGACCATCCGCTAAAATCGGTCGGTATTGCGCTAGCAGCCGGTTATGTCCTGACTCGCCTGGGCAGCAACCGTTAGACTGCCAAGCTTATGAAAGATACTAACTTAAAGGAAAAAATACCTGAACAAACTGCCGGTCGCAGCACTGCTCCACAGGACAGTTCTCACGTGCTGGATGATGTTCAGCTGTTATGGCATGAGCTGCGTGGATTAATTTATGATCACTTCAAGATCGCCACGCTGGAATTGCAACAGGCAGCCAGGAGCTTGGCAGTTATGGTCATAGCGGGAGTAATGGTTGCTATCTTACTGATCGGCGCGTGGCTGGGACTTGCGGCCGCCGCCGTGTTGTGGCTGATCGAACATGGCGTTATGCAAAGTTATGCCATATTGATTGCCATCGCTTTCAATTTATTGATAGCTTTGGTTCTTTGCGTCGTCATACGCCGCAAGAGTCGTTATCTGAAATTTCCAGCGGTGCGCCGCAGTCTTATGTCGATGCCTACGCAATGGGAGAGGAACATTTAATGACAGCAGCCGATTCTTTAAATCAAAGAAAATCTTCATCTCTGGCGGATCAAATCAAGGATACGGAGCGGAAGAGATTGATCCATAAACGGAAGATCAGTATGCAAGTAGATAAGCTTGTCCAAGACATCCACCAAGAAATAACTGCTCCGGGAAGTTTGCTATTGGCAGGCGGCATTGGATTTATCGTTGGCGAACTTACCAAACGCAGCCAAGCCCCCAAACTTCGCGGCGCTACTACTGCTCAAACGTCACCCTTAAAGGTCGCTACGAGTCTGATAACCTCGGCCCATACTTTGTACTCGGCCTTGCCTCTAACCTTGCTGATAAAGTCGCTTTATCAGTCGGACGCACCGGGTCAATCTCTTCAACCGCAAACCCGGCCGGTAATGGCCTCCGAGCGAGCCGCAAAGAGCCGGGACAGGAGAAAAAGATCCATCGTTCCACCTACAAGAACCTAATCAATACCTCAATTAATCCACGAAGAGCACGAAAGCCACAAAAAACCAGTCTGTTGTATTGCACAGTCTTGGTTCACGCTGACGGCGCCACCCCCAGCATTCATCCTTTATACTCACGCGTCTGTGAGACGCCGCCGTTCCGGCAGGGATGCCGGCAATTGTTATCCAGCGCCATGCCTATTCAGAACGTTACCAGTTAGACCTTCCAGGTTTTTAAAACCTGGAAGGTCTGCTTATCTCCGATGCCTAGCGGCAACTTATTCATAGCTATGTTCGGTGTCGTACAGATAGTAAACATCGCCTCATACCATAATTTCCCGAACTTAAATCTATGGAGGCTCATCATGAATGTTCCTAATATCTCAGCCACTGACGAACTCGGACGACGCAGACGTGCCTCTGACGAATTCGATCAAAGACGCATCTCGCCAAGTATCCAGACAGAAGCCCTACCAACCCAGGCAAGCGCAGTGTCGTGGGGTTCTATCATAGCTGGCGCCACTGCCGCCGCTGCTTTAGCGCTGATCCTTACGATGCTGGGAACAGGCTTGGGCTTGTCCTCTGTATCGCCCTGGGCGTACACAGGAATAAGCGCTGGGGCCTTTGGCATATCTGCCATCCTGTGGTTAACCATCACCCAGCTTATCGCTTCCGGAGTCGGCGGCTACCTCGCCGGCAGATTGAGAACCAAGTGGATTGCGACAGATGCCGACGAGGTCTACTTCCGCGATACCGCACACGGTTTCCTGGCTTGGGCCGTCTCGGCGCTTATGACAGCCGCGCTACTCACTTCGATGATTGGGACGATTGTAAGCGGCGGAATTCAGGCCGGGGGTGCAGCTGCTGCCGCCACAGCAGGCGGTGCAGCAGCTGCCGGGGCCGAGCTGGCAAAGTACAACACCAATAATGAACCGGTCAGGTACTTCATGGATTCGCTGTTCCGAACAGATGTCAGCGCGGCTCCAACCTCGACTATCGGCGAAAGCGCTTCCATGCCGGAAACTGCTCAGCAGCAAAACCCTGCTGACACCGCCTCGGAAGTTACCCGCATCTTCATGAACAGTCTTCGCACAGGACCGTTGCCTCCCGAAGACGTTCGTTATGTCGGTCAGGTTGTTGCACAACGCACCGGTCTGCCACAGCCGGAGGCTGAAAAGCGAGTAGTTGACACCTATGGCCAAGTACAGGGCAAGCTGCATGAAGCTGAAACTGCAGCCAAAGAAGCGACAGACAAGACGCGCAAAACTTCCGTCTATGCATCGCTGTGGTTCTTCATCTCACTGCTTATCGGTGCCTTTACTGCCAGCTACGCGGCCACTTACGGCGGTCAGCAACGCGACCTGTAATTATCCGGACAATCAATTTATTCAGGAGAAAAGCCATGCGCTCAATACTTTTATATTTACTCGGCATTCCTATTCCCATCATTATTTTGCTTGCATTGTTTTGGCACTAAACGCACTCATTCTTTCAAATTTGAAATAGGGAATACATTATGGCAACTGCAAAGAGTAAAGAAGAGAAGTCCGCTTCATCCAAAGCTCAAGATGCAACTGTGTTATTGACAACCGACCATGAGTTGGTCAGCGATCTGTTTGCCGAATATGAGGAAACTGATTCAGTTAAGGAAAAAAAACAGCTCGCTGAGCAAATATGCAACGAATTGACCGTGCATGCCCAGATCGAAGAGGAGATTTTTTATCCCGCAGTCAAACAGGCCTTGAAAGACAAAGAATTAATTCCTGAAGCCAAGGTCGAGCACGCCACTCTAAAGTCGCTGATCGCTCAAGTCGAAGGTGAGAAACCCGGTGAAGAAATGTTCGATGCCAAGATCAAAGTGATGCACGAGTACGTGAAGCATCATGTTAAAGAAGAACAGAATGAGATATTTCCAAAAGCGAAATCCACCGACTTGGATATGGTGGAGCTTGGGGCCAAGCTTTCCAAGCGCAAAGAGGAACTGATCACTGCCCGATCTTAGCGGGCTCATCTAAAAAATGCAGTCGAGCCACGGATAAACACGGATTTGCACAGATGAACAACGGAACAGCAATACTTTGCCGCATTATTTGGGAGTAGAGCGAACCTTGCATAGCGAAATGTTTATTTGTGTAAATCCGTGGCTAACTTATCGCCCTGAACCGCCACCACGATCGAGACACAGGAGTTTTTTTCATGACTACGCCTAAAGACGATAAACTGGCTACAGCCAATCCAACCGGTCTTCAACCGTCGCCTGCAGACGCTAACCGTTCCGAACAAGCTGCGTCAGTGCTCGCTCAACAGCCGGGCGAAGTTCTTACCACTAATCAAGGATTGCATATTAGCGATAACCAGAACTCTTTGCGCGGCGGTTCTCGCGGTCCAACGCTGCTGGAAGACCATATCCTGCGTGAAAAAATCATGCATTTCGACCATGAGCGCATTCCCGAGCGCGTAGTGCATGCTCGCGGAGCAGGCGCGCACGGTTATTTCCAAGTGTACAAATCGATGAACCACTATACGAAAGCCGGCTTCTTGCAAGACCCTGAAGTTAAGACGCCGGTATTCGTGCGTTTTTCAACCGTAGTCGGCTCTCGCGGATCGGCCGATACCGTCCGCGACGCACGCGGATTCGCGGTTAAGTTCTACACCGAAGAGGGCAATTTCGATCTGGTAGGAAACAATATTCCGGTGTTCTTTATTCAAGACGCGATCAAATTTCCGGACCTGGTTCATGCGATCAAACCGGAACCGCACCATGAAATTCCGCAAGCCTCAGCGGCTCACGACACTTTTTGGGATTTCATCTCGCTGACGCCGGAATCCGCGCATATGATCATGTGGGTCCTGTCGGATCGCGCCATTCCCCGAAGCTTTTCAATGATGGAAGGTTTTGGCGTGCATACTTTTCGTTTTATTAACGAGTCCGGCAAATCCAGCTTTGTTAAGTTCCACTGGAAGCCGGTGCTCGGCATTCACTCCCTGGTCTGGGACGAAGCGGTCAAGCTGGCAGGTAAGGATCCTGACTTTCACCGGCGCGACTTGTGGGAAACTATCAATCGGGGCCAATACCCTGAATGGGAACTCGGCGTGCAGATAGTTCACGAAGAAGACGAACACAAATTCGATTTCGACCTGCTCGACGCGACAAAAATAATCCCCGAGTTATTGGTGCCGGTGCAAATTATCGGCAAGCTGACGTTGAACCGCAATCCGGATAATTTCTTCGCCGAGACCGAACAGGTGGCTTTCCATCCCGGCCACATCGTACCGGGCATCGATTTCACCAATGATCCTTTATTGCAGGGCCGGCTGTTTTCTTATACCGACACGCAGCTTTCCCGTCTGGGCAGCCCCAATTTCCATGAGATCCCGATCAATCGCCCGATTGCGGCAGCGAACAATAACCAGCGCGACGGCCATATGCGCCAAACCATCGTCAAGGGCAGAGTGAGTTATGAACCCAACTCTTTGGGCGGCGGTTACCCAATGCAACAGCCTTCGGATCAAGGCGGCTTTGTGAGTTATCCGCAGCCGATGGAAGGAGAAAAAATGCGCGTGCGTAGCGAGAGTTTCGCCGATCATTTCTCGCAAGCGGCGCTGTTCTGGCGCAGCCAGTCGGCATGGGAAAAGGACCATATCGTTTCGGCGTTCCTTTTTGAATTGGGCAAGGTCGAAGTCGATGCAGTGCGCGAGCGTATGGTTTCGATGCTGACTCAGATCGATAAGTTTCTTGCGTACCGGGTTGCCGAAGGTTTGGGAATGGCGGCGCCCAAACCTCCGAGCGGCGCAGAAAATGTTAAACGAACTAATGAGCTCGAGATGGATCCGTCTCTGAGTATCGCAAATACCCGCAAAGATTCTATCATCGGCCGTAAGATTGCGGTGCTTGTTGCAAACAATGTAGACAAGGCGTCACTTGCGGTATGCAAAGCATTGGAAGCTGAAGACGCAGTCATAAGATTCATCGCTCCGCGTCTGGGAGAAATCAAAAACAGCGAAGAAGAATTTATCAAAGTGAACTACAGCCTGCCGACAGTAGGATCGGTCATGTTCGACGCGGTATTTATTCCGGGAGGACAGCAAAGCGTGGAAGCTTTGTGTGCGGATGCTCACGCGGTGCTTTTTGTCAAAGAAGCCTACAAACACGGTAAAGCCATCGCTGCCCACCATAACGGCGCCATGCTGATCGCCCAGGCGGCCCGCTCTGCCGGGATAGAGCATGGAGAGTTTCATGGGCCGGGCGTTATTACTTTGCCGTCCGGAGTAATCAATGACTCTTTCATCAAGAACTTTATTGGCGCTATCGCCATGCATCGCTTTACGGAACGTCCCGGCCTGGATGCGATTGTGGCATAGGGCACTATAAATCAACTCAGGAGTTACTGAACAATGGGATTTGAAATTATCAGCGGACTTATGAATTATCACTATCCAAATAAAACCTATGTAGGGCGTGCTGTGCGCGCCTTCAGAGCTAAGGCTAAGGCGCGCACAGCACGCCCTACGTGGACAATAATGAGAGAAAACTTTTTAAATATAAATTTTCACTAAGGAGTACAGAATGTCGGATCACGCTAATTGGGAATTTAAAATGAAGCCGATCAGCCGAACCTTTGTTAAGGGTTTAATCGCTATTATCCCTATTACTCTCACTCTTTATTTGCTGTTCTGGATGGCCAACACTGCAGAATTGGGGCTGGGAAAAATCTTCAAGCTTTTCTTCCCGGATAGTTGGTATATAAAAGGGATGGGATTTATTTTAGGTCTTGTTGTGGTGTTTTTTTTCGGAAGCTTTCTTGAATCTAAAACTTTCCGCAGGCTGTTCCATACCTTTGAAGAACTTGTAATCCAGATTCCTCTTGTTAAAAGCATCTATACAGCAATACGCGATATCAGTTCTCTTTTTTCCAGCGAACAGAAAGGGAAATTTCAACAAGTCGTTTTGGTTAATGTAGCTCCCGGCAATAGCCAACAGATAGGTTTTATTACGGTGTCGGATTTCGAAGAGACTTCACCCGCTTTTATTGCCGAAGATCAGATTGCGGTATTTTTGCCGTTTAGTTACCAACTAGGCGGATATACGGTGATTATGCCGCGGAAAAATGTAGTGGAAATAGATATGTCTGTTGAGGATGCTCTGCGTTTTATCGCGACAGCCGGTATTGTAAGCAACGTTAACGATTAAAAACTCAAACCCGAAACGTTCCCAAGCCGAACCTCTTTCTGCTGTATGTGTCTTATCGCACTGACTGAGTCTGGTTTCATAATTAAAGTAGCTTTGAAGTTGTAACGGATACTCGTCAGGTTTGCATTAGGCTGCCGAAGCTGGGCCTGATCTCGAGTTGAATTTTAGCCGGTTTGTTTTCGTATCTTAACCTCTGTTAGTAGACCGTTTAAAAATTCTTCTGTCTACCGAAATGGGCACTTAACTGGAGATTTAGCCATGAAATATCTTGTTAGATTTTTTTCCGCGCTTTTTTTAGCCATGACGTTAATAACAGTCACAGGTTGTGCATCGACAAAAACACAGGAGGCAACCGGAGAATATTTTGACGACAGCGTTATCACCGGCAAAATCA
>NZ_SCTW01000125.1 GCF_004322395.1 Methylobacter sp.
CGCTTTCGACGGGGGTTGCCAGAAGGGCCATCCTTGGCCCTCTGGCAACGCGCTGCATCCATGCAGCGCCCCTGCGGGCTATTCCCGCCGAAAGCTCCGGTGCTCGGCGCGGCATACGGGGCAAAAAACATCCGTGCGTAACATCAGTTAAATTAATTGTGCATGTTCCCAAGTGAATTTCATTCATGGCGCATCTTCCAGCTTATCCAGTAATTCAATCAAACGGGTTACGCCTTGAAGCAATATGCCGCCGACTCCCAACGCAAACCAGACGCCAATCACAAAGCCCCAATGGATCGGCGCGGCGAAAAACTCTTCCCTGAACCAAAAAGTATGTCCCCACTCATTAAAACCGACGCTGACCAGGATCATGAACGGCCCGAATACCGCCAGCGTCAACGGCAGCGAAATACCCTTCGCATACAGCGGCAAGCGGGTCCGAGCATAAACCCAGGCACTTCCGCCTAAGATGACATACAGCGGAAAATTAAAATAAAACTCGATAATATGATTAGCGGTAAACGGCGTGTCGCGAATCGCCACCTGATGCCAGGAATTATCCTGTTCGGCAAAATAACTGCCGGCCCAGTAGACGGCAAAGGTGTAAACGCTAATCCACATCGTCAACGTGAAATAACGGCGGATTTCCTCTTTAGGGCTGATCGAATCCAGATTGCGATCCCGTGAAACCCATAAATACCCCCATAAACCCGCCGTAAATAGCGCAATAATCACCAGCTCGATATAAAACAAACGCATCCAGTATTGTTCGAAGGCGGGTTCATAGGAATCCAGTCCGGCGGAAACCGCAAATTCGCCTTGATACAAACGCAAGCCGATGTAGATGACGGTGAGTATGCCGAAAGCTTTTAGATAAGTGGGCAAATCCTTCAAATACCAGGGTGCGTTATCCAGTTTTTCAAGCGGGGCTTTTAATTGCTCAGGCAGCGCGGCCTTTAGTTGCTCGGATGATATAGCCATGATGTTCTCCTGATGAGGTTAATTGAATTTTGGAATGACAGCGGCGGTAATGCTCGATATATAGCGTTTGCCGGTGAGATCATAAAGAAACAACAGGCCGCCGATTCGGCTATCCGCATCGCGAATCAATCCGTCCAGTTTTTCGGACTCCCATAAGCCGTCTTTGACGATCATCGTCAGGGTGCGCTGTTCGCCCGGCTTGATCGCGTCGTTATTATCCAAGCTCATGCCTTCCACAGAAACGGTCGAACTACCCGAAAGATCTTGATGCGCTACGGGCAGATCCTTGTTCAAAAAATACACATTGGCGGTCGAAAATTCGCCGATATGAATGGGAGCATTGCTTTGGTTATCGATTTTCAAGTCAAACTTCATCGCCCGTTCCGCTACGCGGTATTCGGCTTTTAAAGTATCGACATTAATGATACCGGCATTCACCTTAGCAGGAAGCGGTAAAATCTGATCTAAAGACGCCTGTAGAGGAATCGTGTTTGGAAGATCATTGTTCGCCATCGCATTAAAGGCCAATACCATGACCGGCACAACGACCATGGCCGATTTGGCAATCAGCTTATCTTGCGGCGTGATCAACTCATCTTCCATACCGGCTTCCAGCATGCGATAGCGGGATATGAATAAGGGTCTGCGCACCCACCATAATAGCCAGGCTGTTGCCAATATGCCCCAGAACGCATGCCACAACACCCCATTGGCAAAGCCATAGCTTTCCATATCGATCATCTCGCCGTTTATAATTTTGGCCGAGTTGCTAAAGTCCGACGCATCGCCGGCTATATCCAGCCACACGCCCGGCCCCATCACTTGTCCGGCATCTTTTAAGTTAAAGAACGGATGGATATGATAGCGGCCCGGCAAGCGTCCCTTGAGCACAACCTTGAAGTCGTAATCGCCGCCCGGTTCCAAAGCCACTGAATTAGTCCAGGGTTTTCCGTTCAGATAACGCTCGGTTCTGATTAACACCGGCCCCGGTGTCGATATGTTTAAAAATGAAGCTTCCGGTTTGGGTACGCCGATAGGCCAATCCTCAGCAACATGAAATTTACCGCTGACGCTGATTTCCTCATTGACGTTGAAAGCTTGTTTTGACCAATGCACGTCATACCATTGTATGGTGCGCATTCTGATGAACGGCTCCAACGCTTTCTCACCGTGAGCCATGACAGTCCGGACATCCATCACGTACACGGAAGAGATAAGACAGAATGCCATTAAAGTTTTGGCTAAAATCGTTTTCATAAACCTCTCCCTTTAGATTCTGTTAAGGTAACGAGTTGTCGAGAACCACTTGCCGATATACCACCATAAGGTGTACATCAGGGTGCATAAAAGTGCCGAACAAAATGCCGACAGCGGGGTCGCATATTGACCGTAGGTTCGCAAAGTGCCTCGTTCGATGATGCGTAAATACTCGGGCATGCCGGTGCGGATGTACTGAAAGCCGAACAGATCGGCTACAGTCACTTGCCCGTTACCCTGCTCAACAGGCACATGAAACATGCCGAAGATGGGCCAGTTGCTGGGGTAAAACAGCAATGCAAATGCCGCCCCGCCGAAAATAGCCGTTATCGTCAGGCTATTGCTCAACATCAGGATAAAGTCCAGAACCAGTGCGCCGGGCAACATCGTGGCGGGCAACACCATGTTGATCGGAAAAAAGTTCCAATAATGATAAGCAAACACCCGTGTAATCCAAGTACCTATCAATAGGGCTGCAACGCACAAAGTGGCGCCCATCGGCAGGCGAAATTTATTCCACAATACATACTGAACCGCAGCCGGAAAAGTTATACCCATTAACGGCGTAACCAGCGGCCACCATTGCCTGTCCTTCCAGTCCACCCAGAAATCCCAGTCGCCGACAGTCAACGCAAAATGAAGATGAAAGGAACCGATAAACAGAAAAAGAGCCAATACCAGGATCAGGTAATCGTAAGCGCGGGTAATCCGCGCCTTTTCTCCGGTGTAAGGTCGAAAAGACCGGTTTGAAATATTTGCTGACATAATTGTTTCTCCTATCAATAGCAATAGATAAGGCTGATTCGCCTATCCAAAAAGTCAGCGTGTTGTAAATTTTGTCGGCCGGCCATTGAGGGGGAACTGGGTCGACTCAAGCTAAACAACACGCTTGAGCAATACAGTAGGTTGAAAAGACGGCTTTGTTAAATGATTAAATTTCATCACAGCATTGACGCAATTCATGGTCGACGCTGCCAGTGTTTTTGTTATGCTAAGGAATATGCATCAATTAATTTAAGCCATTACCATGAAGCGCATGAAGGATATGAAGACTTAAATCCTTCATGCGCTTCATGGTTTAAAAATAAAACTGGCTCAAGTTATTTCATGTGCGTTCCTAACGTTGAATCAATCTTGTGAAACTCACATTGAAGGATACCCATATGTCCAATTTAAGAACCTTCGATTTGAACTTATTAGTGGCGTTTGATGTGCTGATGCGGGAGTTGAACGTTACCCGTGCCGCGGAACACATGTTCATTACGCAATCGGCGATGAGCCATATTTTGCAGAGACTGCGGCAACAGCTGGACGATCCTCTGCTGGTTAAGACGCCGACGGGCATGAAACCGACTGAAAGAGCGCTGGCCTTGATTGAGCCGATCAGAAGCTTATTGAATGAGATGGAGCAGCTGATTCAACCGCCGTTGGAATTTGAAGCAGGAACCAGTCAACGGCGATTTGTGCTTGCCGCCACGGATTACATGGAACTGCTGTTAATACCGGAGTTATCGGGATTGATCGGTCAAATCGCCCCCGGCATCGATCTTCATATTAAACGCACCGAATCGTCGTTTCCGGCCGCACAATTGGAAAACGGCAGCCTCGATGTCGTACTCGGTTTCGAATCGGTATTAAATCCGCCCGCTCATTTACATTGCGAGCATTTGTTTAACGACCGGATGGCTTGCGTGGTCAGGCAAGATCATCCGCTGATAACAAAAGCCCCTTCGTTAGACGAGTATGTGGCGGCTTCCCATATGTTGATTTCCCGGACTGGAAGCAACGTGGGCTTAATCGATCAAGAACTGGCGGAACAGGGATTGGAGCGGCGCATTAAACTCATCGTTCCGCACTTTCTTTCTGCGCCGCTGATCGTTGCCGAAACCGATATGATACTGTCGCTACCTTATCGAATTGCCGAGCAGTTTAAAAAATTTGCATCGTTGGAAATATTTCCGGTGCCTATCGAACTTCCTTCTTATGAGTTAATTATGATTTGGCATCCGCTCTATGATAAAGACCCGGCTCATGTTTGGCTGCGAGACAAAATCATAGCGATAGCCAGGAATATTAATGGTTCATGAGTATTGTATTATCGCCCAGGCAATCCGGCAGCCAGGGCTTTTATCTGTAACAAGTAGTACGGCGGTTTTGATGTCGATACCCCGCCATTAAGCGTTGAGGATTGATGTAGTCGATTGACCACCGCAACTAATTGACCGTTCGGTCCAAAGCTGAACGAATCCACCCACGACAATCGCGGGCACTGCGCAAGTCGCCGGTATTTTTTATCGGCCGAAATAACGCCAATCGCATTGGCTGCCAGCTCGCCCAGATAGATGTTGTTGTCCTTGTCGATGGTAATGCCGTCCGAGATCGGTTTATCGCTGTAGCGTTGAACGCGGTCCGCCAAAGCCTTGGTATCCAAATGCCCATTAGCCAGATCGTCTGCTTTTATCCGGTATAAACTGAGCCCATGCATCGGTCCGAAATATACCCATTCGTTGTTCAGGTCTTCTGTAATCGGGTTGACGCCGATATGAGGCCGAACCGATTTCCCGGATTTATCTTTAACTTGAATCGGTACATGATCGATGACCAGATCGACATTTTCCGGAATAACGCTGTGATGCCCCTCAAGCACACGTCTGGCCGTTCCCGTGCTCAGGTTGACGACAATCAGCGCGGCGTTTGCCCCACCGGCCGGATCGCTGATAAAAATATGCTTGTGCCGGGTATCAACCGCAAAATCGTTAACAAAAGCATCTTTAGGCGCTATCGGTGTCGGCAAATAGATGACCTGATGAAGTTTATTGCTTTGGGTATCCCACCCTACCAGCTTAGGTGTTACGCCGCTACGCATGCCGTTATCCAACATCCACACTATTCCATTGGCATCACTGCGGATGCCCAGCACGGAATCAAGTTTTAGGTTCGATATTGAATCCGAATCGGCCAATTCCTTATTCGGAAACGGCGCCAGTGCATTATTCTTATATTCAACCACCGTGTATTTCGGCTGATAAAACTGATGCATGCTCATGATGATACGGCCATTATCGGTCACGGTGACATTACCTGGACCGGTATCGAGATGGGCAATGATGTCAAAATTTGATCCGGCATTCGCTGCCGCTTCGAATGCGAACATCAATAAAATGGCTGTGAATTTAACGAGGGTATTCATAAATAGCTCCAATTGAAAAAGGCTCATTCAAAACATTACTCTTTCAAGTTAGACCTGTTAAATGATCTTTATTCATGGCGGTATTTATAAATTTTGTGGGATGGCGGCAATTCAATTCATCAAGAACCGGGGTTGCCGGAATGTCTGTTGTGGGGCCGATTTGACTCAAAATTTCAAGAACATCAGCAGCTTAGATGTTCGTATGCCTGAAAGTACTTTTAAGTTAGACATGTTCCGGCGGTAGTTGAACCGCCCGCAAGTTTTTCGTTTGCCGGTAAACCGGAGTTGCAAAGTTACCGAATTATTTTGGCGACCCACTTGAAAAAAGCTCCCAATATCGATATACAGATCGATATCGATCTTAAGGCGCTTTTATTGTCCTCCTTTAAGCAGTTATTTGTTAATGGCCGTAAACCGGCTAATTGCAGACAGTCAGTTTAGTTTTGCCCGTCTCATTCTGAAACAAAATCAAGCGGACTTTAATTAAGCGTCCTTGTGATTTGATCCTTTTAATCAATTGATAAATTTGTAAGGAATATACGACAAATTAAGTTTTTTCTAAGAAAATC
The DNA here is from genome assembly GCF_004322395.1 of Methylobacter sp. Classification (GTDB taxonomy): domain Bacteria; phylum Pseudomonadota; class Gammaproteobacteria; order Methylococcales; family Methylomonadaceae; genus Methylobacter_A. The sequence goes on from NZ_SCTW01000125.1 coordinate 5,998, forward strand.
AATGTAAATGTATTACGTTAGACATTTGTACATTAATCGTAACGTATAGGCTTATTTGTATGAACGAAAATGATGTAAGAGATCTCAAAAAGGCCGTAAGACTTCTCGAAAATCCGAGTATCGGTGCGAAAATTGCGGGTATTGTTGGAATCTCGATTGAAAAATCGATTGCACTTTTGCCAAACAAAGCGACACAGGCCATTGATTCCGCCGCACAGAAAGCGATATATGGCGCGTTAAGGCTATCCTTAAGAACTTTGGAGCCTCATAATCCAAGGTTGGAGACAGAGCCGCCAAAAGCCTCGAATGGCTGGCATATAGCAGCTACGGCGGTAACCGGGGCTATCGGTGGTGCTTTTGGATTGCTGGCGCTTACAGTTGAGCTTCCAATTTCAACAACAATTATGATGCGCTCTATTGCCGATGTTGCCAGAAGCGAGGGCGCGGATTTAAAAGATTTACAAACGCAACTTGAATGCGTTCAAGTCCTGGCATTTGGCGGGCCAACCAGCAACGATGACGCTGCGGAAATAGGTTATTTCGTCGCAAGGGAGGCTATGACCAAAGCCGTATCCGAAGCGGCTGCGCATATTGCAAAAAGTGGGCTTCAAAAGGAGTCTGCTCCGGCAATTGTTAGGCTGATAACAAAAATTGCAGATCGCTACTCGATTAGCGTGACAGAAAAAGCCGGCGCTCAACTTGTCCCCGCTCTTGGCGCCGTCGGCGGAGCATTGATCAATACAGTGTTTATTGACCATTTCCAAGATATGGCCCGCGGACATTTCACCATTCGCCGCTTGGAGAAGCAGTACAGCCACGAACTCGTCCGGCAAAAATATCTTGAATTTAAACAGTTAATCGCCTAACAAAACGATCAACTAGGGCGAGCAACGGCATAAACCGTTGCTCGCCTGTTACCCTCATCGTTGAATCTAAGTTTCAAAACATATTTGATTGATCGGAATGAATCAAAACCAGCCGTTCAAGAATGTCGTTTGCCGGCCTTAGCGTTTAACAACAAATCGCCATGCATTAAAATAAGGACATGTTTATCGCCGTCTTTCATATTTTTATTCTGTTTTTGTAAAAAACGCTATAAACAATTGATTATTAAAAATAAGTCGCTACAGAGCAAATAAGTCTATGAAAAATATATTGGTTGTATTTACCGGCGGGACCATTGGTTCTATTGCAACTAGCGGCACCATCAATACCTCCGATACCACATCGTTTAAATTGATCCGGCTGTTTGAACAGCATTATGAACGTCACCGGCAAATCCATTTCGACACGATCCAGCCGCTACAGATATTAAGCGAGAACCTTGCCCCCGCAGCCTGGAAGACCCTCATTGGAGCCATAGAAGCTGCCCGGCCCGATCAGTATGACGGCATTATCATCACGCACGGCACCGATACGCTGGCTTATACGGCATGCGCGCTGAGCTTTTATTTTAACGCCCTCAAAATTCCGATGTTGCTGGTCTCCAGCGATTATCCGCTGGATCATCCCAAAGCCAATGGGCTTGAAAACTTTATCTGTGCTGTTGAGTTTATCCTACAACTTAACCAAGCCGGGGTTTTTGTGCCCTACCGAAACCAACAGCAAAAGGCTCAATTGCATCAAGGCACTCGCTTGGCTTGCTCTTTACAGTTAAGTGGTGATTTTTTCAGCGTTCAGGGCAAAAGCTACATGCAATTTGAAAACCGGCAGTTTTCATTATTGAGTCCCACCGCACGGCAAATGCCGGTCCACATCCCGTTAAAAGCCGATTTTTCCGAGCGTATCTTAATGATCAAGCCCTATCCGGGGCTCGATTACAGCCGGTTTAGCCTGGATAATGTCGACGCAGTTTTGCATGACTTATATCACTCCGGCACCGCGTGCGCATCGCTGCAATGGGGTGAAAACTATTCATTGGTTGAATTTATACAACGTTGCGAAAAACAAAATATCGCTGTCTATCTGGCTCCGGCGTTTAAATCAAACAAGGCCTACCAAAGCACCCAAACCTTAATGGAGCAAGGCGCCAAAATAATCTGGAATATGTCGATTGAAGCCGCCTATGTAAAACTGCTGTTGGCTTATGGCAATTTTGACGACGAGCAGGAAATAATGGAGTTTATTGGCAAAGATATTGCCGGGGAACATCTTTAACCAGAAGTGGGCAGATGGCAAATACCAGAGGACTTCGTTAGGGGCTCTAACTCACTGCCATTAAGTTAAGAACGTTGCGAGTCCGATCTTCCAAGTTTTAAAAACCTGGAAGGTCTTGCATATCTTAAGTTAACGGAACCGGCAATAAAGCCTATTCCGCAATAAAATGATCTTGATAGTCTTCCATGGCTAATCTAATCACTTCATGCGCTTCTTCCCGTCCATAAACATTGGTTATTTCGCAGGAGCTCTTTTCGCTAGGCAGCTGTTTATAGGTTAAAAAATAATGTTTCAGGCGATTGATATAAGACTCGGGGCAGTCCGATACGTCACTCCATTGCCGGTAAAACTCGTCGCCTTTCATGACCGCAATAATCTTGTCGTCGGCTTCTCCGCCATCCAGCAAACGAAAGCCGCCGATAGGTATCGCCTGCAACAAAATATCGCCGTGAGTCACACTGCGCTCACTTAAAACGCAAATATCCAGCGGGTCGCCATCACCTTTGGCAACCGGTTTGCCGGATCTTAATGCGGCATATTCGGCAACTCTATCAGCACAATAGGTCTGCGGAATAAAGCCGTAAAGCGTAGGAACCGTGTTGGAAAACTTTTGCGGCCTATCGATTTTAAGATAGCCGGTTTCTTTGTCGACTTCATACTTAACGGTATCCGACGGAACTATTTCAATAAAGGCGGTAACAACGTCCGGTGTATGGTTGCCCGGACTGATGCCGTGCCAGGGATGCGCTTTATATTGTATATTCATGAGTAATGGTTAATTTCCTTAAAAAATGGGCCGCCTGTTCCTGTCTTGAACGCTAAACTGTTAAACAGAAATCGGCGCCTTGATATGTTCATGTGCCTGATAGTCGATGACTTCAAAATCTTCATATTGATAATCGAACATCGATTCAGGCTTGCGTTTTATTTTTAATGTCGGCAGCTTGAATGGCTTGCGGGTTAACTGCAAGTTGGCCTGCTGCCGATGATTCAGGTAAAGATGTACATCGCCGCCGGTCCAGATAAAATCGCCGGCTTCCAAATCGCACTGCTGGGCGACCATATGCGTCAATAAAGCATAACTGGCTATATTGAACGGCAGACCTAAAAACGTATCGCAGCTGCGCTGATAGAGCTGGCAAGACAGCTTGCCGTCGGCCACATAAAACTGAAAAAACGCATGGCAAGGCGCTAAAGCCATTTTGCCTTGTGCGACATTCTGTTGCGGACTGATGCTTTCATCCGGCAAATCCGCGACATTCCAGGCCGAAACGATGATACGACGACTATTGGGGGTCTTTTTTAATTGTTCAATGACTTGTTGAATTTGATCGATATGCCGACCGTCGGGCGTCGGCCACGAGCGCCATTGATGTCCGTACACAGGCCCTAACTCGCCGTTTTGGTCGGCCCATTCATTCCAGATATTAACATTATGCTGATGCAAATAACTCAGGTTGGTGTCGCCTTTTAAAAACCAAAGCAATTCATAGATAATTGATTTTAAGTGTATTTTCTTTGTGGTAACCAGCGGAAAACCTTCCGCCAGCGGAAAACGCATTTGATGTCCGAAAATGGACAGGGTGCCGCTGCCGGTTCTGTCGCCTTTAGGGCTTCCTTCGGTAATAATTTTATCGAGTAATTCTAAATATTGCTTCATGCAGTTTTTTCATTGCCATATTGATGATTTTTTAATAGCGATTTACAAGGAGTTTTTTACGCCTCTAAGGAATGCCCATGAATAACTTCCGCAAGTTTTATTTTTAAACCATGAAGAGCATGAAGAACATGAAGGATTTAACTCTTCATGCTCTTCATGGTCATTGCTTAAATTAATTTATGTGTATTTTTAAGCAGGATAATTATTCATAGTTATTTTTTCACTTGATCAATCATAATTGCATTATGCCAGCTTCTTCAATTAGTCCTTGGATTTTTGCGTATGGCCGTAAACAGCTCTCCCGCATCAATCATCAATGCATATCCACTTCGCAGTTAAAAATATCAGTCCCATCAGTGCATACGCAATCGACCATTCCCAAGCCGGTGTTAAGGACAAGGCGGTATCGCTGACAGTCCAGCGATAAGAATGGATCAAGCCGCAGGCTGACAATAAGCTGGCCGAGCCGCTCCATAATGCGGCTTTGATAAAATGACGTTCGATAATCGCGACCGTTAATGCCGCCAGGATCATCGCGGTAAAAATAAATCCCTGCTCCAACGCGAACGCCCCGTGTATCCAGATATCCGACTGCTGAAAACGCATCAGCATCGACTCTGAAAACGCAGGCATTTGTGCTGTGCCGTAGTCGGCGGCCCGCACACCGTTTTTTGCCATAAAAGCGCCCCAAGCGGCAATGCCGGGAAGCAGCCCCATCACAACCGCCGGGGCATGTTTTCTGGGTGTTTCTTGAAACGCCTGTGCAGCAATCACAATGCCTATCCACAAGACAATCGCCATACCGGCATCGATTGGAATTGCCCAGGCAATATACGATAAGCTGCCGGTTAAACAAATCAAGGTAATAAACGCGCCGTTTAAAATCGAATAGCCTGCGCGGGCGCCCATTGCTTTCCAGCCCGGATGGCCGATATAAATCGTCGTTGGAAAACAGGAACCGAACAGGCTGGCAGCTATGGTGCCTATGCCGTTAACCGCTAACGAAGATTGGGTTGGATAACTGTCTCCGGCCGCTTCAGCCGATTCGATATTTTGTAAAGAGCCGATCAGATTAAACAGCCCCATCGGAATAATGACCGACAGATAAGTTAAATTGTTTTCCGAAGTCAGCACCTCGAACAAATCGCCGAGTACCGGCACCGGCAGATATAAATCCAGATCATTATCCGGCAGCGTGCCGACCGGCGCCAAGCCCATTAACCAAGACAACAAGACGCCTAATGCGACGGCCACCAGCCCGCCCGGAATATTGCCGCGAAAACGGAGTCTGCCGAAATAGACTAACAAAATCACACCCAACGTCACCAAGCCGACGACAGGATGAGCATAGGTGCGGAACAAAAAACCCAAGGAAATAAACGTTAAGGCGATACCCGATAAAGTGGATAACAAGGCGGCGCGCGGCGTCGCTTTTCTTAATCTTTCCACCACAAATGCACCGCCCAGTTCAATCAGGCCGGAACCGAAACAGGCTAACAAGCCCGCCTGCCAAGCGATGTGTTCGGGATTTGCAGCGCCATTGGCTTCGGCCAGCAACTTTGCAGGCAGCATCACCAGGAAAATATAGGCAAATAAAGAAACCGTATTAATGCCGTAAGGCAAGGCGCAAATATCATTGCGCCCCGAAGATTCCGCTAATTGTTTGGCTTGATAAGCGTAATACAAATTACCGACCAGCAATGAAACCGCGGCACCGGGCAGAATATGTTGATAAACCAGGTCATCTGAAAAGCCTAAGACCTGCCGGCATAAGCCTACGATAACCAATAATTGCACAAGATTATCCAGAGCCAGGCCAAAAAAACCGTCAACATCGGCGCGCACAAACCATTTCATTGCGAAATCCTAATCAAAAATAATAAAACGGAAATTGTCGCCTGCTTGAAAACACTTCCCGCGAGATTAAAAGAAACAGTATAGCTGCTTAAACTTAGTCAGGGAGCTGGACTTGGCCTCTGAGGTAACTCGCAAAAAACCGTCGCATCCTTAAAAAATAATCTTTGAAAATTGCGAACTGATAAAACGGAGCAGGCGCCTCTACCTGTCCAATACACGAGTTTAAACTTCTTGGCGATTTAACGATTTGGAATAGCTTTTTTATGCGCAAAATAAAACAGCCCTGCCCCAATCAAAATCATCGGCGTTGACAGTATCTGCCCCATCGTCACCCAATCCAGAGCCAAAAAGCCTAACTGCGCATCCGGCATCCTGAAAAACTCGACAAAAAACCTGAAGCAGCCGTAACAAAACAGTGCTAGGCCGGTAGTAGCCATAGCCGGTCTTGGTTTGCTGGAATACACCCAGAGGATCGCAAACAACACAACGCCCTCTAAAAAAGCTTCGTATAATTGCGAAGGATGACGGGCTAGCGGACCGCCATTAGGAAAAACCATGGCCCAAGGCACATCGGTGGGCCTACCCCATAATTCGGAATTGATAAAATTACCGATACGCCCTGCTCCCAAACCGATCGGCGCGAGCGGTGCGATCACATCGGTCAATTGCAGCATCGTGCAGTTTTGCTTTTTCGCAAACAGCCACATTGCGATGAATACACCCAACATGCCGCCATGAAAAGACATGCCGCCTTGCCAGATTTTAAATAGGACCAGCGGATTGTCTAGGAAGCCGGAAAAATTATAAAACAGGATATATCCAATCCTGCCTCCCAGGACTACGCCGAATGCGCCGTAAGTAACTAGGTCTTCTATGGCTTCCGGCTTAATCGGCGACCAAGGCTGTTCGGCGCGTTTTTGTCCTATAAACCATACGGCAGCAAAACCGATCAGATACATCAGGCCGTACCAGTGAATTTTTACCGGGCCTAAACTTACAGCGATGGGGTCAATTTGTGGAAAGTTCAGCATAATTGTCGAATGATTGATTAATTAAAATGATGAGCATGGGTGGATAACCTCTTTTTCAACTTTAGCGTCATGCGGAGAATGTCATCCGGTCAAAAATCATTAAAAACATCCAAAACCATGCCGTTAAGTGCAAAAAATTTCTGTGTGCCTAGCAGCCCAGAGCACCGGCTGTTATCCAACTTGTGTTGTATTTTCTTATTGTATCTTTAGCAATATCTACCAGCCTAACAAGATTTATCTTTCAAGCCTCATGATGGGCCCGTCTTAGAGCACTTCTTATTCAAATTCAGCATCTGCTTGCAGCTGGTAATGGTGTTTCGCATGCTTTTCAGGATATTGGTTGACCACAATTCGGCACATTATTGCTAACATATTTTAATTCTAAAACGATTTATAAATATATTGTGCTCGAAACAGGAAATAATCCATATATTCCTAGTGTTATTGTCAACATTGAACGTCTTTACTATAGTGAAATCGCAATCTAAAAAACCTTTCAACTTTAATGAGGACTTTCTGATGAATGACTTTCACAAAGATATTTTAACAGGAACGCTATTCGTAACCGGCCTGCTGGGCTTTGTTTCCGGTGAATTCACTATTTCATCCGCGCTGTTCGGTATAGCGGCAATTGCCGGCAATGTTAACCTGTACCGTAAAAAGGCCAAATCCGGACAATTATCATGCGAGTGATTCACTCAACTGAATTGCTCGCTCAGGTGACTTGAAAACTTCCAGGCATTAACGCCCTGGAAGTCTTCTTCTTTCGCAACATCGGTCTTTTTGACCGCAACCAAAACTCCGCCACTACCCATCACTCGATAACATTGAATGTTATTGACAAAACTTCTATGAGAGCGCCTGTGGCGTCCAGCTTGTCATCAAACCAATTTGCCGGGCATAGGCCGGTTCATAGTATGATGCTGGGGATGAATTAATTATTTAAAGTAATGCATTAAAATGAAAATATCACTTATCGTCGCAATGGCGAGCAATCGGGCCATCGGCTTGAATAATCAAATGCCCTGGCATTTATCCGCCGACCTTAAAAAATTTAAAAAAATAACCATGGGCGCACCGATTTTGATGGGCAGAAAAACCTACGAATCGATAGGCAGGCCGTTGCCTGGCCGCACTAATATCATTATCAGCAGGAATCCGTCATACAGCCAACCGGGCTGTCTTGTTTTTAACGATATTGGAAAGGCGCTGGAAAGTTGCGGTGATGCTAAAGAGGTATTTGTTATCGGCGGCTCGGATTTTTATAAGGCGATGCTGCCGATTGCCGATACGCTCTATCTGACGCAAATACACCAGGAATTTCCCGGCGATACGTTTTTTCCCGAGATCGATGCAGATCAGTGGATTGAAGTGGAGCGGGAAGATATCCAGGACGATCCTGATGTGGCATTCAGTTATAGTTTTTTGAAGCTGGAAAAAATTAAAAAATAGAGCACGGATGACACAGATAAGCGCGGATAAAAACGGAGATTTTATTGCCGGTAAATTTGCTAAAACACTTTATTAGTCATCCGCGTCCCATTAGATTCTTAAATCAGCCTGCCACTGCCAAATTATTTTTACGGGGTTTTTTAGCCTCGGGACAATCGATGCTGAAACGCTGCACTTGCTCACCCAGTTTTAATGCGGTCAGTTGGCCGCCCCAAAGACAGCCGGTATCAATCGCATAACAGTTCGATCCTTCGTAGTATCCTAAAGCGGACCAGTGACCGAAGATAATGCGCATGTCTGCGTTTTTACGTTTGGGCGCATCAAACCACGGAATAAGGTTGTCGGGCTGGGTGCCTGGAGGGCCGCTATGAATAAAATCCAGCCGTCCGTTAACATCGCAATAACGCATCCGGGTAAAGCAATTGATGATAAAGCGTAACTTCTCAACGCCTTTCAAGCCGGATGACCACAGGTTGGGCTTGTTACCGTACATTTGTTTTAAAAACACCTGATAATCAGGACCTTTTAAAGCCTGTTCCGCTAGCAAGGCCATTTTTTTGGTTTTGTTAAAATCCCATTGGGGCGGAAGACCGGCGTGGACCAGACAGAAATCATCGTTAAAATGAAACAGCGGCCGATGTCTTAGCCAATGAATTAACTCATCCCTGTCCGGTGCTTCAAGCACTGGAAGCAGTGTGTCTTTTTTATTGGCTATTTTGGGTGCGCAGGAGGCGACCAATAAATGCAAATCATGGTTACCAAGAACCGTGACCGCTGAATTCCCCAGTGATTTGACGAAGCGGAGTGTTTCTAAGGATTTGGGCCCCCGATTGACCAAGTCGCCGGCAAACCATAGTTGATCGAGCTGTTCATTAAAAGAGATGGTATCGAGGAGTTTTAATAATTCATCAAAACAGCCTTGAATATCGCCGATAGCATAAATGGCCATTTAATGCAGGGTTCTTGGGATGGATAAGGTAAATCTTGGCACGTCGGCGCGGAAATCATCGCCGTCATCCGAATGCATAGTATAGTCGCCCTGCATAGTACCGACCGGCGTTGCTATCATCGCGCCGCTGGTGTAGCGAAAAGACTCGCCGGGTCTAAGGTATGGATATTCACCTATCACGCCATCGCCCCTGACTTCCTGGGTTTTGCCATTGGAATCGGTAATCAGCCAATGGCGCTGGATCAGCTTTGCCGGTATTTCACCGACATTGGTGATAGTAATCGTATAAGCGAAGACATAGCGATCCTCAGCAGGAGAAGATTGCGCTTCTATAAAAAAAGGAGTCGCTTCAACTATAATTTTGTTTTTTTCGTTCATTATTGGATCATATTAGGTTATATGTTGAATATTTCATCGTAACTTCTTATTAAACGCAAGCAACTATTCAGTATGAAATACAAAGACTGCTTTTTAATCCTGTTGTTGACCTTATCCCAAGCGGCTCAGGCGGAAGACGCCAACGATCTGTTTGCCGCGGCGATGATGGGCAAGCTTGAAAGAACAGAAGCTTTGCTGGCGCAAGGGATTGATGTAAACAGTAAAACAGCCAATGGCCGTACCGCGCTGATGGCTGCGAGTTTCAACGGCAATGTAAAGATTGTTAAAGCATTGTTGGCGTATGGAGCCGATGTCAGCATTGCCGATAATTCAGGAACGACCGCATTAATGGATGCAACGGTTTTTGGCGATGAGGATATCGTAAATTCGTTGATTGCCGCCGGAGCCGATGTCAATGCGCTGGATAAACAAAATGTGACTGTTATGGCCAGAGCCAAGAAAACTCCCCATGACAAAATCATTAAGATTTTGGAAAAAGCCGGGGCAAAAGAAGAGGCGGAAGTGCCGATAGAAGAAGCGACAGCCAAAGACGGAGTGGGCGGAAAACCGGAAGAGAAGCCCGGTACAAAACCACCGGTTAAAAAATAATTCAACTCAGGACAAAACATTGCATATTCACATCTTAGGTATTTGCGGAACATTCATGGGCGGACTCGCCGTGATTGCGCGGCAGCTCGGGCATCAGGTCAGCGGTTCCGATCAGAATGTTTATCCGCCGATGAGCACACAGCTGGAACAGCAAGGCATCGTATTGATGGAAGGCTATCGGGCCGAGAACCTGGATAGCAAACCGGATCTGGTTATTATCGGTAACGCCTTGTCGCGCGGCAACCCGGAAGTCGAAGCGGTGCTTAACAGGGGATTGAGATACGTATCCGGCCCGCAATGGCTGGCGGAACATGTATTGCAGGATAAATGGGTGCTGGGCGTTGCCGGAACTCACGGAAAAACCACCACGACCAGCATGCTTAGCTGGATATTGGAACATCAGGGTTTTAATCCGGGATTTTTAATCGGCGGCATCCCGTTAAATTTCGGCATTTCGGCGCGTCTTGGCGAATCCGATTTTTTTGTAATTGAAGCCGATGAATACGATTCCGCGTTTTTCGATAAGCGCTCAAAGTTTGTCCATTACCGGCCCAGAACCGCCATTCTCAATAATCTTGAATACGACCACGCCGATATTTTTCCGGATCTGGATGCAATCAAAAAACAATTCCATCATCTGGTCAGGACTGTGCCCGGCGAAGGCCTGATTATCAGCCCTGAATGCGACGCTAATATTAATGATGTTTTGGCGATGGGATGCTGGACGCCGGCTGCCAAGACTTCGATTGATTCGCACGCGCAATGGAATGCCCAACTGATCAACAGCGACGGCAGTAAGTTCGACGTACTGATGGACAATCAGCAACAAGGCTGTGTCGAGTGGACATTAACCGGCGAACATAATGTCTACAATGCGCTGTCTGCGATAGTCGCCGCCAAACATGTCGGCATTCTACCCAAGGATGCGATAGCCGCCCTGGGGCAATTTAAAAACGTAAAGCGCCGCATGGAAGTAATCGCCAAAATCCCTGTCCTGAGCCCTTCGGCTGAGCTCAGGACAGGCGGAGTCGAAGGGAACGGTGTAACTATATATGATGATTTCGCCCATCATCCGACCGCGATACAAACGACGCTGGACGGTTTGCGAAAACAGGTAGGGCAAGAGCGCATTATTGCGATAGTCGAGCCGCGCTCGAACACCATGCGGTTAGGCGTGCATACCAAAACCTTGGCGGAATCTTTGGGCCATGCCGATCTGGCCATCATCTACCAGCCGGAAGCGATGGGCTGGGATTTAGGCGAGCTGAAAAAATATGCGAATAATATCGAAATCTGTAAATCGCTGGATGAAATCATCTCTAAACTCAAATTCGAAGCGCGTTACGGCGGTCATTTTGTGTTGATGAGCAACGGCAGCTTCGGCGGCATTTATCAGCGCTTGCAGGATGCGTTGAAAAGCTGATTCTAATATCAATTGGTCCACGAAAGGCACGAAAAACACGAAAAGACGCTTTTTTCGTGCCTTTCGTGTTTTTCGTGGATAAATAAATTTTTACACAAACAAAAGCATGCACATACAACAAGCCCTGCAAGCCCTGCTAAACAAACAAGACCTTAGCTCCGATCAAATGCGCGAAGTGATGCGGCTGATCATGAGCGGCAAAGCCACCGACGCGCAAATCGGCGGATTTTTAATCGCTCTGCGCTGCAAAGGCGAAACCATCGATGAAATCGCCGCCGCCGCCGAAGTGATGCGCGAACTGGCGACCACAGTGGCTATCACAGGCAACCATGTTATCGATACCTGCGGCACCGGCGGCGATGGAGCGAATACCTTTAATATCTCCACCACCTGCGCTTTTGTCGTCGCCGCAGCCGGCGGACAGGTCGCCAAACACGGCAACCGTTCCGTGTCGAGCAGTTGCGGTAGCGCCGACCTGCTGGAAGCCGCCGGGGTAAACCTGGATTTAACCGCAGAGCAAGTCGCGCACTGCGTCAATGAAATCGGCGTCGGTTTTTTATTCGCGCCCAAACATCACGGCGCAATGAAGCATACCAGCAATGCCCGTAAAGAAATGGGCGTAAGAACCCTGTTCAATCTCTTAGGACCGTTATCCAATCCCGCCGGAGCGCCGAACCAATTGGTCGGCGTATTTGCTAAACAGTGGCTAGAGCCGCTGGCGCACGTTCTGAAAAAACTTGGCAGCAAGCATGTGCTGGTGGTTAATGCCGACGACGGGCTCGATGAAATCAGCATTGCATCGCCAACAAGCATTGCCGAACTTAAAGACGGCCAAGTTACCAGCTACACGATTACGCCGGAGCAATTCGGTTTTAAACGCACCAGTCTGGACAAATTGGCCGTTGATGGTGCAGCTTCAAGCCTAGTGATGGTAAAATCAGTGCTGGACAATAAAGCCGGAGCGGCCAGAGATATCGTGGCGCTCAATGCAGGCGCGGCAATTTATGCAGCCAATATCACCGATTCTTTAAGCGCGGGCATAGAAAAAGCCCAAGAGCTTATCGCCGGCGGCGCGGCCAAAGCCAAATTTGTTGCATTGATCGATTATTCAAAAAACTTATAAAACAACTAAAAGCTATGACCGACACGCCAGATATATTAAAAAAAATCCTCGATAAAAAAGCCGAAGAGGTCGCTAGACGCAGGCTGGGCATGACCATCGCCAATTTGGAAGAAATTGCCGAAGGGGTAGAAAGGCCGCGCGGGTTTTATAACGCGCTGCAAAGCAAGGTATTGGCAAAAAAACCGGCCATCATTGCGGAAATCAAAAAAGCTTCGCCCAGCAAAGGCGTGATCAGGGAAGACTTTCAGCCCATTGCAATCGGTCAGGATTACGCAATGAATGGCGCGGCCTGTCTGTCGGTATTAACCGATAAGGAGTTTTTTCAGGGTTCGGAAGTCTACCTGCAAATGGTCAGGGAACGCTGCCCTCTGCCGGTGTTAAGAAAAGACTTCATGATCGACCCTTATCAAATCTATGAAGCCCGCGCTTTGGGTGCGGATTGTATATTACTGATTGCCGCCGGATTGGAAGACGGCCAAATGCACGAGCTGTCAGACATTGCAACCAAACTGGGTATGGATGTGTTGGTGGAAGTTCACAATGCGGAAGAACTGCAAAGAGCATTAACGCTCGATACCAAGCTGATCGGCATCAACAACCGCAATCTGCGCACCTTTGAAACCTCATTGCAGACCACACTGGAATTAAAAGCCAGTATTCCAAAAGATCGATTAATCATTACCGAAAGCGGAATTCATACGCATGAAGATGTACAACTGATGCTGGATAATGAAATCTACACTTTCCTGGTTGGCGAAGTGTTTATGCGGGCTGAAAGTCCTGGGCAGAAGATGAAAGAGTTATTTGCTTTGTAGAATAGACTGCTATTTTTTTAATATGTGAAGGCTTACCTAGGTTCCCCTTGGCTTATGACGATTAAGTTTCTAATGTAGGGAAATATGGTAAAGCTTACTCGATCAGCTGTTTCTTCAGACATATGCTCCCGGCGCATAGTCTCCAAGATGATTGCTTGTTTGATCGCAAGCCTCATGTTATGGCCCTGCGCTTGTCTGGCCGATGCGAAAGAAATTGTCGGCTCCTGGTATCAAGCTCCTGAAGATTGGACCTACGATGGACAGGCCGATCTTGCGGCAACGGGACTTAAGTCGGTAGCTAAAGTGGCATTGATTGGCGGCCATTTCTTCCAGCAGGCGGATCTCGACATCAATACTGCCGGCCGTCATGTGCTGGATTTCAAGAATACCACTACTATCGGGTATTTCCGCCATATCATCCTTGATGCTCAGAGGCATCCGGTTGCCGATTTGCAAGGCGGCATTCTGAGCAGCGAGCTGAATCCTTTTTTCCTGCGGCATGGCCGCGAGGTGGATCTTCCGGTCGGTCATTATCGCCTGTTGACTGAATTGAATTCCCCTTTCTTCCTGGCCGGACCGCAACCTTATCTGGACACGCTGGACGCTTACCGGCAAGCGATCAAACCTGGGAACGCTCTGACGTTGTTGTGCCTGGGCATGTTTCTGGGTTTGATGATTTATTATGCCGCGCTGGCGATTGCACGCTGGAACTTGTCTGCGGCGATGTACTCGTTCTTTATTCTTGGCAATCTGCTGTATAACGGCATGGCGTTGCTGGTATTTGCCGAACTGTTCGATATGCACTGGTTTTATCTGGTCAGCATTCCTATCTTGTTTTCCAACTGCTCGTATATTCTGTTTGTGATGTCTTTGCTGAAAATACAGCGTGACACCTATCCGCGCCTATACAATACCGGTGCCGTGGCGTTGGCTTTGCTGGTCGGACTGATAGTGTTGGCGGCGGTTATGCCGCACTGGTCGTTGGAAATAGATCGTTACGGTGTCGGCTTGTTTCTACTTTACGGTTTGGTCGCCGGCATTATACAGTCGCTTGAAGGTAACGTAATTTCGCGGCTTTATCTGTGCGCTATCGGGACGTTTTTTGTGTTGGGAATCACGACGATTTCGGCCAACAGCCTCAATTCTTATGGCCTGTATATTGAACATATGGGACTTTTTTCGGTGGCGGTAGAGGTTATGCTGCTGGCGCTGGTGTTGTCTTACCAGTTTGCTCAGCTTTATCGCGAAAAGGAATATGCGCTGGAATGCCTGGAACACAGCAACCGCATTGCCCGCACCGATACCTTGACCGGCTTGCCCAACCGTATAGGGCTGGATTTGACACTGGAAATCTTGCCGCAGCATGGTAGCTTGACGTTTATCGATATGGATGGCCTCAAGTATTATAACGACCAGTTCGGGCATGAGCGCGGAGACGAATTGCTGCGTGTGTTCGCATGGCATCTGAACGATCGCTTGCGCGGTAGGGCAGAGGCATATCGTCTGGGCGGCGACGAGTTTGCGATTACTTGCGAGCAAGGGGATGTGCCGTGGGTCGAGACCATGCTGGCGAAAGCAATTGAAGACATGCGAGCCGGCGGATTCAACTCTGCCGGCGCCAGTTTCGGTTCGGCATATGTTTATGAAGCCACGAGCAAAGAAAAACTCAAGCATATGGCTGATTGCCGAATGTATGAAAATAAGCGCCTTAATAAGCGTAGCCGTTATGAAGATCAGAATTACACTTAAAATAACTAAAATAACTAACAGGGGAGAGAAATAATGCAACGTATTTACGGTTTGATCTGGCCGATTGTGTTGTCGGTCGTGTTGCCGCTTGTGGCGGCGTGGTTCGCTTATCCCGAAACCCACTTGCCGCCCGGCTTCGGCGTGTTTCCGCCGCTTTTTGTGGAGAATCCGCCCGGGTTCAATTTGATAATTTTTATTGCACTGGCACTGGTAGAAGCGGCTATCGCCCTCTTTCTGCTGTTTCCTCAATGGTTCGGCTTTACCATACCGACACCGCCGCCCAAGCCGGCCCCGGCGACGTTGCCGGTGTGGTTCTGGATAGGGGCGGCGCTAACGCTGTTTTTTTGGTGGCTAATGTGGGCTCGGGTCACGCCCTTCGGCGACTTGGTATATTACGCCTTCACACCCTTGTGGTGGGGCTTCATCCTGGCACTGGACGGGCTGGTGTATCGCCGTAGCGGCGGTTATTCGCTGTTGGCGTCACGGCCCAAAACTTTGTTCATCAGCGCTGTGGTCTCAATAGTCGGTTGGTTGTATTTTGAGTATTTCGATTATTTTGCATTGGGCAATTGGTATTACCCTAATACCGCCGACGGCGTAATGCCGCTTAGCCATGGTACTGTCGTATTGCTGTTCCTGATTGCCTATAGCACGGTTTGGCCTGCTATCTTCGAGTGGTATACCCTGCTTAATACCTTTCCCTGTTTAGCCAGCCGTTATACTAACGGTCCAAAAATAGCGCTGCCGGGCGGGCTGCTGTTGTGGGGTGGTTTTTTTCTGATTTTTGCTGTGGTGTTCTTTCCTTATCCGCTGTTCTGGGCGATGTGGGTAGGGCCGCTGGCGATTTTTTCCGGTCAACTGATCAGAAAAAACATATGGAACCCGTTCACCGCGATGGCGGAAGGCAACTGGGGACCCGCTGTACTGGTAGCGATCGGCTCTTTGTGTAACGGATTTTTCTGGGAATTGTGGAATTGGGGAAGCAACGCCAATCCAACATTACCGGCTACCAACCCTAATTATTGGGTATACGATATTCCCTATGTCAATGTTATCCATATTTTTGCCGAAATGCCTCTGTTGGGATACATAGGTTATATGCCTTTCGGGATCTTGGTTTGGGCGGTGTTCATCTGGTTGGGAGCATTGTTCGGTTTTGATACCGGACTGCTGAAGGGTGATCAGGACAAAGGCTGAGGATTTTCTCGTTTCCCGAATCAAATCGGCTAAGCGCAGGATGCTTAAATAAATAGGCGGTTAAAAATGTTTATTCAGCACGAAGGACACGAAGAAAATAAACTTCGTGTCTTCGTGGTGATAATCTTTTTAAGGTTTTTAATTGGCTTTGGCTACCAGCGGCGGCTCAACATGAGATGCAAAAATAGCGCTTCGTTCCTGACTTCGGCATTGCCGAACAGGGGGCTGGTGTAATTCTCCTTGACCGGCAGCATATACTCCAAACCGCCGGTTAAACGCCATTGCCGGCTGATTTGCCGCGCGGCGCCCAGCGTGATGTGATGATCGAGGATTCCCGCCAGCAATGGGCTGGAGTTCTGTGCCGGAATCGGGTTATTGCCGTAGTTGTATCCGGCATAGAGCGTGGTAAGTTCGTTCCAGTTGTAAGCCAGCCCGGAGGCGAATACCCACTGGTTTTTCCAGTCGCCGGCCGTCACGATTTGATAGTCTGCCGGCGCCAAGGAGTTTTCAGGATCGGTGGCGCGCAAAGTGACGGATTTGATCGCGTCGGCCCAGTTGATCCAATTGACTTTAAAAGATAACAGCCAAGCATCGACTGGCTTGAACGCCAAGCCCAGCGCAGCTTCGCGCGGCAGCGCCAGACCCATTACGCTGGCGTTGCGATACTTGACTACCCCCAGTCCCATCCCCGAATAGTTAGCATCCAACTCGCCGTCAGTTAGTGGCAATTCGGTCTTTTCCGTGTAAGTCGCCGCCAGTGTCAGGGATGGATTGACGCGATACTGCACACCCAGTTTGAATCCCACTTTCAGCGCGGAGGCATCGTCGAGCTTATACCCGGCAAACGGAACTGCGCCAACCGAAGTATTAGGGAAAAACTTCTGTTTTACGCTGGCATAAGTGATCGCTAAACTGGCTCCCACCGACCAAGCATCATTGATTTTACAGCCTACTCCGGGGCTAATTTTGGCCATAGCGAACAGTGAACTCATGTCGTCGCGGTTACCGAATGCGGTATTGATGTTTTTGAACACCCCGCCGGCGCCGCCCTGACTGAACAGCCCAATTCCGGCGGTACATGGCACCGAATCAATCGACATGGCATAACCGCCGCCGCCCAGAAATGTATATTTGTTGTCGGCGTGCTTATCGTTGCCGAAACTATCCTTGTGCGAAAGATCAAAGGTGCGCAGCCCTGAGGCAAAGCCGTCGAATGCCTGTCCATGAATCTGCGTCAATCCCGCCGGGTTAGTGTTGAGTGCACTGGTATCTCGCGCCACCGCAATATCGGCTCCGCCCATCAGTGTCGATTCGGTTCCGAAGCCGATCAGGTTGATGCCGTTGGTAGCAAGCGCCACCGGACTAAGCAGCGCAAGCGTTAACGCCAAGCTAGATAAACGCCCGCGATTCTTAGTAAATAAGGACATGATAAATTAACAGGGATTTTTTGCTTGATAGTGTCTCATAATTCCTACTTTTAGCCTCACAAATTTGATTTTTTTCGACGATGTAATAGAAAGTACGTGGGTTTAAATGAGCCAGGCTTGGCATAAAAGCATCAATAAACAAAGCCATAACATCCCGGTTTCACACAGGTGTTTTTCACGTTTAGCTGGTTTTAGGAAGAATTTGCTCTTTTTAATAATCTTTTATGTGGGTGAGCGTACATACTTTGATGAGATGTAAGTTTAATGTGCTGAATAATCACAAAAATTTAGTTCGCTCCAAGCTCGATTCTTTAATCAAGATAAATTGCTCATTTTTGATCATCCTGTCTTCAGGAGAATACGATGAATCAGCTAGATCAGATTGAACGTGCTCTGAATGTCGCCGGCCTTAGTCTAGTATTTTTCGGCATGCTGACAGCCTGTGAACCAACTGTCGAATCTTCGCTTCAGCCGCAAGGTCAGGAAAAAACCGCCAAAACACAAATGCTTGAGGTGGGAGCCGCCATGTTACAAGCTAACTCACCGCTGAAATCTTTAGATATTTACCTGGATGGTTTTCATGCGACAAAAGAAGATCCAAATCATCAAATGGAGGCTCATCATTATTGCCATCAAGTTAATGAAGACTTTGCTCAATGTGCGCTGTTCGATGGCAATACTCGGCAGGCAAACCTGATCGGCATTGAATATATCATCTCGGAAACATTATTCGAGTCCTTGCCCGAACAAGAGAAAAAGTATTGGCACCCACATAATTTTGAGATTTTGTCCGGTCAGCTTATTGCGCCCGGTATTCCCGAAATGGCGGAAAGGCAACTTATGAAAGGCAAGATGAACAGTTACGGTAAAACTTGGCATGTATGGAATTCCACGCCGTTTGGAAAAGCCGGCGACAAAATGCCGTTGGGCGAACCCAGTCTGGAGTGGTCATTTAACCATGACGGCGAGGCATTGCCCGGTTTGGTCGAGCAACGCGATCAACGATTGCATGTCAAGGCCGGCGAACAGCGACGTAAGCGTGCTGAATTAAGTTCCATGGCCAGACCTCAAACGGGCGTCGATGCGTTGAAAGGAAAATTCCCAAGGTCTACAACATCACTTCCAGAGGTTGTGGATAAAAATGCCGAGCATTTGAAATAGTTAATAACTGATGTTACGCACGGATGTTTTTTGTCCCGTATGCCGCGCCGAGCACCGGAGCTTTCGGCAGGACAAATCGGCAGGATGGCCGATTTGCATGCGTAGCACCGGAAGGGCAAGGTACAGGGATTGTACCGAGTGAGTAGCCCAAAAGGGGCGCTGCATGGATGCAGCGCGTTGCCAGAGGGCCAAGGATGGCCCTTCTGGCAACCCCCGTCGAAAGCGAGGAGCGCAGGACAAATCGGCAGGATAGCCGATTTGCATGCATCGCACCCGAAGGGCGAGGCACAAGGATGTGCCGAGTGATTCAAGCGGCATCCGGGTCGCCTTTTCTTTGGTTACTTTCTTTTCGACTGCACGGATGCAGGAGGTAGAG
>NZ_SCTW01000126.1 GCF_004322395.1 Methylobacter sp.
CAGTCGACGACTGGATTGAATCCGGTTTAAGTATCCGTAGATATAGAGTTTGAGCAGTATGGCGGGGTGATAGGCGGGACGTCCAGTTTTAAG
This sequence comes from Methylobacter sp., assembly GCF_004322395.1. Classification (GTDB taxonomy): domain Bacteria; phylum Pseudomonadota; class Gammaproteobacteria; order Methylococcales; family Methylomonadaceae; genus Methylobacter_A. The sequence continues at coordinate 94 of NZ_SCTW01000126.1, forward strand.
GGGAGTTACCCCAGCAAATCCTAATTGTCCTAGATCGAGCTGATCGACAAATACATCAACGACTCGAACTGGGTTGTCATCAGTAACATAGTCTTCCAGTTGCTCAGGAAATAGAGTGGCCTGAGTTCGGTCTGTACTTTGAATGAAGCGTTTCATCTGCTCTCCCGGTGGGTTTGGCCGTGAGCTTATTTTACCAGATGTTACGTTTTTACACAGTCTGGGTCGGTGGTTGACGATCACTGGCGGTCTCTGAATGACTGCTTTCACTATTGATCGGCCATTCAACCCGAATTCGTGATCGTCGGTTTTTGGCCGAACTACGTCATTCGTGAAAGACCGAGTTCGACCCTTTACAGTCCATCACCCCTCATAAGCAATCTACGACGGCTTTGATACATTTAGCCGACTTTCGTAAGTTATCATTGTCAATGTCACTGCGGCTTGTTATGTTATTCGATAATTTCATGCATTTGACACAAATCCATAATCGAACTGCCCCTATCAGTTCAGCGACATTTTGCCTTAGGAAGCGTCATAGCCAGATTAAAGTGACTTTGACGATACCCGTTACCCACCCACCGATATGACAGATATTACATTTACTTCCGCCGATTACCCCGAGATTCGCCGTCGAGGCGCTTTACTGAATGCTAAGATTTTCAAAAAGCTCACTAGCGAAGATATCAAAACCTGTGGCCGCCATCTTGGGATATGGCACCAAAAAGCGTTGGTGATCAATAATGAAGACGAAATGGATTTATTTGCCGATTACGCTACTTACGGCTATCGCCCCCATGGCTTCAATATGGCCGAGAAATTCCTGCGCTTATTTCATAAAGAGGCAGACGATTTTGAACTTGAATTGCTTCGGCGTATGCGTTTTGCCCACTATGCGATTTATCAAGTCGAAGAAACGAACGGAACGGATACTCTTAAGGTCGTGGATGTGTTTAGTAAGGTTCAGTACAAGCTCATAGATCACCGATTGGCTAAGACCGCTTATCGAGGTTTGATCTTGGCCGGTTATCTGGTCGATTTTGATGAATTCTCCATCCAAACGGGCGGAACGGTGTTGGTGACGCGGGAGATTCTAGAGTCTGATGAAGTGATGCCTGTGATTGACAGTATTGATGACGATCAACTGGGCGATTTTTTGAGTAACCCGGTCAATGGCGCTAAGCTCGCAAAAGCGGTTGTTTCTGCGATCTTTAAGCTAGGACAAGCTTCAAGTTTCAGGCATAAGTAACTTTAGACAGAAAGCGCGCTTCTTGGTCAGCCGCTAGATCAGAAATTGCTCTCTAGCGGTCATTAGGATTTGAACAAAATCGGCCTCCAATTTTTTAACTAGTTCGCCTAAGGATTTGTATTAAATGGTTTTTTATATTTTATAATGAGTCTATCGCTAAAAAAATATTCAACGCCGGTTAACAACCCAAAGCTAACTCATTAATACCTTTTACTTTCGCCTCGTTATCGTATATAGAAAAACCAGACTACAATGCATACAATAATTATTAGTGCAATTAAAAAAGGGTCTACGGTATATGTCAGTAGATAAAAGGCAACAATTAACAGAAAAACATATCCTAAAACTTGACCCATTTGAACCTCAAAAGTTGGATGAAATCACTAATCTAATCTCGGTTGCGGATCAAAAATACAACATTTCAACCGAAATACAATTCGACTAAATACCTATAGGCTCTGTTGCGTTAAATTCATTTTTTAACTGGGCTTTTCTATACGTACCAATGCTTATAACCTCGAGTTATAGTGATACATTATGTAATGGCAGATCTAACGTCAAACTACGCTGTATTTTTATCAGAATGTAATTGTGAAAAACTGAGCTTACAGTCCGCTTCTGGCCGAACAGCGTAATTCGCAAAAGTTCGAGTTCGATCCGGAGGAGCCATCCAACCTAGACTTCCGAATGGCAACTAAAACAGCGAAAGCAGTCATCCGGTTTCAGCTATCCGACGGGCACTTCACTTCCGGCAAGGACTTGTAATCGGTCATAGTATTGTCCTCGTAGCGTGGGACTTTTAAGAGTTAGAATAACGGAGTCTGTCTATTCGCTATGAGTTCAAAGCTCACCCAGAGGAGATGTGGTTGCAGGTTACTTCGTAACGGTTGCCTGGGCATTTTGAACCTGGCTTAGGAGAGCGCATGGACGATCTGTATGCTGGGGTGGTCATTGGGTAGCAGGGCTTCGAGCTTGGACAAGCCCAGGGTTTAGTAGTCGATGGCCCGGCTGTAATCCTCGAGGCTGAACAGGGCCAAGGTTAAGTTATGTAATATGTCGATAACGACCCTGGGCAGCGAATCACCATAGACCTTCTTAGCCATCGCCAAGGCTTGGGTGCAGTATCTGGTAGTGGTTAGCATTTAACTGGCGCGAGCCACATTATATTCGTGTATAAAAAGTTGCAGGGCGATGTGGTGGAACTCGTTAGTTTGGGAAAAGGCCAACGATTTGCGAACAAACCGTGCCAAACGTTGCCGCAGGGTGTTGTTCCAGCGTTCGATATGGGCTGTTTGTCCGGTTTCCTTGCCGACCGATGGGTGGTTTTCCCCGAACACGCCTTGGTAGGCTTGCTAGAAGTCGCTGTAATTATGGGCGGCCCGGTAGGCTTCGGGGATGCCCGCCCAGAGCTGGCGGCAACTGTCCGCGCTCCGGGTCGCCCGCGAACCAGGACACGACCTGCCGGGTATGGCGGCAGGGCGTGACCCACACCCAGCAGGCACTGGCCTTGCATTGGACGAACGACCACAGCTCGTCCAGCACCAGAACGTCTTCTGGTTGGGCTGGCACCAAAGTGGTTGCTAGGGGCCGCAAATGTTGGGCTTTTTTTTAACCATGCGGCTACGGTCTGACGGGCAACCCCGAAGGTGCGCTCTAATCCGCGTAGGCTGGAACGCTCGTGGTAAGCCCTCAGAATTTCGGCTTTCCGTTCTTCGTTGTAGCCAACATAGGGAGCCAACGTACCGTAACAGCCGCAGGCATGGCAACGGAATTTTTGTTTGCCCGCCTTGGTTTTGCCATTGCGGGTCAGTTTGCTGCTACCGCAGCGGGTGCAGGTGTGGATCTCGGTTATCGTGCCGCCAATTTCACATAAAACAGTTAGACTTCAACCACTTCCGAAAAGATGTTTGCAAAATGACAAACCCTTGCCAAGCTTTTCCGTCGTTTTTATAAACTGATAGGTGGTGAGCTTGCCTAGTAAATCAAGTTCTTCGTCTTTTTTCACTATTTTTTCACTATATTTTAATTTGCAACCGAGTCAGTTCAAGTGTAAATACAGACCTAGATAATAATTTGTTATGCGGCACCGAACAATCTCACCGAAGTCGCGGAGGAATGTCGCCCGCCGTCTGCACGAAAGCAATGTTTCTTGGCCGTGAGCCGCATGGACCGCGATAGAAGAACGATCTGAGTGGTTCTCCACGGCCTAACGTATTATGGCGCAGCATGAAGCCTCAGAGGAGCTATCAATGGCACGTTGGACGAATGTTCTGGAGAATCAGTCGCAAACGAATATCTACTTCGATGAGCCGACAAATGCTTGCTGGTTCGCGACAGTGGACGGAGACATCCAGCAGTTTCGAGTACTCGGGCAAAAGTTCCGTCGCTTTGGTTCGGGTTGGCAGGATGCCGTCGCGGTTCTGCCGTCTACTGATGGATTGCACTTGTTTCTGGTCGTGTCCTACGGAGACATTTTGGTGGTGAAACGCGAGGATGGTGACCGCATACAGGCAAGTGTGCTTCTGTCAACAGGCGTAACTGTGGTTGCGGCGACACGGCTCCTGAACAATGATCTTCTGGTACTGGATGACGCAGGTCAGGTATACCGGGTCGTTTTCTCGGCGAGGACTTCTGATTTGTTTACGACCGTCGCCGGTGCAAAAATGCTGACTGCGGACGAAGCATCAGGCGAGTTGTTGCTGTGTGTTCCTGATTTGACTTCGCAGGTGTACCGGTTCAGCCTGAACGACGGAAGTTCGGTAAGTGAGCCATTCGATGTTGCGGCGAACGTTGTCGCGTTGTGTGTGCCGCCGCCGGGCAAAAACGGTGTTGTCGTTTGTGATGATATCGGCAATGTTTTCCTTGAGGACTGGTCGGGCGCAGTTGATCCTTTCACATTCAATATTCCAGATGGACGATCTCTGTCTTGCTGGCATTCTCTGGTGATTGCCGCGGCGAGTTCCTCGCTGACTCTCATCGAATGGGGGCAGGATGTCGAGCTTCTTCCCGTTTCGGCCGGGCCCGATCCGCTGGTGCCGGCTGGTTGGGCGCCGATCTTTGTGGATTACGCCAGTGCAGGATTGAACCACGAAGACGTTGAGTGGAGCGTCGATGAGGGACCATTGGCAGCAACCATTTCCGTTGCACGCCCGGTTAGCGGTAAATTTGAGCATCGCATAATTGCGGGTATCGGTACGCCGGAGTTTCACATCACGGCTCGCCTACGGTCTACAGCGAGTGTGGTTGCAACTCGCCAATTCCGTGTGGTTCGGGTGTGGCCGGATACCGAGGTTGGTCCGCCGCTGGCGACGATGGGGCCGCAGCGTGTGTATGCGCGTGGCGCCAAGTGGGGTGGAGGGCCGGTAGGCCCGCAGAACATCAGCACGCATCCGGCGCCGGAAAATTTACGGATCGCCGTCGCTGTGTTTCGTCTGCGGGATTCAAAGTCCAGTGTAAACGGTCTGCAGAGGGTAGCGGATTTAACGGCCGACGTAGATGGGCCCGGGCAGAGTGTCAGACGCTACTACGAGGAGGTCTCGTACCGCGCGACCCCTGTGTCGTCCAATCCGGCTCATCCAAAAGGGACGACGGTGACCTTACTTGGAGGGTCGGCATTCGGGCCCATTGATATTGATTACGCATGGGGCGATCTGTTTAAACCAACAAATCCGAAAAAACCGTGGGCGCCTTGGTATCCCAAGGCAGACACTTGGGACATTCTCGGCGGAGAGTTCTCCTCATTTCTCATCCGTCAGTCTCTGGTCGAGGTGGTTACAAAGAAGTCGGATTCATTTGTATTAACAGTTCTGCCTGGAACGGACGGCCCGTATGCGGTCGGCGATAAGGAGTGGCCTGCTCAGTGGACTTGGGGGTTTGCCGGCGATTCCCAAATCTACTGGAAGGGCAAGTCCTCTGCGACTTTTAAGCGGATTGCCTCGGTTGTTTTGCCCGCTGCTTTGCCGATGCGCCATCCGGAGCCCTGGCCCGCGGACGGATTTATGACCGCCATTGCTCATGAGCTCGGGCACAGCCTCGGACTTCCTGATCTGTACGGCGGGGTCGGGAACTTGGCCGAGCTTACCGACAGGTTCATGTATAACTGGGACCTTATGGCCAACGATGTGCCACTCCCTCACTTTTCATTGCCAAATCGGATGCAACTCGGCTGGATCCACCCGGACTGGATTGAAGTTTGCGATTTTGGGCAGAATCCGGCAGGGAGAACGGTATCGTTGCAGGCGATGGAGACGCTGACCCGATCAGGACCGCTAGCAGGACGGAAGGCCGGCATCGAAGTCCGAATTCGTGAAGGGTGGAACTACTACTTCGAGTTCCGGCAAATACAGGCGGGCGCGATCGGAGACCAGAAGCTGAACCCAAGCAACGTGATCGTAGGAACCGACTTGTACACCGCCCCGAGCGACAAAGCACTGCTGGAGTTCGAAGGTGTTCCGGGTGTGCGGCCGCCGATTCTACTCCTTCCAATGGACGTGGACGACGATGGTCCACTGCTCAACAAGGTGAATCAGGACTACAAAGAGAGTGATGTGACGAATCCGGACAGGATGAACGACTTCACCCTGACGCGCAAGGGGAATGCAATTTTTGGGGAAGCAGACCCGAACACAGTGGAAGTGCAGATCGACTATCAGGGCGCCTACCGGCCGGAGTTGCAGATCAGACCCGCACTTGGCAATGGTGACTTCAAGAGTCCGGACATTAACTTGGATGGTCCTGCTGGCCCGAACGTCGCGGTGAAGGGCAAAACGAACACGATCAAAATAAAGGTCCACAACCGGGGATCGAAGGCTGCGGATTCGGTGCAGGTCAAGGTGCAATGGTTACCGTTCACAACGGCTCCGGGGCCGTGGATGCCACTCACGACCCCGCCTGTTCAGGCCATACCGGCGCACGACGTTCGCGAGTTCATTGTGCAATGGACGCTGCCGCCTTCCGTACAGGTTGGTGGGATTGAGGCGGAGCATTTCTGTGTGCGTGCAGACGTTGACCGCTACATCGATCCGAAGGATCCGGCGGGCAGTGAAATTGTGGTGTACAACAATTGGGCTCAATCGAATTTCAGCACTGATGCGACTGGACACGGATCGCCTTCCGAGAGGAAGTCAACGGCTGTGAGTGCGACAAATCTCCTGCGGGTCCGTGTAATGCACAGGACATTGATCGAGCAGACCAGTGAATATTTCCGGACGTATGTCGATCACGCGTGGCGGCGTCTGGGCCCGAGGCAAACAGATGTAACTCAGGTATCTTACGAATCGCTTGCCGGTGATCCGCTGCATGACAGGGATTTCCAGATCGCGTTTCGGGAAGCCCAGGACCGAGGTCTCGTCAATGATTTGACCGCTCGAACTTTTGTCATGCCCGAGCGCGTCTTCTGCGGTCCTCAGGAGCGATGGGGAGTCCAGTTGCAGGTGCATGCAGGGCTGCGGACGTTCGTTCGAGAGATCAGTGCTCGCGGCGAACTCGTTTCCGGCCTGATCTTGGCCGGGGATGATGCGCGTCCGGAGGTTGTTACAGGTGGAAACGTGCGTCTTGTGGGCTACCCTATACGACGTCCCGAAGAGCAGATTATGACGGATGGTCAGGTGGATGCGATCGGCGAATTCAGGTTGATCATACCTTCGGAGTTGTTGTGGGACGCCTCACGAGAAACGGTCATGGTGACAGTCTTCTATCACGGAACGGCCCGGTTCATACCCTGCCGATCCCGCGAAGTCCCGTTGCGCGCAGGGTGATTGGCTGACCCGCGACAGCGTCGGGCGGAGCTGATTCCGCCACGGAGCCGGCAGATTGCTGAGCCTCAGGAAGCTGTCATTTGTTTGTCCGGGCACCGTATGGCTCTTGTAGGTCCATGTCATCAGCCTGGGTCGCTAGCAGACAATTAGAGGCGAATGATCAAATGCTGCATAACTGCATAACAAGGCAATCAACCTGCCGGCGTTATGCTGCTTATTACTTAGCACGATAAATTGCGATTGAGGGCATCGATAACCATATTTTTGCTCAGGAGGTTCTAATGATTAAGCAGAACAGCGAAGAAAAGGAACAGACTCTAGCGGAAGAACAAAAACAGCTTCAGGATTATAAGAATGAAACCAAAGAAAGAATGGCGAAATATGTTAGTGGCGGGCATGATACCATTGGGAATCCAATAAAAAATATCTTTATCAAAGGTGATGAGTTCGTTATCTATGAAATAGATGGGGCTTCCTCAATAGAGTCGATGAGAGTTTATATAAGAACAGAAAAGAAAGACGATATAATGTTGTTAAAGAATTACCAATCAATGCAAGATGAATTTAATAAGTTCAGGTCTGTGTTATATAAGACCAATGCTGATTCATCCTATAAATACAAGGCTGCTAATGCATTTGCAGTTGCTTTATCTGGCAACAAAGATGTGGAGAAAGCAAAAGAACTTCTTAAAGCAATCACAGAAGAAGCTCTTACTGAATATAAAGATACACAAAGCGGACGGCTCTGGTATTTGTGCGGTGCTGTGGTTGTTTCGGTGTTAACTGCTTTGACTAGCTTAGGTTTCTATGTTATGAGGACATCTGAGTTTGTGGCAACCAATCAAGGGCTAATGGTTTTCGTATATGCATCGGCATTCTCGGCATTTGGCGGACTCTTTTCTGTTTCCATTAAACTAAAGGAAATATTGATAGAAAAAGCATTAGAACATTTTAAGTATGCCATCTATGGAGCACAGCGCTTACTGTTTTCCATACTTGCTGGATTTGCGGTTGTTGTTTTAATTAAATCAAGAATTGTTTTTGCCGATTTAACATCAGGAAATGATAATTTATATGCATTATTGGCAATTTGCTACTTGGCAGGTTTTAGCGAAACCATTATTCCTAATGCGCTAAAAAAATTAGAAGGAATGACTAAAAATACGTAACCCGTGTAGTCCCATGGGGACTAAACCTTAGCCTAGCTTGTCACTCCAGCCGACCACTTTCCGCCAGGCTCCAAGTGTCGGCTGAGTTTTACGTTGAACGACAGCTTTCCGTTTTGCAGCCGCCATTTCGTTGAAATCCTTGAATGTCTCCGATTGGCCGAATTTCGTCAGTCAATCGACAGGCAAAAATCGCCCCAGAGTGTGTCAAAACGCAAAAATCGAAAATGCGGTGGAGCAAGCATGCTAAATACTGAGTATATAAATACTGAGCAAATGCTGAACATTGCGGAGCCATTCACTGAGAATGAGCTTATCTCGGACCGCTCAGTGGAGTAATTTCCTTATCTGGCAAGTTTGGTGATGAGTTTTTACACGGCCTGAACCCATTTTGCAGTCAATCAAATAAAACATTAGATAGTCCGTATTGTTTTGTCTGATATATATTTCTGAAACTGAGAATAACGCTTGGTATTATCCGCCGCGATGATGCAGTGGTCGGCGTGCGTGCTATTGTTATGTCGTGCGGTATGTAGAGATGGAAACTTCGCCCTCTAGTCATCACTGTTTTTTTCAACATCAACTAGGAAACTACCACGCAGCCAGTTTCTACCTAACAATAGATAATATTCCATAGTCAGACGGTCATTAAGGGTGAAGAGTATTGTTTTTTCTGAGTCGTGCCATTTCACCGTCAATGGAACCGTGTATCGCCGCTCTTTTCCTTCGGCTGTATTCACAGTCACAGATGAAGCTACTCGAGTGTTAATCTGTCTAGACTGGCCATTCTTGTTCACTATACGAAATGAAATCGGTTTGCCCTTTGGGTTTTCTTCTGAGGAATCAACATTTATATCCTCCGCATGTATGCTGCAAGTTTTGGCACCTGTATCCACACGAGCTTTGAAGCTGAGGTTCGCATCTACAATTTCAATCACTTCAGTTGCGCCAATAATTTGCTTTTGGTGTTGGTGTTGGTGTTGATGCTGAAAAAAGACACAGCCTGTAAGGACGGAAGTTAACAGAATGATTGAGAATACTTTTTGCATTGCCTGATTCAGTGATCGTCTCTTTGAAGGAGGTTTGTTTTATCCTACACCAATAATATCCTCCATCTAAGTGCTCATTCAAAAATAATCCGGCAAAATGCTAATCTGGGATTTTACCCTAGGAGGTTGTCATGAAACGAATAACGCCCCTGACAAAAGAAGAGCAAAGGACGCTACTTGATGCGGCCCGCTACGCGCCCGAATCACGTTTTCGGCAACGGGCCCATGCCGTTTATTTGGACGGAAAAGGTTACCGTATTAACCAGTTAGCCGATATTTTTGTGGTGGATAGAGATACCGTTTCGGTCTGGTTAGCAGCCTGGGAAGAAAGAGGATTGCTGGGACTGCGTGACCATGAGCGTCCAGGGCGGCCTCGCCGGATTAACGAAACGGAACTGGTAGAACTTGAAAGCGAGTTGGAGCAGGCCCCCCATCGAGCTCGGCTGTTGCCAGCGCGGCTTCATGAACGAACCGGAAAAACCGTAGCCTTTTCGACGATCAAGCGTTGGCTGAAAGAACGTCATTGGGTTTGGAAACGCTGCCGGCGAAGTCTCAAGACGAAACAAGATCCTATTGTGTAAAACAGCGTGCAATATTTACCAGTTTCAGCGTCCATTTTTGCCACCTTAGAAAATAAAGGTATTTATAGATCAATTAGATAATGATTTTAACTGGAAATCTTGACGCTGTTTGCTGGCAATTATTCGGCGCTGATTGACAAATAAGCGCATTATATCAATCTTAGGATAACCTGTGATCAAGTCAGAACTGGTGTCGGCATTAAGTGAGAAATTCCCCGAGCTTCAACATAGAGACGTGGAGCTGGCGGTGAATTGCATGTTGGGACAGATAACAGATTCATAAACTCAGGGGGAAAGGATCGAGATCAGAGGATTTGGCGGTTTTAGTCAACATTATCGTAAACCACGTACTGCCCGTAATCCCAAATCCGGTGAAACGATTAATTTACCCGCTAAGATGGCTATTCATTTTAAACCAGGCAAAGAGCTGAGGGACCGCGTGAATGTGATGCATAACACTTTCTCTTGAATCACCTAGCTAATTAAAGCCGTTGAAACGCATAAAGATCATTTAAATAATCGCATACTTTCCAACGGCTCATGAAAGAGAGTTACAGGTTGAAGTTAATCAGCTAAGCGAAAGGTTTAGATCTCCGTCTGCCCGTTTTAGGTTGATCGATTACCCGTTCCTCTCCACGACCAAAGGTTCTGCAAC
>NZ_SCTW01000127.1 GCF_004322395.1 Methylobacter sp.
TGGGGCTTGTCATCCGCTTGGGCGAGTCCGGCTGTGAATAGGGTTGCCAGCAGCAAGGCAACCGGCACGAAAACTGTTTTTATGGTTGATTTCATGGCGGCTTTCCTTATTGCGGCAAGACCAGGTTTTGCAGACGCGACAGGGCGTCATAGACTCGAGTTTGGCTGCGTGCCAGTTGTCCGCCGGGATCGTAGGCCTCTTCCTTGATCCGGTTGCCCATGGCGTCCAGTGTATAGCTCAGGGTGTTGCCCTGGTCGTCTTGGGTTTTGATCAGGCGATGGGCTGCGTCGTAGCTGTAATCCAGATAAGCGCCGTCGGGACCGGTAACGCGGGTGAGTTGACCTGCGGGGTCGTAAGCATAGGTGGTGGTTTCGCCGCCGGCATCGAGTGAGGTGAGCCTCTGGCGGTTATCGTAACTCAGGGTGGTGACGAGGCCGTTGGGGTCGGTGAGTTCTTCAACTTGGCCGTGCGGGGAATAGCGGTTCAGGCGGGTGCTATGGCCGAGCGCGTCGGTGAGCTGTTTGAGCTGGCCGCGGCAGCCGAGGTGTCCGCCGGTGCAGGCGGCATCGGCGGTGTAATAGTCGTAGGTGGTGACATCGGACAGGTCGGTGCGCGGGCCGTCTTCGACTTTTTGCAGCAATACGCCGGGAACGGAAGAATAGGTGTACGTGGTATGCCAACTACGGGCGGTGTTGGCTGCGGTGTCTGTGACGGTTTTGTCGGTGAGGTCGCCTTGGGGGGTGTATGTGTAGGTAGTCTGCTGGTTGCCGTGGGTGATTTGCACCGGCAGGCGGAAGGTCGGGTGCCATGCGGTGGTGAGGGTGCGGGTTGCCGGGGTGGCCGCGCCGCTGGAGGTCAGGCCTTCGGTGCGGCTGGTTTCCAGGTTGCGGGTTAAGTCATACGTATAATCCGTGCGGTTGCCGTTGAAGTCGGTGCGACTGGCGACGTTGCCGTTCGCGTCATAAGTGAGAGCCGACGCCGAAGCGCCGCAGCCGGAACCGCCGGGTTGGGATTGGCCTTTGCTTTTGACCACGCCGAGGATGGTCTGGAACTGATAAGTGCGTGCGCTGCCCAGCGCATCGGTGACGGTGGTGGTGCCGTCGGCGTTGTAAGCCAAGCTCGCCCGTTCCGCTCCGCCCGCATGTTCAGTAGAGGTTGCGCGGCCTTGGGCGTCGTAGCGGTAAGTAGCAAAGCGATTGCCGTTTTCGTCGGTGATGCCGGTCAGGGCATGGGGGAAGGCGGTGTTTTCGTAGTGATAGGTTTTGCCGGTGCCGTCGGGATAGCTGACGGAGGCGAGGTTGTTGTTCGCGTCGTAGGCATAGCGGTATACGCTTCCGGCCGGATCGGCCAGGGTGCTGATGCGGCTGTTGGCGTCATAGGTGAAATTAAGCTGGTGCCCGAAGCTGTTGGTGACGCGAAGCAGCAAGCCAACCGTGGGCGCAGTGGCAATGGGTGTCGATGCATCGCTGTAAGTAAGGGTTTGCGTAAGGCCGGAGCGGTCGGCAATGGATACGAGTTTGCCGGTAGCGGTATAGGTTTCTACCGAATTATCAGCGGTGGTGTAACGCCAGCCGGTGCGGACGTTTGCACTGTTTTTAAGCTCCACGAGACGGTCAGGCACGTCTGCATCGGCAACCCAAGCGCCTGCACTTTGCTTGAAGTTGTATTCTTTGCCGTCATTTCGGCGGATTTTTACCCACGTGCCGGAGGACTGTAGGGTGCCGGATCGGTTGTAGACATGACTCCAGCCTGCGCCTAAGTTGGAAGGACTGGCCGTTGTGCTGGCGTTGTAATAGCGGTCGAAGCTCAGGCCGGATGCGCCGCCCGGAAGATCGGTTTCGTGCTGCCATTTATTGCCGATTCCGGCGTTGATGGGGTTTCCAATGTAGGGACAGGTACCGCCATTGTTTTTAGGCGATACCCCACATTTGCCGGTTATTGCATCGCGAAATTGTGGATCGACACAAGCAGGCGCATTGTAACAAGTTTGATTGCTTAATGAGCCGCCGTAGAGGCAAGAGTACGATTGAGATGAATAAGTCCCGTATTGCGTAGCGTTCTGAACACACTGGCCGCCTTGGAGAGTGCCTGGAGAACCAGTAGCATTAGCGGTTGTGCAAACGTAGCCAAATTGATTGCAAAGAGCTGTACAAGCGGCAGCTGGACTAGACTGATTGGCCGTGAAATAGCCAAAATACACCGCAGACCAAGCCGTGACGGTGGCGGGGTAGTTATCGGCAAAAGCCGAAAACGACATTAAAAACAATGCGGTTAATAGAATTTTACGCATTGCTAAACCAGTGATGGCCGCGCAAGTGCATGACATGCCAAATAACAACAACTGAAAACCAACCATCATAAAATCATCCCATTTAAAAAATGTCATGCCACACTTATAAGTTGCCAGCTCTATGAGAATGACTGTAAGTAATTTCTAGCAATAGAGATTTAGGCTCTCCTACGGCAATCTCAGCGCCGCTCTCTAATCTAAACACTCAATCTACGCCCGGGCATCCTTCATCATCACATTGGCGATCATGCTCCAAGTCTCTAAAACATGCTCACCCACAGCATACCGAGTTAGAAATTCGGGAGTTATTGAACAGATTGAACCTAGAAAAATCATTTGATCCACGAAAAACACAAAAAACACGAAAAAATTCAAATAGATACCTAGTTACAGGTAGTCACCCAAAGGGTGAATGACTAAATCAATGGAACATATTGAATTTTTTCGTGTTTTTTGTGTTTTTCGTGGACTAACTGCTTTAGGTTGAACGACGCCCTCATTGTGGCTAAAAAAATGGCCGCTGTATGTCAGCTAAAGCCGAGTCTTTTGTAAGCCTAAGACTAATTCTCAGGTTATGTGATAGCCATCACGGATTTCTGATTGTTGTAACCATCCCTCAACTGACGGCTATCCAGCAACAGGATCGTATCAAGAAATAATGCGAAATTAACTGTAATGGCTGATTTTGATTAATGATAAATATCGACTGATGTCCAACAGACGGACGTTTTCTGGAGCCGCAAGCTTGGCAAACCACTTTTACACTCTTTCCTGAGCCATTAACCGTTAACTTATCTATGTAAAGGCCCCCGTTTACTCATGAATGACGGATTTTACCAAGAGTAAACGCGGCGAAAATTGTTTCACATTTAGCCAAAAACCTTCATTTTCCGGACATGTGTAATGCCTGATGGTTAACCAAAATCGACTGTCCGCTTGTCGTGGATATGTTGCCATTAGGAAATCTGACTTGAATGGCTCTTTGGGATCGAAATCCGGCAACGGCATATTTCCTAACAAGGTGTTTCCAATTTGTAAGACTGAATCCATAGGCTCCAGGTTCATATATATAGCGTTTGACAAAGACTGATGTATCAAAAAAGACGAGCATCAGGTACTGGCTTCGCGTTCTTCCAGAATCATACGGCTGACGGAAACGCCATCCAATATCAGAGGTTGGGCCTTACGTCGTTTCCATGAACGCAGATCGGGCGCTATCGGAACGATGTCGGCAATGGGCTTTCCATTGCGCAATACACGTACGGACTCACCTGACTCGACGATATCAAAGTACTGTTTGGCGTGGTTGTATATTTCTGTAAATGCAAAAAGTGATGTACATCATGGATGTACGTTATTACCACCGTCAAACAACTTCACGAATAGAAATTCCAAGAACAGGTTTGGCTAGCGCCGACACGCTATCAATCCCTGATCTGAAAGGGCAAGGTTTTCGGGAAAGATTGATTAATTTCATTTTTCTATTCCTACGCCCTTTCTAAAATCATTCCGATCTTCATCTAATTTTAATTAAACCCACAGGTTTCCTCTCATCTTGCTTCTGTAATCTTTACCCAAACGTAGTGACCTGCGCGCAACACACCGGTCGCGATAACTTTGGGGATGAACGGTTCTCACCGTTCATCATTGAGTAGACAAAATAGGAGTTTAACGAATATGCCACTCGGTATAGGTAACATCTTCAACGGGCTCTTTAAGCAATATGGACACACGGTGATCCTGTTGCTGCGGTTTATCGATATAGCCATGCTAATCGGTGCCGCTTGGGTCTCCCATTATTTCTGGCTTCGCCAATTCGTCATCGACCAGGACTACCGGATAGTAGTCTCTCTTGGTATTTTGGCAGCCATCATTTTTTTCGAAATCGGCCAGGTTTACCGTCCCTGGCGGAATGATGCGATGCGCGGAGAAGTTGCGCGTATCGTCAGGGCTTGGGTATTGGCCATCCTGTCGGTTATATCCATTGTTGCGTTGGTTCGTTTGCATTTTTGGTTCGGTTCCAGTTATCGCTGGATCGTTACTTGGTGGGTACTGGGATTGTTGTTCGTGCTTGCCGCCCGTAGTCTGCTTTCCCATGTGTTGCAATGGCTGCGAGCTCGCGGCTGGTCTCAGGGACGTATTATCTTGGTCGGATTGAACCAGATGGCCGTTGCGGTTAGCCGACAGTTGAATCATTCATCCTGGGCCGGCTTGCAAGTTGTCGGTTATGTCGATGACCCATCAGAAAAGCAGCCTTCGGTGAATGATTTTTCGCTGCCGCGGCTCGGGGATTTGGAAGACCTCACGTCCATAGTCACCAAGGAAGCCATTGACGAAGTATGGATTGCGTTTCCCGGTGAATCGCTCGTAGAACGCGCTCAGTATCAATTGCGGCATCTGCCGGTCAGTATCCGGCTGATTATCGACTGTTTTGATTTCAAACAAAGTAAATTCCTCAGCTTGAACACGGTGGCCGGTATTCCGACCTTGGATTTTTCAGTTTCACCGTTGCATGGCGTTAACCGCTATACCAAGGAGGTTATGGATAGATTTTTTGCGCTTATCCTGTTGATACTGCTCAGCCCGTTACTGTTATTGATCGCTATCGGCGTCAAGCTGAGCTCTAAAGGCCCGGTGTTCTATCGGCAAGAACGGGTCGGCTGGAACAACCGTTCGTTCACGATGCTGAAATTCCGCTCGATGCCGGTGGACGCCGAAGCCAAAACCGGTGCGGTATGGGCAAAGCCCGGTGAAAAACGCGCTACCCGGTTTGGCGGCTTTTTGCGTAAAACCAGCCTTGACGAACTGCCGCAACTGATCAATGTGCTTAAGGGCGACATGTCCCTGGTCGGGCCTAGGCCGGAGCGCCCGGATTTTGTCGAAGTATTTAAAGATCAAGTACCTAATTACATGAAAAAACACATGGTCAAGGCCGGCATCACCGGCTGGGCACAAGTGAACGGCTGGCGCGGAGATACCGATCTGAACCGCCGCATCGAACACGATTTGTATTACATCCAGCATTGGTCGGTCTGGTTCGACCTGGAAATTGCACTGCGCACTGTGCTGACCGGTTTTATCAATAAAAATGCGTATTGAGGAGAAAGGCGAAAGACGAAAGACGAAGGGCAAAAGCCCAGTCTCCAAATTACGCAGCCCTTTAGCCTTTTGCCTTTCGTCCTTCGCCTACTTTTAAATAATTATAGGAACACATTTGCCATGGTTAGATTAATGCTTAGATCAATGCCCCTGATACCGGTCTTGCTGCTGCAAGCCTGCTCTTTGACGCCCGGCATGGAGATGGAGACCAACAGCCCGTTATCGCATATCGAGGTTCCGGTCATGAAAGACGGCAAGCTAGTCAAGGAAAAGGCGAAGATTTCCCAGATTACCGCGGACCTGATTATCGATCGGGAAAATTCTAGGCAGCGCGCCGTCAATAATCTTCCGTCCCAGAATGTTCCCACGGGCGAATACAAGATCGGCCCGCACGACCGGCTGCAAATCACAGTCTGGGAGCATCCTGAACTGAACGATCCCGGAGGCGAAAAAATCAACCCAGAATTGGCGGGCAAGATGGTTCAAGATGACGGCATGCTTTATTACCCCTACGTCGGCAATGTGCCGGTGGCAGGTAAAACCGCCAACGAGGTTCGGGAATTGTTGAGTCAAGGGCTTTCCAAATACTTCAAGAAAGTCAAACTCGACGTTCGCGTTCTGGCTTACCAAAGCCATCGGGCCGCTGTGGTCGGCCAGGTCAAAATGCCGGGAATCCAGGCCATGACCGAAACGCCATTAACGATTACCGAAGCCATCAGTCGCGCCGGAGGCGTGACTGAGGACGCAGACACCAGCAACGTGATGCTGGCTCGCGACGGCAAGCTTTATAAGATTGATGTGATGAGGTTATATGAGAAAGGCGGTACCGACCAAAATCTGGTGCTGAAAGACGGCGACGTGCTGAATGTCTCCGATCGTAAGGACAACAAGGTGTTCGTCATGGGCGAAGTCGGCAGGCAGCAGGCTCTGCAAATCAACAAAGGCAGGCTGACGCTCGCGCAGGCGCTGGCGGAAGCTTATGGCGTTGATTTCAATACTTCGCGGCCGGAAGAGATTTATGTGATCCGATCAGGCGAGATGCAGCCGGAGATTTTCCAGTTGAATGCCGAATCGCCTGATGCGCTGATTCTGGCCGACCAGTTTAATTTACAAGCGCATGATACCGTGTTCGTGGGTACCGCAGGGGTGACTCAATGGTCCCGAGTTCTTAACCAAATCTTGCCAGGATCCTTTACATCAATGATGGGGCAAGCAGCTATGATGGGAATTTAATGATGTTTCAAGACTCGGGTTTTCTTTTCACATGATTGGGGTATGAAAGATTATGTATTCACAGAATGAAGCTACTATACAGCTCCCGCCGCTGAATCCGCCGCGGATCGAGGAGCATGGCGTCAGTATACGGGATTATGTTGATCTGCTGATCGAAGGCAGAAAGACCATTCTGGTGACGCTGCTGGCGGTCTTATCGATTACGACCGTTTATCTGGTGCTTGCGCCGCGCACTTACAAAGCCGACGCGTTGTTGAGGATCGACAAGAATAAGGCGCTGCTCGCCGCACCGCTGCGTAGCGAGGCGAACAAAGCCTCGACCGAAGCCGATAATCCAAGGGCGCAGCGCGAGGTGGAAATCCTCCGCTCGCGTTCGGTGCTCGGCAAGGTGGTGGAAGATCTGAACCTGATGGTGGAATATTCGCCCTACTATTTCCCGGTTATCGGAGAGACATTGGCGCGAAGGCATGACGCCCATGACGGGGTTTCAGGTTCATGGTGGGGATTTGGCCGTTGGGCCTGGGGCGGCGAAAAACTGAAAATTGCCAGTTTTAATGTGCCGGACCGTTATCTGGATAAAGCTTTTACTCTGATCGCCCTGGAAGCGGGCCGCTTCCGTTTGCTCGGGCCCAAGGATGACGTTTTAGCCGAAGGACAGATCGGCGAAACCGTTAGCGCCGACATCGGCGAAGCGACGCCAGTGGTGATTAAACTTGCAGAGTTTACGGCCCATCCCGGCACGCATTTTGAGCTGACCCGGAAAACCTCGTTGGCAGCCATCGAAAACCTGCAAAAAGCTTTTTCGGTCAAGGAAGTTTCCAAGGATACGGATATTCTCAGCGTCGAACTAAAAGGCCGTGAACCGGAGCAACTAGCTAAATCGGTTAACGATATCGCCAACATTTACGTTAACGCGACCGTTAATTGGGAGTCTGCAGAAGCTTCGCAAAAGCTGGGTTTTCTGGAAAGCCAGCTGCCTATTGTTAAGGAACGCCTGGAAAAAGCGGAGCAAGGCCTGAGCGCTTACAGACAGCAACACGGTGCGGTTGACATATCCGCCGAGGCCGAAATACTGCTCAAACAGTCCTCCGAAATGGAGACGCTGGGCATTCAGCTCAAGCAAAAGTACGAAGAGCAGAATCAACATCTGGAAGCCGCTCATCCGGATATGATCGCCACCAAGGCGCAAATAAGACGAATCGACCAAAAGCTGGCGAATTTGAATAAGCGAATTAAGGATTTGCCGCGCACTCAACAGAATGTCGTGAGCCTGTCGAGGGACGTGCAGGTCAATACAGAGCTTTACACCTCGCTGCTGAATAGCGCCCAAGAACAAAGGATCGCGGCCGCCGGTTCGTTAGGCAATTCCCGTATCGTCGATTTTGCCGTAACCCCGGAAAAGCCGTACTGGCCGAAACCCAGCCTGCTGTTGGCTATCGCTACCCTGTTGGGGCTGAGTTCCGGTTCGGCTTTGGTATTCCTTAGACATTCTTTGCAGCGCCACGATAATTATCCGGCCTTATTGGAATATCAGGTCGGCTTGCCGCTTTACGCAGCCATTCCTCATAGCAAGAAGCAACGCCGGCTCGCACGTTTGATTGACCAAGGCAGGGACCGTGATCCCGGCATTCTGGCCAGCCAAGATCCGCAAGATATTTCCGTCGAGTCGCTACGCGGCCTTCGGACAACTTTGGAGGCGACTCTCGCCACCGACGAGAGCAAAGTCATCATGGTCAGCAGCCCTGCTCCGGGCATGGGTAAATCTTTCGTTAGCACTAATCTGGCGGCATTGCTGGCAAGTATCAAAAAACGCGTGCTGATCATTGATGCCGACATGCGCAACGGCCGGCTGCATGAAGCCTTTTCCGTCGAACGCCAACCGGGACTTTCCGACTTGCTGTCAGGCAGAGCTACGCTCGGTGAAGTTATCGTCAGTTTGTCGGATGTCGGTGTGGACTTCATACCGAAAGGCAGCACTGTTTTAAACCCGGCAGAACTGCTGGTTATCGGTAATCTGGAAGAAACTCTCGAACAGTTGAAGAGCTTTTACAACCATATCGTGATTGATTCTCCGCCGATTCTAGGTGCAACGGATGCGGCTATTCTGGGTAAACACACCGATGCGACATTCCTGGTCGTCAAAGAAGGACGCTATACGGCACAAGAATTGGAAGTCAGTTTTAGACGTTTCCAACAGGTCGGCGTAAAACCGAACGGCTTTATTATCAACGATATGAAAGAAGGGTCATCGTATTCTCCTTACTATGGTTATGCATACAGCAGCCATGCGGATACGGAGAGAAAGAACGCATCCGTAAAAATACCCGGCTACCAGGCGGTCGAAGAGTGGTTTAGGAAGCACCAGGAACCCGATGCCTTATCTTCCTTGGTAATGGATGAAGAAGGATAGGCTTAAGCGATGAGAATACGCTTGGAAAAGGATTTGCCGGTTCTGTTGTTTGCGCTGGTCAGCGCCTCGACGCTGGCTTCCCTGCCCCAGGTGGAGTCAGCCTGGAACGGAGTAAAGGAAGTGTATGGGGAACAGGATTTCGGCTTGCGGATACTTCGCGAGCTGATGTTGTTGGTACTCATTGCCTACGCGTTTTTTGAGCCGCGTCTGCGCCGTGGTGCGTTGACCAGTCCGGTGTTTGCATTTTTGGGCGTAATAGCAACTTATGTGCTGTTTGAAGTCGGTTATGCCTGCTATCTGGATTTGCCTTTGGTGGTGCCGATGGCGGGACTGCGTGTATTCGAATATTTGCCGCTGGCATTGATCGGCTTTGTGACCAGCCGCATCGGCGCAGGTCAATATGTGATCTATAAATTTGCCAGTTATCTTCGCTACTATATTGCCCTCCAAGCTGTATTGGCAGTGGCTCAGGCGTTATGGGCGCCGCCTTTGTTCGGCGTGTCGTTCTTAGGCGGCGGGCGGCCGTTCGGAACTTTTGTCAGCCCTAATCTGTTCGGCGCAACCATGGCGACCTGCGCACTGCTTTTCGCGTTGGTTCCGTTCATGCGCAAGTGGGTGGCTGTCAGCGTATTTCTGGCCTTGCTGAGCGGTTCGCGAACTGCGTTTATCAGTTCCCTGCTGGTGGTGTTTTTCCAGATTTATGCTGCGCTTCGTCCGCGTGATCGCTGGGCTTTGATCATGCCGGCGCCGATACTGGCGGTCGGTGCGTTATTGTTGGCATCCAGCCCTTTGCTCAGCGGCCGGGATGACGCTGACCCAACACAAGACGGCCGCCTGGATTTGTGGCAGCGGATATTTTCCGAGTACATCCATGGACCTGCGGACTTGCTGTTCGGTTGGGGTCTGGGGCTTAGTTCCAATACCATTAATGTCCTCTATGGGGCCGAACATTTTCAAGGCCAATTCGACTCCGATAGCTTGTATTTGTTCTTGTTGAACGGATACGGCCTGATTGGTCTACTGGCCTATTTATGCTTTTTGTGGATAACGACAAGGATGTCGGCCCACGCCAATAAAGGCTTGGTGATAATATTTATTTTCGTTGCGGGATTAACATTCAATATGTGGGAATATTTTCCGCAAAACGCAATACTGATGTTTTTGTGGGGAACGGTGCTGGGAACCGGATATCAGTCCGGTTCAGCTCCATTTCAGACTAGACCGGTAGCATCGGGTTCGTATTATCAACGACCCTCCCGACAGCGAGCCGAAGGATAAATATTATGTTCGGACTGTTAAAAGAAAGACGATTATTCGGCGATGCGTTTTGGGCGCTATTCGGGCAGCTGGGGTCTGCCGTTGCGTTGCTGGCAGGCACTCGAATCCTCACCGAACTGGTAACGCCCTCAGTATACGGACAAATTGCATTATTGAGCGGCTTTGTCGCCCTTGGCGTTAGCCTTTTCTCCTACCCTTTCATCTGTGCCGGCATGAGAATATTGCCGGAATGCCAAAGCAAGCAGGAGCGCGCCGTCTTATACAGAATCGTCACCGGCCTGACTGCCCGCTCAACGGCTCTGGCGATAGGCCTGCTCATGTCAGGCGGCGCCGTATACGGTTATCTTACCCACGCCGATATTTGGCTGTTTGTGTTCGCAGGAATCTTGCTGGCGGTAACGGTACAGCGGGAAATGGGGATTCAATTACTGATCGGTGAGCGCAGGCAGCGGGGAGCAAGTCTTTGGCAGACCAGCGACAGCATCATGCGGCCCTTATTGGCTATCTCACTGGTATGGTGGCTGGGCGGAAAGGCTGAGTGGGTGTTGTTAGGTTACATCTTGGCAAGCATTACATCGAATGCGGTTTGGTCGCTTGTCCACCGCGAAAAAACCGATGGCGGCAAGCGGCGGCCGATTATTTCCCGTAATTTCAAAAAAGAGGTATGGGTCTATGCCCTGCCCTTAATTCCGATGGAATTGATTTTTTGGGTTAATGGCTTAGGAGACCGGTACGTCATCGGTTATTTGATGACGGCTGCGGATGTGGGTTTATACGCGGCGACTTACACAATCGTCAACGAAGCGTTTAATCGTAGCGCAATGGTTTTGCTGCGCATTTTTCAGCCGGTTTATTTTCAGTCATTTTCACTAAACCGGATAAAGGAAGGCTTTACTCTGTTGTGGCTATGGATAGGCTGTGTTTTTGCTTTAGGAGTCATCGGCGTGTCGCTATTGCTGATGACAAAAGATTGGGTGGCTTCTTGGGCATTCGCAAAATCTTATCAATCGGCAGCTGCGTTGATGCCGGCCATCGCTGTCGGATCTGCACTGCATGCCTTGGGAACTGTAGTAGCTCAACCGCTGCTGGCCGATAAACGGACCCGGTCGTTTTTGATAGGCCGGGTATGCGGCACGATAGCGGCAGTCATCAGCATTCCGCTGATGGTGAAACAGTTCGGATTGCCGGGAGCGGCCCTAGCCAATCCCATCTATTACGGCGTCGAAGCGTCGGTTTTAGCGATGTTGGCCAAACCATGGCGGATGACCAGCATCGATAATAAGCCGGCAATAGATCACTGTAGTGCAACAGCCTAACGAGCTTGGGAATACCCGAGCCAGACTGACTATAAATAGCTAAGGAATACACATAAATTAAGTAATTACCATGAAGAACATGAAGGACATGAAGAGTTAAATCCTTCATGTCCTTCATGTTCTTCATGGTTTAAAAATAAAACTTGCGGAAGTTGTTTCATGCGCATTCCTAAACATTATTTTTTAACTGACAAGCCATCAAGGAGAACAAATACCATGACGTATGCACCGGCAGTTTCAGCAATATATGGCGATATTTTACGGGAGTGTGTGGCCTGTAGAGCCGAGAAAATAAAATATTGGCGGCAGAAAAGCTTCCAATATACCGAAAGCGCCAGCCACGAGGAGTTTCATATATACCGCTGCGAAAGCTGTGGGACTGGGTTCTTAAACCGGCCTCCGCATGTGAAATGGCTGCAATCCATTTATCAATACTCAGGCCAAGCGCTGACTCAAGCGATAACCCTGGAGGACGTGTTGGCTAGAGAAGACGAGTTTCCTAATTGCAAAGTAGATGCCGAGCGTATGAGCCAGCAAGCTCATCTTTTTAACAACTCGGACAATGATCAGGCTCTCGATATTGGCTCGGGCTTTGGCTTTTACACGCAAGCACTCAGAAAAGCGGGCTATCGGACGGTCAGTATTAATCCCGGCAAATACGAAAACGAAGTGTTCAGAAATTTGAATGGCGATGAGCCGCTTGCGGTGATGTTCGAGAATTACCAACCATCCGGGCAGTTTGGGGTAGTGATGATGTCCCAGGTATTGGAACATCTTCTTGAGCCGGACCGTGCGATAAAAAAGGTTTCAGACCTGCTGGCTTCAGGTGGCGTTTTGGCTTGTGCGGTACCTAACTACGATTCGTTTTTAGTCAAGCTGCTGGGCACGAAAGATAACGCCTGTTTATGGGTGCCGGAGCATGTCAATTATTTTACCGGGAAAGGCTTAAAAAATCTGGTTGAACGCAACGGCCTTCGTGTGGTCAAGATGGAGCAAATAACCCGAGTCCCATCCAATGCGTTATCCAAACGGCTGCGGCTGCATGGAAGACCGGCTGCCGCCGTCGACGCGCTGGTAACACTTTTGCAAATCCCGTTTGCCGGTTTGATGAATTTCTTCGGGCTGGGCATTTACATCAACCTCTATGCGGTCAAGAAATAATATGCTTACCGCGCATTCAAACCGGAATTCTTTAGAAAAAGAACCTATGTTGACTGTCGTTATTTTGACTAAAAACGAAGAAGTCAATCTCCCTCGCTGCCTGGACGCTATTCCCGAACGCTATCCCGTCGTCATTGTGGATTCCGGGAGTACTGACAGTACGCTTGTCATCGCCGAAATCCGGGATTGCGGCATTTATACCAACCCATGGCCCGGCTTTGCCGAGCAGCGTAATTTTGCTATTCATCAATGCGATATAGCCACACCCTGGATATTGTTTGTCGATGCAGACGAAATTTATCCTGAGCAATTTTATAACTGGTTTGAAGGCCAGATGGCCGGCACCGATTCGATCGACGTAGTGATGGTGCCGTCGATACTTTATCTTAAAGAGAAACGCCTAAACTACGCGCCCGGCTATCCCATTTATCATCCAAGACTGGTGCGCAGGGAAACCACCCGGTTCGTCAGCAACCATACCGGACACGGCGAAGCGGTGATTAACACTTGCCGAATCAGATATATCGATATTCCTTATCAACACTATTTTTATCACGGCGAGATCATGGAATGGATGCATAAACATATTAATAAAGGAGTTCAGGAACTGCGTCCTATACCCACAGCAGGTGCGGTTATGACAACACGCGGGCGGTTAAGCGTTTTATTGGGGCGTTCGTGGCTGAGGATTATTGCCCGATTTTTATACCACTTCGTATTTCGGGGCGGTTTTTTAGACGGGGCTGCGGGTTTGGAGTTTGCACTCATGTTTACGTGGTATGAGGCAACGATCTACTTACAAGCAAAGGCCGGTATTCAGGCAAGGTGATTAATATGAAAGTTTCGTTGGTTTTAGCGACGCTGGGAAGAGACTGGGAATTGGCTGTTTTGTTGAAGTCTCTTATATATCAAACATATCAAGATTTTGAGTTGATTATCATCGACCAAAACAAGGACGGAAAAATCGACGCTATCGTCGAACCCGTCCTCAGCTGTTTGGATGTGACGCATGTGAAAGTGGATTTTACCGGTAACGCCAAGGCCAGAGATTACGGCATAGGATTGGCACAGGGCAGAATCATCGCGTTTCCCGATGACGATTGTGCCTATGATAAGGACGTTCTGAAAAAAGTTGTCGCCGAGTTTAAGAGGCGCCCGAACCTTTCCATCCTGGTAGCGGGTTCGTATGATTTTTCATCCAGCGGATTTAGCATCGGCGTTAATAGTCACAACGCACAGTATTTTTCACGCTTCAAAATGATGGGAGTTGAGTTCACGCAATTTTTCGATCGGAAAAAGATTGATAGCAAGCTCTTCCACTTGGATCATGATTTCGGGATCGGTTCCAAATATTCGGGGGCAGAGGGTTTTGAGCTTTTGTATCGGTTGCTTCGAGCCGGTTGTACTGCGTTTTACAACCCTGAAATAAAAATTTATCACCCCAATAAAGATCATTACAAACTGGGAACCGGAAGAATGCTGATGTATTCAACAGGGATTGGGGCTTACATCAGAAAGTTCGCCAATCAGCAGGATGTGTTCATTATTTACTATATCGTTCGCAAGATGTTTGTCGCCCCGATCCTGAAAATGATGCTCGCCGTGGTTTTATTGAATCCGAAAAAGCTGGCTTATTCTTTTTACAACCTCGTCGGTATCTGGCGCGGGTTCTTGGCGTATGGAAGGTAATATTTCGATCAAAGAAAATCTGCCGATTACCAGATAAATGAATAAAACACGGATGCCGCGGTTCGGGCGGCTTTAAAACGGGTTCGATTTTCAGTTGTAGGGCATGCCGTGCGCGCCTCAGACACCAAGGCGCGCACCGCACGCTCTACAACTGTTTTATCCATGTTCTATTTCAATAGTTACTATTTATTACAGTTAGATTCAGGAGAGATGTTATGGAAGTAGGTATCGTTACCACGCATATACCCCCGGCTAAAGGTTACGGCGGGGTGTCCGTCACAGCGAGTGTTTTGACCAAAGCCTGGGCGGAGCGGGGACATAAGATGGCGTTGATCGCGTCCGACGAGTCGATTGCAGGCCGACTGCGGCCCGAGCATGTGTGTCTTGGCGAACAGGTAGAGGTCAAGCTCTATCGTTGCTATGGGTTTAGGCGGTGGGGCTTTGGACTGGGCGCTATTCCCGAACTATTTAAACTATGTCTCCAAGCGCCGGTGGTCTATATCCACGGCATTGCAACCTGGCCGTCTACGCTTGCGGCTGTTTTTTGCACCCTGTTGCGCCGCCCATTCATGGTCGCCGTACATGGCGGATTGATGCCCGAGCATGTTGATCTGATACGGCGGCAAAAACCTCACAAGTGGCTTTTCTATAAATGGCTGACCTTCCCGACCCTGCGCCGCACTATCGCCGTGCACTGCACCAGCGATACCGAGGCCGAAGGCGTACGCAACGTGCTTGGCGAAGATGCTCGCATATTGCTGGTTCCGAACGGCATCGACAGTCGTGGTCTTAAAGTAGCCGAATATCCTGCCGGGAAAGGCATGAAGCTTTGTTTTCTGGGACACATTCAGCAGGAAAAAGGCATCAATGCCTTCATCAGGGCATGGTTGAAAGTCCAGAACCCTGAGGATCGGTTGGTGATTGCGGGCCGAAGCGTGGACGGCGCTTATTTTGAAGAGTTTCAGGCGCTAGTCGAACAGGCTCAAGGCGCTATCAGCTACCGGGGCTACCTGGAGCGCGAAGAAGTCATGGACGTATTGGCGTCCAGCCATTTCCTGGTGTTGCCTTCAGGACTGGAGGCAGCCGGCGGCATGCGGGAGAACTTTGGCAATGTGGTTGCCGAAGCCATGGCCGCAGGACGTCCGGTATTGGTAGCCAGAGGCTTGGCATGGGATCATCTGGAATCGTTTGGGGCCGGTTTTGTTTTCGATAGAAACGAAGCATCGGTGTGCGAAATACTGCGTAAAGCGCAATCGCTGGATTGTTTGGAGTGGGAACAGATGTCGTGGTATGGCCGGCAATATGTCGAACAACAGCTCAATCCCATTAGACTTGGCGAGCGAATCTGGCAGGTTTTGAAAAAACCTCGGCCACAACCACTGCCTGAGGGAGCCTTGCATGAGTAAAGTCGGCCTTATCGTACCCACTCTAAATGCCGGAAGCCTGTGGGAATCCTGGCTTGAAGCATTCGAGCAGCAAACCCGGAAACCGGACTATCTGTTGGTCATCGACTCGTCTTCCAATGACGATACGGTAGCCTTGGCAAAGGCTCATGGCTTTAGCGTGAAGGTTATTCCAAAGGCAGAGTTTAATCACGGCGGAACGCGCCAAGCCGGTGTCGGTATTTTGCCGGAAGTAGACATCATTGTATTCCTGACTCAGGATGCCTTATTGGCCGGCCCCGATGCCATCGAGCGATTGCTGGCCGCGTTCGCGGATGGGCAAGTCGGTGCAGCCTATGGGCGCCAGCTTCCGCATCGGAACGCCGGACCGATTGCCGCCCACGCGCGGCTTTTTAATTATCCGCCTGAGAGCCAGCTGCGCGGTCTGGAAGACCGGATACGCTTTGGCATTAAAACGGCTTTTATTTCCAACTCTTTCGCCGCGTATAGATATAGCTCTTTGATGCAGGTAGGCGGCTTTCCTACCGATACTATAATGAACGAAGATACCTATGCGATTGGCAAGATGCTGCTATCCGGCTGGAAAATCGCCTATTGCGCCGATGCTCAAGTATTTCATTCTCATGACTACGGTTTCCTGGACGAGTTTAAGCGTTACTTCGATATCGGCGTTTTCCATACTTATAGTTCATGGTTGCAACAAACATTTGGCGGAGCGTCCGGCGAGGGCTTGCGTTTTGTAATCTCGGAACTGCGTTACTTGATGAAGCATGCCCCTTGGCTGATTCCCTCCGCAGTGCTGCGGACAGGGTTGAAATGGCTGGGATTTAAGCTGGGCGCATTACATATGGGACTGCCGTTAGCTATTCTCAGATGCTTTAGTCTGCATAAAACTTATTGGCTTCGCGTATCATCGTAAATCTCTCCGCAAAAAAAATCTAAAGCTCTAATTTTGCAGAATTTAGGTGTTACAATTTCGAAAACTTAATATATGTAATGGAGTAATTCATATGATGACACCTCCTAAAACTGTTCTCGTTATCGGCGGCGCAGGCTATATTGGTTCCCATATGGTCTGGCTGCTCGGCCAAAAAGGCGTCGATGTCGTAACGCTCGACAATCTTTCCAGCGGACACCGCGATGCCGTACTGCATGGCCAATTCGTACATGGCGATATTGCCGACCGTCTGATACTCGATAAAGTGTTTCTTGAACACAAGTTCGATGCCGTTATGCATTTTGCTTCGTTCATCCAGGTAGGCGAATCAATGCAAGATCCCGCCAAATATTACCAGAATAACTTTGTTAATACTCTCAACCTGCTCAACGCGATGCGTACTTACGGTGTCGATAAGTTCATTTTTTCATCGACCGCCGCTATCTTTGGCGAACCGGAATACACGCCTATCGATGAAGCGCATCCCAAGCGGCCTATCAATCCCTACGGCTGGAGTAAACTGATGGTTGAGCAGGCGTTAGCCGATTACGACCGTGCTTACGGCCTCAAATCGGTTTGCTTGCGTTACTTCAATGCCGCCGGAGCGCACCCTGACGGTTTGCTGGGCGAGCGGCACGACCCCGAAACGCACCTCATCCCACTGGTACTGCAAGCCGCGTCCGGCCGCCGTCCGCACATTACCGTTTTCGGGCGCGATTACGATACGCCGGATGGCACTTGTATCCGCGATTATATTCATATCCTTGACTTGGCCGAAGCGCACTGGCTGGCCCTGCAATATTTGCAATCGGCAGGAGAAACTGCCGCATTTAACCTCGGCAATGGCAACGGCTATTCTGTCGAGAGCGTCATCCAGACGGCCGAGCGAGTTACCGGCAAGACCATCACTGTGCAGGAAAGCCAGCGCCGCCAAGGCGATCCCGCCCGGTTAGTGGCCAATGCAACTAAAATAAAACAGGAATTGGGCTGGCAACCTACCTATGCGGACCTGGATGCCATAGTCGAGCACGCTTGGCGATGGGAATACAGCCAAGCGTCCGGATTGGCAGCGGCAACGACGAAATAAAAAGGCATCCCGGAAATGGGATAAATCAGCCCGGAAATAGAAAACGAGAAAAATCTGTCAGCAACGGGAAAGCAGTTCTGCAATCGCGGCCCAAACGTCGCGGGCGCAGCCTGTACCCCTAAAAGTTAGTGATGCAACGCGTAGGAACGAAACGGTATTTAACTGGCCATGCAGTTGATATAAAACGCATCAAAATGGTTGATTCACAATCCTTGCTTGTTCTATAGTTTTGTTTTTTATACCTAATTGCAGGAGTACATGCCATGCTCGACATAATCCTCATCTTAGTCGCAATCGCCGTTGTCACCTTTATTATAATTGCAGCGATGCAACCCTCTGAGTTTCGCGTTACCCGAACAGAGACAATATCCGCACCTGCATCAGCCGTTTTTGCCCAAGTGAATGATTTGCAAAAATGGGAGGCATGGTCGCCGTGGGCAAAACTCGATCCCAACGCCAAGAATTCTTTCGAAGGGCCGACATCAGGAACCGGCGCTATTATGAAATGGGCCGGCAATAACAAGGTAGGTCAAGGAAGCATGACAATCATCGAGAGCCGCCCGGACGATTTTATTCGCTTCAAACTTGAATTTCTAAAACCGTTCGTAGCTACTAATACTGCTGAATTTGCTTTCAATTCCGAAAACAATCAAACCACAGTGACATGGACAATGTACGGAAAAAACAGCTTTATGAGCAAGGCCATAGGCTTAATCATGAATTGCGAAAAAATGGTCGGCGAACAGTTCGAAAAAGGTTTGTCATCATTGAAATCTGTGGTCGAAACAGCCTCGTAGGCCGGAATGAGACGTCTATTAAGGGGCTTGTTTGGATTTAGTGCTCGATTCAGGAAAAAAAGCGATATACTGACGGCATGATAATTCAAGCTAAAACACAAAGGAAAAAGGAATTTAGAGCTTTTGTGACAACAAAAACAAAGCGCTTTAAAGCATTAGATAGTCCACAAGCCTGGCTGACGTTACTTAAATTGTTTAAGGTCTCCTTGTAACATTCGCTCCCTGTAGGCCGGAAAACGCCTGCCCGAGCGGCAAGCAATATAAACAGACGTTTTCCGGCATATCGCCACGATTTTCCAGAAGGCGCCCCCGCCCTACGCTTTCACGCTTGGAGCGATGGCTAATTCCGGTCTACTATAAAAATCGTATTTTTTACGATGATCATGACGGAGAAATTCTTCTCAGCTTCCTAGCAATGCAAGCATTTCTTCCCTGCTGATCACCTCTTTCTCTTGTAAATAATTGGCCAATTTTTCCAACCCTTCCCTGTTTGCAGTGATGACGCCGCGCGCACGTGTTTCGGCTTCTTCAATCAGCGCCATTACTTCAGTATCAATAAGGCGGGCGGTCTCATCGGAATAGTTGCGATATTCCTGGACTTCTGTTTCCAAAAACTGGAGTTGCTGGCGCTTGCCGTAAGTCAGTGACCCCATTTTTTTGCTCATGCCCAGATTACAGACCATGTTGCGGGCAATCTCGCTGACTTTTTCCAGGTCATTATGGGCACCGGTTGAGATGTTTCCAAAAACAACCAACTCAGCCATGCGTCCGCCCAGCAATATGGCCATTTGATCTTTCAGTTCGTCTTCTGTCGATAGGAACTTTTCCTCTGTCGGCAATTGCAAGGTAAAACCCAATGCAGAAGTGCCGCGGGAAATGATGGATATTTTATGCACCGGCTGGCCGGTCGGCACATGCTCGGCGACTATCGCGTGCCCTGACTCATGGAAAGCTACCCGGCGTTTTTCATCCGGGGTTAAAACCCGGTTCTTCTTTTCCGGCCCGGCCAATATTCGGTCGATAGCCGACTCGAAGTCTTCTCTTTCGACTCTATCATGCCCGACCCGCGTCGCCATAATCGCCGCTTCATTAGCTATGTTGGCAAGGTCCGCACCAACCAGGCCCGGCGTACGCTTGGCAATGATTGACAGATCGATGTCATCAGCCAGCTTTATCCCTTTGGTATGCAATTTAAGAATTTCAATACGGTCTCGCAAGTCCGGCTTATCAACGACAATCTGGCGATCGAAACGTCCGGAGCGCAACAGCGCTTTATCAAGCACTTCCGGTCGGTTGGTTGCAGCCATTACCACCACGCCGATTGAGGTGTCGAAGCCGTCCATTTCGGTCAGCAGTTGGTTTAAGGTCTGTTCGCGCTCGTCATGACCGCCGATCATCACCGGGCCGCCCCGTGAGCGGCCAATCGCATCAAGTTCGTCAATAAATATAATACAGGGCGCTTTATTCCGCGCCTGTACAAAAAGCTCACGCACTCTGGCAGCGCCGACACCGACAAACAGCTCGATAAACTCGGAGCCGCTGATGTTAAAGAACGGCACCTGCGCTTCCCCGGATACGGCACGCGCCAACAGGGTTTTTCCGGTTCCGGGCGCCCCTACCAGCAACACGCCTTTGGGCATACGTCCGCCTAATCTTTGGATTTTATCCGGTGATCTTAGAAAATCGATAGACTCTTTAAGTTCCTGTTTGGCGCTATCGACACCGGCCACATCATTAAAGGTAATCTTGGCTTGACTGTCCTGATGTATATGGATTTTATCACCCAAATTCAGAAAAGATTGTGCACCACCCGCCGCAGTCCGACGCATAACCCATGACCAGATAAACACCAGAAATAACATCGGGATAATCCAGTTGAAAAAAAAGTTGCTTAGCCAATTCTCGCTACTTCTGACTACATAATCGACATTGTTCTGCTCCAGCAGTTGCGCAAGATCGTTTTGCCACAGCGGAATCGTCGTAAAATTCTTTGCAGGTTTTTGCGGGTCATCAGACTTGATAACGCCGGTAATATATCGCTCGGTTACCACCGCCTTGTCAATTTTTGACTCTTTGACCAGCTTGAGAAACTGGCTAAAAGGAATTTCGTCACGTTGCACTTCCTGAATACTATTCATAAAGGTCAGCAACAAGATGAATAACATCACAAAGATGAAAATCATTCTTTGTTTGGAACCGGGGCCTTTTTGATCTGGCGGTTTATTGAGCTCTTTCTCCGGTTCTTTCTTGGATAAATAATTTAGACCATTCATCAGTAAGTTCTTCAGGTAGGTGAAAAAATTACCCAGCAACGTGAGCACCGTTCTAAGAATTTTGTTTAAATCATGCATGGTGTCGAGACCTAGCCGCGGTTCTCCTATTCTGAAAGTGAGCTATCGACTCATCAAGCATTGAAACTATCTCTTCACAACCGATAATATTTTTCCGGCTGCCAAGAATATAATCGGCTAGTCGACTGATTGCCGCCCAGTTTGCATCGTTATTTACAAAGTTAAATGCTACCGTAAACAACTCATCCAATTTTTCAGCTCTTTGTTGTTTATCGGTAAAATAACTTTGTAAATATTCATTAGCCAAAGCAAGATCGGAGCTGCCGCCATAATTTTTTAAGGCTTTCAAATTAACTATCTGATGATTGAACATCTCATCATCGGCATCAGCAACATATTTGGCTTCAGCCAACGGCCCGATAAGCAGATTAATAATATCCGCCTCAAAAGCTAGCATATAATCCTTTACCAATTGCATCATTACTTCTTTATATTCCGTTAACTCACGCACCAGACTATCAATAGATGGCGGCAATAATTCAATTAGCC
Organism: Methylobacter sp.; assembly: GCF_004322395.1. Lineage (GTDB taxonomy): Bacteria > Pseudomonadota > Gammaproteobacteria > Methylococcales > Methylomonadaceae > Methylobacter_A. The sequence goes on from NZ_SCTW01000127.1 coordinate 21,541, forward strand.
GCCCTCCTTCCACGCGTGCAATACAATCGTCATGACTTGTTTGATAAGCCATAACATCCGCTTCCGTCACATTGTTCAACTCTTTAAAAATGATTTTAAAAAAAACCGGCGGTAGATGCCTGGCTTTATTATTTAAATGAATACCCGCCGCATGCCCTGCTTCATGAAAGGCAACGCGCTGTTTATGCTCTATTAATTTATCCTGACTAAGAGTCTCTATTATTTTGTTTCGTTTCATATTAAACACCATGTCTTTAAGTCAATAAATGTTGTGATTTATAATCACTCATCAGCATTTTGGAACCAGTAGAAGTACTGATTTTTAATTTCCGATTCGGCCTCAAGCCAGTCTTCCATTTCATGACCACCTTTAAATCCCCTTTTTTCGGCTTTGCTATAAGCCCGTTCTGCAACCATTTTTTGAAACATGTCCTGATCAAAAGCCTCCTTATCCGACTTTTGCACTGATTTAAAATCGACCACAATCTCACCTCACTGCACATTCGAAGGAACACTCTTTCGTTGTTGCATTTTAGGTACGAAGAGATAGTGGAACAATTCGTACAAGTACTTAGCGCAGATAAAATCCGGCTAAATCATGCGTGTGAATATCGTAGTTTTATATTTTGAAATACCCGAGAACCGATGTTCTCGAGTCTTTGAAGCTGGGAGAAGATCACTCACCCAGTAATTTTTGAAAGATGTTTGACCAAGGCAATACCGGGGAACCGTACAGATAACCTTGTCCTTCATCGCAACCTAAATCCATCAATCGGTTTTGCTGGGCTTTGGACTCAATCCCCATCGCGATAACCCGCAAATGCAAACCATGGCCCAGAGCTATTACCGCACGGGTAATATCCTCATCATTAGCATTATTCAATACATCAACTACAAATGAACTGTTAATTTTCAATTTTTTTACAGAGATGCGTTTTAAGTTATTAAACGAAAAACATCCCACACCAAAGTCATCAATAGTTAGATCTACTCCCAGTGCAACCAATTGATTCAGCGACTTGATCGGGTGCCCGGAATTATCCATAAAACTGCCGCCGGTAAGTTCCAGCTCAAGATAAGACGGGTCAAGCCGACTCGAATGCAATATCCGTTCAACCGTTGCAACAAAATCCGAGCGTAAAAGCTGAACCGCAGAAACGTTAACGACCATTTTTTGAATCTGCAAACCCTCATCCAACCACCGCCGCATCTGGATACAGGCGTTTTGCAATACCCATTCACCAAGCGCCACAATAAACCCGCTTTCCTCGGCTATAGTTATAAACTGCTCTGCTGATAGCAATCCCCGAGTTGGATGCATCCAGCGCAGCAATGACTCAACACCAACTAGTTTTCCTGTTTTAAGGCAAACCTGCGGCTGATAATATAAAACCAGTTCATGCCGTTCTATGGATTGACGTAACGCACTTTCCATCGACATTTTTTCGAAAGCTTCTGTAGTTAGCTCCAGGCTATAATATTGAAAATTATTCCGTCCCTCTTTTTTGGCTCGGTACATAGCCGCATCGGCATTCTTAATCAAAGTTTCCGTATCGCGGCCATCCTGGGGAAATAGGCTTATGCCCACACTGATCGATATTTTTAACCGGTATCCTTTAATATAAACAGGAGTATTAAAAGTATCGATCAGCTTTTGCGCGAGCTTGGCGGGATTTTTAGTATCGGGAATATTTTCCATAAACACGACAAACTCATCACCGGCATAACGTGAAACAGTGTCTTCCTTCCTGACCAAGTTTTTTATGCGTGTTGCCGCTTCCCTTAATAAACCGTCGCCAACAGCATGTCCGTATGTATCGTTAATACCTTTAAAGCGATCAAGATCAAGAAATAGCACGGCGGCCTCCGATCCTTCCCGAAAAGCATTTTGCAATGAATGATCGATGCGATCTTTCAATAAAAGCCGGTTCGGCAATTGAGTTAATGGATCATGGTAGGCCAGAAAACCCAGATGATCCTGAGCTTTCTTAAAATGCGTTATATCCATAAACACATGGATATAATGGGCCACTTCGCCACCTGAATCCTTTACTTTGCTGACGGTAGTCCACGAAGGAAAGTCCATATTGCTTTTATGCCGACGCCACACCTCACCTTGCCAGCTGTTCATATTCTTCGTGAATTCGCTTAATTCGTTATCGACTTTTCCGTTATTTTTATTTGTTTGCAAAGAATAAGCGCTCTTCCCGTAAACATCCTGATGGGTGAAACCGGTTATTTTTGTAAATGCATCATTAACCGAAATTATTTTTTGGTCTTTATCGGTAACAAATATGCCCTCACCTATATTATTAACAATTACCGATGCCATGTTCATCTTGCTATCAGATTGTTTTTGCAGGGTAATATCCGTTAATGTCATTAAGACCTGATAAGGCTGACGCTCGCCTGCCCGGAATTCGGGCACTGAATTAACAACCACCCAGATATAACATTGCCGTTCAGCATTAAATAGCCCCATGGTCACTCCTTCCACGGGCTTTCCAGTACGCAACGCCAACATTGAAGGCTGCTGTTCTTCCGGAAAAACCGAACCATCTTCCTTAATAACTTTAAAGCAGGAATCAACAAACTTACGCCCTATAATGACATCGCGAGACAGGCCAATAAGTTGCTCGCTTGCCTGGTTGGCTGACATTACAACACTTGTTGCATCCAGATAAATGACTCCCTGATCAATATTTTCGAATAAGCTGCGATATTTGGCCTCGCTTACCCTTAAGGTTTCAATGGCCAGTTTGCTATTCATTAATTGAGGTAGCATTAATTTCGGCGTCATAAAAAAAAACGAACTATATAGCCCAATATCTTCCTTAAATTTCTCGAACATCGCATTTTTACTCCTGTATAACAAAAATATTCAGCATTCGTTTGGGGTAATTTCTAAAATTAAATAATTTTTATGAAGGAAGATAGTGCGTGATAAAAAACACACTGTACGATATGTTAGGAGCCTAAAGAGACTCACTAAAGGAAAAAAATTTACCTTAGATTAAAAAACTATCCGGAAATTCGGCGTAGTTTTTACAGAGTCTACGGCTATAATTAGCCGCCAGCTATTCTATTCTGGCTAAGGAAATAATTACTTCGACCTTGTTTGCACTTTAGCGTAAAAACCTGAGTTTTTTACTTTCTGCATGGGCATTTTTCTTTGGTTTGGTTTTTACCTCCTTGTAATATTCAAGCTCATCATTCATAAATTGCTTTTCCTTTAACTCGATATCAATCCCGGAAATTTTATGTTGCCAATGGGTATTGAAATATTGTCTATTGTCTTCTTTGCAAGTTGCCATATCGCTCTCCAAGCGTCCTAATTTAGTCTATGATTGAAGCTTACAGCAAAGAATATACCTGCAAAATCGGTACGTATACCTAGGTAGTTTTGCTTATGTATTTCCACCCACCAATGCCGTACATTATCTGATAAGTTTAAATTTGGTAGAATTTGTCGTATTTCACAATGAAGTCATGGGTACTATATATAGCAAGATGAATTACAATCTGGTTTTGTGTCTATACTTGATTAGCTCCTAAAAAGCTAAAAAATCATTAAAAAAGAGAATAAGAGATTGATATAGTGTGAAAGAATGGTTTGTTTATTCTTAAGAATCATCTTATTTCCAAACCGCAGAAACGGATACAGCTATGAGCGATTTACTCAATAGTCACTTGAATATTGAACATATTGACGACAGAGCCAAGGCGCTACTAGATGAGCACCATGAAGCTATCCGAAAACGGGCGGAAATTATGCTCGCTCATTCCGGTACTGAAATTTCAAGAATGTCCAATGATGACATTAAAAAGTTGCTATTTGAATTTCAGGTTCATCAAATAGAGCTGAGAATGCAGAATGAGGAATTAAATCGGGCGTATCAGGAACTGGCTGAATCCCGTGATGATTATGCACATCTCTATGATTCGTCGCCTCTAGGTTACCTCACCCTAAATGAAGCAGGGCTTATCCAAAAAGCCAATATTGCAGCTGCAACTTTATTGGATTGTCCAAGAACAGAGCTTGTCAACAAGAGATTTGGAGAATTTATTCACCCTTCGGATCAGGATCATTATTACTTATTCATCCATGAACTTTTAGCAAAAAAAAACTATCAAGTTCTTAACGCCAAGATCAAACATACAAATGACTCGCCTACTGATCCGGAATGCCGGCAAATACAATTTTGCACGGAATTTTTGTGCCCTTGCGATAAAGGTAAACCGCTAACGTATATTGAATGCTGCGCAAGAGCCGTTTACGACCATAAAAACGCTTTACAAATATATCTGATCCTTAATAACGTAACCGAACGCCGGCAAGCTCAAGAAACTATCGCCAGCCTTAATGAAAAACTGGAAGCAAAGATTCGCAGGCAAACCAACGAACTGACTGCAACCAATCTGAATTTGATAAAGAAAGTTGAGGAACTTCGCCGCTCCAAACACCAATTAATAGAACGGGAAGCCAAACTCAACTCCATTTTTAATGCGTCGGTGGAAGGCATTATCACTATTAATCTGTCCGACATCATCGTATCCGCTAACGCCGCTGTAGAAACTATTTTTGGCTATAAACCGGAGGAGCTGATTGGTTGTAACATTTCCAAACTCTTGCACTCTTCTCCAAGTTATTACGATCCGAGTTATACCTTAAAATTTGACGGTCAAATTCGTGAAATTGAGGGCATTCACAAAAACGGCGGTATCGTGCCTCTGGATTTATCTGTAGCAGAGTTCTCAATTGATAATATTCCCTATCTTACCTATATTGTGCGTGATACAAGTATACGCAAATACCGGGAGCAACAAGACAAGGAACATTTAGACGAACTGGCCCACGTCACTCGTCTCGGACTGATGGGTGAGATGGCTTCCGGCATTGCTCATGAAGTCAACCAACCTCTGTCTGCGATTTCCAGCTATACGCAAGCCAGTTTAAACCTTATCACCACTGAAAATCCCGATATGGTTAAGCTTACCGAGATCTTATACAAAGCTCAGCAACAGGCTTTAAGAGCGGGACAAATAATTCATCGCATGAGGGAGTTTGTAAAATCCCATTCAATGCACCGTTCAACCACCAACGTTAATGCTTTGATTCATGACGCTGTCAGTCTGTGTATTGCCGAACTTAAACAAAACGACATAAAGCTGACATTCGAACTGGAAAACAATCTGCCCCTTATTGATGCCGATCATATACAAATTGAACAGGTCATCATAAACCTGATCCGAAACAGCATTGATGCTTTACAAAACTTACCTGCAAAACAGCAACGTGAGTTAGTCATTCATAGCCACTTGACTCTCAATGATGGCGTACAAATCAGGGTAAAGGATAACGGACCGGGACTTAATGAATATCAAAAACAAAAAATACTAACGCCTTTTTACACCACCAAGGCAAACGGCATGGGCATGGGGCTATCCATTAGCCGCTCACTTGTCGAAGCTCATGAAGGTACTTTATATTTTAATAGTCAATTGGAAAAAGGCAGCACTTTTTATTTCACTCTACCCATACGGAGAAAATCTGATGAGCGCAAATAATACAACACCTTTAGTTTATGTAGTTGACGATGAATTCGCAATACGTGACTCGCTAACTCTCTTAATTGAATCAACAGGACAAAAAGTCAAGAGTTTTGAATCCGCCGAAGCCTTTCTGAATAATTATGATCCTGAACAATCCGGCTGTCTGCTATTGGATGTTAGAATGCCGATAATGAGCGGTCACGACCTTCAGCATGAATTATTGAACAGAGGCATTCGTATCCCTATCATATTTATTAGCGGTCATGCCGATATCCCGGACTCCGCAAAAGCATTCAGAGCAGGGGCTGTCGATTTTCTGGAAAAACCGTTTAATAACGATGTGTTACTGGAACGAATCAATGAAGCCATTAAGAAAGATACCATATTCAGAGAGGAGTCTGCTAAGAAACGTCGTATAAAAAACCGCATAGATCATCTAACAGCGCGGGAAAAGGAGGTGCTGAGTCTGATAGTCAAAAGTCATTCCAATAAGGAATCCGCAAAAATACTCAATATCAGCAATCGCACCGTAGACGTACATCGGGCAAGTATCATGGAAAAAATGCAAGCTGAAAATGTCGCCGAACTGATAACTATGGTCATGTATTGTGAAGAACCGATTGTCGATTTAAATCAAGTAAGGTTGCATTAATCTTTATATTGTTTTTACGGTAATCACTCTTGGCTGAGTAGAACCGAGATAAAACCCGGTCATTTCAAAGTGAAACAAGGATAATCGCTTCACGAACCAAGGAGTCCAATGCTTCCGAAAATCAGTATTGGACAAGCAACGATCGGAATGCCGGGCGCTGTCCGAGAAACCCCTTGAATTATTTGAAAATAAATATCATGAAGACAGCAATGGCTGCAGAATGCCGGCGTCAGCATTATCCCATTCGCATCTAACCATTAACTACCGTGCCGCCATTGGGATGAAGAATTTGCCCGGATATATACGATGCATCATCGGAAGCTAAAAAAACAAAGCAATTGGCGACTTCTTCGGGCTGACCGGGCCGCCCCATCGGTACATCCTCTCCAAAAGATTCGACACGCTCGGACGGGAACGTTGACGGAATGAGCGGCGTCCAGATAGGTCCGGGAGCAACACCATTAACTCTGATGTTTCGTTTGATTAAAGCGAGTGACAAGGACCGGGTAAAGCCGACAATAGCTCCTTTGGTAGACGAATAATCGAGCACTTGGGACTGCCTTTATAAGTTGTCACCGAAGTCGTGTTAATAATCGTGCTTCCGGGCTGAAGATGTTTAAGAGCCGCTTTGGTTAAATAGAACATAGAAAAAATATTAGTGCGAAAGGTTTTTTCAAGCTGCTCCGCGGTTATATCTTCAATACTTTCTTGAGGATGTTGTTCAGCCGCATTGTTAATCAGACAATCCAGTCGGCCCAATTCATTGATAGTTTGCTCAACCGCCTCCCGGCAAAAATCTTCTTTCCCAATATCTCCGGCAATCAGCAGGCATTGTTGACCATACTCATTGACTAAGCGCTTGGTTTCTTTAGCATCTTCATGTTCATCGAGATAGACAATGGCCGAATCGGCACCTTCCTTGGCAAAAACCGTCGCAATGGCTCGGCCGATACCGGAATCTCCGCCGGTAATTAAAGCTACTTTACCTTTAAGCTTGCCGGTACCCCGATAATGAGGATCATCAGACTGGGGCTTGGGATTCATGTCTTTTTCCAGTCCCGGCTGTCGATCTTGATGTTGGGGCGGATGAGGGGGTTTAGGATGCTGAATATCGGCCATAACGCCTCCTTTTGAGGATTTGAGCAAGAAACTATTTCAACAGGAGCAAGTGCTTCGTAGGCTATTTGAAGGCACTAGGGTTTTAGTACGACCTTGATGCAATGATCTTCTTTTTCTTTAAAAATATTATATGCCTTAGGGGCATCATCAAGTTGCAGCTCATGTGTAATAACAAAGGACGGATCGATTTCGTCTTTTTCAATTTTTTCAAAAAGAATCGGCATATATTTTTGAACATGGGTCTGACCTGTTTTGATTGTCAGAGCTTTATTCATGGTCGCACCCAAAGGGATTTTATCGCCGAAGCCTACATAAACACCCGGTACCGAAATTGTTCCACCTTTGCGGCAACTTTTAATTGCCTGCCGCAAAACATGAGGGCGGTCATTCGAAAGTAACGTTGCTGTTTTCACTGCATCGATAATTCCATCCAAAGTTCCGCCTGCATGCGCTTCACATCCTACCGCATCGATGCAACGATCCGGTCCCCGCCCTCCTGTCATTTCCATTAACTGATCATAAACATCCGCATCGTCAAAATTGACGGTTTCCGCTCTCCCTTGCTGTCTAGCCATTTCAAGACGCTCAGGCACATTGTCGATTGCAATGACGCGCGCGGCATTGAACATCCAGGCGCTTTGGATGGCAAACTGCGCCACCGGACCGCAACCCCAAACAGCAACAGTGTCGCCGGGTTCAATGCCGCAATTTTCTGCCGCCATGTAGCCGGTCGGAAAAATATCCGAAAGAAATAAAACTTTTTCGTCAGCAATACCATCGGGAACTTTAAAAGGCCCGACATCGGCAAATGGAACCCGTAAATATTCAGCTTGACCGCCGGCATAACCTCCCAGCATATGGGAATATCCAAATATCCCGGCGGTAGCTTGCCCCATTGCCTTGCGGGCTAAATTTGCGCCGGGGTTGGAGTTGTCGCATAAAGAATACATTTGTTTTTTGCAAAAAAAGCACTCTCCGCAAGAGATAGTGAAAGGCACTACTACCCGGTCACCGATCTTTAAATTTTTGACGTCACTGCCGATTTCCACAACTTCACCCATCGGCTCGTGGCCCAATATATCGCCTTTTTCCATAGTCGGCATAAAGCCGTCTAAAAGATGCAAATCGGACCCACATATCGCGGTAGACGTGATTTTAATGATCGCATCGTGCTTATTAATAATTTTTGGATCCGGCACTGTCGTAACCCGAACATCGTTTGTACCGTACCAGCATAAAGCTCTCATAATCGTTCTCCTCAATTCGTTCTAATCAAGTTTTAGTATTATTTAAGGCACTAGCTGTTGCATCGGAAACACTGTCTTTTAACCGACAATTGATAAATAACATAAGGCTTTAAAAGAATAATTTCTGTGCGACAACGTACTAAAAGATAACTTTGTAATCGTCATTTATTCATTAGAGTTTGTATGTGTGCAGGCGCACTGACCAAGGCAAGCTCTTCACCTAAAGTAGCGTCAAGTTTTTATTCTAAGAACGACGATCTAAGTAAAGCTAATCAGCTTCATAGCAAGCAATGCCATGTTTGCAGAAAGCCCCCTATAGCCAATCCTGTTCCAGGGCAGCAAAGACAGTCATCCAATCGGAGATGAAACATGCCATATAAAAACTTAAACGATTTACCCCAAAATGTCCGGGAACATTTGCCTAAACATGCCCAGGAGATTTACCAAGCTGCTTTTAACAATGCTTGGAATGAATATGGAAAAGAAGAAGAACGAGCTCACCGGGTGGCTTGGGCCGCCGTCAAAAAGAAATATGAGAAAAATGAATCCACTGGGCAATGGAAAGCTATATAAAAAGGCATGGTTGAAATAGGCTAAGATCTTATTTCTATACTTTATTCAGATTCAGCTACTTATCAGGTTAAGCGTCAATGGGTATGTCTCCGCCAATTTACAGATTTAGAAGATAAATAAAATATCTGTTTTTTCATTTTTCTCAGGAGAAAGTTATGGCAACAGTAGCAAAAAATTTAACGGATCAAGACGACCCAAACTATTGCGCACATCCCGGCTGTCACTGCAAAGTAGAGCCGGGTGAGAAATACTGTAGCGTCAGCTGCGAAAGACAATTGAACGGTGGTCCATGCTCCTGCGGACATTTAAACTGCCAGCCTGAGCATAAGGAGATGCCATGACTGAAAACGGCAGCGATTTTTTAGTGGAGCGTTTATCCTGAAAAGAGCAGTTGAGCCACGGATGGACACGGATTTACACAGGTGAACAAGGGTTACATGAGTTCTTTGCGGCACCCGTTGAGTGAACCGCACTTCTTGCATAACTCAATGTATTATCAGCGTTTATCTGTGTAAATTCGTGGCTAACTGATTTTTCTAGGCTGATGGAAGTGTATTGGCTACATCGCTTTAACGAAGGGGATAAAAAATAAAATCGATTGCTCATCGGCCGCAAATTCCGTAGTCGAAAGCCGAGCAACATAGCCTGGTTCCCAATTTTCAATGATAACATCCGCCAGCTCTCTCGCCAGCCGCTCTTCCCCCAGTACACCTGTTCAGCTCGGCTAGCGGGATACGAAATACCTTGCCTGCAAAAAGCCGTTTTATCAAGCAGTACGCCTTACCAGAAAGACTTGCCACCTAACCGCAGGCATCCAAGCTAGGTACGTACTAGAGGGAATCGGCACTCACCTTCAGGATATGATTTTTCTATTATTATGAGTATTTCTTATTACTCTTTCTCGATTAGTATCATGTCGAAACCGCAAGAACTTGTGATTGAGTTTTTAGTATATTTGCCTAAACGTTCGTTCACTTTCTGTCCTTTTATTTTTGATAGAAGATAACTTAAATAAATGCCCGGCTTTTTGGCCATTTTAGATTACATAATAAGGAAGCGCCACAGTATCAGTTATCTGTATTTTACATATCTGCCTATCTGATATTTGAATATATATCCTAATTATTTATGTGTATTACCGCACAGAACAAACGCGTATCTTATTATATTTTCAATTATTTTTATATTTCTAACTCATGCTTTAAATAACAGGCATATTTTATTATACAAGTGCACTACCGCACAGAAGTCATCCGCTTTTAATATAATATATCGTCTTACTTTATTATATTATTAACATACTTAATTTTAATATATCCTCTATGTGTACTGCCGTACAGAAATTATATACTTTTTTATTATATTCTTAACTTACTTCTTTAATAAGAAAGAAGAAATACCTTTTGACTTTATCTACACAAGGTACTTGTTTATATTTTATTGATATGTTTGAGGAGAAGATTATGGATCAACAAAAACAGTCCCATAGCAGTCAGAAAAGTTCCACGGAAAAACGTGGGTTTGCTTCTATGGACGAAGATAAACAACGCGAAATTGCCAGTAAAGGCGGCCGAGCCGCTCATGAAAAAGGCACTGCTCATGAGTTTACTCCGGAAGAAGCCAGAGAGGCTGGACATAAAGGCGGCCGAGCCGCTCACGAAAAAGGCACTGCTCACGAGTTTACTCCGGAAGAAGCCAGAGAAGCTGGACAGAAAGGCGGCCGAGCCGCTCATGAAAAAGGCACTGCTCACGAGTTTACTCCGGAAGAAGCCAGGGAAGCGGGCCGCAAGGGCGGTCAAGCCTCTCATGGGAAAAGTTCATCAGGAGAGTCCAGACAAAGGTAAAAAATAATCATACAGCTCCAGCTTATTAAAAGTATTCAGGCTCATAATTTAGTCGTTAGGGCGAGTGTTTTTAATAAAGTTGGAGCATTAAGCAGAAGATTAGTCACAGTACAAACGCCCAAAACTGACAAGGCGCCGCTATTAAAGCCCCTTACATTGCTCCCATTGGATGCACAGGCTGTTTATCTGTATTTGACTTATTTTTAGCTTAGATTTCGTATTCTGGACTTTTAGTCATGCTCTTGGCTGAAGCCGGATAGGTGGTACAAAATATTAGTTGTGCCTAAACAAAAGAGGTATCGCTATCTCCAATTAGTGTTGCCCATCAATTCTTTGTTAGGAGCTGAAAATGAAAAAACTTTCTATCATAACCAAACAACGTCTTTGTGCATCCTTGTTGGGTGCAACGCTGGCTTTTACAACTGGACAGAGCGCTTATGCGCAAGAGAATGCTTATCAACAGCACAACTTGGTGGCTAACGTTGCTGGTCAGGCAGACTTTACGGACCCCAATCTGGTGAATCCGTGGGGTGTCGCATTCGCTTCCTCCGGCCGGGCATGGGTAGCCGATAACGGCACTAGCGTTTCTACAGTATATGGCGGTGACGGCACTATCGGTCCTCGGGTAGTTCAAATACCGTCGGCGAGCGCTGCTACCGGTGGACATCCCACAGGAATTGTATTTAACAGATCAACAACAGAATTTGTGATTTCCAAAAATGGCGCTGTTGGAACCAACGGTACTACGGGTACTAACGGCACTAACGGTACTAGTGGAGGTGCATTAGCTGGAACTCCTGGAACCAACGGCACTACCGGAACTACCGGAACTAACGGCACTACCGGAACTACCGGAACTACCGGAACTACCGGAACTAACGGTACTACTGGAGGCGGATTAGCTGGAACTAACGGAACCAACGGCACTGCTGGAACTAACGGTACTACCGGAGCCAGTGTATTCATTTTCGCGACGGAAGAAGGTGTTATCGCCGCTTGGGCGCCCTCTGTCGATCCTGCTAACGCGATTCGTGTAGTCGGTGGTACGACAGCAGGCGGTACGGCAGCAAATGGCACGACACCAAGCGGTACAACAGCAAATGGCACGACACCAAGCGGTACGACAGCAGGTGGCACGCCAGCGGGCGGCACGACAGCAGGTGGCACGCCAGCGGGCGGCACGACAGCAGGTGGCACGCCAGCGGGCGGCACGACAGCAGGTGGCACGCCAGCGGGCGGC
>NZ_SCTW01000128.1 GCF_004322395.1 Methylobacter sp.
ATATTACCTTTTTCGGTAACCATCATCGGCGTTCCTTTCACTTCAAATTCCTCAGCCAGTTGCATATGCTCATCAACCGGGTTATCGCAAAGCGGCCTTAACGGCAGCCAAAAAAGGCGATACGCCACCGTCTAAAACTTGCGATAACCCGGTTGATGAGCATATGCAACTGGCTGAGGAATTTGAAGTGAAAGGAACGCCGATGATGGTTACCGAAAAAGGTAATATTTTTCCCGGCTATCTGCCTGCTAAGCAATTGGCTGAAGCGCTGGCGGATGAGAAAAGTCACAAATAATCGATTTGCTTGTGATACAAAGGCGGCTTCAGCCGCCTTTGTTTTGTAGATTAAACTATACCATCCCTTTAAGCCGATAAAGCAATTCCAAAGCCTGTTTCGGGCTAAGCTCATCCGGGTTCATATCTTCCAGCAAACCCACCGCAGGATGAAATTCCTTCGATGAAAACAAATCCAGCTGATTAACCCCGGTTTCCGCTTGCTGTTCAAGATAGGCATGGTCTTCCAGATGCCGTAATTTGGCTTTGGCCTTATCAATCACCGAACGGGGAACGCCTGCTAATGAGGCCACCTGCAAGCCGTAACTTTGGCTGGCCGGGCCGTCTTTTACGGCATGTAAAAAAATGATCTTGTCGCCATGCTCCATCGCATCCAAATGCACGTTATGGATAGTTTTTCGTTCCTCGGGCAGCGTGGTTAACTCAAAATAATGCGTCGCAAACAGCGTAAACGCCTGAGTTTCTCTAGCCAGATGATCGGCGCAAGCCCAAGCCAGCGACAGACCGTCAAAGGTGCTGGTGCCGCGACCGATCTCGTCCATTAAAATCAGGCTTTTTGAGGTGGCGTTATGCAGGATATTGGCGGTTTCCGACATTTCGACCATAAACGTAGACCGTCCGCTGGACAAGTCGTCGGACGCGCCGATGCGGGTGAAAATCTTGTCGATAGGGCCGCAGCTTAGCGATTTGGCCGGGACATAACAGCCAATATGAGCGATTAACACGATCAGCGCGGCTTGGCGCATGTAAGTCGATTTTCCGCCCATGTTCGGACCGGTAATGACCAGCATTCTACGCTGATTGGAAAACGATAAGTCGTTGGGTACAAACGGAATATCCGAAACCTGCTCAACGACCAGATGCCTGCCTGCTTCAATCGAAATGCCGGGCTTATCAGCCAGTGTCGGCTGCGATAAGTTCAAAGTCTCGGAGCGTTCTGCAAAATTGACCAGCACATCCAGCTCGGCCAGCGCGGCAGCGCATTGTTGCAGTGGAATTAACGAAGCACCGATGATGTTCAGCAACTCCTCATACAAAGCTTTTTCAAAAGATAGCGACTTTTCCTTGGCGCTGAGCACCTTGTCTTCAAACGATTTCAACTCCTCGGTAATGTAACGTTCAGCGCCTTTTAACGTCTGCTTGCGTGTGTAATGTGCGGGGACTTTTTCCGCATGAAGATTCGAAATCTCAATATAGTAGCCATGCACACGGTTGTAATTGACCTTCAGCGTACTGATGCCGGTTGACGCTTTTTCGCGATTTTCCATATCAATCAGGAATTGGTCGGCGTTTTGGCTCAAATTTCGCAACTCATCCAGCTCTGGATGATAGCCGGGTGCGATCACGCCGCCGTCGCGGATCAGCACCGGCGGATTGTCGATAATGGCGCGTTGCAATAAATTTAATATTTCAGGATGTTCGCCGATCTGTTCGCATAATTGTGTAAGTTGGGGGTTATCACTGCCGGACAGCGCGTGTTGCAGGGCAGGTAGAACCGCCAGCGTATTGCGCAATACCAGCAAATCGCGCGGACGCGCCGATTTCAACGCGATGCGAGAGCTGATCCGTTCAATATCGCCGACTTGCCGCAGATGGCTTTGAATATCCCGATACAACAACACATTAAGCAAGGTATCAATACAGGCATAACGATTGTTCAAAATGTCGTGATCGCGTAATGGCCTGTTGATCCAGCGCCGTAAACAGCGGCTGCCCATCGCCGTTGCGGTTTTATCCAGCACCCCGAATAGCGTGAATTGCAGTTGGCCGGAAGGGTGAAAATCCAGTTCAAGATTGCGGCGGCTGGATGCATCCAGCAAAATGCTGTCGTCGCTGTTTTCGGTGCGTATGCCCTGAATATGCGGCAATGCGCTTTGCTGGGTGTCTTTAACATATTGCAGCAAGCCGCCCGCAGCAGCAATTGCGGCGGGCATGTCTTCGCAGCCGTAGCCTTTCAAATCCAGCGTCTTGAACTGCTTTAATACCAGTTGCCTGGCGCTTTGGGCTTCAAAATGCCAGGGCGGTCTTCTGCATAAACCGCTGCGCTGTTTTAGGTTTGCGGGCAGCGGCCAGTCTTCGCTAAACAGCAGTTCGGCAGGATTCAAGCGGCCGATTTCGCTTAACAACTGATCCATCGACTCAACTTGTTGCAGAACGAAACGGCCGCTGGTTAGGTCCAGGCTGGCGATGCCGTAAGGCGACTGGCCGGTCGCCCCTACAGGCAACGAACAGATTGCAACCAGCAGGTTATCCTTGCGGTCTTCCAGCAACGCTTCGTCGGTAACGGTGCCGGGGGTGACTATGCGCACCACCTTGCGTTCGACCGGGCCTTTTGATGTTGCCGGATCGCCGATTTGTTCGCATATCGCGATTGATTCGCCGTACTTTAACAGCTTGGCAAGATAGCCTTCAGCCGCGTGATAAGGAATGCCAGCCATAGGAATAGGCTGCCCCCCCGATTGTCCACGGCTGGTCAGCGTAATATCCAACAGTTGCGAGGCTTTTTTGGCGTCATCGAAAAACAGTTCGTAAAAATCCCCCATACGGTAGAACAACAGGGTATCGGGGTGTTCGGATTTGATGCGCATGAATTGCTGCATCATCGGAGTGTGCTGCTGGTTGATGGTGTTTTGTTTTATACTCATAAGCCTATTTTATCCGAATCCGGGAGAGGTCACATCATGGAGTCTGAATTATTTGAGCTGGCCGAGCAACTGGGCCGCTTATTAAAAGCAAACGGCAAAACAGTAGCCACAGCCGAATCCTGCACCGGCGGCTGGATCGCCCAAACAATTACCGAAGTGCCGGGCAGTTCAGCCTGGTTCGACCGGGGCTTTGTCACCTACAGCAATGCTGCAAAAGTGCAAATGTTGGGCGTCAGTCCGCAAACACTGGAAAAATACGGTGCGGTGAGCGCCGAGACCGCAACGGAAATGGTAGCAGGCGCCTTAGCGCACAGCGATGCCGATGTTGCGGTTGCGGTAACCGGCATAGCTGGGCCGGATGGAGGAACGCCGGAAAAACCTGTCGGAACTGTATTTATTGCATGGGCGAATAGAAACGGAGCAGCCAGAGTGGTCAGAAAGCAATTATCAGGAAACCGGAAGCAAATAAGAGAACAGACTGTGAGAAGTGCTATGGAGGGAATCGAGTAGCTTATGTGCGCTGCCGTACCGACTATATTTATTTTTATTTATATTATTTTTTTGTGTAAGTAACTGATGTTACGCACGGATGTTTTTTCTCCCGTTTGCCGCGCCGAGCACCGGAGCTTTCGGCGGAAACAGCCCATAGGGGGCGCTGCAAGGATGCAGCGCGTTGCCAGAGGGCCAAGGATGGCCCTTCTGGCAACCTCCGCCGAAAGCGAGGAGCGCAGGAGAGAAGCGGTAACCGGGTCGCCTTCTCTTTGGTTACTTTCTTTTCGACTGCATGGATGCAGGAGGTAGAGCAACGCAGGAGCAGTTGCCGAGGCGACGCAAAAGAAAGTAACTCGCCTTCGGGTGCGAGAACCCGATTCAAATAAC
>NZ_SCTW01000129.1 GCF_004322395.1 Methylobacter sp.
GTGTTTTCTTCGTCGAAATGCTGGGCTCAACCATCAATAATGAAAAAACAATTGCGGCTATTTTGGGGGTGCCTCCGTTATCGAGTATTCCTTATCTTGAAAGTAAGGAAGAAAGTGAAACATTTACAAAACAGCGCCACATCATGCTTGTAGGAACCTTGATTGCCATTGCAGTGGCTGTTATAAGCTTCCATTTCATTGTGATGCCGCTAGATGTTTTTGGGTACAAACTGTTGCGCGTTATCAGCAATATCTAAATCACAAACAGACGATAATTTATGAGTTCAAAAGAAGCTACAATGGAAAAAAGTAACCCGCCGACGAACAATCATCGTACATTACCAGCAGATAGCGAGCAGTTTTCATATACGCAGACTCGCATACAAACTACCCATAGCGAACACCTGCAGAAAAACCGGATCATAACCGGTTTTAAGCCTGGTAAATGGCTTGAATCATACAAAATGCTGCGAACCCGCTGTTTACAGGTAATGGACGGGATGAATTGGAATACGTTAGCCATCACTAGTCCCGGCAATGGTACAGGCAATAGTCTCACGGCAGCTAATCTTGCCATTAGCATAGCCATGGAATTGAATCGTAGCGTGTTACTGGTTGATGCTAACTTTCAGAATCCCAGTATTTGTAAACTGTTTGGCATTAATGCAAAAGCCGGACTCGGTGACTATTTGTTAAACGACGCGCCGCTCAATGAGATATTGATTAATCCAGATGTGGATCGTCTTGTGATCTTGCCTGCAGGCAAAGAGATGTTCAATTCTACAGAAATGCTGCGTTCGCCCAAGATGATACGTTTGGTGAACGAGCTAAAGACCCGTTATCCCTCAAGAATCATTATTTTTGATTTGCCGCCGTTGTTATCGCAAGCTGACACGCTTGGTTTTTCCCCTTATGTCGATTGTGTTCTGCTGGTCGTTAATGAAGGCCATACCAAAACCGAAGAACTGAAACATGCGGCATCGCTGCTGAAGGAAATTAATGTTTTGGGTACCGTGCTTAACAAAGCCAGCGATAACAAAATCAAATACCAGGCAAACTAACATTATGTTAATTTAACCTTGTTATCGCCGGTTAAGCAGCTAAGAATGAAATCAATCGTGCGCATTGTTAAAGGCGGCCTGACGCAATATAAAGTCTCTTTTTCGCCAGCATTTTTTGCCGATATAGCAGAAATTAGTTATTGAGAAATAGTTTACGCTTTTTCGGCTGCGGTTTTAATTTCTAAATATCCCGCGTATTCGCTATTGGGTCTATCTCTATCGGTAGAAAATTTGCTTTGTTGATTGGGTTATCACACCCCCTTTATGACCTTAGACCGGCCGTCAACCCAAAACGAACCTTTTCGTTCACACCCACATTCTTCAGGTTTTCTAAGGCTCTATCATTGTAAAGGCAGTCATTATCCTGTCACAATATTAATACAGTATTTAAGCTATCTAATCGTTGGTCATTACCGATGCGGAATCCGATAACAGACGTTTTTTTCAGCGATTCTCAAGCATATAAAGAAAAACACATCATGCAACTCCTAAAAAAACTCAGCGTAATAACCGTAAGTTCAACTCTCGCTGCCTGCTTTGTGCAGGCAGCCGAACCTACTCCGGAAAATTGGTTTAATGCTGGACATCAGGCCGTTATCGATGCCATGCATCTGAATCCGAACGAAAGACATGCAAAAAATGTGATTCTGTTTATCGGCGACGGTATGGGTATTTCCACTATCACTGCGTCACGGATTTACGACGGTCAACAAAAAGGCGGACTTGGCGAAGAAAATTCTTTGAGCTTTGAAAAACTGCCTTATCTGGCGTTATCCAAAACTTACAGCGTCGATCAACAAACCCCAGACTCCGCGCCTACTATGACGGCTATAGTTACAGGGGTTAAAACCATAGGCGATTCTGTTTCCGTCAATCAATTCGTTGTTCATAGCGAGCCAAGTGCTAATCTGGTTAATGCCAATAAACTTACCACTATTCTGGAACAGGCCAAGGAACACGACTTATCCGTCGGCGTCGTTTCCACCGCACGCATCACCCATGCGACACCCGCCGCGACTTATGCCCATACGGCGAATCGCGACTGGGAAGGCGATTCCGATTTGCCGGCCGGCGCCACTGTTGCCGATATTGCTGCACAATTGGTTGATTTTAATATCAACGGCGGCATTGATGTTGCGTTGGGTGGCGGACGGACGCGTTTTATTCCTAAAACCGCTACCGATCCTGAATATGGGGTGGCCGGCAAACGTAAAGACGGACGCGACCTTACCGCCGAGTGGGTAAATAAACACAGTAATGCTCAGTATGTCTGGAATAAAGCGCAGTTCGATGCGATAGACCCAAACACAACCGATCATCTACTGGGTTTATTCGAACCTTCACATGTTCATTATGAGGCTGACCGTGTCGCTCACGACAAGGCTGGCGAGCCCTCGCTGACCGAAATGACGACCAAAGCCATCGACATTCTGAAAAAAAATTCGAACGGCTATTTTCTGATGGTTGAAGGTGGACGTATCGATCACGCTCATCATTCGGGAAATGCTTATCGGGCACTAACCGATACCCAGCAATTGTCTGCCGCGGTACAGGCCGCTATGGAAAAAACCAATTCCGAAGACACTCTAATTATTGTTACCGCTGACCATAGCCATGTATTTACCATCGGCGGCTACCCACAGCGCGGTAATCCTATTCTGGGCTTGACTCAAGGCGTGGGCGCAACCGAACCAGACCTTGATATGCTGGGCTTACCGTATACCACGCTGAACTATGCTAACGGTACAGGTTACACCGGCAACTCAAATCTTCAGCCTGCCGGTTCAAAATCATTCAAATCGGCAGCTGGTGCATGGACATCAGGTAGTGAAGGCCACAATCCGGCATCTTTTTTGTCTGCCGTCGGACGGCCTTTGCTCAACAATGCTCTGGTACAGTCTCCCGATTATCTACAGGAAGTGGTTATCCCGCTTGGCGCGGAAACTCACGCCGCCGAAGATGTCGCTATTTTCGCACGCGGTCCTAAAGCACATTTGTTTCACGGCGTTATGGAGCAAAATGTGATTTATCATGTGATGGCTGAAGCACTGGGATTTGCTGAGCAACACGATGCAGAAGAGCATGACGAAGCGCACGAAGGCAACTGAGCATAATGACAAGTAAGGCCGACTGTTATCGTCTTGTCGAACCGGGCAATTCATCGTTGAAGAAGGACTCCCGTATCCCTTTACTTAATTTGAAGCATTTATGAAAATATCCGGTTTCTTAAAACTCGTATTCGGTCTTGGCTTTTTCTGTTTTTCCATACCGGGGCTTGCCGATAGCACAAGTAATATCGATCAACAATGGACTGAAATCGCCTGCCGTTATGAAATAGAAGTGATTCCTCATGCTAAATCGAAAGCATCGTCAAACAATGCGTGGTTCTTTTGGCGAAAACCCGGCATGATACAAACGCAAGATGCAGACGGTCGTTATGGTGAAATCTGGGAACGAACAAGCAACGGTAGCATTCAGTACCGCAAGCTTTACCATGCCGATAGAACCGCTGTCGAATACATGCCTGCCGATATGCCGACCAATAACATAAGTTTTGATTGGATCAAACTATCCAGCATGCTTAATCAGCAAGAGCTAAACGCGCTTAATATTGTTAAAAAAACACAAGTATTCGGCCGTAGTGCGGAGCTGCGCAAGGGAAAAACAGACAACCAGACCATAGAGGTGCTATGGCTGACTGCTGATAATTTACCGGCGAGCATCGTCAAAAAAGATAAAACAAGCAGCGTGGAGCTTCGTCTTGTTGAAATCGCTCCGTTGTCAGCAGCCCGCAAGAAACCGGCAGATGTAGAAGAAATTGCCAATTACAGGCATATTGACGCAGTCGATTTCGGCGACATGGAAAACGATCCGTTCGTTAAAAAAGTGATGAACGCAGAAGAACATCATCACTAGTGGCAGAAGTTTAAGGTTATGGCTTTTAACCCCTCAAGCTACGACCACCATCAATAGCATTCTTGATGCAGTAATCTATGTATTCTTGACGGGCTTTTTCGGCTAATTCTTTGCTAAAGAAAGGGCCGCCATCACCTTCTCTGGCGCTGTAAAACCACACTTTCAAGTTTGTGACAGAATCAATTTTGCAATATATAGGATGGGCTTGAGGCATCGGAATTGTTTCAGCAAAGATCGTTATCGGTTTTTTATACTTGAAAAGCTGGTGAGCGTTTCGATTGTTTTGTGTCAGCTAAATATTGACGGCTTGGCTGGAGTATTTAAAAAATGCAGTTACAAACTGATACACTTCGAAGAAAACAAAAAAGGCCTTACGATTAAAATCTGTAAGACCTTGAATATATTGGTGGGACGTCAGGGACTCGAACCCTGGACCCATGGATTAAGAGTCCACTGCTCTACCAACTGAGCTAACATCCCAATGTTTATTTATTAATTCTAAAGGATTTCTTAAGTAAATCCAAGAGTAAAGTATCTCTTGCTCTACTCACAATAGCTTATTTTGTAAAATATTTACTTTATCTTACTCAGTGCCACAGATAATTCCTGACTGAATTCACCAAGGATGTTGCTGAGTGCTTTGACGGTAGACGGATAAGAAGAATCATTTAGCGGACGTTCAATTTTGGTTCGACCGTTTCGTACTACGGTATGGTCTTTTTCATCCATTATCGTCCAGTTGGCTTCAAGATTTACGCTATGTTCAGGCCGAGTATCGAATCTGATGATGTCTACTATGATGCGATAATCGACTGCTCCGTATGCGCTCCATGGATAGGCCCTAATCAGGTCGTCTGCTTGAAGCGTCGCCAAATTATGGGTTAGCACCTGTGCGACGTTATTTTTCAAAGGCGATGCCCACTGATGAAATTCTGCGACTTGTACGCTGCTATCCGGTAACCGGGTAACAATTTGTTTACGCTCAAGCAAATCCGGTATGGATATGGGGCCTATGCCGATCTGGCGTTTTTTTTCTGTTGCCGCTGAGAATGAAGGTAATTCGCTCGACGGCTCCAATACATAAAATTGGGTAGGCGGCGTCGATATGCACGCAGAAAGCAGGGTGCATAATGAAACAGCGATTAACCATTTTGAGAATTGCTTTGCCATAATTACTGCTCTTTTTTGCCGCGAATTAATGAAGTGGGATTTTGCTCCAGATAGTCGGTCAGCTGTTTGACCGAGCTTGCCGCCTGAGTAAGCTCTTGGAGCAATTGCTCCAGTTCGTAGTGAGTGGTAGAGCCCGGCTCCATACTACTTAGTACCTGATGTGCCGAAGCCATGGTTTTATCAGCCGTGTCAAGGGTTCCTTGAGCGGTGACCAGCATACCGCTTGCAGCCTTTGACGTACCTTGTAACGATTGCAGGGTTTTATTAGCCTCAGCAGTCAAATCCTCCAGCGGCAGCTTGGCGACTTTATCCATGATGATGTGGGCAGAATGGGTAAATTGATCCAATGAGCTGGCGGTTGTTGGGAACTCAGGATAAACGCTTTGATTATTGTCACTCAACACGATCTTGCTTTTCGGGTGAAAATCAAGATCGATCAGCAGTTGCCCTGTCAACAGGCTGCCGGTCTGTAATTGGGCGCGCAGGCCTTTGTTAATCAGCTGCGCCATAATATCTTTATCGCTGATATTGTTCTCGTTATTGATTTCTTTGATGCGGTCCGGTTCCAGCTCCACGGTTACCGGAATATGAATTTCAGCGGTTTTTTTGTCAAGCTCCAGATTGATGTCGGTGACTTTGCCGATCGGAATGCCTCGTAATTGCACCGGTGCGCCTACGGTCAACCCACGCACCGAGCCGTTAAAATACATGACGTATTTTAAGGTGTTTTGATAAACAATCTGGGTCGATTGCTCATAGGTATCGTAAAGCGGAAAAATGGTATTTTCAGGCTGGATATTTTCAATCGTGTCCTCAGCAGAGGCGCGAAAAGCAATGCCGCCGCTTAACAAGGAAATCAACGGCCCGGTTCTGACTTTAAAACCTTCGGCACCGGCAGACAGATCGACGCCGCTGTCTATCCAAAAGCGAGTATTTTTCCTGATGAATTGGTCGTAGGGTTTGTTGATAAAAACAGTCAAGCGTATCGCATTGGCTTCATCGGATAACTTGTGGCTGAGAACTTCACCTACGGTTATACCGTGAAAATTGATCGGGGTACCCGGCCTCATAGAACCCAGATTATTAGTTTCCAGAATAAAGTGCGTACCTTCGACGTCATTCTTTAACAAAGGCGGAGTGGTTAGTCCGACAAAATGATGTTCTTTGGGACCATCGCCCGGTTTGATGGCTATATAAGGCCCTGAAAGCAGTGTGCCCAGCCCTGAAACTCCGCCCAGGCCCACTTGAGGCCGCACCACCCAGAAGCTGGTATTTTTGTTCAAATAACCGGCCGCAGAGCTGTTCATTTGCGCGGTAATCAGGATGGTTTTTAAATCGTCACTGATGGAGATGGCGGTGACCTTGCCGATCTCCACATTCAGGTATTTGATCTTGGTTTTGTCCACTTCCAGACCTTCCGCGGTAGGGAAGCTGATCGTAATAACAGGACCTTTTTCACTATAAGATTTGGCGATTAACCAGCCGCTGACCAACAGAGCGATTAAAGGTAAAAACCATACTAACGGTAATTCGGTTTTTTTATTGATAGTCACTTCTGACACATCAGGATCGATAAAATCATTCATTTTACTACTGATTATCCCATACTAAACGTGGATCGAAATTTTTGGCGGCAAGCATGGTCAATACAACGACAGCAGCAAATGCCGTTGCTGCTGGCCCTGCGATAACCTGCGCCACACCGCCCATGTCAACCAACGACACAAGAATTGAAATCATAAAAATATCCAGCATCGACCAGCGGCCTACAAAAGCGATAATGCGGTACATGATAGTCCATTTCTTGGCATGGGCTTTCCAACGATAATGAACGTTAAGTAGTAATAGACCGAGCCCCAGCAGTTTTAACAAAGGCACCAGAATACTGGCGACCAGAACCAGCATGGCTATGGGCATCATGTTACTGTGAATTAACGCAATAATGCCGCCGACAATAGTGTGTGGCTCGCCGACACCCAAACGCGTGACAGTCATAATCGGAAAGATATTGGCAGGGATATACAAGCAGAAAGCACTTAACAATAATGCGGCGGTGCGTTGAAAACTATTGGGCAGACGTGGGTGCAGCCGACCGCCGCATAACCGGCAATGGCTGTTTTTGTCGGTCTGTTTCGATAAACAGCCGCAATCATGACAACGAATAAAGCCTTGATTCAGGGCCGACTTCTTGGGTTTCATTTATAACTACTCAATTTAATAATTAACACGGATGACACTGAATTAGATAGGATTAATCGGATTTTTAAGAAGTCGAAAACCAGCTTTTTATATATTTTATTTGTGCTTATCCGTATCACGCGAGTGCTATTTTCTCTAATCTACTTTCATTTATTCAATTGTCCGATTTGTCGCCAAAACAGAACCTTATCCAAGCTGCTTGCCAACATAACAGCTACAGTCAGCAAAGCAACGAACGCGTAGAGCCCAAAGCCGAATTTAAGTTCAGATGTGGAAGAAAGTTTAACGCAAGCGACAATAATACCCAGCATATAAACTTCCAGCATTGCCCATTCATCCATGTGTTGTAACCAGCGCATCCAGTGCGCCAGATAGTGGTTTGGTTTTTTAAAATAAAGATGTCCGCTAATCAACAAGGATAAAATAATATTCAGCAGCGGAAATAAAATACTAGATAAAAACACCAGTACCGCAACGCCCCATAGGTGTTCTTCAAATAAGGTAACTACGCCCGACCACAACGTGCCATCTTTGGCACCACCCAGCATTTTGATGCCAACCAACGGCATCAAGTTGGCCGGAAATATTAAAATCAACCCGGCAATAGACAGCGCGAAAGTGCGCTCGATGCTTTGTTTGCGAGGACGTTGCAGCAGGTAGCCGCAACGTGGGCAGTGCGCCTTATCGCCGACCACTGGCTCAGCGGGGTTAAGCAATAAATCACACTCGGGGCAGGCAGTGAAGTTTATTTTGGTCATATTTTGTGAATAGTGTTCATAGTGTATGAGTATATTATCCTCGCTCATACTTTTGTTGTCATTTTTGAGCAAATAGACCGTGTTTAGTATGCCCGGGCCTCTTTAATCATCTATATCAGAGAAACGTCCATTTCAAATGCATCGAAATCTGTTATTCGATGCTTACCCATGCGATTGTCAAATATAACAACATAACTTGAAAACCGGTTTTCAATCTCGACATATTTTATTGAAAAGCCGCGACTGTAGCTCCAAAATCATTTTTGATTTATTTTTTCACATCTCCGTTTTTCGGATTTCGATATAAATTCGTCCGGAACGGGTTTAACCTGAAAGGCTTTGGGCAGAATAACCCTGAGTGATGAACCCTACCAAAACGATGACGGCATGACTGGTTTATATATCTATGGCCCTGTACTACCAACAATTTCCATTCCCTAGTTGCAATAGCTCAGAACTGTCGATAAAGTTCTGCTAACTATTTCACAATTTGATTCCATGTATTCACCAGGAGGTATACACATGAAAATCCATTTTTGCGCTCTGGGCTTGTTAGCCGCAGTGTTTTGTCTATCGGCATCAGCGGCCGACCTTAGTCGGTCGACAGTTCAACAGCGTCTTGCCAAAGCGGATAAAAGCCATCCGGCACAGTTGCGCCGAAAAGATCTTAGAGGCGTGGATTTATCCGGCTTGGACTTTAGGAATGCCGACCTATGGGGTTCGGATTTACGCAACGCCAATTTAAGCAACAGCGATTTATCCGGATTGAACCTGGATTTAACGGTGATGTCCAAAATCAATCTTTCCGGTGCTAATCTATCCAATACCAGCATTTTTGGCGTACACATGGGCGGCGCTAATTTGAGCAACGCCAATCTAACCGGCAGCCGGTTCATTGCGAATCTGGATCGCTCTAATCTTAGTCATGCCAATCTGTCTAATGCCAATTGGGGCGTTGATATGAAAAATCAGCCTATGGGTTTAATGCGGGTCAGTTTGAATAATGTCGATCTATCGGGCGCCAATTTGTCCGATGCCAATCTCAATCGTGCGTTGCTGCGCCATGCCAATCTTTCCAAAAGTGTACTGAAAAATGCAGTGTTATTCGGCGCCGATCTTTCCGGAGCCGATTTGACCGACGCCGATCTGTCGGGAGCTGATTTATCCGAAAGCAAACTGGAGGATGCGGATTTTACCGGCGCAAATTTGTCAGGCACCCGATTTGGGGGCATAAAGAATAAGTCGCTTTTGAAAGGGCTGATTTCAAGCAAAAATCTTGAAGCGGCTATTTTTGATTGACACTACAAACGAAATTAGGGTAACTGGAAGCCCGTGCTTAGCCTGCTGAAGCATGGGCTTCCAATCGTCCAACTGTTAGGTTTTTCGCTTCACGCACAGTAAAGATATTTTTTGCCTAAAGTGCTTTTGGCGACACTTAAAAAATAAAGAGCTGTTGAGATCACGCGCTGTTCCCTGTATTTAACTTTCGCTATGGCAATTGCTGCTCTTTTGCGTGCTGCTGTTGACCTGCCATCAGAATACGCGCCAATCTACGCAGCCCATCGGACGAAATATCCAGGCCAAACGGCGCGCCTAACCGTTCAAGTTCGTAAATCGCGTCAGTTGCTGCTATAAAAGTGATGTAGCGTAAGCCCTGTATGCCGGGCAATTCTGTGGCGATGGTTTTTAATACGGGCGCCAGACGCTCCCACGTATCGGCAAAAAATACCCGTACCGGATCGGCGCCATCTGCGTCATGTTCTTTTAAGCCTGCCTGAAAAGCGGTGCGGGAATCCATTAGAATTTCCATCAGAGTTTCACGCAGTTCGGGTGATTTGGTATCATTGGCGGCCTGCTCAATGGCTGAACTCAGAAACGTATCCCATTGCTGCCACGCGGTTTGCCATTGTTTTTGTTCAGCTTCGCTAAAGGCAGCAGCAGGCTGCTTTGCAACAGTTCTTTTGGCAGGCGCATTAAAGTCAAGCTTAACGCCGATGCCGCTATCTCCGGCATTGATGCTGCTGAATCTGAGCGACTTGAGTATCTCTTTAACTTCCGCCGCATTATCCTTGGGTAAAAAATGCGCCAGCGTATCCTCGATGTTGCCTCGGGATTCGTTTAAATCGATCTTTACTGCGGCAAGTTTTGGTTGGGCAAAGCGGTTAATCAAATCTTGAAGTTTATCGATAGTCAGGTGGCGACCTTCATGATCATAGGCGGTCGCGCTGGTGACCGGAAAGCTCAGCACAGAGTGCCCCGCATCAAGCGTGGGCTGCTGAAACGTTTCCAATATCCCTGCCCACTCCAGAACCGTTAAGCATTCTCCGCCCAAGCCGGTTCCGAATCTTGCCTGAACTTCATTTAACAGCTGGATTTGGCCGTTTTTGCCTTTAATGTCCGGATTGGAAAGCCTTAAATAGCTGCATCCATGGCGGTCATTCCATAGCTCGGCGGTATTGCCTTTACCGGTATACAACTGGGAATCTAGTATTTTTTTAATCATACTGTAATCAATTTGCAACGGAATACTGAGTTGATCGGCTGCGCTGCTTCCGGCAAACCCCAAAAATAGGCTAAAAACGGTCACTATGAAACTTTTATGCATGAATTTTCTCCAATAAGTTGGTTTAGATTATGCCAATAATTAATCTGAATCTATTTCGCCTCAGCAATTGCGGGTGGAATAACAACCTCTGCCGATAATACAGGCTTCGGCTGCTTCTCGGGCACATATTTGGGGCGGGTAAACTGTCGTCCCATAAATAAATCGTTACTGACGATCGATATATTCTCCAGCCAGCGGGATGATAACTGGCACGTTTCCGAATATGGCGGCTCTTTACACATATCCACAGCCCCTCCAGCCAGTATATTAAAATGCAGCCCCGGCAATGCCCGTACACGCATGTTCGGCAAAGGAGCGGCATAATCCATTATGGTCGGCTCGTCGAAATTAAGCAGATCGAGCACAAGCTTGGGCACTTGATAAAGCGGCAGGCTACCGATCTTAACCGGGCCGCGTTTACCATCGATAATAAGCATCGGCGTACTCACATAGGCTTTGAACATGGTCGGCGTAAAGTCGCTACGATTAGCCGCCAGAAAATTTGATTCGACATAGCCTGCAAAGTTCTCGCCCAAAAAAGGCAGATGATCTCCGAAAACGACAATAATGCCTTCCGGGTCCCGTTTGCGCATTTCGTTGATAAATACCATCAGCTCCCGCGACTTATAATAAACTGTATTAGCGTAGGCTGTTACCTCTTCGACTGGGGAAGGTGAACTGATTTTATTGGGACGACTGTCGCTTAACGGATAATTCCAGTGTCCAAAATAGGTCACGATATAGTCCAGAACCGGTTGCTTGGCATCTATCGAGCCTGATATTTTCTCCAGCACTTGGCGGTATAAAGTGCTGTCGGACATAAATTCCCTATTCATGTCATCCTGAACAAAATCCTGCAACGACCAGTAGGTTTGAAAGCCCGTGCGCTTATAAGCATTAACACGGTTCCAGAATACCGGCACATTCGGATGAGAGGCGATGGTACGATAGCCTTTGTCGGCAAGAACGTGCGGCAAACAAGGCACGTCATTAAGCAACTGGCGTTCAAATTTGACCGAATTCTTCACCACCGGAAACCCGCACAATACCTCAAACTCGGCATTTGCGGTAAAACCGCCAAACACCGGAGATAGCGCATGCGAGTATTCCGCACTCTTCCAAAGCTCGCGGAACTCCGGCGAAAGGGGATTTTGTTTATATTTTGCTTTCTTTAGCATACTGGGATCCCAAAAAGACTCCAGCAATACGATATGGACATTGCGCGGCGTAAACGTTTTGGCGACGGGTTCTTTTTTCAGGACCACTGGCTGGGATGGCGGAAGTACCCCAACCAGCAGTTTTTCTGCGGCTTCCTCGGCCATATCGGCATCGGGAATCACCTCGGCTGCCGCAAAATAACGCGCGCTTTCCAATAGCGTGTAAAGCGTTGCGCCGCGCCATATATAATTGGAACGCTGATCCCATACCGAATTGCCAAAATAACCGTCCAAAGGATCCAGTATCGTAGCGGGTTTATAAACCACGGTGATGCCGAGCAAAATGATAACTAGGCTAGCCAGATAAGCGCTCCAATGGCGCATGGTAAAATTGAACAATATTAAACTTGCAATGGCAGCCAGCGGTATTGCGGCAAGAAAAAACCGCCAGCCATCCAGTATTAGCAACAGCGATTGCAACGCAAAAACATCATCCGGCATGATCGGCCCGCCAAAAAATGATATTTTTACCGCATTACCGATATACAACAGCCCCATCAGCAAGGCATGGATCACCAGGAAAACCCATACCCGCTTCGATAAAGCATAAATCACATAAGCGACAAACAACTGTAGCAAATAATCGTAAGGCACCGATGCAGTCAGTATTTGAACATCGAATTTAAAGGTGCTGATCAGGTAATACAACACATAGAGCAGCGTTGTGGAAAACAGCGGCAATAACTTTAATAGCATTAAATCAGCGGACGTGGATATGTTTGGATTAGTAAAATTTATTTTATCATAGAATTTATCCGCTCCCGCTGCACAGCAGTGCAAGGCTAAACTTAGCCTTGCACCTCCCGCTTCATCCGGCATAGAATGCGGTCTTTCTTACTTTTTGAGATTACATAATGTCAGACACAATTTGGTTCAGAACCGGCGAAGCAACGGTATTTTCCAGCGACGGCCAAGGCACAGACGCCATGCCAGAAATATTGATAGGCAGTGTAAGGGGGCCTGCCGGCAACGCTTTTGCCAATCTGATGGGACAAACCGCAGGCCATACCCGGATGTTCGCGATTCGAGCCTGCAATCAGCAAGTGAAGCCTGCTACGATTATGGTTCCAAAAGTCACAATCAAATCCACCGATTATGTCAATTTGTTTGGCGGCCCTGTGCAGTCGGCGGTAGCGGATGCGGTTCTGGACAGCGTTATCGACGGTGTTATTCCTGCCGATCAAGCCAATGAGTTGTGCATTATTGCGATGCTGTGGATTGCTCCCGAATGCGCGGTCAATCCCGATCTGGATCGTAAAGATTTGTATCGCACCAACTATGAAGCGATGAAATTGGCGATTTCCCGCGCTATGAGCAATTCGCCCGGCATTGACGAGTTAATCGCCAACCGGAGCAAAATTGTCCATGAAATGTACGACCCCGAAACCGGCGAATCTCAGTGGTAAGCAAACAGAGCAGTTGAGCCACGGATGGACACGGATTTACACGGGCGAACAATGGGTTACATGAATTCTTTGCGGCACCCTTCGGCTGAACCGCACTTCCTGCATAACTCAATGTAGTATCGGCACTTATCTGTGTAAATCTGTGGCTAACTGATTTGTTTAGGTTAATCGGATTAAGCAAAAATTAAATCGCATGAGGCTTCCGGCCGGCAAAGAGCCTCAGCCGGCATTTTAAGAGCAATTCCCTCCTTTACCCCACAACTTTTAATGATAATTAACGGCTCGCTTGTCAAAAGCGGATAATGTTTTCATCGAACCGGTTCTTTAGTATCGGAGTGCACATGCCATGAAACTACAACATATTGATATACATAACGCCATTACTGCCTTAAGTTGCGCGCTCGATTTGGTGGGAGTTGACGAAGTCAGGCACGGCAAGCGGGTAGCGATCATAGCCAGGACTATTGCCCAGCACCTGAACTGGCCGGAGGCCGAATGCCTATCCATCCTTTACTCCGGCATGTTGCATGATTGCGGCGTTTCCAGAATTCATGAACACCACCAGCTCACAGAAACGCTGGAATGGGACGGTGCGGAGGATCATTGCATCCGTGGCGCCGATTATTTGTCGGCCTGTCAGCCGTTGGCGCATTTGTCCGCCGAGATTCGCTACCACCACACTCGCTGGGAAGAATTGCTGGAGCTGGCTGTCGATCGTCGACTTAGCTTGCGTGCCAATCTGCTGTATCTGTCGGATCGCATCGATATGCTGCAAGCGCCTTTCATGAGCAGCGGCCGGATCCTGATCGAGTATCCAGCGATTATCGCGCAAATCAAAACGCTGTCCGGTATATTGTTTGCGCCTGAGCTGGTGGATGCCTTTGTCGAAGTCGCCAATGTTGAAGCTTTTTGGCTGGCAATGGAACCCGAATACCTGGATGAAGATTTACGCCGCATCGGCAGCCATATTCCAACGACCCTACTCGATATTCCTGCTCTTAAAGAACTGGCGCGGCTATTTTCGCGAGTGGTGGACGCCAAATCTCCCTACACCGATGAGCATTCGCAACGGGTGGCGCATATCGCCCGGCAATTGGCTATCGATTTCGGCATTGGAGGTTACGAACTGGAGCAAGTTGAAATTGCCGGACTGTTGCACGACATCGGCAAATTGCGGGTATCGGAAGACATCATTGACAAGCCGGGCAGCCTTACGCCTGAAGAACGAGCGACTATGCATCGCCATAGCTACGATACCTTGCGCATTCTGCAACGCGTATTTGACGACTCAAAGATCCCGGAATGGGCCGGGTTCCACCATGAAACCCTGCTCGGCGATGGCTATCCTTTTAAAAACGGCACCAAAGAACTGGATCTGGAATGCCGTATTATTGCCGTTGCCGATATTTTCCAGGCATTAGCGCAACATAGGCCTTATCGCCATTCCATGAGTCTTGAATATATTCTCAACGATTTACAGATGCGCGTTGCTACCGGCCATCTCGATGCGGAAGTGGTCGCTAAATTAACCGATAATGCCGAGCTCTATTACCAACTTGCCGTAGCTTAAATGATTATTCTGTATAAGCAGAGGATATTTCGCGTGCCTTAGCCCCCTCACTGCCTTTAGTAAGATCAGTTTTATTAAATTTTTCAGGTCGCTTTGGCTTGGTATGACTATACTCTGTAATAATTACAGTCAAATCCATATTGTAATGAAATCGCAACATGAATAACCTAAGCTAACAAATTAAATGATTACCTTTATGCAACTTAGATTGGTGAATAGAATGAAGTTAAAAAAATCAACATATGACGCTTTTGAGCTTTATCTAAAAATATCAAATGTTATTAATTTATCCGGCTTTTCAATGAAACGTGCGGTTAAACTGCATGAATTAGCGGATCGAGCATATTACAGGTATAAACGGCGGCTAAGTGCCTGGGAACGCTCTGATTATATTGTTGAACCTGCACTTGTCATAGATTTTGAGCCAGCTGAAAAGAGCCTTTTTTAGACAATTTTATTTTAAATTGGGATTGATTGATCGGGATTTTATAATTCGAAATTGCCAAATCATCAAACAGTAAAGCTTCGCTTCAGTAATGCTTCAAACTGCATAGTCGATACCGGCTTGCTGAATAGATAACCCTGCATCTCGTCACACCTCTGTTCGCGCAGGAATGCTTGCTGTCCTTTTGTTTCCACACCTTCGGCAATGGTTTGCAGGCCAAGGCTCTTTGCCATGTTGATAATGGCGCTGACGATGGCCTTGTCTTCCGGATCGGTACTGATGTCGTATACAAAGGACTGATCGATCTTGAGTTTGTATACCTTGAATTTCTTCAGATAGTTTAGGGATGAATAGCCGGTGCCGAAATCGTCAATCGACATACGGATACCGCGCTCGTATAGATTGTTCATTACCGCGATGGCGCCCTCAGGGTTGTGCATCGCTACGCCTTCGGTCAACTCCAGTTCCAGATATTCCGGAGGCAAACCTTCTTCATCGAGTATGCGTGTGACCAGCTCGGGCAAATCGGGATGACGAAACTGCACCGCGGACAGGTTCACC
>NZ_SCTW01000130.1 GCF_004322395.1 Methylobacter sp.
TGATTTTGCCGGTGATAACGCTGTCGTCAAAATATTCTCCGGTTGCCTCCTGTGTTTTTGTCGATGCACAACCTGTGACTGTTATTAACGTCATGGCTAAAAAAAGCGCGGAAAAAAATCCAATAAGATATTTCATGGCTAAATCTCCAGTTAAGTGCCCATTTCGGTAGACAGAAGAACCTTTAATCCTGAAAAGAGCAGTTGAGCCACGGATGGACACGGATTTACACAGGTGAACAATGGCTTACATGAGTTCTTTGCGGCACCCGTTGGGTGACCGCTAGTCTTGCATCACTCAATGTAGTATCGGCGTTTATCTGTGTAAATCTGTGGCTAACTGATTTGTCTAGGTTAAACAGTCTACCAATAGTGTTAAAACACAAAAACAAACCGGCTAAAATTCAACTCAAGATCAGGCGTTGCTTCGACAACCGATACAGGTTTAGCGAATATCCCCATAACTTCAAAAACACTTTGGCACTCTAACCGCGGAATCAGCCTCAGTCGGTGCGGTAGGGCACATTCATCCACATATTTTCTGCACTCAACCTTTTCGTGCCTTTCGTAGAGTGACTGGGTTTTCCATAGCGGCATAATATTCGCCGCGCCGCGCAGCCCCGTTGCATTTAGTCCGGTGATACAAAGCTTCCTGCGCCTCCGCCGCAAAGATTTCCTTGCCTTGCCAAATCTCCAAAGCCGGCTGCTGGACGGCGCGGGCAAACGAAAACGACAACGCCCACGGCAGCCGCGATTTGAAACTGACATTCATCGCATTCAAACGGGCCGAGGCCAGTTCAGCCGATTGGCCGCCCGATAAAAACGTAATTCCCGGAACGGCGGGAGGAACGGTTCGCAATAGGCATCTTACCGTGACGTCGGCTATCACATCTGTCGTTTCCTGCTTCGGACAGTCCAAGCCCGGAAGCACCATGTTCGGCTTCAGCAGCATACCTTCCAGCATGACCCGTTGCCGGTAAAGCTGGCCGAACACCGTATGCAATACGTCCTCCGTTACCTCGGAGCATCGTTCCAGCGTATGATCGCCGTCCATCAGTACTTCCGGCTCGACGACGGGAACCAATCCGGCTTCCTGACATAATGCGGCATAGCGAGCCAGCGTCTGCGCGTTAGCCTCAATGCAACTCCGGCTGGGAATGCCGCCGCCTATCACAAGCACCGCGCGCCATTTGACAAACCGGGCGCCCATTTGACTGTATTCAGCCAAACGGTCGCGCAATCCGTCCAGACCTTCGGTTATCTTCTCGCCGGGGTGCGCGGCCATATCCTTTGCCCCGGCATCAACTTTGATTCCGGGAATGATGCCGGCAGCTTCGAGAACTTTAACAAAAGGCATGCCGTCTTTAGCCTTCTGACGGATGGTCTCATCGGTGAGAATCGCTCCGCTAATATAGTCTTCGAGACCGGGTGTGGTCACAATCAACTCCCGATAGGCGCGTCGGGCTTCCTCGGTTTGAGGAATACCCAGCTTTGCGAATCGTTTGTTGCAGGTCGAATTACTTTCATCCATAGCCAGCAGGCCTTTATCGCCTGCGACCAATTTCTTTGCAGTGTTTACAAGCTCTTGCGCAATCATTAGACATTACTCCACTTCCGGTTACGGATTCCCGGCAGGTCTTAGCCATGCCGGGCGATATATTGCTTGTGCTCGATAAGTTTGTCCTTGAGCTGTTGCTTCAGGTAAATACCTTTGTTGCCAGTCTGCGGCAGACGGTCGATGGTATCCATAACCAGATGGAAACGATCCATATCGTTCAGCACCATCATGCTTGGCGCCGGCGAAAGTAATCAGCTGAATGCCGCTTCTTTCATAATATTAATAATGGTATTTTCTACATCCCGCGCCACCACTTCCAGGCGTGGCGCGCTGAACATGGACAGCAATTCGGTTGGCTTTAAGGTTGCCAGAATGGTTTTGCCGCCTTCCTCATAAAGAGAAATTCGGCATGGCAGTGCGGTGGAGACGCCCATGTTTTGATCGAGAACTTTCTGGGTTTGTTGCGGCTGGCATACTTCAAAAATCACGCATTCGCGAGCGGACTCCACGCCTTTTTTCTTCATTATTTCTTTAAGGTTGTGCACTTGCATGACCACAAAATGATTGGCTTTGACAGCGGCTTGTAAAGCCGCGGCTGCCTTACTTATAGTTTTGTCGGTAGAGAATTTGACTAACATAAACGTCCTCACATCGTTAATAGTTCACTTAGTAGCAGCGCTTGGAGCTGGTTTATTTTTGAATAAAATATCACTTTGGATCATCGTTTTGCTCTCTGCAGGCTACGTTTGGGCTGGAGATTGGCCGGAGCCAAGTTCAAGTGCATCGCACACAGAATGGGCAATCATCAGTTCTTCGTCGGTGCGAATAACGCGAACTGTGACCCGGCTGGTACTGGCGGAAATTATTCTCTCGGATTCTTTATTGCGTTCCTGACTCAGTTTGATGCCGAGGAAGTCCAATCCTTCACAGATACGGGCTCGAATGATCGGCGCATTTTCGCCAACGCCTCCTGTGAATACGAGCGTGTCCAATCCACCCAGTACAGCGGCGAAAGAGCCGATCCATTTTTTGGCTTGATAACAAAACAACGCGACAGCTTCAGCCGAGCGTATGTCGTCGGTTTCCTGAGCGAGTAAATCGCGCAGGTCGGAGCTGGTCTCTGAAACGCCGAGCAGTCCCGATTCGTGGTTGACCATATGGTTGAATTGCGATGCCGTCATTTGCTCATTTTGCACCATAAACGAAACCAGTCCTGGGTCCAAATCACCGGAGCGGCTGCTCATCACCAAACCTGCTGCGGGCGTGAAGGCCATGCTGGTGTCGATGCTTTTTCCATTACGCACTGCCGCCATGCTCGCGCCATTGCCAAGATGGGCGAGGATGATTCGGCTTCGTGCGGCTTTGGGGCCGGATACGCGAACTAATTCTCTCATTAGAAACTCATAAGACAATCCGTGAAATCCGTACCGCCGCACCCCCTGCGCCTCAAACCGCCTGGGGATCGGCAACAGTTTTGCGACGCGCGGCAGATCGTGGTGAAAAGCCGTGTCGAAGCAGGCCGCTTGGGGTAAATTGGGGAATCGGCGATGAATCGCCTCGATCAAAAGGATCTCTTCCGGCATGTGCTCAGGATCGAACGGGCTGAGCCGACGTAACTCTTCAATCGTTTCCGCAGTGATGAGCTGCGGCTTGCAATACTTCGGCCCGCCGTGGACTATCCGATGCCCCACCGCTGTCAATGTATCGGGTCCGATGCGTTCCTCGATCCAATCCATCAGGGTATCCACTGCCGCCGTATAACCCCCTTTCATTATTAATCGCGAAAAGCTGCCCGCCAAGCTCCAGTCTTTAACTCGCAAAGTGGTTTCCGGTAGTCCAATCCGCTCAATACTACCCTCAAGAACCCGTCGGAGAGAGTCGTCAACTTCGAACAGCGCGAACTTAATACTCGACGAGCCGCCGTTAATTGCCAGTATTTGCGGATTATCTAGGGTCATGGGATACCTACTTTGTCGTTTAGTAATCCCAATGAAGCCAATTGCGTAGAGGTAGATAGATAATCCGTATGAAGAATACTGCGGATTCCTAAATTCTCAGCGACTTGAACGAACAGCGGGGTATTTTCAAGATAGATTGCCTGTAGGGCTTGAACTTGAGCGATATCCAGCGCCAGCCGAAAGATATCCGCGTCAGGCTTACGGACGTGGACGAAGCAAGAGGAAATAAATGCGTCCACAAAGCTGTTCAGCTTGAACTTTTGGATTCGGTACTTGTTCAGCTCGCGGCCTCCGTTGCTGATCACGACGATTTTCAGGCCGTGCCGGATCTTGAGCTCAGAGACTAGCTCTATCATGTCCGGATAAGGTTTCGATTGCGCGTACATGAAGTCTCGAAACTGAGTTCGGGTGAACGGCCGCTTTTGGTAAAAGACTACCCGATTTAAATATTCTTCCAGTGAGAGCTTCCCTTCCTCGTAGACGCTGAAGTTCAGAAGATGCCTACTCTCCATCTCGGCCCAATCCAGATTGAAATCCGCCGCCGCCCGTTCGCGAGCATGATGATCCCAGCCGTTGGTCAGCAGAACACCGCCTATATCCACAAACACACAGCTTATTGCAGTTGTTTTGCTTATCGTCGCTTCTTCCGTTAATTCGATCATCGTTGCCATAAGATTCGTCCGTTTTCCAGTGGGATTTCCATGCCGTCGAAGTAGGGTATCAATCGCACGGTATAATCCGTTGGGGGACGAGCCGAGGACACAGCAGTTCCATAAACATAGCCACCTGCTGTGCCGACCAGTTGGCGAAGTTGAGTCATTTGTTGCCGTACCGGGGCATTATTCATGACGCCATCAGCGTAAAGCTCTATCCGCACTGATTTGAAGTCGAGGTTATTGAAATAAACCTGAACCTCAAATAGGTGATTCTCGCCACGTGTCTCAACCTTGACTTTACTAAAGTGCAGGGCAGCCCATTTCTGTTCCAGATTATGCTGCCAGTCGACTATTTGTTTACCTATCGCGCATTCATTGGCAACACGTAGTTGGTAAGCGGTAGCAGCCGGAATATAGTGTTGCTCAGTGTATTCACGTACAGTGCGGTTGACTGAGAAGCGCGGCGTCAGTTGCGCCATGCTTTCTCTCATTCGCTGGATCCATGCGGTTGGAATACCGTTCTCGTCTCGGTTATAAAACTCCGGGATCACCTCTCGCTCGAGCAGATCGTAGAGTAAATCGGCATCGGCAGCGTCCCCGGCGGGATCATCGCCATGCCCGAGGCTACCATCGCCCAGCGCCCACCCCAACTGAGGCTGGTAAGCCTCTGCCCACCAGCCGTCCAATACCGAGACATTGAGGCCGCCATTGACGAGTACCTTCATGCCGCTTGTTCCGCACGCCTCCCAAGGCCGTCTTGGTGTGTTTATCCAGACGTCCACTCCCTGTACCAAACGTTCGGTCAAATACATGTCGTAGTCGCTGAGAAATATCACCTGTGGTCGAGCTTCGGCCCGCTGAATAAAATGCATCCATTCCCGGATCAGGCTCTGCCCAGCCCGGTCTGCCGGATGGGCTTTGCCGGCAATGATAAGTTGCACCGGCCGCTGAGTATTGGTTAATAGACGAAGTAATCGCTCCGGATCGTGCAGTAATAGGTTTGGCCTCTTGTAAGTTGCAAAGCGCCGCGCAAAGCCCAATGTCAATGCGTTCGGATCAAATAGATGTTTTGCTCGTTCAATCGCTTCGGGCGACTCGCCGGCAGTAGCCAATTGACTGGATAATCGCTCGCAAGCGTATTCAACAAGAGACTTGCTGGCGGCGGTACGGAACTGCCAGAGTCTGGCGTCGGAGACGCGGTGAATGTCCTGCTCCAGGTTTTCCATTGTTCCCAGCCAGCGATCTTTGCCACAGGCTTCCGTCCAAAGATCATCGGCCGATGCTGAGTCCCACGTCGGCATGTGAACGCCATTGGTGATATGTCCAACCGGTACTTCGGCCAACGGCCAATGAGGAAAAAGAGGAGCAAAGAAACGCCGGCTGACTTGTTCATGCAAACGGCTTACGCCATTGACGGCTCCGCTACCGCGGATTGCCAGATAGGCCATATTGAAACTTTCAGACGCATCGTCCGGGTTCTGACGGCCTAGAGCCAGCAAATCATCGATCGTTATGCCTAGCCTTTGCTCGGCATAACGGTAGAGGTATTGTTTGATAAGACATGGAGCGAAACGGTCAAATCCTGCCGACACTGCGGTATGGGTTGTGAAAAGGTTACCTGCCCGGGTGACGGCCAGCGCGACGTTGAAAGGCTGTGCGTTTTTTTGCATGAAACAGCGGGCGCGTTCCAACACAGCAAAAGCCGCATGCCCTTCATTAAGGTGACAGACTTCCGGGTAAATGCCAAGCGCCTCAAGCAGCCGCCATCCACCGATCCCCAGCAGCAGTTCCTGCTTGAGGCGAAGCTCCGGCCCGCCGCCGTATAGCTCGCTAGTAATCCCTCTATGAGTTGGAAAGTTCGCCGGGTCATTGCTGTCCAGTAAGTAAAGCTTCAATTTTCCGACCCGAACCTGCCAGATGCGCAGCCAGACCGAATAGCCGATTAAGGGTATTTCCAAACGGAACCATTCGCCGTTTGCTTGACGCACAGGCGTGATAGGTAACTGTCCCGGGTCATTGTATGGAAATAAGGCTTGTTGCGCTCCATCCTTGTCAATGACCTGCCGGAAATAGCCTTGTTGATAGAGCAGTCCTACACCGACAATCGGTACGCCCAGATCGCTAGCAGCTTTAAGCTGGTCGCCGGCTACATTGCCAAGTCCGCCCGAGTAGATTGGTAAAGCTTCGCTGAGCATAAATTCCATGCTGAAATAGGCAACACAGCTTAAGGGGCTTTGCGGATGGTTCTGCTGAAACCAGGCGGGCGCCTCCACTGCTTCCAGCTTCGTCTGTAACAGCTCATCAACGTTGTTGCGAAAAACAGGGTCGGCTAGCACAGATTCGATCCGGTCGCGCGATACTGTTTGCAATACGACCCAAGGATTATGCGTGGTTTCCCATAATACAGGATCAAGATGCCGCCATACTTCATCGGTAGCATGATTCCACGACCAGCGTATATTCAGCGCAAGCTCAGCCAACGAGTCGAAGCCTTCGATTTCCGTAGGTAGAAGATTGTAAACAGGACTACAAACGCGCGTTTTTTTGCTCATAGCTTCTCCTTTATGACAGAAGATACTCTAGTCGCAAAACTAGCCACAGTCGGTACGATAGAACACATACTCAGAGAGCGGGTTCTGTATGCTATAGCGTATTCGGCATAACCGGTTCAGTTAATTCCGAAGAGCTGTTGAGAATGCCCGGCCGGACATCCTGCTGTCTTCTACCGGGCACAAAAAGAGCAGTGGTTTTTGCTCCTATTATACGTGTCAACGCGTCAGGCATTAGTATTACAATGCGGTCAATATCCTTACGGTGGAGCATCCGTTCGATCTTCTCCTTGCTGGACATGTTTTAGTACATGTTTTGTCGGTTCTGCTGATCCGATTGCGATCTAGTTTCATAGTAAGCATTAATTTTATCCACCCAAGCCTGATCCGCCATATCGGGCCAGTGATCCTTATCGAATCCCGGTGCACTTTCAAGGCGATTTTTGTTAACGTTCAGCACGAAGCGCTTGTGCTCCGTGTCGAGTTTCAGTGCGTCCCAAGGTACAGCAAAAAGCTTTTCTCCCATGCCTAGGAAACCGCCAAAGGACAGCACCGCATAAGACACTTGGCCATTGGTCATATCCAGCATGATTTCCTTAATGTCACCCAGATCCTCGTTATTTTCATTGTAGACATCATTTCCAATGAGAGTATCGGCGCCCATCAAGCGAGGACCGGGGCCTTGCTCGTCAGTGTCTTTGTACATACCATAGGTATTGCGTTCTTCAAAATTCATGTTTATCTCCTGTCAAAAAGGATATAGAAGGGCTCTTTACGGAATGCCAGAATCCGATCCGAGCGTATAGATGATGTTTCATATCACTCATATATTATGATGCGCACAAAACCGAATGCAGTCGGTGCGGCAAAACACATAGGTTAAGAGCTTTTGAAAAACGTCGAGGAGTCTATGTTGAAAGACTTAGTTCGGCTGTAACTACTCAGCGTTCTTAAATACAATGGAACGCAGATGACGCTGATAATTATGATTAAATAAGATTTTATCTGCGTTCATCATATTCATCTGCGTCATCTGCGTTCCATTTTTCTAACTGCTGAGTAGTTACGTTCGGCTTAGCGTTTTACCGACTGTGTCATGGTTTAGTTGGACGGTGGGTTGATGGCGTCACGCGCCAGATGTTGTTGCCCACATCATCGGCGACCAGCAACGCTGAATGTTTGTCGAGCGCGACGCCTACGGGCCGCCCGAATGCATTGCCCTCGGGGCTAAGAAAGCCTGTTAGCACATCAATCGGTTCTCCAAAGGGCTTGCCTCTTTTGAAAGGCACAAAAATTACCCGATAGCCGCTACGTGGATTACGGTTCCACGAACCATGCTGGCCGATAAAAACGCCGTTATTGAACGGGGTCGGCCATGCGTCATTCTTGGAAAAAGCCAAACCGAGAGCAGCAGTATGCGACCCGACTGCATAATCCGGCACCCGGGCCTTGGCGACAAGGTCGGGTCGCTGAGGCTGCACACGGTCATCCAGATGTTGTCCATAATAGCTGTAGGGCCAGCCGAAGAAACTGCCGTCGGGTACCGAAGTCAGGTAATCCGGAACCAGATCGCTGCCCAGTTCATCTCGTTCGTTGACCACGGTCCAAAGCGCTCCGCTATCCGGCTCCCAGGCTAATCCGTTGGGATTTCGAAGGCCGCTGGCGTAGATGCGATGGGTGCCTAGCTTGGGGTCCACTTCCCAGATGGCCGCGCGACCGGCTTCTTTATCGATGCCGTTCTCGGCTACATTGCTGTTCGAGCCCACCGTTACATAGAGACGCGAACCGTCCCGGCTGGCGCTTACATTCTTGGTCCAGTGATAGTTGATTGGACCCGCAGGCAGATCTATCACTTTGGTTCCAGGCTGGATTATTCGAGTTTCGCCTTCGGTATAAGGAAACTTCACCAGTGCATCCGAATTGGCCACATAAAAATCGTTGCCTATCAGGGCCATCCCGAACGGTGAGTTTAATCCTTCAATGAATACTGACCGCGTTTCGGCTACACCGTCGCCATCAGTATCGCGCAGCAGTGTGATGCGGTTAGCGCTCGGCACGCCTGCGCCCGCATCCTTCATGATCTTCTTTATGAACCAGGCTTTAATGCCTTTGTCGTCTTCGGGTTTCGACGGCGCATTGGTTTCGGCGACCAAAACGTCGCCGTTAGGCAGCACATAAAGCCAGCGTGGGTGATCGAGTCCGGCGGCAAAAGCGTTCACGGCCATTCCCGGCGCTGCCTCCGGTTTTCCATTTGTAGGCCAGCCTATAGCCTTCGCGACATTCACGGTGGGGAATAAGGTCGGGTTGGGCGGTGGCAGTTGGGGATGAGGACCAACGCCAGCCGAGGCCGGCAACTGCGCGACTTCGCCACATGCTGCTAAAATTGTTGCTACCATTGTGAATAATAATGAGAGTCTGAGGTACATGATCATAAAGTCCGATTTATGCTTAGTGCTGGAAGCTGGGCAATGCCTGGCAGACTTGATAGCTATGAATATAAGTCTTTATCCTGGCTTGCATGATGTAGTGAATACTCATGGGATTCTCCTAAGTTAAAACAAGCGTGATCCACAATGAATACAGCGGATTCATCTTTGATTAGTTAATAACTGATGCTACGCTGTTAGCCGAAGGAGTCGCTAGTGCGACAGTTATTTGAATCGGGGTCTCGCCCCCGAAGGCGAGTTACTTTCTTTTGCGCCGCCAAAAGAAAGTAACCAAAGAAAAGGCGACCCGGTTGCCGCTTGCTTCCTGCGTTCCTCGCTTTCACCGAGGGTTGCCAGAAGGGCCATCCCTGGCCCT
>NZ_SCTW01000131.1 GCF_004322395.1 Methylobacter sp.
GATTCCCGTGTCGTGTGACGCTCGTAGACTCTTTAATCATCGGTATGATAATGGACAATATTGAACGGTTGAGGTAAGGCTGTCAATGGCAAACAAAATTGAGCTATTTTTCTAGGGAAGCAATGAACAAATCGCATTCAAGCCATAAACTGCCGGGCAAGTTAATTTTTTAAAATCGCTGTTTGTCAGCACTCAATAATCTGTTGTTTTTGAAGAACAACAGGCGCATTTTGCCCTCAGCTGCCGCCTGAGCAGGTAAAGATTTGCCGAGCCCACTGAGACAAGTTGACCTGCGATGCATTTTTCTCCAGACTGCCATAGCGGGTCTTTTCAAAGTCGAATTGTTATTTGATAATCCGGAACACGGGCTCGACCGAGGACTGTTTGCGGTTGCGCTTTTCTGGCCGGACGATAAGTTATTGACGGATTGGCGTTTGTTATCATACCAGCGCATACCCAAACGTTGGACTCCATGCCTGTATTTATCACAGGTATAACCCGCATCCGCAAAAATGAAGCGGCGTTTATTCGTAACACTATCAGTTATAAATTAAAGAGGACTTTATGCCATATTTAAAATTAACAACCAATATTGCAATTAGCAAAGAACAGTCGCCAAAACTATTAACTCAATTTTCGCAGCTGCTTGTCAAAGAAACCGGTAAACCTGAGCGTTATGTTATGGTTGAACTGGAGGGCGGCAAAGACATGCTATTTGGAGGCAGCAATGAACCATTAGCTTATGTTGAGTGTAAGAGTATCGGTCTCAGCACTCAACAAGCTAAGTCGCTTTCGGCTTCCATCCCCCAATTGTTGGCAAGTAGCTTACTGATTTCAGCGGAGCGTGTTTATATAGAGTTTAGCAACTGTCCAGGTAATTTTTGGGGCTGGAATGGTTCTACCTTTGGATAAGCCGGTGGGCAACGTCTACTATCCATCAATAATGGTATAGTGCGTGAATGGTGAATAATCAGTGATGATTATTCTGAATGCCACCCATTTTCCAAATAGTTCATAAATTTTAGTAGTTATTGAGTTAAGAAAATTCAGTGTGCCGGGCTTTAGGCGGTAGTAGGGCTATTTTTGATACTGGGACTTTTGAGACTTATTCGGCAATTTTTATCAACCAGCCGCCGTTACCCTTACAATTACTTTGACCGTCTGCAGTAATCGCAATTCTGGCATATACACCTTTTAAGGATTTTGGTAGCGTTCCACTTACTTGAAAACCCCCTTCATTTCTTGGAGTAACCTTGAGTGCAGTTGGCATTCCTTTTACTGCAACCTTGATGGTATTGGGAAAGGTGTTTGCAGAAGCTGAAAAAGAAAAGGATGCCCCCGCAGCAACTTCAGTATTTTCAGCTGGAACGAAATTGGTAAATTCAGGTTTGGCACAGGCTTTTGAACTACTGCTGCTACCGTAAGCCCACGAATTGTTAGTCACAATCATCAATACAAAAAACCATAAACAATTAAATATTTTCATTATCATGCCTCATCGTGTTGTAGTGGTTTTACCCATAATTTCTGCATCATTACATTAAAACAATTTATGTTCAAATCCAATAAGTTCAATGGTTGGAAGAATTGCTGAAAACAAAGGTCAATATTTATCATCTATTATTTACTACACCAAGGTAAACGGTAGCCGCCTGCTGAATCGGATATTCAACGTTAGTTCTCCGACCGTCCGCCGGATGATAGTTAAACTCGAAAGTTTTAGGCTGAGTGCATTGGTTGATTGGCGGTCTGTTGAGCGAAAACTGCTTCATAATCCAGTTTTAACGATTTTCGACTTCCCAACCCTTGCAGGCCAAGGCAATGTGGTGCGGAACGGGACGGGCGCCGGTTCCGTATGAGCTCATGGTGCGTGTCGTCATGCCCAATGCTCGTGCCGCCTCGGCTAACGACAGGCCGTTACGCAGCCGCCAGGCTAGGAAAGTACGGGTGTCTTCGTCGGCGGCGGCTTGATACATAGCTTCCAGCCATAAAGTATCGGCTCCGATTTGAATATCGTGGTCTGTCCATTCAACCGTCCAACCTACGCTGTTGGTAAGCCGAACTTTGGAGAAAGCATCCGGGTCGCGCAGAGGCGAGAGGCCAGGTTTGGCGAATATGGCTTCACCTTTATCTACAGTCATTACGCTGCCGTTAATAAAGGTCATCTTTAGCTGATAATTCGGTAAAGGTTCAACCGCTGCTAAGCGGGGGCGTTTCATTGATACCACTATTCCATTCCTCAATCAATTTATCACGGTTTTCCGTAACCCACGCCATTACCTCTTTGCGCAATCCGCGCGGGAAGGTGCCGGTGCAGTTCAGGGTCTCCAGGTTAATCACTACATCAAAATTGCCTCCGACCAAGTGCGCATGCGCCGGCGGAGAGTCGTCTTCTCTTATCTCAAGTCGGTATTTGTTGCGAAAGCGAT
This sequence comes from Methylobacter sp., assembly GCF_004322395.1. Classification (GTDB taxonomy): domain Bacteria; phylum Pseudomonadota; class Gammaproteobacteria; order Methylococcales; family Methylomonadaceae; genus Methylobacter_A. Next base: position 2,430 of record NZ_SCTW01000131.1, read on the forward strand.
GCTTCGTAGCCATATTGCAATGTTAGGGAATAATTCGAATATGTCAATTGCGTTGTCGTGAGAGGAACGATTAAAAATACGTAAAGCTATTTTATTCCCCTTGGATTTAAAATCGGCTTGCAGTTTGCCAATCGTTTTGTGCCAGCCCAGCGTTGCTGGTGTCGAAACGTTGGATAACGAACAGATATTTTTATCTGCTTTGATAGCCTGAGCGCCCTGTTACTCAATTTTGATGTCCATCGCCTTGAATGAACGGCGCTAAGGGGCAGCAAAAACAAGGAGATTAGATATGAAAGCAGTAGTGTTTCACGCCATCGGCGACATACGATTAGATGACGTTCCTGAACCGAAAATACAAGACCGAACGGATGCGCTTGTACGCCTGACTTCATCGGCGATCTGCGGTACAGATTTGCACATGATCCGGGGCACGTTCTCAGGCATGGTGCCCGGCACGATCCTCGGTCATGAAGGCGTCGGCATCGTCGAAGAGGTTGGCAAGGATGTGCGCAACTTGCGGCCGGGAGACCGGGTTGTAATCCCTTCGACGATCTGCTGCGGATATTGTTCTTACTGCCGTGCGGGCTATCAAGCGCAGTGCGACAATACTAATCCGAATGGCCCAAGTGCGGGCACGTCATTTTTCGGCGGGCCCAAGGCATCGGGACCTATTCAGGGTTTGCAAGCCGAATATGCCCGTATCCCGTTTGCACACGCCGGGCTGGTCAAGCTGCCTGAAGAGGTCACCGACGATCAGGCCATTATGTGCAGCGACATCTTCCCGACCGGGTACTTCGGTGCCGAACTGGCCGAGATCGAGGACGGCGACACGGTGGCAATCTTCGGTTGCGGTCCTGTCGGGCAGTTTACGATTACCAGCGCGAAGTTAATGGGGGCTGGGCGTATCTTTGCGATTGACCGTGAAGCATCGCGTCTTAATATGGCTCAGGCGCAAGGTGCGGAGATTATCAATTTCGATGAGGAAGACCCGACCGAAGTCATCAAGCGAATGACTGGCGGTATAGGAGCCGATCGCGCAATAGATGCTGTCGGAGTTGATGCTGTGACCGGGCATGCTGCACCGGTGGCTAAGCAGGACAAAGAGCAGTTCGAGCGGGAGCTTCAGCAAGTCGCGCCGGAGCAGCATCCCCAAGGCGCCAACTGGGTACCGGGCGATGCGCCGTCGCAAGCCTTAAGATGGGCGGTCGAGGGTTTGGCAAAGGCTGGCACGCTCTCGATCATCGGCGTCTATCCGCCAACTGCTCAGTCGTTCCCCATCGGCAAGGCGATGAGTAAAAACCTGACGATGCGGATGGGCAACGCCAATCACCGGCACTACATACCGCATCTTATTGATCTCGTGAAAAACAACACGGTCGATCCTGAAAAAGTTCTGACGCAATGCGAACCTTTGACGAACGTGCTCGACGCTTACAAGGCATTCGACACACGGCAACCAGGTTGGGTCAAGGTCGAACTCAAGCCGGGCGCGCAAGCTGCTCGCCGGAAAGCAGCTTGAGTCTAAAAGCAAACCTTCCAGGTTTTAAAAACCTGGAAGGTTTAACGCCAGGAGATCAAACTATGAAACCAGACATTAAACCCAATGACATCGAACGTGAGCATACTAACCTATGCTCACGACGCCGGTTCGTCGGCGGTATGGCTACAGGTATTATCGCAGCTTCTGCAACGCCGGTTCTCGGGCAGCAAGGGAACTCGCGGCAGACGCTCGACCAAACGGCCAAACAGAATCCGGTGACTCAGTATCCGAGGCCGCCTTTCCGGCGGCAATCTCAGGATTGGCCCGGTCTTGCAGGCAAAATGACTCCGCGCCCGGACCATGGCGAGACAAGTTACGAGGGCAACGGACGGCTTGCAGGCCGTAAGGCGTTGATCACCGGCGGCGACTCCGGCATCGGGCGTGCGGCAGCTATTGCCTATGCTCGCGAGGGAGCCGATGTCGCGATTAACTATTTGCCCGCCGAAGAGCCGGATGCTATTGAGGTGATCCAGCTGATACGTGAGGCAGAGCGCAAAGCAGTCGCGCTTCCGGGCGATATACGCGACGAAAACTTTTGCAAGCAACTGGTCGCCGATGCGGTGCGCGAACTCGGCGGCCTCGATATTCTGGTCAACAATGCGGCTAAACAGCATTCCGTCAATTCGATCCTTGATCTTACCACCGAGCAGTTCGATGCGACTTTTAAGACCAATCTCTACGCAATGTTTTGGATCACTAAAGCCGCGCTGCCGCATTTCACCGCAGGTGCGAGCATCATCAACACCTCATCGGTTCAGGCTTATAATCCGTCCGAGAACCTGCTCGACTACGCCCAGACCAAAGCGGCAATCGTGTCGTTTACTAAATCCCTCGCTAAGCAGCTTGGCGAGAAAGGCATCCGCGTCAACGCAGTCGCGCCCGGGCCGGTCTGGACGCCGCTTCAGGTCAGCGGAGGCCAACCGCCAAGTGCTTTGGAGAGTTTCGGTGAAAATACGCCGATGGGACGCCCCGGCCAACCGGCAGAGCTCGCCGCTGTTTATGTAACGCTGGCTTCACAAGAATCCAGTTACGCCAGCGGGCAGGTGTATGGCGTGTCGGGCGGTAGCGGAAATCCTTAAACCGTGCATAAGCTGCTTCCGGCTAGGTAGTACTTGTCCTGCATATCAAGCAGAACAACTTATTCAAAGACCGGTATTGAGGGGCACGAAGGTGGGTTGTCTATAAAAAGGTGCGCGAGCTTTGCATGGCGACATCAATTGAAATCGGCACGCATCATATGCAATTAATCAATAAACATTAATTAAAACAAAAGGCTAGGTTAAGCTCTATAATCGGCAAGAAAATCGGCAAAATCCGCAGAAAATAGTATACTTCATCTTATAAAAACAACATCTTGCGTAATTATAAGATCGGCATGCCACTATCTATCGAAACACCTTACCGAATCGAGCCCTGCCTGCTTGAAAACATCCCGATTGCAATTACAGACCTGATCGCGAATCTAACAGCGTCGTCGGAAAGACTCGGCGGCCGATTACATCCGCGTACAGCCGCCAGTCTGGCTGAGCTGGTTCGGATTATGAATTGCTATTACTCGAACCTTATCGAAGGACATCATACCAAACCAAGGGATATTGAACGGGCCTTGGCGGATGACCTGGAAAAAGATCAAGTGCGCCGTAACTTTCAAATCGAAGCGCGTGCCCATGTCAGCGTACAACAGACGATTGACCGGCTCTATGCGGCAGGGAATATGCCGGAACCGGCATCGACCGAGTTCTTATGCCGGTTGCACCGTGAATTTTACCGTGATGCCCCGGAAGCTATGCTTTGGGTAGACAATGGGGATCATGGTTTTCGAATGGAGCCGGGGGCGTTCCGTTCCTTGCCCGAACACAATGTTTCGGTCGGAAGGCATCTTCCGCCCAGCAGTGACCGTGTCGCCGAGTTTATGCGTTATTTCGAGCAACGCTATCGCTTGGCTAATATGGGCAAGGGCGAGCGGATTATCGCCATGGCCGCATCGCATCATCGCCTGGCCTATATTCATCCATTTCCGGACGGCAACGGTCGCGTCAGCCGGTTAATGAGTCATGCAATGGGATTGGCAGCCGGCATTGGCGCATCAGGGCTTTGGTCGGTATCGCGCGGACTCGCTCGCGGCCTGGAAAGCCGGCAGGATTACAAAAACAAAATGGATTATGCCGATATGCCGAGACAAGGCGATTTGGACGGCCGTGGGAATTTATCCCAAAAGGCATTGATTGAATTCATTCGCTGGTTTTTAGAGATATGCCTTGACCAGGTGGGTTTTATGGCGGGCCTATTCGAATTCGACCGATTGGCCGGGCGTCTTAAAGCCTACGTGGAAAGCCGGGCCTTAAAACCGGAGGCTTTTTATATTTTGGAAAGAGTGCTGATTCAGGGCGAGATGCCAAGAGGCGATGCCGAACGCGTTACCGGCTTGAAAGAGCGCAGTGCCCGCATGGTTCTTTCAAGCTTGATCAATGACGGAATATTAAAGTCTGAAACGCCTAAAGGGCCGGTATCGTTGCATTTTGGCAGTGAGTCGGTTGAGTTTTTGTTTCCGAGATTGTTTGCGGAAAATTAGGTTTTGGCTATCAATAATATGCTGGACTTAAGTGCTTGGGTTATGAAGTCATTACACTGGAACAGATAGCGAGGTTACTAAGATCATGACAACTATATCCATCCGATTACCCGATGATATGGCGGAAAGACTCAAGGACATTGCCAAAGCGCGCGGCATTAGTTTAAACAAGCTGATGTTTGAGTTATCCATACAAGCCTTGGCGGAAGAGGAAGCGAAGCAGCGATTCCTGGCAGCGCAATTGCGCGGCAATCCCAAGCGGGCAGCGCAATTGTTGGATGAGCTGGATGCGTTGGGGCTTTGAAAGTTCGGAAAGAGCCATTTCGAAATAGCAAACCGCCAATCAACTTACAACGCCGATTACAATCAGTCGAAGTTCTGGTGCTAATTTTTGGCTTGTTATGCATAGCACTAAGTGCTATAAATAATCAAAAAAGAGGGCGGTGTGGCAATCTATAAAACTCATTGGTTTGATCGTTGGGCAAAAAAGCAGGGCTTAAGCACACAGGCACTTTGCAAGGCTGTACGTGAAATGAGCGATGGCCTTTTTGAAGCTGATTTAGGTGGCGGGCTTTTTAAAAAGCGGGTTGCACGCCAAGGTCAAGGCAAAAGCAGCGGCTTTCGGACCCTTGTTGCTACCAACAAGGGAAGCCGATGGATTTTTGTCTTCGGTTTCTCAAAAAATGCCCGTAGCAACATCGACAAAGACGAGGAAGAGGCTTTGAAAAATCTTGCCGCGCACCTGTTATCGCTCTCGCCGCAAGCCATTGAAATAGCGCAGAGTGCAAATGAATTGATAGAGGTAAATTGTAATGAGAAAAACAAAGTCAGCGATACTTGACGCCGTTCATGAAACAGCCAAGGGGCTTCATAATGCCGGTGTTATGGATCAAGTCACGATGCGGGAATTTGACCGGATGTGCCTGCCGCCGATAGAGCAATTGCGGCCGGAGGAAATCAAACAAATCCGCGAGGCTTCGCACGTAAGCCAAGCGGTATTTGCCGCGTTGTTAAACACCAGCGTATCAACCGTGCAAAAGTGGGAAATCGGCCAGAAAAGACCGACTGGAATCGCGCTCAAGCTGCTGCATTTGGTGCAGAAAAAGGGCTTGGAAGTCATTATTTAAAGCTGCTTTGGCCGAGTTGAAGGCTCATTTAAAAGTTCATAAATGGGTCCAATGAATCCGTAGCTGAATAACAATCATCAGAAATTAAAAGCCATAATTTAAGTCTAAAACTTAGTAAATGAGAATTTAAAAATGAACACTGAAGACATAAACACTGACAGCGAGGAAATTGAAGGTCTTGATAAAGATGAAGATGCCTCATTGGGTGATTACCCGATCGACACTCTGTTGATCAGAAATGAGACACGAACAGTTCATGATGTGCTGCGTCGAATCAAGGCTGGTGCTTTTGTTATGGATCCAGACTTTCAGCGTGATTTTATATGGCCTGATGATAAACAGAGTAAGCTTATCGAATCAGTGCTGATGCGGATTCCATTACCCGTGTTCTATCTTGGGGAAGATGATCACGGTCGAATGATTGTTGTGGACGGCTTACAGCGGTTATCAACCTTTAATCGCTTTGTGAATAACGAACTCAAATTAAAACTGCCCAATCAATCTGAACTGGATAAAAAAGTATTTAAAGACCTTTCGCCTAAGTTTCAAAACCGTATCGAAGACTGTAATTTAATACTGTATGTCATTGATGCGAAAGTACCTGAGCGAGCACGTTTGGATATTTTCGAACGAGTTAATGGTGGGATTGCGCTGAGTCGTCAGCAAATGCGCAACTGTTTGTTCAATGGTAAAGCGACTAAATTTCTTAAGGAGGAGGCAGCGACAACGCTTTTCAAATCGGTAACCGGAGGCAGTCTTAACATTCAATCGATGCGCGACAGGGAATTTGTTAATCGATTTTGTGCATTTCGATTATTGTCTCTTGATTCCTATAAAGATATGGATGAATGGCTTGCATTAGCGCTAAAAAAAATGAATAGCTTGGATGACGAGGCTCTAATCAAACTATCCAATGAATTTCAAAGCTCGCTACAAAACAATTACTCTCTTTTTGGCGAACATTCTTTTCGTAAGCATTCTCCGAGACAAGATCGCCGTGGGGTTCTAAACGCGTCTCTATGGGATGTCATGATTATAGGACTTGCGCAATTTTCTCATGAACAGGTTGTTAATCACGCTGAAGAACTTAAGCATCGTTTTTATGCGTTGATTAAAGAAGAGAAATTCGTCTGGGCGATTACTTATGGCCCAAACAGTCCTGATCGGGTGAAGTATCGTTTCAAAGTAACCCAAGAAATGTTTGCGGAGGTCTTTAATGCTCACTCGTCTTGATCTTCAATACTTCAAATGCTTTAAGCAACTTAAGCTCCCGCTAGCCGAGTTAACATTATTGTCTGGCACTAATGCCTCTGGCAAATCATCGGTTATTCAATCACTTGTGTTACTGCATCAAACCATACGTGAGCACGAATGGTCGACACGATTGATGCTGAATGGAGATTCCATCAAATTAGGTACTGTGTCTGACGTAATCGATAAAGTGCATGGTAGAAGAACATTCGGAATCGGTTTGATAGATCACGAACAAAGTTATTGGTGGCATTTTTTTGGAGAACGGTCCGAAATGTCCATGGCCGTTGATTGTGTTAGTGTTGGTCAAGCGTCAAATGAACAGCCGAAATCTTTGCGTTATCTTCTTCCTCCCAATGAAAACGGAATTAAGTCATCGTTGGCTGAACGTTTATGTGGCCTTACCTATATTACTGCTGAACGAATAGGACCTAGAGAAGTTTATGCCCTTGAGGATCGTCAGATTGCTTCCGTTGTAGGGCCTGCCGGTGAACATGCAGTTAGCGTACTACATTGGGGGCGGGACAATCCTGTTCTTAAAGAGATTGTGATTCCTGAAGTTGCAAATACATTGTTGCGCCAGGTTGAAGAGCGTATGCGAATGTTCTTTCCTGGCTGCGCTCTATCGGTACAACAGGTTCCGCAAGCAAATGCAGTGACTCTAGGGCTACGCAATTCGGAGGATACTGATTTTCATCGTCCGATACATGTTGGCTTTGGCCTGACTCAAGTTTTACCCATTGTCATTGCAGCACTTTCATCAGTGAAAGGGGATATTCTTCTGATTGAAAATCCGGAAGTTCATCTGCACCCCGCTGGGCAGGCACTCATGGGACAGTTTTTGGCTGATGTCGCTCAGGCTGGGGTTCAGGTTATTGTTGAAACTCACAGCGACCATGTTCTTAACGGGATTCGCCGTTCAGTTAAGGCTGAACGGATTAAGCCGGAACAAATTGCCATTCATTTTTTTAGGTCGCGTTCGGAGGAAATAGCTCAGATCACCAGTCCTTCAATAGATAATTCCGGCAATATCGATACTTGGCCGGACGGTTTTTTTGATCAATTCGATAAAGACACAAACTATTTCGCCGGTTGGGGAGAATAGCGTGGAACTACTTGTGAACGACCTCTCTATAGCGGGGCAGTTTGCTGATCTTGCTACTTTTCAAGGAGCAATTGATCGGGTAATGGCTATGCGTGTGATCGCAAAACAATTTGGTCATGAATTATATTGCCACAAGAATATCGCTCGTGCGCAAGTGACGCAAAATTTATCGATGCCCCAAGCTATTCAGGCTTTTGAAAGGAATAAGCAGCAAGCCATTATGCAATGGCTTACAAGACATGGGCCTTTTTGGGAAGAGTCTCGGCTTCATAGCCCCGATGATTATTTGGAATGTAATGGGGAGATTGTCACAGAAACTGCGGTAGGCGAGGCTGCTTTCTGTTCTCATCATGGAGTTCAACGTCACCTTATAAGCATGACGCCATCTTCATGGGAATTTTCACCCATAACTGTCGATTGGGTTAGTGATGGCAAAATTCGAAGTTTTGCTGTTGTTAACTATTGGGAAGAGGAGGAACTGAAATCCAGTCTACGAGCAGCATCCGCACCAATTTCATCGTGGAAGCAATTAGAGGAGGTTGCAAGAAAACGTTTTACTGATCTGACATTTTCTATCGATAGCTTTGAACTTCTCTATGGACATCCTTTTGTTCCAAGTGCTTCACGTCAAATACTTACTCTGTTAGAAACTTTAAATCGATTCAAGTGTTGTTTTGATGGTAATGGCGTGAGGACAGAAGAGGGAGATCAAATTTATCAGAATCATTTCACAGGTAATGAAGCTTGGTTTACTGATTCTTCATCATCGGAAAAAAACGAATTTAACGCCGAGTTGACTTTTAAGCATCCCGAATTAGATGGCAAATTTTTATTTTGTTCTTGGCATGGTAAGGTGAACACACCAAAAATACGCATCCATTTTTCTTGGCCTGTGCGGTCGGACGAGTCTTTGTATGTGGTTTATGTCGGTCCAAAAATTACTAAACGGTAATTGCGCAAGAGCGCAAGGTAATAATGCTGTAAAGTATCTAAAGGCGAATCCGCTCTAAGACCTCATCATACAATAACGCATTAATGAAATATCAGTCCATGAAATAGGCTTCACCTTGCACAAAAGTTGTTGACGAAGCGTTCAGTAAAAGCAAAACATCTTGAAGCAGTGTTTGTAGGAATTGAAAGTGCCAGACATTTGTCGATTTTACGGAATTCTCATCAGGATGTTTTTGATTGACCGTGAGCATCCGCCGCGCCATATTCATATCAAGTATGGTGAGCATGAGGCGGTGATGGAGTTGATAAATCTGAATATCATAGACGGAAGTTTACCCAAAAAGTGCCGCCAGTTGGTCAGGGAATGGACGGAACTGCACCAGGATGAATTAATCGAGATGGGGATATTCAAAAATTTCATACTATTGCCCCTTTGGAGTAAAGAAAATGAAACTTAAGCATTTTGAACATTACGACGGTTACCGTTTTTTGCTGACTTTTGAAAATGGCGAGGTCAAAGAGGCTGATCTAGCCGATTTGATCGGGCAGCATGTTTCTCTGGACGCTTTAAATACTGCCCGTATCGATCCAGAATGGGGATGCCTGGAATTTAATGACGGCCGGGTGGATATAGAACCTAAGACGTTATATAGGTATGTAACAGGCGGCCGTTATAAAGAGGTCGCATAATCCTAAAAATAGTAGGATGTCCGTTATGAAGATTTCCGCAAGCGATGTGGTGCCGTTCTCTCAAGCTCTCGCCAATCTTTTTGAACTGGCTGAGCAAGTGAGAGCGGGTGCCGAGAAGATTATTACCAAAGATGGCGAAAGCTATGTCGCATTGATTGGCGTGAGTCGTCTTGATTATTATCGCCAACTGGAGCGTGACCGTATTCATTTGCTGCTGATCGACGAAGCTGGCAAAGGGATGGATGATATTTCGGCTGGGCGTGTACAAGATGCCCGTGAAACTATCCAGCGCTTGAAAATTCATCGTAAGACTTAATTCGATGAGCGTGGATTTGGGTATAGCAAAAAATCCACCGTAACGCTCAATAGCCCCCCGCCCATTTTGTGAGCATTCCCGAATCCCGATCATCCTTCGACAAGCTCAGGACGAACGGGATTCGGGAATGCTCAACTGCGATTTTTAGCATCATCAAATATTTAGTCGGGCATTACTCCCTGAGCCTGAAGATCAGCATGGTACGAAGATCGAACCATCGGCGCGCTGGCGACTTGTTTAAACCCTAAAGCTTTGGCAACTGTGCCGTATTCATCGAACTGTTCGGGCGTGATATAGCTTTGCACCGGCAAATGGGCTTTGCTGGGTTGCAGGTATTGGCCTATGGTCAGCATTGAGCAGCCGTGGGCTAATAAATCTTTCATGACTTGATGAACTTCTTCCGGCTGTTCGCCGACGCCGAGCATTAGGCCGGATTTGGTCGGAACTTGCGGTTGGGCTTGGTGGAATTGTTTTAATAGGTCCAGCGAACCTTGGTAGTCGACGCCGGGGCGGGCTTGTTTGTACAGTCTGGGTACTGTTTCCAGGTTGTGGTTGAATACGTCGCAGCAAGTAGCCTGGATGAAGCGTTGCGGAATCCGGGACTTCGAAGCTACGATCTGTCGTCAGCACATCCTATGGACTCTATCTGCAGCAAGTCGCCGTGTTGATTTTGCATCCAAATTGGGTTAAAACCAATATAAATGAATACAATCCGCCACTCCCAAGTTGAAAAGGATGCGGAACTTAATGAAAGTTTTGATTTGGAAAACAGTGGCAGTTTTCTTAATTTTAAAGGCCAACAATTGCCATGGTGAAGTGCCATCGCCCCTAGCGAGCAAGTCATCATCGTTAGCCACTAGCCAATCTGGGCAGTTGATCATGAAAAAATCCTTATACCCAAAGGGCATAAGTTTCGTTTGAGCAGACAAGCTGCTCAACTCAGCTTTAATGTTGAAGCAAGGGAAATCACTATGAAATATAAAAATGCCGAATCTAAAGTGTTTGTTATTCCACGCAGTAAAGATTTGCAAGATCCTGTGTTTCACAAGAAGGCTGTGTTGCACAAACAGTTGTTTTTTACTTTTGCCGTCGCCATTGGATTTTTTTTCTCCGCATCGGTTGCCGCCATCAGCAAGGACGTGGAAGCCGCCATTGATTTGATGAAGCAATCGCATACGGAGCAATGCGAAAAAATTAGAATCAAGAAGGAACTTCTGATAGCCCACCAGCATCACGACCAAGCCAAACTACAAGCCTTAAGCCCCGATCTCGATGCCATTAACAAACGCCTCAAACCGACGGAAGACAAACTAAAAATTTTAAAATCCGCCATGATGAAAAACCCCGATGACGAAAGCGATTTTGAAACCGCCATGCTTCACTTGGACGTATGCGAGTGAGCAAGGTCGAGTAGCCCAAAGGAACTGCCCCTTGAGGCTCTCACAGAACCGGACGTGAAACTCTCGCTTCATCCGGCTCATATCTTCAAGCTTAACCCTACCAATGAGCAAACGTTCTTGGATTTCTTGACTTAAAGGCGTTTAATCGCCTCAGTGCTTGGGTAATCGTTTTAAGCTTCTTGTATTTTCGCTTTGCCCAACGGCTCAGCTTCTTGTCAACATGAAATAAAACGTGGTTAAGTTTGCCACGTCCATATTTTCCATAATACCTCTCCCAACCGCGCAACTTGCTTTGGCTATAAGCGATGATGTCTTTCATCTCGTCTTGCGGCCATTTTAGCCAGGGCCATGCATTAATCTCGGAACGTATCCTTTTGGCGGCTTTCCGACTAATGGCCGGAAGAAAGCAAACTAATAGGATTCCATCCCGGCATTTGTCAATTGGGGACGAAACGTAAATCCCAGAAAGTCAAAGCTGATCTGTGCGTAATCCGCTTGGTTTTTCCAGCTCTTACAATAGACAATCTGACGGCTCAATGGCCGCCTTTTCCCTGTCGCTCACGACAAAGGCTTTTGACTTATGCCGCAGGGTAGTTTGATTCCAGCGACTGGTCGCCGAAATCGAGAGCGTCCGGCATCACTCCATGAGCCTGAAGATCGGCATGATAAGACGATCTGACCATCGGCGCGCTGGCGACCTGTTTAAATCCCAAGGCTTTGGCAAATTCGCCGTACTCGGCAAATTGTTCCGGAGTGATGTAGCTTTGCACCGGCAAGTGGGCTTTGCTGGGTTGCAGGTATTGGCCGATGGTCAGCATCGAGCAGCCGTGGGCCAATAAATCTTCCATGACTTGATGAACTTCGTCCGGCTGTTCGCCGACGCCTAGCATAAGGCCGGATTTAGTCGGCACTTGCGGCTGGGCTTTGTGGAATTGTTTCAGCAAGTCCAGTGAGCCTTGGTAATCGGCACCGGGGCGGACTTGTTTGTACAGCCGGGGCACGGTTTCCAGGTTGTGGTTGAATACGTCGCAGGGCTGTTCGGATAATATGGCTACGGCTTTTTCGATGCGTCCGCGAAAGTCGGGCACCAGGATTTCTATTTTGGTAGTCGGCGTTTGCCGGCGGATTTTTTTAATGCAGTCGGCAAAATGTCCGGCTCCACCGTCTCTTAAATCGTCGCGGTCTACCGAGGTGATGACGACGTATTTCAAGGCCATGGCCTGTATCGCATCGGCCAGGTGTTGGGGTTCGTCTTTATCCAGCGGCAGCGGTTTGCCGTGTGCTACGTCGCAAAAAGGGCAGCGGCGGGTGCATAAGTCGCCCATGATCATGAATGTGGCGGTGCCGTGCTGAAAACATTCGCCGAGGTTGGGGCAGGCGGCTTCTTCGCAAACGGTATGCAGGTTGTTTTCGCGCAGCAGTTGTTTGATTCGGGTAACTTCATTGCCGCCCGGTACTTTGATCCGTATCCACTCGGGTTTACGTAAAGTGGTTTCGGCAGGCTCCACTTTGATCGGGATTCTGGCTAGTTTTTCGCTGTTGCGCTGATGAGAGTCGGGGGTGGAACGGGAAGGCGCTTGATAGGTCATTTCGATACTGCCGTTATGATAGCTTCGGTAACAGGGTTGGCGAGTTCAGCATTGCTGACGGTTACGCCCAGGTCGGCCAGTTGGGTTACTGCAAGTCCCGGATAACCGCAGGTGTTGATATGGGCGAATGGGCGTAAATCCATATGGTTGTTAATACTGAGGCCATGATAACTGCAATTTCTTTTTATGCGTAGACCAATCGACCCGATTTTTTTGTGATCGACATAAACGCCGGGGGCGTCGGCTCGGGCGACGGCGGTAATACTGTGCTGGGCCAAAGCGTAGATCATGGCTTGTTCCAGTGCGGTGACCAGTTGGCGGACACCGAGATTCAGTCGTTTAATGTCGATCAGTGTGTAAATAATCAATTGGCCGGGGCCGTGGTAAGTGACTTGTCCGCCCCGGTCGGAATTGACGACGGGAATGTCGCCGGTGTTGAGTAAGTGTTCGCGTTTGCCGTTTAAGCCCAGCGTGTAAACGGCAGGGTGCTCGGTGATCCAGATTTCATCTTCGGTTTCGGCATCGCGATTTTGGGTGAACCGCTGCATGGCTTGCCAAGTGGATTCATAATCTTGCAATCCTAGGTTGCGTATTACTGCCATTAAGGTGATTTATCCTGGAAAAATTATTTCGCGTCCACAAAAAGCACGAAAATATTCAGAGAGATGCCAAACTGTAGATACTTACTCAAAGGATGAGTAATTAAATATAAACACAATGGAACGCAGATAACGCTGATAGTTATGATGAGCGCAGATAATTAAAAAAATCTTACTTAATCATAACTATCAGCGTTATCTGCGTTCTATTTTAATAGTTATTGGGTTAATCAAATATTTACGATTACCGTGTTGTAGACAATCCCTCCCTACAAAGCCATTAAAACATGCGGATGATCGGTTAGATCCTGGTAAATGGCGTCCAGTTGTTGTTTGCTGGAGGCTTCTACAATGACCGTCACGGCGATGTAATTGCCGTCTTTACTGGGGCGGGTCGTAACAGCGCCTTCATGAATGTCGGGGACATGGCGACGCACGATTTCTATCACCAGCAGGTCAAGTTCAAGATCGGTTTTGCCCATTGCCTTGATCGGAAATTGGCAGGGAAATTCTAAAAGGGTTTCTTCACTCATGGCAAGATTGCTTGTAAGCCTGGAATAATTGATGCATGTTTTGCCATATGGGGCCGGGTTTGCCGTTTGCAATGGTTTCATTATCAAGTTGAACAACCGGCACGATTTCCCTTGTAGAACTGGTTAGCCAGATTTCGCTGGCTGTTTGTAAAGCATCCAGTGAGATGATGTCTTCGCTGTGAGGGATGTTGTTTTTCTCGGCGAGCTCCAGAATGACATTGCGGGTTATGCCCGGCAATATTTCGCAGCCTTGCGGTGGCGTAATCAAGACGCCGTCAATGACCGCAAATATATTGCTTGCTGCACCCTCGGTTACATAGCCGTCTTTAACGAGGATGGCTTCGGCGCAACCTTTTTCTACGGCTTGTTGTCTGAGCAGAATATTGGCCAGTAGCGTGGTGGCTTTAACATTGCACAGTTCCCAACGGCTGTCGTCGACGCTGATGGCTTTCACGCCGGATTCCAGGTTTTCAAGCGGCACTATGTTTGAACACATCGCGAACACTGTCGGCGTGACGTTTTCCGGAAAAGCGTGATCTCTTTTGTCTGAGACGCCGCGGGTAATTTGCAGGTAGATATATTGATCCAGGTTTTTATCCAGCAAAGGCGTCAAAATTTCCAGCCACTGCGCCCGGTCATGCGGATTAGGTATACGAATCGAAGACAGGCTGTTTTCCAGCCGTTCCATGTGTTCCTGAAAATGAAACAAATTGCCTGAGTAGGATGGAATGACTTCATAAATTCCGTCGCCAAACAAAAAGCCGCGGTCCATGACCGAAATTTTGGCTTCATTAAGAGGCAGGTACTGACCGTTCAGATAGACGGTTTTATTGTCCATCCTGTTTCTCCAGCATCATCATTCCGCTGTCGTAGAGCCGCTGAAAAAAGTTGCCTTGTTCTACCGATTTTAGCGCTATCAGGTCTTTGACGGCGACAACTTCATCTTTAAGCGTGACGTTGACGGTACCTAGTTTTGTGCCTTCTTTAACAGGCGCGGTAATTTTTTTATCAATATTAATTACTGCTTTAAGATCGGAGTAACGGCTGCGAGGAATCGAGACATAAAGATCTTCAGCCAAGCCTAGTTGCACGTTTTTAGTATCGCCCTTCCAGATTCTGGCTTCGGCTAAGGAGGTTTTACCTTGATACAGTTTGTGCGCTTCAAAAAAGCGGAAGCCGTAGTTGAGCAAGGTCTGGTTTTCATTGGCTCTGGCGTTAGGGCTGCTCGCGCCCATCACTACGGAAATTAGGCGCATGTCGTTTCTTAATGCAGAAGCGACCAGACAATAGCCGGCGGCGTCGGTAAATCCGGTTTTAACGCCATCCACGGTCTCATCGCGCGAAAGCAGTTGGTTGCGATTATGTTGAACGATGTTGTTAAAGGTGAATTCCTTTTGCGAAAACCAGCGGTAATAGTCGGGGAATTCTTTGATTAATGCTTGGGTAAGTATCGCCAGATCGCGGGCGGTGGTGTAATGGTTTTCGATAGGCAATCCATTGCTATCTTCAAAATGACTGTTTTTCATGCCTAGCCGTTCGGCATGTTGATTCATCATGGCGGCAAAAGTAGTTTCATCTCCGGCGATATGTTCAGCTAAAGCAACGCTGGCGTCATTGCCGGACTGAATGATAACGCCCATTAACAGGTCTTCAACTTTAACTTGGTTGCCGACTTCGATAAACATACGAGAGCCGGGCGTTTCCCAAGCTTTCTTGCTGATGGTAACCAAATCGTCTAAATGTAAATGACCATTGCTGATCTCCCGAAACACCACATAAACAGACATAATCTTGGTGAGACTGGCAGGAGCGAGCTTAACGTCGGCATTGTTTTCCGCTAGCACTTTGCCGGTATCATGACTCACTAGTATGTAGCCGCTGGCAGCAACTGTGGGTGCTGCCGGGATGCTGAGTTCGGCATCTTCTGCGTTTGCCGGGGTCGCGGCAATCAATAAGCTAAAAAATAAAAAAACGTAAAAATTTTTTAAAAGGATCATTGCTCTTTAATGGGGGTAGACTCAATAAAACAAGCGTTTATTGTATCACGGAGATTTGTCTTTGATCAGGTCCAGTAACAAATTGAGTCGCCGTTATGCCTAGTTTTGCCAGTTGCAAGTTTAGCTTGTGGACGCTTTCAGGTGTTTTAATCGGCCCCATTTGAACTTTGTAGAGAGTAGATCCTTTGAGCTTCGATGGAAGTATTTTAGATTGGGGTAAATGATTAGCGGCAATTTTGTTTTGCAATTTCAGCGCCTTCTTTTTGTTATCGAAACTGCCTACTTGCAAATAGACGCTTTTTTCTTGTTTTTCAGCTGTGTTTTGCTGTTGCGTTAATGCTTGTTCGGGCGCTATTGCTTTGATTTCAACGGTTCCTGTTCCTGCCTGTTGAAGATCCAGTTTTTTAGCGGCAGCGTATGACAGGTCCATAACCCGGTTCCCATGAAAAGGTCCTCTGTCATTGATGCGCACGATAACGCTACGCTGATTTTCCAGGTTGGTGACGCGAGCGTAAGAGGGAATCGGCAGTGTATTATGTGCGGCGGTCATCGCATACATGTCGTATATTTCGCCTGATGCAGTCTTTTTGCCGTGAAACCCGGGGCCGTACCATGAAGCTATGCCTTGTTTCAGGTATCGGGTAATGCGCGGTAGCAGATTTTCTTCTTCGCCGGTGTTTTGTGCGGCAGCATCGCCAAAGTGCAACTTTGAGTGATGTCTGAGTTTTTGGTTGATGATGGAGACAGTTGTATCCGGTGGTCTTGAAATGTCGCTGGTTTTTATTTGTTGAGTACTACAACTGCATAAAATAACAACTAAAAGTATCGGGATTATTTTATTCATGGGAATGAGCCTTTTTTATTTAAAATAGATAGGCTTAACTGATAAACGGCCATGGCATATAAAGGACTGTGGTTGTAGCGGGTAATGACATAAAAATTGTCCAACGCCGCCCAGAGTTCTTCGCCTTGTTGCTGTTCAAAGCTAAGCAGTTTCACTTTACTGTCGAAAGGTAATTGCCTCGATATAATTAAGTTGAGCGATTCTAACTCGGTAAGACTTAAATCCGGCTTAAGGTCATTTTTGAGAAGTGGTTCATAGTTTTTATATTTAGCGGTAACGGGAACGGCAATCGCTTTACCAGTATGCCAATGATGTTTGGCAAAATAATTGGCGACACTGGCTATGGCATCGCTGTTGTTGTGCCAAATGTCGCGGCGATCGTCGTTATCGAAGTCAACGGCATAAGTTCTAAAACTGCTGGGCATGAATTGCGGCAGACCCATCGCGCCGGCGTAAGAGCCGGTTGGGTCGATAGGATTGATATGCTCATCCCGGCAGAGCAGCAGAAAGTTTTCAAGTTCGCTGAGAAAGAACTTACTGCGTGGCGGATAGGCAAAAGCCAGTGTAGACAAGGCGTCGATCACGCGGTGGTTGCCGGTGTTTTTTCCGAACAGGGTTTCAACGCCGATAATGGCAACAATAATCTCGGCCGGAACGCCGTATTGTTTTTCCGCGGCGGCCAGTGCCGGCGCATTGTCCCGCCAGAATTGCACACCGGCGTCGATACGCGCTTCAGTCAGGAATATTTTGCGATATTTATACCAGGGCAAGCCTTCAGAGGGGGATGCAATTCTTTTGAGTATATCTTGCTTAATCTCGACCGTTTTAAACAAATCATCAAGTTCGGATTCGTCAAACCCGTGTTTTGTCGCCATTTGCCCGATAAATGTATTTACCGATTCGGTGTCTTTGATAGGGCTCGTGGTGGTGCAGGCGATGAGTAACAGGCACAAGGTGAAGGGGGTAAGGCGAAGGGCGAAGGGCGAAGGGCGAAGGAGAAGCGCTATGCTTCTGAGCCAGGGCATAAGCTTTTGCATCTGTGATTTTGTGATCTTAATTTGTTTTGGTTTCATGGGCGCGATAGGTATGAATTGAATGTTATAGGGCGAAAGTAGAACGAAAGGTTATATTTCGCATATTTAGCCTTGCGCCCTTCGCCTTTTGCCTATTTTTTTAATGCGGTATAAATTTTTTGTGGGTGTGAATTGACATAAGGATGCCGAAACCGGCCAGTAACGTTACTATGGATGTGCCGCCATAGCTGATTAAAGGTAACGGAACCCCGACCACGGGAAGTACGCCGATGACCATGCCGATGTTAACAAAAACGTAAACAAAAAAGGTAAAAGCCAAGCTGCTGGCTAATAAGCGACTGTAGGTATCCTGGGCTTGAGAGGCAATATACAGGCAGCGGCTGATGATAAGCAGGTATAAGGACAGTAAGCCGACACAGCCAAAAAGTCCAAACTCTTCGGCAAAGACCGCGAAAATAAAGTCAGTAGAGCTTTCGGGCAAAAAATCCAGTTCCGACTGAGTACTGCCCAACCAGCCTTTGCCGTAGATTCCGCCGGAGCCGATTGCGATTTTCGATTGGATAATATGGTAACCTCTGCCCAAGGGATCGGCTTCCGGGTTTAAGAAGGTGAGCACCCGGTCGCGTTGATAGGGGCGCATAAAATGCCAGAGTATCGGCGTCAGTCCTGCCAGTGTAGTGCATATTGCCAACATGAACTTCCAAGAGAGGCCGGCAAAAAAAAGTACTGCAGCGCCGGAGCTGGCGACCAGTAACGCGGTACCCAAATCGGGCTGTTTGGCAATCAATAAGGTTGGAATGATGATCAGCACGCTGGCTATCAGCAATTGTTTAGGTCTTGGCGGCAATGCATGTTCTGCCAAGTACCAGGCAATCATCATCGGCGTGGTGATCTTGATCATTTCCGAGGGCTGAAAACGAAAAACGCCAAGATCCAGCCAGCGTTGCGCGCCTTTGCCGAATTGCCCCATAATCAATACGGCAACGAGCAACATGATGCCAAAGCCAAACAGCATTGCAGAATAGCGTTTAAACTGGTAAGGATCGACATGAGCCAGTGCTGTCATTAAAAGAAAAGCCAATCCGACGCGCGCTGCTTGTCGTACCAATACATCCATTTCCTGACTGCCCGCGCTATAAAGGATGACGAAGCTCAATATGGAGATCAGTAATAAGCCGATAAATAAAGGGATATCGATGTGCAGTTTTCTGAGAATATTGCCAATCAATGACGGTGGATGAAATTGCTCACTCCGGGTTTCAGTTTTCATTAACGCCCTCTAAATATTGCTTAATAACCTGACCAGCGATGGGGGCTGCGACTGAGCCGCCATGCCCGCCATTCTCAGCAATAACGGCAACTGCAATTTTCGGATCATCAGCCGGGGCAAAAGAAATAAACAAGGCATGATCGCGTAGTTTGAAGTCGATGTCATTTTCGTTGTATTTGGCATCCTGCTTAATGTTAAATACTTGAGCAGTCCCGGTTTTTCCGGCGATTTGGTAGTTAATGTCTTTGCCGATGCTTTTGGCAGTGCCGTGTGGATCATGAATAACATTCACCATGGCCGAGATGATGGTATTGATATTTGCAGGTTTAAGTTCAATGTCGTCCACATGGTTTTCCCTCTCAAAGTCGGCTGAATCTGGATCGGCGGCATTTTTAACCAGAAAAGGTGTGACAATTTTGCCTTTATTCGCCAAAGTTGCGGTGGCTCTAGCCAGCTGTAATGGGGTAACTTGTATAAATCCCTGGCCTATACCTGTGATGAGTGTTTCCCCTGGGTACCAGGATTGGTTGTGCTGACTGCGCTTCCACTCGCGTGACGGCAATAATCCCGGCTTTTCTCCGGCCAAGTCAATGCCGGATTTTTCACCAAAGCCAAAATGTTGTAAAAAACTATGCATACGGTCTATGCCTAAAGTTGATGCCAGACTGTAAAAATACACATCGCAGGATTGGGTAATAGCTTCGGTCATATTAACCGAGCCATGGCCGCCTTTTTTCCAATCCCGATAATGGTGGCTGACATTGGGTAATTGATAATAGCCGGGACAAAAGAGCTTATGTTCAGTACTGATAGCATTGTATTCAAGCCCGGCCAATGCAATAAATGGTTTAAATGTCGATCCCGGCGGATATAAACCGCGCAGGGCGCGATTATAAAGCGGTTGGTTCTCCGAGGATTGCAGAGCCTGATATGCGTCGTTGGCAATGCCGATAACGAAAGGGTTAGGATCAAAGCCGGGGCGGCTGGCAAAGACCAGTACGCCGCCTGTTTTAACTTCAATAGCAACCACCGCACCATTGAAGTCGCCTAGTGCATCGTAAGCGGTTTTTTGTAAATCGATATCCAGCGTCAAATAAAGATTTTCGCCCGGTACGGGAGGAACTGAGTTTACCGTATTGATCGCGCGTGCCTGTACATTGGTTTCTATTTCGGCATAGCCGGTCTTGCCGTGCAGCTCAGTTTCATAGGTGTTTTCTATGCCTATCTTGCCGACATGGGTCGAGCCACGATATTCGGCGATGGGCAGAGATTTCATTTCCGTTTCGTTGATGCGGCCGACGTAGCCGACAACATGAGAGGCTAGCTCTGCGTAAGGGTAATGGCGAACCAAGCGAGCCTGAATATCAACACCGGGAAAATAAGGCCTGACTACCGCAAATTTGGCGAGTTCCTCGTCGTTCATGCTGATTAACAAGGGCGTGCTGACGAAGCGTTTCTGTCGTTTACGTTGTTTCTGGTATTGGTCGATTTTTTCGTCGGAGATATTGAGCAGTTTTTGTAAGCGCAGCAGGGTGTCGTCAAGATCTTTGATTTGTTCTGGGATTAGCTCAAGGCTGAAAGATTGTGTGTTGTCGGCCAGGACTCTGCCACGACGGTCATAAATAATGCCCCTAGTCGGTACAAGGGGTTCGATTTTAATGCTGTTGTCTTTTGCCAGTGTTGAGTAATGTTCATGTCCGACAATTTGCAGATAAACCAAGCGCACGATCAGGCCTGAAGTTAATAACAGTATGACAATAAACGAAGCGATAATACGGTTGAGAAATAGACGGCTCTCTACTAACTTATTTTTAATAGTATAGACGCGGGACATAACAGCTATTGAGTGTTTTATTTAGTGCGTCGTGACAAACGGACACGGCGTAGCACTGTATAGATTAGCGGCCAGCATAGAGTACCGGTAAAAACAGGCAGCCAAAAAGAAAGATGCAGTTGGTCTGGGTGCTGAATATTCTTTAACCAAAAAAGCAGTACTTGGCTAAACAACAGGCAAGAGAAAATAAACAAGCCTTGTTGAGGCAAAGGGAATTGACGCAAACGCTTATGCAGCATCAGACAAAAATAAATAATCAATGAATAGGCCAGTGCATATTGACCGAACATTCTTCCAGTCAATACATCGGTAAGCAACCCAACTGTCCAGGCATGAAAGATACCGACGCGTTCCGGCACGGCTAGTGCCCAATAGATAAGTACTAGAAGCACCCAGTCCGGATTTATGTTGGATAAGAAACCTGGCCAAGGCGCAATTCTTAAACACATCGCCATGATAATAGTGAATATAATGCGGCCCAAGCTGGAGGAGTGGCTATTCATCGCGAGTTTGTCCCTGCCCGCGCGCCTGCGGGCGCTTTGCGTGCCAATCCGCTCCCGGCGGATTGAGTGTTATGAGCTGTTCCGGTTTGTTCTCCTTCGGGTGTTTTGTTTACAGATTCGCTATTAGTGGATTGGTCAAGAGGGTGAGTCTCGGAGGCTTTTGATGCTGTTGGTTGCGCGTTGAGCGAAACAGGAGATGAATCGCTCCATACTATCAGTAGCTCCCTGTTTCGGTCCAGCATGGCTTTAGGAGTGGCGGTAATGTTCACGAAAGGTTTGTTGGTTATCGGAGTAAAATCGTCGATAACACCAACCGGGTAGCCTGATGGGAAAGTGCCGCCTAAACCCGATGTTATCAGTAAGTCGCCTGGGCGAATATCCGCATTATTAGGTAAAAAAGGCAAGTTAAGCCGGTTCAGCTGCCCACTGCCTACTGCGATCGTCAAAAGGCCGTTACGATTGACTTGGACGGGGATGGCGTGGTTCGGGTCGGTAATTAACATGATTTCGGAACTAAACGGCAAGGCGCGAAAAACTTGCCCAACCACGCCGTTCGCATCCAGTACCGGCTGCTGGGGATGGACGCCGAAACGAGTGCCTTTGTTGACCACCACTATATTTTCGTAAGGCGCCGTATTGATCGACAATAATTCTGCGATCAATAATTGTTCGCCGAGTTTGAACGAATTTTCCAATAACGCCCGCAGACGAATATTTTCTTTTTCCAACGAGTCGAATTTAAGCAATCGGGTTTTGTCGATGAACTGTTCTTCGCGCAATTGGATATTTTCGCGCTTTAAAGTCGAATAAGAGCTAACAGAGTCGGCGGCTTGTTCTATCAATACTGTCGGTAAATCGACCAGATATTTTAACGGGTCGACAACGACGGATAACGTGGCTCGAAGCGAGTCCAATCGATGGCTTCTATGCTCAGTTATCAATAAAGCAACTGAAGCAATTATCGCCACAAGCAAACGGGTATTGATGGAAGGGCCGGTAGCAAATAATAGTTTTATAGCGGGATGCCTCTTTTTATCCAGTTAAAAAATGATAGAAGCGCTAAGCTGTCGGTCGGGTTAGGCGCACATTTTGGAGTCATAACCCCAACGGGTGCTGCATGGGTTTGTTGTCGAGTGATATTAACACTCAGTGCACCGTTATACTGATCCTGAATATACAGATGGATGTGGTGAGTGGAAAGATTGCAAGAACAAATATCTGCCCTTGCAATCGAAGGCCGATCACGCACTCCACTAAGTTTTCGCGTCTTTTTGCTGGCCAAAATAAACGCTTTAAAGGATAACCATTTATTCTTGATTTACTCTAAGGAAAAAGTCGAAACTCCTTTTTTATCCAACATTTCCAGAACCATGCCGCCGCCTCTGGCAACGCAGGTTAGCGGGTCATCAGCGATATACACCGGCAAGCCTGTTTCTTCGGCTATCAGTCGGTCTATATCTTTCAATAATGCGCCGCCGCCGGTTAAGAATATGCCGCGGGTTGCTACATCCGAACCGAGTTCGGGCGGTGTTTGCTCCAAGGCTAATTTTACAGCGCCGACAATACCGGATAGCGGCTCTTGTAGTGCTTCCAGGATTTCGTTGCTATTTAAGGAGAAACTGCGTGGCACGCCTTCTGCCAGATTGCGGCCTTTAACTTCAATTTCCCTGACTTCGCTGCCGGGATAAGCGGTGCCGATTTCATGTTTTATTCTTTCTGCGGTTGCTTCACCAATCAGCGTGCCGTAGTTTCTGCGCACATAATTGATGATGGCTTCGTCAAAGCGGTCGCCGCCGATACGGACAGATGAAGAATAGACAATACCGTTTATTGATATGACCGCTACTTCAGACGTGCCGCCGCCAATATCCAAAACCATCGAACCGCATGCTTCCTCGACAGGTAAGCCTGCACCGATAGCCGCCGACATAGGCTCTTCAATCAAATAAACTTCGCGCGCACCGGCCATTGCTGCGGATTCCCGAATGGCGCGACGTTCAACTTGTGTTGAGCCGCAAGGTACGCAGATTAAAATGCGAGGACTTGGGCGCAGCATTTTGCTTTGATGAACTTTTTCGATAAAAAATCTCAGCATCCGCTCGGTGACCGCAAAGTCGGCGATTACCCCGTCTTTTAGCGGGCGGATTGCGGTAATGTTGCCCGGTGTGCGTCCCAGCATCAGTTTTGCATCAAGACCGACGGCGGCAATTGTTTTTGCTCCACGGATTCTGTCTTCTTTGATGGCGACGACCGAAGGTTCATTAAGCACAATGCCTTGACCGGGAATGTAAATCAATGTATTGGCGGTTCCTAAGTCAATAGCGAGATCGTTGGAGAAAAGGCCGCGAATTCTTTTGAACATTTTTAGCTGTATCCTTTGGAGGAATAAAAATTGTATTACTTTATCAATCAAGCGAGTGTTTGAGCAAGATATAAAGTATTATAAACGTATTAATATATAGAATCTCTGAAATTTTTATTGGGAGTTAATCGTGTCTTTAACGGCGGATGATGTGAAGAAAATAGCGCATTTAGCGCGGCTGGGAATCGAGGAGCAGGATGTTGCCTCTTATGCAAAAGATTTGTCCGGGATGCTGGATTTGATGACGCAGATGAGCGATCTTGATACCGATGGCGTCGAGCCTATGGCTCACCCGATGGATCAGGTGCAAAGATTACGAGCCGATGTGGTCACGGAACAAGACAATCGCGAAAAGTTTCAGGCTATCGCGCCGCAAGTAGAAGACGGGCTCTATCTAGTGCCCAAAGTAATTGAGTAAAGGGAAAAGTAACAACTATGCATAACAAAACAATTGCGGAATTGGCTAAGGGACTGCGTTCCGGCGAATTTTCAAGCGTAGAATTGACCACGGCTTATTTAGACAGAATCAAACAACACAATTCGCTTAATGCTTACATCACTGTCACCGAAGAGCTAGCTTTGCAGGAAGCCAAAGCAGCCGATTCAAGGCTGGCAAAGGGCGATGCGGAACTTTTAACCGGTATTCCGGTTGCGCAGAAAGATATTTTTTGCACCGAGGGAGTTAAAACCACCTGTGGATCGAAAATGTTGGACAACTTTATTGCGCCCTACAACGCAACAGTAGTCGATAAGTTTAACAATGCCGGTGCAGTGATGCTGGGCAAGCTGAATATGGACGAGTTTGCAATGGGCTCATCCAACGAAACCAGCTATTACGGCGCAGTCAAAAATCCTTGGGATGTTAATACGGTTCCGGGCGGATCGTCAGGCGGTACGGCGGCGGCTGTTGCGGCGCGGCTTGCGGTTTGTGCGACTGGCACCGATACTGGCGGCTCGATCCGTCAACCTGCGGCCCTTTGCGGCATTACCGGATTAAAGCCGACTTATGGCCGGGTATCCCGTTTTGGCATGATTGCTTATGCATCCAGTTTGGATCAAGGCGGCCCGATGACCCGCAGTGCCGAAGATGCGGCTATCATGCTGCAAACTATGGCTGGTTTTGATGAAAAAGATTCAACCAGCGTCGATTTGCCTGTCCCCGATTATACGGCCGGGTTAAGCAACAGCCTCGAAGGTTTAAAAATCGGTCTACCCAAAGAGTTTTTCGGCGAAGGGCTAAACAGCGATGTGGCGGCAACGCTTGAAGTCGCGATCAACGAATACCGGAAATTAGGCGCGATAGTAACGGAAGTCTCCATGCCCACGCTTAAGCTGGCCATTCCCGCTTATTACGTCATTGCTCCGGCCGAGTGCTCAGCGAACTTGTCGCGCTTTGACGGCGTGCGTTTTGGCTACCGCTGTGAAAATCCAGTGGATTTGACCGATTTATATACACGTTCGCGAGGCGAAGGTTTCGGTAAAGAAGTTAAGCGCCGCATTTTGATGGGAACTTATGCGCTGTCGGCAGGTTATTACGACGCTTATTATATTAAGGCGCAAAAAATCCGCCGCCTGATCAGCGAAGACTTTAAAAGAGCGTTGTCTGAAGTCGATGTGATTATGGGGCCGGTAACACCGTCAACCGCGTTCGGTATCGGCGAGAAAATCGGCAATCCGATTGAAATGTATCTATCCGATATTTATACAATTGCGATAAATCTTGCCGGCGTTCCGGCTATGTCGGTTCCGGCAGGGTTTGCTAAAGGCATGCCCGTAGGCTTGCAGATCATCGGCAATTATTTTGCGGAAGACAAATTGTTGAATATCGCCCATCAGTATCAGCAAGTTACCGATTGGCATACATATACACCTAAAGGTTTTGAGTAAGGAGCAAACAGATGAGCCAACAATGGGAAACAGTAATCGGCTTGGAAATTCACGCCCAACTCGCCACCAAATCAAAGATATTTTCCGGGGCGTCCACCGCTTACGGTGCGGAACCCAATACTCAGGCCTGCGCCGTCGATTTAGGTTTGCCGGGCGTACTGCCGGTATTGAACGAAGAAGCCGTGCGCATGGCGGTCATCTTCGGCATGGCTATAGATGCGCATATTGCACCGTATTCGGTGTTCGCCAGAAAAAACTATTTTTACCCGGACTTGCCTAAGGGCTATCAAATCAGCCAAATGGACCTGCCGATTGTCGGTAACGGTCATTTGGATATTAATGTTGACGGAGTCAGCAAGCGTATCGGCATCACTCGTGCTCATCTGGAAGAAGACGCGGGTAAATCATTGCATGGGAATTTTCACGGCTTGACTGGGATTGATTTAAATCGTGCCGGTACTCCGCTGCTGGAAATTGTATCCGAGCCGGAAATGAGTTCAGCCAAGGAAGCTGTGGCCTATATGAAGACAATGCATGAACTGGTGCGCTACCTAGGGATTTGCGACGGCAATATGCAGGAAGGCTCGTTCCGCTGCGACGCCAACGTATCGGTGCGCCCCAAAGGCCAAAAAGAATTCGGCACACGAGCAGAGCTTAAAAATATCAACTCGTTCAAGTTTGTTGAAAAAGCTATCAATCACGAAGTCGAGCGGCAAATAGAGCTGATAGAAAGCGGCGGCACGGTGGTTCAGGAAACCCGCTTATACGATTCGGTCAAGGATGAAACCCGTTCGATGCGCAGTAAGGAAGAAGCCAATGATTACCGGTATTTCCCTGATCCCGACCTGCTGCCTGTATTGATTGATGAAAGCTTTAAGTCGCAAATAAAAGCTCAATTGCCTGAATTGCCTCAAGCGAAAAAACAGCGTTTTAAAGATGACTATGCCCTGGATGAAGAGAGTGCCACGATACTGACATCCTCCCGTTCGCTGGCGGACTATTTTGAAACGGTAGTCAAAGCGTCGGGCTGCGAAGCAAAAATGTGCGCCAACTGGGTGACCGGTGATCTTTTAGCCGCACTTAACAAAGCCGACCTTGAAATTACCGATTCGCCGATCAGTCATGAGCGTTTGGCAGGGCTGTTAAAGCGTATCAGCGACGACACCATTTCCGGAAAAATCGGTAAGCAGGTGTTCGAGGAGCTGTGGCAGGGCACCGCTACAACGGATGAAATTATCGAAGCCAAAGGCTTGAAACAGATCACCGATACCGGTGCGATTGAAGCTATCATCGATAAAATTATCGCCGACAACCAGGATCAGGTTGAGCAATACCGTAGCGGTAAAGATAAAGTCTTCGGCTTTTTCGTTGGGCAGGTAATGAAAGAAATGCAGGGCAAGGCAAATCCCGGCGAAGTAAATAAAATGCTTAAAGAAAAATTAAAGTAAACGGATTAAAAACTAAATAACTTGAGTGAAGGGCAACCAAGGAATTCGCCGGTTGCCCTTTGCGTAAAGTGTAAATGAGTTTTTAGTTACTATTCAGTTTTTTCTCAGTTAATTCATATGTATCGACTGAATTTGTGAGAGCGCAATCGAATGCCCCAGCGAAGCGGCTTTGGCAATCCACATCATCGCGAGATTATCGTCTTTGGCTAAGCCGTTGCCAGTTAAATAACAATTGCCCAGCAAGTGCATCGCATCGGCGGCTTGCTGCTTGGCTGCCAATTCCAGCCAATAAACGGCGCTTTTAGGCTTGTTTTGTTCCAAAAAAAGCAGTGCCAAATCATTTTGCGCGGTTACATTTCCGGCGTCAGCGCTTTCAATCAGCTCAATATCCTCTGGAGCTAGCGCAACGCATATTTCGTGTTTGATTGAATCGAAACAGATCATTGTCTTGTGATAGGCTTCATTATCGGCAGCGCACCGTAAAGTGCCGTCGGCAAGGCGCCGTCGTATGGTGCGCATGCTCCATTCAGTTAAAGTAGTGGCGGCTTGAAGACTGACGTGCTGCATGTTATCCCCTTAAATTCAAATGAGTACAATGTGTTTGGCAGGGTTTTTTAGAAGGCATTCTATCATGGCAGAGCTTTTGGGGGGGCAGTTCTGTTACTGTCAGCTTTTTTAACACGATTTATTTTTGCCGGATAGAGGCTATTTCCCTATTTTAACCGCGGTGATAGGCCGCTCTGAAAATGGACTTGTGATTTGGCATGGCTTCTGCATAGCTCATGTTGTAGTTTATTTTTACTTCAAAGAGGATTTATTCATGAATGCATTATCTATTAAAAAAGCACAACAAGGTTTCACCTTAATCGAATTAATGATCGTGGTTGCGATCATTGGTATTCTAGCGGCGATTGCGATTCCGGCTTATCAGGATTACGTAGTCAAGGCAAAGTTAAGTAAAGTTGCCACAGCAGCGGATCCAGTCAAACTTGCTATTGCTCAATTTGGTCAAGAGCATGGTGGTTCGGTAACATTTTTAGCGGCCGATGCTTGGACTTCGATGGGGTTACCAGGGGCTCCTACACCAACTAATGAGGTTACTGGTATTTCAGTATCAACATCCGGGGTAATCACAGCGACATTGCAGAACATTAAATCTACGGTTGATACTAAAACGGTAACATGGACGCCAAGTTTTGGTAATACAGCTGTCAAATGGACTATCGGCGGTACAGGTGCATCTGCCGAGCCGCTTGTTGCTCAGGTAATAGACAAATAATAGACCTATTCAGCTAGGTAGGGAAGATAACGCTTTTTGCTTACCCGTTACTTTGCTATCAAATCGTGTTCAAACCATCCAATCCTTCGCTGGGTTGGGTGGTTTTTTATTTATGCTGTCCGGGTTGGGTGGATTAAACCGTGCTGCCCGGCCGCAATTACAGCTTTTTTAACAGTCAGTAGTAATACACTTGACTGAAAATTAAGGTAACGCATGAATACTTTTTTTTCCATATTGGCCTTATGTTTTCCGGTTGCCTTGCTTTACAGCCAGTTTTTTTGGAACCCTGTCGTCTTTGATGATATTCATTTTTTCGACGGCTCGGTACATGAGCAATATCTAGGTAAGGTATTCAGCTTTGATTTGCGCTGGTTACCTTATGCTACGTTTGAATGGACGCGTGCGCTGTTCGGTTTTGAGCTGATCTGGTTTCGACTAGGTAACTTGTCGTTACATCTTGCCACGACTATCACTTTGTTTCTATTCTTGCGTCGATTGTTTGAACGAATTCTTCCTTCTAATGCTGAAAGCAGCAAGACCTTGCCCCCACACTGGTTGGCCTTTTTTGGTGCATTGATTTTCGCCTTACACCCGGCCTCTGTTTATGCGGCCGCCTATTTAATTCAGCGTTCCACTTTGATGGCAACGTTGTTCGCCTTATTAACTTGGCGTTTGTTTCTTGAAGGTTTGATCAGAGACAACTGCCGCTGGCTGCTGGCATCGGCCATCACTTACTTTCTGGCTGTATTCTCGAAAGAACATGCGATCATGACGCCAGCGGTAACCATAGCCCTGCTGTTTCTAGTCAACAACCACCCGATCCGGCAACGATTGATGATGGTTTGGCCAACCTTTGTACTCTATGGCTTGATTGGTGGATTCGTAGTTCTCCAGATCAAAGCTAGTCATATATTGGGGCAGGCTTATGAACCAATAGCCGAAAGTTATATGTCCTTGCTGGGATCTGGATTCAATGATGATCTGGCTTATCCTATGTCGATGCTGACACAGTCGTTCTTGTTTTTTAAATATTTATGGGTATGGATTGTGCCAAGCCCTGCGTGGATGTCGGTTGATATGCCTCAACACTTTGCAAGGAGTCTATGGTCTTGGCCGGAAGTTGCTGGTTTGATCGGGTTTATACTTTACCCCATTGTTGCTATTCGCTTGCTGCTGCAAAAAGGGATAAAAGGTTTGCTGGGTTTTGCGCTGCTTTGTCCGTGGCTGTTATTTGCCACTGAGCTTTCAACTATTAGGATTCAAGAGTCTTTTGTACTTTATCGCAGTTATTTATGGATGTCGGGTACTTTCTCCGCATTGCCTTTTTTATGTCAAAAACTAAGCGCAAAACAGGCGGCCGTTACTCTGACCTTTGTTGCACTATTGATGATGCCTTTATCTTGGATGCGTTTGACGACCTTTTCTCACCCGTTGTTACTTTGGGATGATGCGGCTCGACGGGTCGAGAATGTTGAAGGAAAGAGCCCAGGCATCGATAGAATTTTCTACAATCGAGGTAAAGAATTAATCGGAGTAGAACACTATGCCGAAGCGATAGATGATTTAAGCAAGGTAATCGAGCTAAAAGGGCTCTATGTTGGATATGCTTATCAAAACCGCGGCTCGGCCTATTTAGGAAGCCGACAGTATCAGCTAGCTCTAAGCGATTTTAACAAGGGAATCGAGCTAGTGCCGACGAATAAAGCAAAACTTTATCTAGGTAAAGCGCGTACCTTGGAAGGACTTAACGACTCTACCGCTGCCATGCAGGCTTATAAGCAAGCTTGTTTGTTGGGGCTGCCAATTGCCTGCCAAAAAACGGGACAATCTGCAGCTCCGGTCAATTTATTGAACGAATACCTTCTACACCCATAGAGAAAAAGGCGCTGAATAGGGGGTAGCGCTTTTCTGTTTATTCACACAATGGATAAACTTGTCAAATCGTACTCAACGCGAGCCCTCCAAATCTTCACTAGGTTGGGTGGTTTTTCTGTGTGGTCTTTGAGTATCCAATTCTTTGAGTATCCAATCATGTAATAGCATTGACCCGGCTTTACATCAGAGGAAGCAGCTGGTTAAGAATTTTCCCGTTGGTTACTAGAATCTGTTTTGGAAAGAGCCCTTTATTCCCTTGAAAGTCGGTAACCGTAGCGCCCGCTTCGCTGGCAATCAATGCGCCGGCAGCAACGTCATACAGGTTTAATTCCTGTTCCCAATACGCATCAACTTGGCCGTCCGCAACGAGGCATAGATCTATTGCCGCAGAGCCAAAACGGCGCTGTCCGGTTGTTACTTCGGCTATTCGGCAGAACCTTTGCAGATTGTTTTCTTTTAGGTACGAGCGTAAGCAGGCGAATCCGGTCGCAATCATTGCATCGGAAAGATTGCTTTCATTGGATACGTTAATCGGCTGGCCGTTCTTCTGCGCTCCTTTGCCTTTCTCTGCTGCATAGTAGTCATCCAGTGCGGGAGCATAGATGGCGCCGAATACGAGTTCCTGGTTAATTTCAAGTGCTACGCTAATCCCCCAAAAATACTGGCCTCTAGAAAATGAGTGCGTGCCATCAATCGGGTCGACGACCCAACGGCTGGTTTGGTTTGCGCTTTGTCCGCTTTCTTCTCCCCAAAAACCGAATTGCGGATACTGTTTGGCAAGAGATTCTTGTAGGAAAGCTTCAATCGCTACATCGGCATCGGTGACTAGGTCGCGAGGACTTTTTTTGGTTACTTCTAAATTTTTCAGGTCTTTAAAATGGGTCATGGCGATCGATCCGGCGTCACGGATAATCGTTTCAAGAACGGCTAGCGAAATGGGCATTTAAGATAATCTTGTAGGTAAGTTCGAAATATGCTGGAAAAGACCAGGTGCGTGAGTGATTTCACGCACCAGAAATCAATGGTCTAAAATCAGGGATGTTTAAGATGCAGCGATCAGTCGATAAGAAAGTTTAAATAATATATTGTTATCTCGATTTATCCAATTCTTTGTCGATGATTTTTTCAAGTTATATTGGCCGACAAGCAAATTGCGGCCGGTTTTAGATACGAATAAGAAAAATAATGATGGTTACAAATAACAGGGAAGTCGCAAATTCTTCCAGCCGTTCAGTGAGCGGCGGTTTGCCGTTCCCCATGATTATTTCAACTCGATTGGTCACTTGGTCGCGCATGTGGATTCGTTGTTGTAACATGATATTTCTCCTAATGATTTTTAGTATAACTACGCATTTGTCCCACTAAAACGCCTTGAATTTCCACTTGCGCCGGATTGTAGCGCATTGCTTCCATCGTTGAATTAGCAGGAATAAGTAATGTTTCGTGAGGGTATTGCTCTATAAATTTCAATGTGGCTTCGGATTTATTGACCAAAGCCACCACAATCTCGCCATTACGAGCATGACAACGTTGTTCAATGATCACCCAGTCGCCGTCGTAGATGCCTTGCTCAAGCATTGAATCGCCTTTTACTTTAAGGACGTAACAGGGCTTTTGTGTTTTCAGCTGTTCAGGAATGGCCATGTAAGTGATATTTTCGACGGCTTCGATAGGTTTCCCGGCGGCAATAAATCCGACAAAAGGTAGTGCACTTTGATCATCGGAAGAGTTGATCATTTGTTTGGCGTACTCGGTTAGGCGAATGCCGCGCTGTTTGCGTTCGGGTGCTTCAATCAGGCCTTCGCTAATCAAGGCTTTAATGTGATTATGTAGCGAGCCGCGGGACTTCAAGCCCATGCTTGCGCAAAGCTCTTCCAGTGTTGGAGGGTGTGAAAATCTATCTTGATGCTGCAATAAGAAATCGAAGATTTCCTGCTGTTTCCGAGTGAGTGATTTAATCATAATGTGTTCTCAATTTGTTTTTAAAAAATATAGCAGCAGAACAAATAAAGAACAAGTAAAAAGTTAAAGTTATTTTTTAACTTACCTTATGGAGCGTTGCTTGGGGTATGATTCGCCAGATCGGTGAATTGCATATCACCTTAATGACTATTAAAACCGGAGGACGATATCATGCAACTTGTACCTGCATTATTACCCAGCCTGATTCAGGCGATAGATCATGTAATCGAGAAAAATGCCGAAGAAGTGACGGCTCTGGATCAGGCTATCGGTGACGGCGATCATGTGACTAATCTACAACGCGGTATCAAGGCGCTGACGGTTCAAAGCGATGAATTGGCGCAACTTGACTGGACAACGGCCTGGCAGAAAATCGGTATGACCATGATGACTGCGGTAGGCGGCGCATCTGGGTCTTTATACGGCACCTTGTTTGTTGCGATGAGCAAGGCTGCTCGCGACCGGCCTTTGGATCTGCAAGCGTTTGCCGAAATATTCAGTTGCGGTGTGGATGCGGTAAAGCAGCGGGGAAAGGCGGATGCGGGCGAAAAGACTATGTTGGATGTTCTGATTCCGGTGGCGGCAAGCTTGCGGCAAGCGGCAGCGGATTCGGTTGCATTGCCTGTAGTTCTGGAAAATGTCGCACAGACAGCAATAGCCGGAATGGAGTCTACCCGGGATATGCTGGCGACCAAAGGACGCGCTTCTTTTCTGGAGGAGCGCAGTCGCGGGCATATCGATGCAGGGGCTAAAACCAGTCAGTTAATGATTTGTGCGCTGGCCGGTGTGTTGACGGAGCATTTAACAGCCCCAGCGTAAAGCTGCGGTATGGACGGGCGCATCCCATAGACGGAGCATTTCTTCATCAAGCAAGCTCAGAGTGATAGAGCAGCCTGCCATATCAAGTGAAGTGGTATAGTTGCCGACTAAGGAGCGGCAGATGTTAATGCCGCGTTTTTCCCAGTGCCGGGATGCCAGCTCATAAATCAGGTGCAGTTCCATCAAAGGTGTCGCGCCGAAGCCGTTTATATGCAATAACGCCGATTGGCCTTGTTGCGGTTTCAAGTCTGCATCAATAATCTCGGCCAGATAGTCGACAATTTCAGTCGCGCTTTTGATTGCAATACGCTCGCGCCCGCGCTCGCCATGAATGCCCACGCCCATTTCGATTTCGTTATCTCCAATGTCGAAAGTGGGCTGGCCCAAAGCCGGTACGGTGCAGCTGCTCAAAGCAACGCCCATGGATGCAGTGACAAGATTGACCCGATCGCCCAATGCTTTGCAGGCAGTCAGATCAGCGCCCGCTTCTGCCGCTGCGCCGATGATTTTTTCTACAATCAGCGTGCCTGCAACGCCGCGTCGCCCGGTGCTGTGAGTTTTTGGAAAAGAAACGTCATCGCAGACCAGTACGGTTTCGTGCGGGCAATCAAGCATTTCGGCGGCGATTTCGAAATTCATTACATCGCCCGCATAGTTTTTGACGATGAATAAAACTCCGCCGCCATTTTCCACGGCTTGAGATGCTGCCAGCATTTGATCGGGAGTAGGGGATGTGAACACTTGACCTGGACAGGCCGCATCAAGCATTCCGAAACCGACAAAACCTGTATGTAAAGGCTCATGTCCTGAGCCGCCACCGGAGATCAACGCAACCTTGTTCGGCGCGGTGGGCTTAAGCCGCTTGACAAAGTGAGGTTGGGCGTTGAATTGAACTATATCGGCATGGGCTTTGGCAAAGCCGCTTAGGCTTTCGTCAAGCAAGGTGTCAACGCTATTGATGAGTTTTTTCATTGCAGCGGCTCCGGTGGATCAATTGTTTTAATGGTAGCGGGTACGGTCAGCTTGTTCAATCAGCTTGAATGCGTGGCAGTCGCATGGGCTAGCTTTTAAGGGCTTGTGTAATGTCGCGGATATCCTGCATAACCCATGTTGGCCGATAATCCGTTGTTTCAAAATCTTCTTCGGTGGATACTCCTGATAAAACCATCAGGCTGCGTATGCCGGTGCGAACGGCGCCGAGAATATCGGTTTCCAGCCGGTCGCCTATAGCCACTGTGTGGGCTGGATCAATACCTAGCAACGTGAGGGCTTGCTGGTAGATAATGGGTTCTGGTTTACCGATGATGGTCGGTACTACGCCGGTGGCGGCTTGTAAGGCTGCCAAGACTGCGCCGTTGCCATGGGTGAGGCCGCGCTCTGTTGGCAGTGTGGTGTCGGCATTTGTACCAATAAATTTGGCGCCGGCACGGATATTCAAGGTAGCTGTTGCCAGCTTGTCCCACGACAAATGTCTATCCATTCCGCAGACGACAATGTCGGCACCCATGTTTGGATTATCTTTGTCATCATTCAGTTCATAGAGTCCGGTCAAGGTAAAGCCGCATTCAATGAGCGGCTGTTTGGCCCCGTCTTCCCCAATGACATATACGCGGCTCTCCGCAGGATTCGTATGCTCGCTCAGATACAGTGCCGTTGCCATGCTGGAGGTCAGGATTTCATCGCGGCTTACCTCTACGCCCATCTGTGCCAGTTTGGCGACATATTGCTCTTGAGTCAGTCTGGCGTTGTTAGTGGCCAGAATAAATGGGATTTGTTGATCGCGTAAGGTTTGAAAAAAGTCATTCAGTCCAGGCACTGGTTGATCCCCATGCCATAAAACACCATCCATGTCGATGATGAGTGCTCGTATATTGATAAAAGGTTCCATCGATTTTTCTCTCTTATTTGGGGTTGTTATTATAATGTATAAGACGAATATTTATATGGGCTTCAGCTTGGGCATAGTTCTGGCTTACATATGCGGGTCGGTTATAAGTGGTCTGATTAGCTCTGGATTAGTGGTTTGATTATCGACTCTTGAATCTTTTGACGACTTAAGCAATAGAAATAGAACATTCAAGCTTTATTTAATCATACTGGATTTCGTTTGAATCTTGACATAAAAAGCTTAATTTTTCTGGACTCCTGCACCCTTTATATTAACAGTGCATGAAAAGGCTGAGCGTATTTAGGAGCAATTAGCGCAGGGCTCGCCCATGACTGATTTGCAAATACAGGCTACTCGACTTTACAACACGCTTTAAAGTTGAACGGTTTTAGAATGAGACTGAAATAATAGGGTAAATTAAAATTACCTGAGATTAATAGTTTTGAAAGCTGGTATTTATTGTGAAAATAATATCTGTTAATATCCAAAATCAACTGACTTAAGTATGGTTGTTTGGTTAACCCAAAGCGTTAAGTTTCGTAGAACCACCTCAATGCGGAATCTAACTAAACAATAAGTGAGGTGAATTATGGAAATATATTATGAACAATCTTACAGCGCTTTCAATAAGTATTGCCGGTCTGGCTGGGTTTGCAACCTTTTTGGCAGTAGGACCTCTTAGCGGTATCTTTCTTATATGGGCCGCAACTATTGCATGGGCAGCCTATTTTTTTCTTGGGGCTACTCAAGAGGCTTTGAAAAATACCATCATATGCGGAATTTTCGGTGTTTTTATGGCTTGGTTAGCAGCAATTCAACTTACTAATATTCCATCCACAGTAATTCTTGGCTTCCCGCTTTGGGCGGCTGTTACTGTAACTTGTTCCGTTGTGGTTATGTGTCTTGCGGCTAATATTCCAGCACTTGCAACAATCCCAGCAAGCGTACTTGGATATTCATCTACTTTTGCTTATTTGCTACAGACTCCCGATAAATTGACTAAAGATGTTCTGTTGAGCGCTTCCTTGGACAATCCTTTAATTTTAATATCCATTTCCATTGTCGTAGGGACTTACTTTGGTCAGTTTTCGGGACAGCTGAGTGCAAAGCTGACCAAATAATATAACCAGCGGTTATAAGTTGATTTTCCAATAGTATTGTTCACTTCCGGACGTCTTTCATCATTGTATTTATTTTACAATATGGGAGGCGGCCGGCGCTTTTTATGCTTGTGCTTTATTTAACAAGATGCTCCTAAAAATGATGTGTCAGCACTTTTCCGGGCACATGGTCTAAATAGCTTTGTGCTGTGTGATTCGTAGTTTAACGGTGACAATATTCATTAGCTGAGTGTAGTCGCCCACGTTTAGATAAGATCTCATATATTCATACCGCCGTTTAGCCGCAGATCGAGTTTTAGACTTATTAGCTTGGTTTTCAGGGTATGTAAAACTTTCTGAAACCGGTCGAGTAAACGGTGGGGAACTGCCCTTTCAGTTTCTCACAGAACCGTACGTGAACTTCTTGACTCGTACCACTAAGTTAATAGCGCTAACTACACATCTTCGTTCAAGGACAGCGCTATTTCCTGGGCCGATTTATGATCTATTTTAAAGCCGCGCATTTCCAAAATGCCTTTAGTATTCAGGGAAATAATCAGGTAAAGCGCTTCGGGATAGGACGCCAGCTCTAGGTCAATGGCTGACGGTGTTGCCGGTGCGCTCGGGTGAGAATGATAGATTGCAAATAATTGTTCTCCTTGATTGCGCATTTTAGCCATGGCTGAAATTTGCTGTTCGGCATCAAGCTGAAAACGCTGCTGAGGCTGTTCGGCAGTATTTTTAATGGGATAGCAACTGCTCGGTAGGCCGTTTCTACTGCCGATAAGTCCGCATACTTCAAAGTTTGGCGAGATTTGCGCAAGATGCAGTAGTTGATTAGCGATTTTGCGGGGAATTTGGATATGGTCTTGGGTCATATATTAGGCCTCAGGTTGACAATCTGTCCTAACAGATTTGCATTAAATCGAAGAGTGTCAGGCAGGGATAGCTTAGCATGAATTCCATTGTCCATAAGTCACACGGGGCTGTCCGGATAAGTCTGTATAAGTTTGTACATTTTCATAATGCAAATCTTTAAACAGAATTTGAATCTGTTGCTGTTGATTATAGCCATGTTCAATCAACAAATGTCCGCATGGTTTCAGGTAGCGGCGCGCAATGTCGGCGATGATTTTAATGTCTCCAAGCCCTTGCTCTGCGGCGCTCAAGGCCGTTTTCGGTTCAAACCGGACATCGCCCTGTTGTAAATGGCTGTCATCTTCTGCAATATAAGGCGGATTGCTGATAATCAGGTTGAATTTGGTATCGGGAACATCGGCAAACCAATCGCTTTGGTAAAATTCAATGTTGTTGATCTGATGTTTATCGGCATTAAGTTGGGCGATGCGCAACGCGGCTAAGCTAAAATCGGTGGCGCTGATCTGTGCTAGCGGGCGCTCAGCGGCCAGCGTAATGGCAATAATGCCAGAGCCTGTGCCCAGATCGATGACATTGACAGGTTCATCTGCCGGTATCAGTTTTAAGCTGAGTTCAATAAGCAGTTCGGTGTCGGGTCTGGGAATTAATACGTCTGGAGTGACCTGGAAATCCCGCGACCAAAACTCCCGGTTGCCGGTGATATAAGCGATAGGTGTGCCTTTTTGACGTTGTTCGAGCAACGTCTTAAAAGCGGACAGCTGTTCGGGCTGTAGCTGCTGATCCGGCCAAGCGCGAAGATGGGAGCGTGGTTTGTTTAGCGCTTGGCATAATAAAACTTCTGCATCCAGTAAGGGGGAATCGGAGACTGATGTTAGTGTGTCAACGGCTTCTGCCAGCGCGGATTTTATGCTGTGCATTTAACGTTAATCTTCGCCCAACTGGGTAAGTAATTCGGCCTGATGTTCGCTAATTAGCGGTTGTAGAACCTGTTCCAGCCCTCCTTGCATGATGTCATCCAGTTTGTATAAGGTCAGGTTGATGCGGTGATCGGTCAATCGTCCCTGCGGGTAATTGTAGGTGCGGATGCGTTCGGAACGGTCGCCGCTGCCGACTTGCAGTTTTCGAGTCGCGGATTGTTCTGCTTGGTGTTTTTCCTGTTCGGCGGATAACAGGCGCGATGCCAATAAAGACATGGCTCTGGCGCGGTTTTTGTGTTGTGAGCGCTCGTCCTGGCATTCCACGACAACGCCGGTCGGAATATGAGTAATGCGTATTGCCGATTCGGTCTTGTTGATATGCTGTCCGCCGGCGCCTGATGAGCGAAAAGTGTCAACTTTAAGGTCTGCCGGATTTATGTCTATGGCGTCAACCTCGTCGACTTCCGGCATGATTGCGACGGTACAGGCCGAGGTGTGAATACGGCCTTGCGACTCGGTTTCAGGCACGCGCTGCACACGGTGCGCGCCGGATTCGAATTTTAACTGGGAATAAACATCTTTACCGGTAACGCGCAGGATAACTTCTTTATAACCGCCGTGGTCGCCGTGGCTTTCGCTGATGATTTCGGTTTGCCAGCCCTTGCGTTCGGTATAGCGTTGGTACATGCGGGCAAGATCGCCGGAGAAAATGGCTGCTTCATCGCCGCCCGTTCCGGCACGTATCTCGATAAAAATGTTACGATTATCGTTGGGATCTTTGGGCAGTAATAGCACTTGTAAGTCATGCTCGATTGCTTCCAGCTGGTTTTCTGCGTCGCTGACTTCTTCTTTAGCCATTTCCCTTAATTCGGGGTCGCTGTCACTGGCCATTTCTTTGGCCGAAGCCAGATTTTCTAAGGTTTGTTGATAGCGTTTGTAGCAATCGACCAGCGGGTTGATTTGGGCGTATTCCTGGCTTAACGAGCGAAATTTGTTTTGATTGCCTTGTACTTCAGGTTCCGAAAGTAAGGCGGCAATTTCGTCATAGCGTTCGCACAGATTTTCGAGTTTATGTTGTATGGATGGTTTCATTGAGAGTTGGTTAATTTAAAAATTTCTCGGGCTGCGGCAATCAAATCGTGGCGTTCGTTTTCGGCTGCGGCTCTGATTTGGGTGCTAGGCGTATGGATAAGTTTGTTGGTTAGGCTGTAGGCCAGCCGGTTAAGGGCAAGTTCTGCCGGGACTCCGCTGTTTAGTAAAGCCAGGGCTTTTTGCAAGGCTTCGTCACGGGCTTGTTCGGCTTTATGGCGATAATCCTGGATGGTCGATTGAGCGCCTTGGGCGCGTAACCATGCTAAAAAATGATCAACTTGAGTGTCGATTATCTCTTCGGCCTGTTCTGCCGCGAGGCGGCGGGAATTCATGTTTTGATTTATGGTATTTTGCAGATCGTCAATGGTGTAAAGGTATACATCTCTGAGTTGCTCAACTTCCGCTTCAATGTCCCGAGGCACCGCAAGGTCTACCATGAACATCGGTTTGTGTTTGCGTTTTTTAAGAGCGCTTTCAACGCGGCCCTTGCCTAATATCGGGAGCTGGCTGGCGGTTGACGAGATAACGATGTCGGCTTCGGCCAGATGTGCATGTAACTCGGATAGGGCAATCGCATAGCCGTTAAATTGCATGGCCAGCGCGTGGGCTTTATCATAGGTGCGGTTGGCGATAATGATGCGGCCTATGCCTTGTTGCGACAAATGCCGTGCGGTCAATTCTATGGTTTCGCCGGCACCTATTAATAGGGCAGTCTGTTCGCTGAGTTTATCGAAGATTTGCTGAGCTAATTGTACGGCAGCGAAAGCAACCGAAACTGGGCTGGAACCGATGGCGGTGTCGGTGCGCACTTTTTTTGCGGCAGTAAAAGTATGCTGGAAAAGTCTGCCCAGGCGCTTGCCCAAGGTTCCTGCTTCATAGGCGGCTTGATAAGCCGTTTTCATTTGCCCCAGAATTTGCGGTTCGCCCAGAATCATGGAATCCAGGCCGCAAGCCACGCGGAACATGTGGCGAATCAAATCGCTATCGGTATGGCAATAAAGATAAGGCGTAAAATCGGCGGCACTGATTTGTTTGCTTTGAGCGACCCAGTCAATCAGGACTTGTTTGTTCGCTGTTGTTGAGGTGCAGTAAAATTCAGTGCGATTACAGGTCGACAGAATAGCGGCTTCACTGATTTCTTTGATGCGCCACAACTCCTGTAAAGAGGGGCCCAGAATTTCGGCAGGGTATGACAGGCGCTCGCGGATAAAGACCGGCGCTGTGTTGTAATTAATCCCAACTGCAAGAAGTGTCATGTGCTTACGTTCAAGGTAAAAGGGTCAAGGTTCAAGACGTAGGCCGGATGTTTTTTAAATCGCGAACCTTTTACCTTGAGCCTTAACGTCTGTATTATGTGAGTGTATTCTAAGAAATATAATGGCTTTATCCAAATGGAATAAATCGGCTGTCTGATTCGATCGATTTTTCTGATAATCTATAACAAAATATTTGTAGGAAATAAATAGGACGATTGTGTGTTAATTATTAGATTATTTTCAGTGATAATTCTTGTTTTTCTTAATAGTTGCGCCAGCTCGCTTGAAAAACCGAGTGCGCTGGAAGAAGTGGTTGAGCCTGTTAAAATAGCTGAACCCAAGGAAAAAACGCAACAAAGCGAAGCTAAAACAGCAATAGATCCGGATGTGATGTATATGTTGATGGCGGCAGAGATTGCGGGACAAAGAGGGCAATATGCAATTGCGCTGGAAGGTTATATGGAAGCTGCCAAGCGCGTTAATGACCCCCGGTTTGCGGAAAGGGCAGCAAAGATTGCTATGTATATGAAAGATAGCAATAAAACGGATGAGGCCGTTTCTTTGTGGTTAAAACAAGACCCTAACAATCTGACGGCAAGAAAAATTGCCGCGCTATCGGCATTGAGAACCGGCAATAAGCAGGCGGCCGTTGAGCATTTAGATACAATACTGAAGATTGATCCGGCTGGATTTGAAAAAACAGCGCTTGAGCTGGCCAGTGTTCTGCAAAGGGATGGTAAATCGGAATTTTTTTATGAGGTGCTGGATGCTGTAGCGGTGAAAAATCCTAATCAGGCTGTGGTTTATTTTGTGCAGTCGTTGTTGGCTATGGAAATGAAAAATAATGTACTGGCTGAAAAGAAAGTACAGCAAGCTTTGGCTATTCAACCTGATTGGGACAAGGCATTAATATTTCAGGCTCAGATAGCGGTATTCTCAGGGGACTTGAACAAGGCGAAAACCTTGCTAAAAAATGCATCTCTAAAATATCCGGAAAATGACAAGCTTAAAAAATTGTTGGCGCAAGTCTTAATTAAAGCAACGGAATATGAAGCGGCTGGTGAAATTTATAAGAATATTGTGTTGGCGAATCCGAAGGATGTTGAGAGTCAGATTGCGTTGGCATTGGTGCACTTGCAATTAAAGCGTGACGGAAAAGCTGAAGACATTTTTAAGCAGTTGCTCGACCAGCCAGAATGGAAAGACCAAGCCAGTTTTTATTTGGGCAAAATAGAAGAAAAGCGTGGACATACCCAAAAAGCATTGGCCTGGTTTGAAAAGGTGACTGAAGGGCCTTTGGTTTTTGAGTCGGCGATTTCAGCAGTTTCTTTATTGGTAAAAGAAAAGAGATTTGATGAAGCTGATTCGCAGTTGAATCTATTATCAAGCCAATTTCCAAAACAAAAGCTACGCATTATTTTGATGCGGGCCGGACTTTATGGTCAGCAAGAACAATATGAAAAAGCTTTTAATCTGTTGACTGACGCATTAGTTGAGCAGCCTGATCAAAGAGATCTGCTGTACAGTCGTGCGTTGATGGCGGAGCGGATCAATAAGCCGGATGTATTGGAGACTGATCTGAAGAAGATATTAGCTAAGAATTCCGATGATGCCGAGGCTTTAAATGCATTAGGCTATAGTTTGCTGGATAATGCTAATCGTTATGCCGAGGCAGAAACGTATTTGCAGCGTGCGCTTAAATTGCAGCCAAATGAGGCTGTAATTATGGATAGTTTTGGGTGGCTACAGTTTAAGATGGGGAGGCTTGAGCAAGCTTTGGATTACCTTGAGAGGGCGTATGCAAAACAACAGGAAAGCGAAATAGCAGCTCATCTTGCTGAGGTATTGTGGGCTTTAGATAGAAAAGAAGAGGCCAAAAAGATATTTAATAAAGCTATCAAAAAAGCTCCTGAAGATGAATATTTAATGGACTTTCAAAAAAGAATATTGAGCGGCGCAGAATAGTGTTACGTTTTAAAATAGAGCGATTGTTCATAGGCTGCCTGATATTTTTACTGTCGGCTTGTGCCGTAGTTCAGGTTGAGCCTGATATGCATTACTCAAGGGCTGCAATGCTTCATCTTTATGAGTTGGATCATTGGTCGTTTGAAGGACGGTTGGCATTGACGGGTCAAAATGATTCATGGTCAGCCAATATAAGCTGGGAGCATAGTCCTGAATCGGAACGAATAAGGTTATCCGGCCCCATGGGACAAGGAGCGGTTGTTATTTCATTAACAGGAAACGTCGTCACTATAGATCGAGGTGGTGATGATGTGCAGTCATCAACGCAACCGGAAGAATTTATTAATCAACAATTGGGTATGTTTGTTCCTGTGCATTCATTGCGATATTGGGTAGTAGGTTTACCGGAACCATCTAATTCATATACAGACATCGGTGTCGGTTTTAATCAGTCCGGATGGCTGAGTGAATACAAACAAATGCAACTTGTAAACAATGATGGGGCTATGCCGCATAAAATGACTGTTATGAATAATCAGGTTAAGTTAAAGCTAATCATTGATCGCTGGGTTTTAAATGATACAAAAACAAATTAATCAGTCTGCATGGGCAGAAAGATGGCCGGCACCAGCAAAGTTGAACCTGATGTTACGGATTACCGGGCAAAGAGATGATGGTTATCATTTGTTGCAGACGGTGTTTCAATTCATAGACTTATGTGATTGGATAACATTTCATCCGATTGATGATGGGCAGGTCAGTTTGCAAAGAACAATACCTGGTGTGTTGGAAGCCGATGATTTGACGATTAGAGCGGCAAAGCTGTTGCAAACAGAAACCGGCTGTAAACATGGGGTATGTATTGAGGTTGAAAAAAACCTACCTATGGGAGGAGGGCTTGGTGGCGGCAGTTCCGATGCGGCAACGACACTGGTTGTTCTCAACGAGCTATGGGGGCTAAAGTTATCAACGGAAAAATTGAGATCGGAAGAGC
>NZ_SCTW01000132.1 GCF_004322395.1 Methylobacter sp.
CGATAAACCAGTAAACTTCCTTCAGAAACCTTAGCCGCTCAAAGCGGCACCAGCTCATCAGAACTGCTTGAGATCCGCTGGGTATTTTAGCCGTTCGACGTTTTGACACGGCCTGGACCCAAACCAGCCTTCCAATCTAAATTTTCGATCGGCTGATTAGTGGCGCAATTCTGACTGTCGTTAGGATAAGCGGGAACTATATGTCACTCTTTACGGGAAGATATAATGCTCGCAGCTCGATCTGTGCCGGTATATTGGGCAGATACATCAGGATACATCAGGTTCACACTTTTATTTGCTACCTGTGTACGTCCTTTGCAGAAGTTTTGTTTTTTTCAGAAACGAGTACTTCGTCAAAAATGACGGTTTTTTAAGGTTGCCTTTAGTTGACCAGTGTATGGCCGCGCTGACGCATACATGTTTTGAATGATCGTTTAAAGTCCTCGTTGGCCTCATAACCTTTCCACAATCCAGCGGGAATGGCCAAAATAGCACCACCCGCGGCACCTGTTGCAGCACTACCCGCTATAGCGCCAACAGCTGCGCCACCAGCTGCACCAGTAACAGCACCGACACCTGCGCCCATGCCGACTTCTTTCGTGATATCCGATGCTTGGTCTGCCAGCGCCTTACACTCTACCATGTCGCGCTGAACGGATTCTGGATGTTGGTCCATGCGGGGATCGACAATCGGGCGCCAGCCACTCATAGATGCACACCCAGTGGCCAATGCAGAAAGCACCAACACTGTTGATAAATTACTTCTTTTCATAGTTAGCTCCTTATTATTAAATCAATCTTACCGGGTAAAGATTAATTCAACATGAACAGCATATTAAAAC
The DNA here is from genome assembly GCF_004322395.1 of Methylobacter sp. Taxonomy (GTDB): domain Bacteria; phylum Pseudomonadota; class Gammaproteobacteria; order Methylococcales; family Methylomonadaceae; genus Methylobacter_A. The sequence continues at coordinate 843 of NZ_SCTW01000132.1, forward strand.
TAGATTAAATTGCCAGTGGTTCCGCAATTTGGCGAATGAAGTGATTCAGAAGGTTGGTTGGCTCTGCACCCCGTTATCTGACAGCTAAAATGACAAGCCATAATGCCCTCTTCTTCAGCACTATGGAAACCGTCTTGGAACGACAGCTTTACGTAGTAGACAGATCATCAATTTACATCAACGATAGTCAGTTGTTGGCCGAGACTGTGTCAAAACGTAAAGTCTTCAACTTTGGTGGAAATAATCAATCGATTATTTCCTGAGTTTCGCTCAGAAGTGGGAGCTGTAATTATGAGTTTACCATGTTTTGATGGGCAAGTGGAGTAAATATAACCGTCGGGAATTTTGTTTGTGCGTTTTGACACACCCTCGGCCGCAAGCGGATAATTTAGAGCTTCAGATATCTAACAGAGAGCTGAATCAGAAATCTATTACTTCGAGTTAAATTCAGATTTAACCCGGCGGCCAGATCATTTGCCGGCCGCCCAGCAGATGCAAGTGCAGGTGATAAACATCCTGTCCGCCTTTTCTGTTGCAGTTAAACACGGTTCTGTAACCGGCTTCAGATATGTTCTCCTGTTCAGCCAGCTTTGCCGCCGTCTGTAATATATTGCCTGCCAACAAGGTATCGTCCAGGTCATTCAAGGTGGCAATGTGACGTTTGGGGATAATCAGGATATGCACCGGAGCTTGGGGATTAATATCCCTGAAAGCCAAAACATTTTCATCTTCAAAAACCACGTCCGGCTTGATGATACCGGTAACCATCTTACAAAATAAACAATCAGTCATAGCTTTCAACCTCTTTTGAATGGGCGATCGATCGGTCGCCTTTGACGGAATACTACATTTCTACGCGGCCATTAAAAGCATGAGACAAGGTGCTGCTGTCGGTAAACTCCAGCTCGCCGCCCATCGGTACGCCGTGGGCGATTCTACTGGCCGATACGTCGTGTTTCCTGGCCAGCTCGCCGATAAAATAGGCCGTTGCTTCGCCTTCAACGGTGGAATTGGTTGCCAGTATCAGTTCTTTGATATGGCCTGTTGCCAATTGTTGCTCAAGCTGATCCAGGCCGAGCTCGTCGGGTCCGATGCCGTCCAATGGCGATAATCGCCCGTGCAATACAAAATAGCGGCCTTTGAACCCCGTTGCCTGATCGACGATCCAGACATCGGACGGGCTTTCTACGATACAGATGATGGTATCGTCTCTTGACTTATCGGCGCAGATTTCGCACAGCTCGCCTTCGGTCAAAGTGCGGCATTGCCTGCAATGGCCCATCTTCTCAAGCGCCTGTAGCAGCGTTTGAGCCAGTATTCTTGCACCGTTGCGGTCGCGCTGGAGCAGATGGAACGCCATGCGCTGGGCGGTTTTAGGGCCAACGCCGGGCAGGCAGCATAAATTCTGGATCAACTGCCCTAATAAGCCTTTTCTGTGCATATTAAAAAGGCAGCTGGAATCCGGGGGGTATAGGCAGGCCAGCTGTTACATCCGCCATTTTTTCTTTTTTCATTTTTGCGACCTTGTTGACTGCATCGTTAATGGCTGCCGCGACCAAGTCTTCGAGCATATCCTTATCTTCGCCTATCAGCGACGGATCTATGGTTACTTTTCTGGCTTCACGTTTGCCGGTCATCAGGATGGTCACTAAACCACCGCCTGACTCGCCCATGACCTGCATGGAGTTTAGCTCTTCCTGAGCTTTCTTTAAGTCTTCCTGCATTTTTTGGGCTTGTTGCATGATGTTGCCAAGTGCGTTTTTCATTTGCTTGTCTCCATTCTCGTTTGATGGGATCTCTTTAGATAGGTTCTATGGTACCGGGCATGACCCTGGCACCCAAGTGTTCTTTTAAAGTCTGAACGTTTTCGTCTGAATTAATTGCGTCGACCGCCGCCTGTTGCTTGTCTTCGCGTTGTTTGGTCAATTGCACGGCGGGGGTGTCAATCGTGGTTTTTTCGGTGGTAATCACCAGTTTCAACGGCGCTTTGCGATAAGCCTGTAACGCCTTTTGTAAATTTTCTTCGGTACGAGCGCTGCGCAGTTGTTTATGCCCGGGATCCAATATCAAGGTGCAAACCGTATCGTTGATATTTTCCAAAATGCAATTATGAGCCAACTCTCGGGTTAAACCGCTGATCTTCATGGCGGCAACCATTTCCATCCAATTGGTATCTTGGTTTTGCGCAACAGTTTCCGAAGGACTGTTTTCAACAACGACAGCAGATTGTTGCGTTGCCGCCGGCTCATAAGCAGGTTGTGCCTGCGTTTTAACATTGGGTTGGCGAATCTGAGCCGGTTTAACCGGCGCAGATACTGTACCGGCCGGCCTGAAGGTCAGCATGCGCAACATGACCATTTCAAAACCGCTGCGCGGATCGGGCGCCAAGTCCAGATCCCGTTGTCCTACCAAGCCTATCTGGTAATAAAGCTGGACATCTTCGGGGGTATATTTGGCTGCCAATGCAGCAATCATTTCCGCGTCGAAATCATGATCGATAGCTCCGGGTATTTGTTGCAGCAAGGCGATGCGATGCAGGACTTGCAAAATTTGTTGCAACACATCGCTAAAGTCCGGCGTTAAGTTGGCGATCTCGTTTATTTTGTCGAGTATCGCGACTGCATCGCCCTCGGCCAGAGCCGTTAAAATATTCTCAACCGGTTGCTGCGCTACTGTGCCTAGCATCATGTTGACATCCTCAGTGCCAACCTTGCCGTTGCCGTACACGATAGCCTGATCCAGCAGGCTTAAGCCATCGCGCATACTGCCATCGGCAGCGCGTGATAATAATTTTAACGCGCCTGATTCAGCCTCGATACTTTCTTGCTGGAGTATGAATTCCATTTGGGTAAAAATCTGGCCGGGCAGCAATCGCTTGAGATTAAACTGCAAACAGCGGGACAATACGGTAACAGGGATTTTATGAGGATCGGTGGTGGCCAGCAAGAATTTCACGTGCGGAGGTGGCTCTTCCAGTGTTTTCAGCAAGGCATTGAAGCTGTGCCCGGACAGCATGTGTACTTCGTCGATCAGGTAGACTTTATAGCGGCCTTGATTGGGCGCGTATTGCGCATTGTCGAGTAAGTCGCGGGTATCTTCAACCTTGGTGCGCGATGCCGCGTCGACTTCGATTAAATCCAGAAAACGTCCTTCGTCCAGATCGCAGCATACGCTGCACACGCCGCAAGGATTAAAATCCTGAAGATTTTCGCAATTGATGGCTTTGGCTAAAATCCGGGCTATCGTGGTTTTGCCTACGCCGCGCGTGCCGGTAAATAAATAGGCGTGATGAAGCCGGTCATGTTGCAAAGCGTTCATTAACGATTTGACGACATGCTCTTGTCCGACGACTTCTGTGAAATTATGGGGACGCCATTTTCTGGCGAGAACCTGATAACTCATGGCAGGCTCATTAAGGTAAGTATGAGTTGGGCGGCGATCATGCCAGCCACATCCCGGCACACGAATCTGCTGCTACCGTTGCTCCCTTCCGGACCTGGCGGGGTTTACAGCGTATCGTTGCGAGAGGACCGACACGATCACCATTAAACATTAGCCGTACTGGCTAAAGGACGGCTATTATCGTTGAATCGGTTTAATAATACAAGCCGGGATGGCATAAGTTTTGAAAAAAGCTGAAGCGGAACATGTTAGCATGAATTATAAATACTCACTTTTTCATAACCATCCATACCGGTTGATCCTGACTGCCTAATCCTCCCAGGTACACGCGTCGTTTAAATTTTCCGTCCACGTAAATCGGGTCGGTTTCAACTTCGGCAAATACAGGAAGAGGCGAGCCGATAGTTAGCCCGCTTTCCTTCAGATTGAGCTTAGCCTCAAATTGACGATGCTGCTGCAAGGTGGATGCGCCTTTTGCCATTCGATAAATGCACCAATCGGATATAGGGTATTTTTTCCAACGCTCATTGTCATTGTTTGGCGGATCACCTTGCCATAACACTTGGGTCTGCCTAATTCCACCCACCGTTTCGAATTCACTGCGATCAACATGAATACGTTCATTTCTAATCGCAGGATCTATGTCGACATGAATGTAAAACCGGAATTGGTCAAAACCGTTCGGTGTTGTATCGCCCGGCACGTCGGCGGCCAAGTAGAGCCAATCATTGTCGGCCTGCAAATACAGAACAGTACCGGTTTCTTCCGGCACTAAAGGTATACGGGCAGCCTGCTGCCACTCCTGAACTTGAATGGTGCCGTCGATGGTTATGGTTTGGTCTGTTATAACCGGAATCTTCATAGCCTTTGTACTAGCGGGCAAGGTAAGATTTTTAGCGATTTTTGACCGAACATATTTGATGTGGTGCTCTTCTATAAAATCCTGGTACCCATGCGGTATACCGGGTTTATTTGCCCAGGCAACATAGTCAGAATTAGTCAGTTTCCGCCGGTACAGTGTTATCAAATCGGTTTCAATATTATCCGGCGCTATCGGTTGATAAGGTGTTTCTTGCTCTATCGGCTGACTGGGTTCCTGTTCCACCGGCCGGTAGTGTGTATTATGGATGGGTTCCGGCGCTTTGGCCGTGATTGCGGTTTCCGGCGTCTGATTCACTGTTGTCGAGATGTCCGAAATCACGCCAGTCGCAATTTGTAATAATGCGTTAAATTTTTCCTGCCATTCATATATTTGCCTATCGGTAATTTTAGCTATCTCTACTCCTCCGATAATCAAAAATACGATAACCGCGGCATATATACCGCCATCTATAGGTTGGCGCTCGTTAAATGCAAGGGGATTAGCGGCTTTTAGTTGCGCCGTAACGGCTTCAACAGTATCTTTAGCCGTCATCAAATCACAATTGGCAGACTCTCTGTAACGCTTGATGGCTCCGATTTTATTGCCGGAATAAATCAGATTGGTGATTTCATATTGAACATCCGATGGAACGTCTTTTAATAGTTTATTCATGAAAGTAACCCGCTCGAAACAATTGCAATACGATTAAGCCGGATGCGCTCAATCCAGTTTTTTACCAACGGTGCTGGGACTTTTATTATTTGTAATAAAAGTTTGAGTGAATAGCTTCGCCGGCGCTTAATATGTTAAATTCTTGCCGTCCGGATTCTATTTTTTTACATCGCGCATTCCACCTTCGCCAATCCGTTCGCTTTGTCTGATTGAATCCGGCCCCGGCCAAATGATCACCGCCGTCCTGAGCCGGTTTTTGCCAAAAGTGGACATCCGGCCGAAATCTTCAAAAGCAATGGGAATAAACTGGCAATCGAGTTCACTCTGACGTATTTCTTCGGGATCCGGATCATGCACATACAGGCAGTCATCATCGAAGCCGCTCATGACCACCCAGTGCGGAACTTTTTTTCTATCCATCTGAAAAGTGCTAATCAGGATCAATGGTATCGCTCCGGCTTTGAAAGCACTGATCAGATCGCCCTGGCTGATATTGGCATAATGAATTTTGATGTCTTGTTGCTGGGCCTCGAGCTTGAAACAGTTATCGGCTAATTCGATGACCCGCTTTTTTTCTTCACTGCGAACGCCGTCTACAAATAGAGCCCCGGCCTGGTTAACCCAAACCTCAACCTCAAATTGCCGCCGCTTTGCCGCCAGCGCCAAACCTATCGGATGGCAACCGCCGGGCCCCGAAGTCATAAAAATAGTGGTCGCTTCGCGCCACAGGCTGAGCTCTTCTTGCTGCGAAGGTTGATAAGCCCTGTTTAAACCATGCATGGCCATCATCAACGATGCGGGGCCGCAGGTAAACGGCGTGGTTTGTCTTAGCCAATGCACCGACCGGTGTTGAAAATTACCGTGATAGCGGCGGATAAGTTTTTGGTACCGTAACGCATCTTTGTGGTCTTCATAGTAATCGCGGTATATGCCGAATTTCTGGTAGCCCAGCCATTCATAAAGCTTGATCGCCGAAGTATTATCGACGCTGACTTCAAGGCGAAGGTACAACCTGCCGGCATCACTGGCGGCCTGTTCGCCCGCCGCCATCAGTAATTTAGCGATGCCTTTGCCTCTGTGCTGAGGCGCAACGCCCAACGAATAAACTCTGGCCAGCCGGGTGCCGGGATGGTAAATAATAAGGATATAACCAACGACTGCCAGGGATGGCGCAAGTGTCGCAACCGGTAGGGAACCGGTGCGACCGATCTCATTTATCTGTTCTGCAACCAGCAAAGCGCGATGCTCGGCGGTTATCCAGTGTTTGAAACTGCGTCGGCTTAATTGATCGGTGTCAAAACAGCTCTCTTCAAGCGCCACCAATTGATTAAGATCGGCTAACAAGGCAGGACGAATTACAATACTCAAGACGATACTCCCGATAAGCCTTGCGCAATCACTTGGCGGGCGCGGAACATCACCATTTCCTGCCATGCCCGGTCATTGGGACAAAAATGACGGCGCATGACTTTGCTGTGTTCCAGGCGGGCTTGCTCATTATCGGCCCCGGCCCATAATTGATGATCGCGCAGCAAAATTTCAAACAACTGATCGGTGCTGAAAGTGCCGAACTCCAGAGTGACGTAACAGCTACGGTCATTCATGATCGCATGCCATGCATAATCCAGCAGGCCGTTTTTGGGAACCGAGCTGGATGTACCCAGAAAAGGCAACGCAACCGAATCGCCATACCATCGGCGTGCTGCATGTGTTCCCGCGCTGTCCGGCTGATGGTCGCAAATGATTTCGCCATAGCCGAAAGAACCCAGTCCGGTATGCAAATCGATGACCGCCAAGTCTTTTTCTTTCAGCGCATATCTATGCATCAAATCCTCACAGACTATCCTTCCATGCGCCGGTGCTTTTCCGCCGTAAAACGGCCCGAACGGATCGCTGTATTGTCCGGCGCTGATGGCTTTTTCCAGTGCCACGCGGCCATGCTGTCGTTCAAACTCGGCAAGAGCAACTTTTCGTTGAGCGGCATTTTCCAGGTAAAACGCATCTTTGAGCAGGTCATAGTCTTGATTCTCAGGCAACGGCCCGGAAAAATCGACGCTATTGCGGTTAAGATCAACACCGTCCGCATCGCAACGACGCTGCCAGGCATAACCCCACGGCGTTAAAGCATGAACCATCAACACCGCGGTATCGGCCGGAATAATCACCAAACCTTCGGCGATCAAAGCCAGTTGATCAATCTGCACGGCGCTCCCGGCAAAGCCCTCAACACCATGCGTTCCGCCAAGCAAAACCAATACTTTCGACGCGTCTTCCGGGCCGATCCAAACCGTATCGGTAGCCAGCTCTTCGCCTTCGGGCCCGGAGCCGTTACACGGGTACAGCAGGTATTGCGTAGGACAAGAAAGCTTAGCTAATTGTGCAAGCCAGTGTTGTCGGCCAGTAGCATAGCTGTCGGGAAAAACGGCGGTATCGATAGCGGCAAGAGGAAGACGATGGTGCATGATAGTTACCTGATCCCCGAGGGGCACTGGAAAGTTTTTTAGCATAGCCGTGCTAAGCAGATCATACATTTTGAACTGTTTAATTGAAAAATAATATCCCTCAGTTAAACTATAAAGCAATGTTTGCGGAGTCTACTCGACTGTTTACTCACGGTAAATACCGGTTTGGCATCGACCATTTCCACAACGGCGTAGACATTGAAGCACAATTGTTGAAAAAAATTTCCCATAATCTTGTTTTGTCATGCTCGACCAAAATCGGTCACCGAAACGTATCGATTAGGCTGTATAAATTTGATTTCTTGCTAGCTCGGTTGTGCCGTTGCCAATGGTTCTGATGATTTGCTCCTTTTTGATTAATGCTTGATTCAATTTTTAATTTCTCGCAACGTAACATTAAGTTTTAATTAAAAGTTAAAAACTCCTTGTGCAAACAACCTGCTGGTTACAGAATTAAGTCCTATTTAACTTACAGAGGTTTTTATGGCACGTACTCTTCTGGTTGTTGATGATCTCTCCGACTGGAATCCTTATTACCCTAGCGATCAAGTTATTACTTTTGAAACTTATCTTGCGACCGCGCAGAACGAATCTCAACAGCGCGTCCGCATCATCAATCTTTGCAGCAGTTACCGTTATCTGTCTGACGGTTATTATTGCTCGCTGCTGGCCGAGGCTAGAGGACACCACGTTATTCCTTCGGTTCGTGTACTAAACGACCTGAGCAAAAAAGCGCTCTACCGGCTCCAGCTTGATGACTTGTCGGAGACACTGGGGCGTGTATTCAAAACCGCCGACAAAGACAGAGAAATAACGCTGCTGAGCTATTTCGGCACTACGCCCGACCCGGCTTTTCAGGACGTTGCCCGATTACTGTTTGAACGTTTTTCCTGCCCCATTCTGGAAGTGACGTTGCGCTGTTACGCAAAGCAATGGGAAATCGTCGGCTTAAAAGCCGTATCTCACCGGCATCTGGATGATGCACAGCAGACTATTTTTGCCGATGCACTGGATAAATTCAGCACCAAGGTTTGGCGCAAAGGACGCGCCCGTAAAGCGGCGCGATTCGATCTTGCGATACTGATCAATCCCGAAGAACAATTGCCGCCGAGTAATCGCGGCGCACTGAAAAAATTCATCAAAATTGGCAGGCAATTGGGCATTGAAATAGAGCTGATAACCCAGCAACATTATGTGCGCTTGCCCGAGTTTGACGGCTTGTTTATACGCGAAACCACTAACATAGATCACCACACTTACCGCTTCGCCAAAAAGGCCGAGGCTGAGGGTTTAGTAGTTATCGACGATCCGACTTCGATGCTGCGCTGTACTAATAAAGTCTATCTTGCCGACCTGTTCCGCACCCATCGCGTGCCGACGCCGAAGACTTGGCTGCTGCACAAAGGCAATGCGGCCCATCTGGATAGAGTGGAAGCGGAAGCCGGATTTCCGGTAGTGATAAAAATCCCGGATGGCTCTTTTTCTCGCGGTATCGTTAAAGTCCATGACCGAAAAGAGCTGGAGCTCAAAGTCGAAGAGCTGTTCCAAAAATCCGCTCTGCTGCTGGCGCAGGAATTTCTTTATACCGATTTTGACTGGCGTATCGGGGTTTTTAATAACAAGGCGTTATATGCATGTCGCTATTATATGGTTAAAAATCACTGGCAAATTTACCGTCACGGCAGCAGCCGAATCGATACCGGCAGTTTTGCTACTTTGCCGACCTTTGAGGTTCCCAGAGCTGTGCTTGATGCCGCATTAAAAGCAACCCAGCCGATAGGCAACGGATTATACGGAGTGGATGTCAAGGAAAAAGACGGGAAAGGTTATGTCATCGAAGTCAATGACAACCCGAATATCGACAGCGGCGTTGAGGACAAGTATCTGGGCGATGAACTGTATCGGTTGGTTATGACTGAATTGCTGCGGCGCATGGAAAATCGCAGTAAAGGAGTATGATTTTTATAGTTTTGCGTTTTACTTAGAAACGCGGCTAATGATCAGCCGACACTTACTTGTTTTAGCCAAAAATCAAGATCGGGATTGCTTAATAGTCGCCCTGCGAATGAACAAGCCTGCACTAAATTATTTTCGGCGTTTGAGCTTAAACCGTCGCCCAACTCGAATTGCTCAGCTTTAATGCTCAGCAGAAAACACGGCGGCGGTGCTTGATTTTTTATCGATTGGTACACGTCCAAAACCGCCGCGGGACTCATCGCATGAGTCGTGTAACTTTTGTCCTTGGCGGGCTCCAGCAGCGCAAAATCAAACGCATTGGCACAAGCTACGGACGCGTCGACAAATAACACCAAGCGCCGATTTTCCAGATCCAACGCATGTTCGATTTGTAATTGAAAATCGGACAATATTTCAATCGCGTCCAAGCCGCAATAACTTTCTGCATATTCTAATAGCAACGGCCCCAGCGCATCATCACCGCGGCTGAGATTACCGTAGCCGAACAGTAAAACCGGTTTAGGCATTATCCCGCTCGATTTGACCGTCACTGTGCTTGATCAGCTTATCGATCAGTTTGCCTTCAGCGTCGACCAGCTCAAGTTGCAGAGGCATTTTGCCGACAGCATGGGTCGCGCAGGACAGACAAGGATCATAAGCGCGTATCGCCACTTCCAGGTTATTCAACAAGGGTTCGGTCAGTTCCCGTCCGGACAAATATTCCGCCGCGACTTGCCGTACCGATTCATTCATGCCCATGTTATTGCTGGTAGTCGAAACGATTAAGTTGGCCTTCGTGACAATGTTGTTTTCATCGACTTGATAGTGATGGAACAAGGTGCCACGCGGCGCTTCAATGACGCCGATGCCTTCATAGCGTTTTTCGCCTTGCGCGACCAAATCGTGGCCCATGATGTCCGGGTCATTGAGCAATTGTTTAATGCTTTCGGCGCAATGCAGGACTTCAATCAGACGCGTCCAGTGAAATGCCAAGGTGCTGTGTACCATCGCTTCGCCGCTGTGCGCCTTAAACTCGACGCGGGCTGCTTCCGCCAGCGGCGTATCGATATAGTCGCAGTTATTGACCCGCGCCAAAGGCCCGACCCGATACCAGCCTTGTTCCTGCCCCAGCGACAGCAGGTAAGGAAATTTCATGTAGGTCCATGAACGGACTTCTTCATGGATATAATCGTTATATTTACAATAATCGATGTGATCCATAATAGTTTCGCCGCGCTCATTCTTGGCGCGGATACCGCCATGATAAAGCTCCAATGCGCCGTCTGGCTTGGTCAAGCTCAGATAATTGCTGCGTATAGTTGCAAAATCATCGTAATAAGGCAGATTGGAGCAATGCACTTTTTTGATCAGTGCAACCGATCCCGCAGCCCAATCTATCATTTGATCTATATCTTCCAGCAAATAGTCGCGTTCGGCTTTGCTCAATGATTTATTCATGCCGCCGGCAATCGCCCCGGTGCCGTGAATACGTTTTCCGGACACCATGCGTATGACTTCCTGTCCGTATTTGCGCAGTTTTACGCCCTGTACTCCGATGTCGGGATAATTCACCAATACCGCAACAATCGAACGCTTGCTGATATCGCTTTCAAAACCGAACAACAAATCCGGGCTGGACAGATGAAAGAAATGCAAAGCATGGGATTGCATCACTTGCCCGAAATGCAGCAGGCGTCTTAACTTATCCGCTGAGACGGGCAAGTTTTCAGGATCGATGCCAACCAATTGGTCTATGGCTTTGGCGGCGGCCAAATGATGACTAACCGGGCAGATGCCGCATAAACGCTGCACCAAAACCGGCAGTTCCCAATATGGACGGCCTTGAATAAATCGCTCGAAGCCGCGAAATTCAACGATATGCAATCTGGCTTGCTGGACTTTGTTATTTTCGTCCAGTAGTAGAGTAACTTTGCCGTGACCTTCAACCCGCGAAACTGGATCAACGACAACGCGTTTTAAACTGTCCCGGTTTTCAGCTGTTTCTAAATGTTCGTACATGATTTTTCTCGTATTTGTAAATCGGATTAGCAACCCGACATTTTATCGATAGCGTTTGCCGGATTACTCTAAGGCAATCCGACCTACGAAGCTACGGAACTTAATCGTAATGAACCAACTCATAAGGCAATGAAGGTTCGCGTCCTTCAATCAAATCGGTCAGGAATTTCCAAAATACGTCTGCTGACGGCGGGCAGCCGGGTAGAAAATAATCTATTTTCACGACTTCATGAATCGGGTGCACCTGATTCAACAGCAAGGGCAATTCTATATCGCTGGGAATCTTTGGATTTTCCACACCAATACCCTCTATATATGACTCATTCAGGCATTCTTCGAGCGGAATATGATTGCGCAGAGCAGGCAGCCCGCCATTAATCGCACAAGCACCGACCGCAACCAAAATTTTGCAATTTTTACGAAACTCCCGCAATACGTGCACGTTTTCGGAATTACACACGCCGCCTTCGATCAAGCCTATATCGCAGTCGGTGCAGTGCTCTATGTCGGTAAGCGGTGAGCGGTCGAACTCAACGACTTCGGCCAATTGCAGCATTCTCTCGTCTATATCTAAAAACGACATATGACAGCCGAAGCAGCCTGCCAGCGATGTTGTTGCTACTCTAATCTTATTCGCCATGTTGAAGGTGCTCCGTTTCCAAACTCACTTGATCGATTTCTTTATGATCGTAAATACGCTGACCTATCGGTACCTGATAGCCGGTTCGTTTAACCAAAATCGCACCGGTAGGACAAATATGAGCAGCCCGATCCGTTGCATCCAGATCGGTATCTTTTAACAATCCGCTTTCAGCATTGGCGATTAAATGCTTGTCGATGCCGCGCCCGCTAATCGCAAACACGTTCTTACCGTCTTCTTGCTGACTGGCGCGAACGCACAATGTGCAAAGAATGCAGCGATTCTGGTCAAGCATCACGTCAGGATGGGAGGCGTCCACTTCCCGGTCCGGATAAAACAACGGAAAATGATTGTCGAGCATGTTCAAATGATAACCGACAGCTTGCAATTGGCAGTTGCCGGTTTTTTCGCAGCCTGGGCACAAATGATTGCCTTCCACAAACAGCATCTGGGTGATTTTTCTGCGGTCATTGATCAGCTCTTCGGTTTCACTTAGCACATCCTGACCGTCCATTGCCGGAAAGGTGCAAGCGGAACAGTTACGCCCATTCACTTTCACCGTGCATAGTTTGCAACTGCCATGTGGAGTGAACTCCGGCTGATGACATAAGTGCGGAATATAAATACCGGCAGCCATCGCGGCATCCATAATGGTCTGACCCTCTTCAAAAGGAATAACTTTGCCGTCAATGGTAATTGTCTTACTCATGTTCACTCTCCGTTTGAGCCAAGTGTGCACTGGCATCATGCCGATTTGCCATGCGCCGCGCTGTTTCCAGCGCACCATCCAAATCGAATCCCGGTTCAAAACTGATTTCTTTTAAGTGGCTTTCGTACAAGCCAAGATAGCGTTCCAATGTTGTTAATATCGGGTTCGCAGCCGTTTGACCGAGACCGCAGTGGCTGTAATTTTTAACCAGCTGGCACAGCTCTTCAAGCGCGACAATGTCGCCGGCCGAGCCGTGACCTTCGACAATCTTATCGATCTGTTTTTTCAGCAGTGAAGTGCCGACCCGGCATGGCGTACAAAATCCGCAGCTTTCATGAGCGAAAAAATGGGTGAAGTTATGAACTGCGTCGAGAATATTTCGGCTGGAGTTAAAAATAATAAATGATCCGCCGGTGGCTAAATCTTCAAACGCCAACTTACGGTCAAGCTCCTGATTGGAAATAAACGTTCCCGACGGCCCGCCGACCTGGACACCTTGCACATCGGCCGCGCCGCAATCGTTTAAAACAGTCCTGATAGTTACGCCGAAAGGATATTCATAGATACCGGGGCGGTCACAGTCGCCGCTGATGCTGAGTATCTTGGTGCCTTTCGATTTTTCGGTGCCGATATTTGCAAACCAGTCTCCACCATTGACCGCAATAGCCGCCGCAGCCAGAAACGTTTCTACATTGTTGACTACGGTAGGTTTGCCGAGATAGCCTTGGGTGACCGGATAAGGCGGACGATTGCGCGGAATACCGGCTTTGCCTTCCAGCGACTCAATCAGCGCGGACTCTTCGCCGCAGATATAAGCGCCTGCGCCCAGACAGATTTCAATATCAAAATCCAGGCCTGAGCCTAGAATATTGCTGCCCAACAACCCGTTCCGACGGCGTTGATCCAAAATGCCTTGCAGCTTATTGTTAAGATGCAGATACTCGCCGCGCAAATACAAAAAGCCCTGTTTGGCCCCGATAACCGCAGCACCCACTGTCATGCCTTCAAAGACCTGATCGGCATAAGAATTTAATAATACCCTGTCTTTAAACGTGCCGGGTTCGCCTTCATCGGCATTGCAAACAACATAGCGCTCAGTCTGCTGTTCTTCCGAGCAGAACTGCCATTTGATCGCCGTTTTAAATCCGGCGCCGCCCCTGCCCCGCAAACCCGAGTTATCGATTTCTTTCAGCGTCTCCTTGATGCCCCGTTTAAAAGCCGATCTAAGCGCCGCGCCTTGCTCAATCTGCCGATCCAGCAATAGGCCTGATTTGTAGATATTATCATCTACATGAAATAACTCGCTCGGCCATTCATTCAGGGGCTTTTGTTGATTAATCAGTTCTGCGATTTTATCGATTGCAGGCCGATCCAACCGGGTCAATGCATAGCCGTTAACCAAGCCTGCCGGACCCTGGTCGCACATACCGGTACATGAGGTATTATCCAGGCTGACTACGCCGTCTTTCCTGACCTCACCAGCTGCAACACCCAATTTATTTGCCAGATAATCGAACAGGATTTTCTTGCCCAGCATATGGTCGGTTATCGAATCGCTGATCAACAGCTCATATTGTCCTCTGGGGGTTAGATGGAAAAAACTGTAAAATTCAACAACGCTGATGATTTGCGTCCTGGGAATGCTTAGCAGCTCGGACAACTGCTCTATTGCTGCTTCCGGGATATAATGATAGTGGGCTTGAATCTGCCTTAGAATTTGCAACAAATGCGTTGGCTGATAATGATTGTTTTCTGCGATACCACGAATAAACTGCTTCACTTTATCTCCCTGGCTTTATCTCTCTGGATGTTTGGTGGACATGATACTGGCGAGTTATTACGTTTAAATTACATATTCCCTTACATAAACCAAACTATATCCCACAATCTTAAATAAACCAATAATCCGGCAAAAGACTTTTCAACGCAAATGGACAAACAACTATTTATGGTAAAAAAACCTACCCACTTTAAAGCCGCATTATCGTACCCAAACCGCACTATTGCTTATTTTTACAGCCAGATTGAGCAACAAAAACAGGTATTACGGTGCATTCATGGGGTATTGCCGCCGGCAATCGCTCAACATACACTGCATTGCGTTGTTAACGGTAAAAAGCTGCTGGTTTATACCGATACAGCTGCGTGGGCATCTCAACTGCGTTTTTATAAAAATGATATTCTTGCCGCTATTGCCCCGGTAACTCGGGAGTCGATCTCGGTTATGCAAATTAAAATAGGAGGAAAGACGTTACAAGCAACGCCTTCCGGCAGGAAGCCGAACATTCCTTCGGCAGAAAATATAGACTTCATCCGCAATCACTGTCTGACTGTTTCGGATGAACAATTGAAAGGGGCTTTACTTAAATTAAGCGCAACGCTGGCAAAACTGTCAAAACCTAAACCCCTGACTGATTAACCAGTCAGGGGCTGGCCGCTCGCTACAACTTTATGCAGCAGATCTGGGCGACTCGGCAGAGCGCATAAAGGAAATCGGGGCGTTTTCTTCTTCTTCAAAAGTAACCATTTCCCAAGCCTCTTTATCATTTAATAAAGCGCGAAGTAATTTATTGTTCAAGCCATGACCCGATTTGTAACCGGTAAACTCACCAATCAGGCTATGTCCCAACAGATATAAATCACCTATTGCGTCGAGAATTTTATGCTTAACAAATTCATCCGCATAACGCAGGCCGTCTTCATTGACGACTTTATCATCATCAACCACAATTGCGTTATCAAGGCTTCCACCCAAGGCCAAATTATTTTGCCGCAGCCGTTCAATATCTTTCATGAAACCAAAAGTTCTGGCTCGGCTGACTTCTTTGACAAACGTAGTCGATGAAAAATCCATTGTGGCGGTTTTGACATGGTCTTGAAAAGCCGGGTGCTCGAAATCAATCGTAAAAGTAACCTTGAACCCTTCAAATGGCTCAAAAGCAGCCCATTTATCGTCATCCTCGACCCTTATACTGCGCTTTATCCGAATATACTGCTTAGGGCTGTCCTGCTCCTCAACTCCCGCAGACTGGAGCAAAAATACAAAAGGCCCGGCACTGCCATCCATAATCGGAACCTCTGCCGCGCTGACATCGATAATTGCATTGTCTATGCCTAAGCCGGCAAAAGCCGAAAGCAAATGTTCTATGGTCGATATTTTTATATCGCCTGCAACCAGGGTTGTCGACAGCATAGTTTCGCCGACATTTTCCGGCGTTGCTTCAATGGTCACCGGATTTTCCAAATCGACTCTGCGGAATCTGATTCCGGTATTCGCATCAGCCGGGCGTAAAGTTAAATAAACTTTATCGCCCGTGTGTAGCCCTACACCTGTTGCCCTGATTGTGTTTTTTAAGGTTCGCTGTTTAATCATAAAATAAATAACGCTAAGTAAAGAGGGCAAAAACCGCAAATTTTATCACAATGGGACCCGAAGACTGAATCCTTTGTCTACCCTTCACTAGTCTGCTTGGCGTCTTAAAAAAGCCGGGATATCCAGATAATCTAAATCCATGTCTTTTTTAGGCTGAGCTCCAAAACGCTTTTCTCTGCCTTCGGTTTTGTTTTGTCGCATAACTGTCGGTTTATCCAGACCTTCATAATTAACTTCACCGGCCACATTTTGATTGGCATAACCGGCTGGCGCTTTAGGCGCAAGCTTAACGACCTTTGATGGCATGCCCATTCCTGTAGCAACAACAGTTACTTTAATATCATCACCCAATTCCGGATTAATTGACATGCCGATTTTAATAATTGCGTCTTCCGAAGCGAATTCGTGAACAATATTACCGACTTCATCGAACTCGGCAATGCCCATATCCGCTGCTGAAATATTAACCAAAATACCGCGCGCACCTTGTAAATTAATGTCCTCCAACAATGGACAAGCAATGGCTTTTTCCGCCGCTTCACGAGCCCGATATTCTCCTTTTGACGAGCCGGTACCCATAATCGCAGCACCCATACCGGACATTACTGTTCTGACATCCGCAAAGTCGACGTTAATCATGCCGGGATGAACGATAAGTTCGGTAATGCCTTGCACGGCATCCAATAACACATCGTTAGCCGCTCTAAACGCATTGACCAAAGATACATCGTTGCCCAATACCGGCAATAATTTTTGGTTTGGGATGATGATCAATGAATCAACATACCTTTCAAGCTCCGCAATACCTAGCTCTGCTGTTACCAATTTCTTTTTGCCTTCAAACGAAAAAGGCTTGGTCACTACTGCGACCGTCAGGATTCCCATGCCTCTGGCAATTTCAGCAATAACAGGGATCGCACCGGTACCGGTACCGCCGCCCATGCCTGCTGTCAGGAAAACCATATCGGCGCCCTGTAAAACCTCTCTGATACGCTCTTTGTTTTCGTCTGCCGCCATTCTTCCAATTTCAGGATTGGTGCCGGCACCCAGGCCTTTAGTCAATTCGACACCTAACTGGATAATCGTACCAACGTTTAATTTTCTAAGCGCCTGCGCATCGGTATTTGCGCAAATAAACTCAACCCCTTCGACAAGATTCCCAACCATGTGGCTGACTGCATTGCCGCCACCGCCGCCGACACCGATTACTTTAATGACCGCATGCTCGTTGCTCATATCCATTAATTCATATTTCATAACCATTACCTCTGCCCCTTAATTACTTAATAAACTATTAAAAATTACCTTGAAACCAATTTTTCATTCTTGAGAACACACTGGGACCTTCAGAGTCAATTCCCCTGCCAATACCCTGATGTTCTTTTCCATACATTAACAATCCGACCCCTGTGGAATGAATCGGATTTTTTACCACTTCAGTCAACCCCGTTACATTTTGCGGCCCACCCATGCGAACCGGCATATGGAAAATCTCTTCCGCCAAATCGATTAATCCCATAACTTTTGAACTGCCGCCTGTTAGCACTATCCCGGCGGCAATTAATTCTTCAAAACCGCTGCGTCTCAGCTCTGACTGAACCAGCAGCATTAATTCTTCATAGCGGGGCTCAATAATCTCCGCCAGATTTTGCGTTGAAATCTTGCGCGGCGCTCTATCGCCGATACTGGGCACCTCAATGACTTCATCAACATTCGCCAATTGCGTCAAAGCGCAGGCATATTTTCGTTTGATATCTTCGGCATTCAGTGTCGGCGTACGTAGCGCGACTGCAATATCATTGGTCACCTGATCACCGGCTATCGGGATTACTGCCGTGTGTTTTATCGCACCGTCTACAAAAATCGCAATATCCGTGGTGCCGCCGCCAATATCGATCAGACAAACACCCAACTCTTTTTCATCATCGGTGAGCACTGAATTACAGGATGCCAATTGCTCCAGCACAATATCATCGACTTCCAGTCCGCAGCGCCGGATGCACTTGACGATATTTTGCGAGGCGCTGACGCTGCCGGTAACCATGTGCACCTTGGCCTCCAAGCGAATACCCGACATCCCGATAGGCTCCTTAATGCCTTCCTGAAGATCGATCACGAACTCCTGGGGCAGAATATGCAAAATCTTTTGATCGGCAGGGATCGCCACCGCGCGCGCGGAATCGATTACCCTGTCTATATCGTACTGGGTCACTTCCTTGTCCTTAATAGCCACGATACCGTGAGAATTAAGGCTTCTGATATGGCTCCCCGCAATACCCGCATAAACCGACCTGATCTGGCATCCGGCCATTAATTCGGCCTCTTCAATAGCGCGCTGTATGGATTGCACGGTCGATTCCAGATTTACTACCACACCTTTTTTCAAGCCTCGCGACGGTGTTGATCCAATGCCTATGATCTCAATATTGCCATCACTGGAAAGTTCACCAACAATAGCAGCGACTTTTGACGTACCGATGTCCAGTCCAACTATTAAATTACGCTCTGCTTTTTTCGCCATTTTTGTTTACTCTGCATCAACTCTTAAGATTAACCATCTATTTCACGTTGGGGGGTTGGCAATTTCTTTCCGACCGCCAGGAATGGCGGAAGTGTCGCTATCGGAAAGGAACCGATGCGACCAGTCAATCTCTTCAGTTCCCGGTTTCCATGAAACCGCATATCCGTTGGGATACCTCAAATCGACTATTGCTATTTTCTCAACCTGTTCTTGCCCTAGAACTTCCAACGTTTTCAAAAACCGCTGTAATTTCTTTAACTGTTCATTTCGTCCCAACAGTATTTCCAATCCTGTTGTAAGTTTAATCTTCCATGCCCACCGATCATTAATTGTAAACTCCGCCATTTTCATAGACTGATCGGCTAAAGCGGTGTTTACGCCTTTCATTATTTCCAACGTTTTAAGCTGTTGCTGCTCCGGCCCTTGCAATATAGGCAAGTTCTTAAAAGCATCTATATTCTTCGGCGTAATGATCTCGCCGCGTGCGCTGACCAGTTGGTTCTGCCCCCACCGCACGTAGGGCTTCTTTTCTCGTATCTTTATATCTATCGCATCGGGCCAGACTCGTTTAACGGTAACCGTATCCACCCAAGTCAATTCCGAAACAGCCTGATGAATGGCCTGCATATCGGCATCGAAAAAACCGGTTATCACCAACGGTTGCAACGCTGCCTTTATCTCGTCCTTACTGAGATATTGAAAAACTCCTTCGGTACGCACATATTTAACCGGAAGGCTTTTAACGCCAACAACCGCCATCCAGGCCAGACCAGCCAGCAGCAATACGGTTATTGTGACTTTTCCAACAGCCATTAATCATTTCCGCAGCTGGTTTCCAGAATACGCCAAACCAATTCTTCAAAATCCATGCCCGCCTGTCTCGCCGCCATCGGCACCAGGCTGTGGTCGGTCATGCCGGGAACGGTATTGACCTCAATCAACTGATACTGCCCTGCATCGTCAATAAATACGTCCACCCTTCCCCAGCCTTTAACGCCAACAACTTTGCAAGCTGTTACCGCCAAGTCCCGGATAAACTGCTCCTGGTCCTGGCTCAGACCGCAAGGGCAATGATATTGCGTTGTTGTTGCCTGATATTTAGCTTCGTAATCGTAAAACGCATTTGGCGTTTCCAATCGAATAGCAGGTAACGCCTCGCCATCCAATACCGCAACGGTATATTCCTTACCGGTAACCCAAGCCTCCGCATAGACATCGCAACGGTATTTTGCCGCCACGGCCAAGGCTTTTTGCAATTCATCCCGATTAGTCGCCTTGCTCATGCCTATGCTTGAGCCTTCCTGCGCCGGTTTGACGATAACCGGGAAACCCAGCTTTTCTATACATTCATCAAGATCGGATTCATCTTTCAACAAGCACCATTTAGGCGTAACTAAACCGTAACCCTGCCAGCACAGCTTGGTTCGAAGTTTATCCATACTCAATGCCGATGCCATCACACCGCTGCCGGTATAGGGAATTCTCAATACTTCCAGAATCGCTTGCAATACGCCATCTTCGCCGCCGCGTCCGTGGATAATGTTAAATACCCGGTCGACCTTTTGCCCTGCCAACGCGTCTATCGGACTGCCTGTCACATCAACCGCAATCGCATCCACACCTTTATTTTTTAACGCTTCGTAAACGGCTGCCCCGCTTCTTAAAGAGACTTCTCTTTCCGCCGCCGAGCCACCCATCATTACCGCGACACGGCCGAATTGTTCTGGCTGATTTAGCGCCAATGATTTCATACTGCTTCACCTACCATACAAACCTCAGTCTGCAAGACTACCCCCTGCTGTTGTTTAACTTGTTCCTGCACATAATGAATCAGAGCTTCTATGTCCGCTGCCGTTGCATTGCCGGTATTGACGATAAAATTCGCATGTTTTTCCGATACACAAGCACCGCCGATCGCGTAGCCTTTTAATCCGGTTTGCTCAATCAATCTTGCCGCATAATCGCCTTCCGGGTTTTTAAATACCGAACCGCAACTAGGCTGATTAGTCGGCTGCGTCGCTCCCCGTTTTTCCAATAATCCTTTGATCTTATCTTGACTTGCTGCCGTGTCGCCTTGCTGCAATGTTAACAGGCAAGATATGAACCACTCGTTATCAAAACCCTTTACCGACCGATAACCGACTTTAAAATCCTGCGGTTTTCTATCTGTTACGTTACCCACTGTATCCAGCATTTCAACGCTTTTAACGATAGCCCAGGTTTCTCCGCCAAAGGCTCCGGCATTCATTTTTAAGGCTCCGCCCATGGTTCCGGGTATACCCGCCAGAAACTCCGCACCGATTAAGCCTCGCTCTCCGCAAAAACGCGCCACATGCGCGCAGGGAACGCCTGCTTCAACATAAACCGAACCATCGTCGGTTAAGTTCATCTCTTTTAACCGTCCTTTTGTGTTAATCACGGTACCGCGTATACCGCCATCCCTGATTAATAAATTACTGCCCAAGCCCATCCAGAACATCGGCTCGGATTCAGGCAGAGCCTTTATAAACTCGATCAAATCCTGCCGGTCTTGCGGAATGTACAGCCGATCCGCAGGTCCGCCAACGCGCCAACTAGTGTACTTCGCCAGTTTTTCCTGCTTGAGTAAACGGCCTTTCACAAATCATTTCCAGTTGAGGCCTTTTCCTGCAACGTCTCTGCCAACAACTGCGGCAACTGTGCGGCTATCTGCCCGACATTGCCCGCGCCCATGGTCAATACCACATCCTCGGGCTTTACAATGCTCGCCAGTATTTGCGGCAATTCTTCCCAATTTTCGACAAATACCGGATCAACCTGTCCGCGCACACGGATTGCCCGGCTTAATGCCCTGCCGTCCGCGCCGGGAATCGACGTTTCACCTGCCGAGTAAACATCCATCAGGATCAGCACGTCAACGGTCGACAGCACTTGCACGAAATCTTCAAATAAATCCCGGGTGCGGGTATACCGATGCGGCTGAAAAACGATCACTTTACGCCGGTCCGGCCAAGCCTGACGCAAGGCCTCAAGCGTCGCGGCAATCTCGCGCGGATGATGCCCATAGTCATCAACCAGTGTCAGTTTGCCCTCGCCCATCGGCAAGTCGCCGTTAATCTGGAACCGCCTGCCTACACCTTTAAACGCCCCCAAACTCCTAATGATGGCTGCATCATCGACCGCCAGTTTGGTTGCGACGCTAATAGCCGCAAGCGCATTGAGCATGTTATGCCAACCGGGCATATTCAAGGTGACTTGTAACGGCGGATAGTCGCCTCTTCGTATGACTTCAAAAGAGGTATGCATGCCTTCTTGTTTAATATTTACCGCGCGGACATCGGCATCTTCATGCACGCCGTAAGTCGTTACCGGCTTGGATATTTCCGGCAGGATCGCCCTGACGCCTTCATCATCCAGACACATCACCGCCAATCCGTAAAAAGGCAAATGATGCAGAAACTCCCTAAATGTATCTTTTAATCGCTGAAAACTGCCTTCATAGGTCGCCATATGATCCTGGTCGATATTGGTAACTATCGCCATCATCGGCTGCAAATATAAAAATGACGCGTCGCTTTCATCGGCTTCGGCAACCAAATAATGCCCCAAACCTAATTTGGCATTACTGCCCGCGCTGTTTAAGCGTCCGCCAATTACAAAGGTAGGATCAAGCCCGCCCTCTGCCAGAATGCTCGCGGTCAAACTGGTCGTTGTGGTTTTACCATGCGTTCCGGCAACGGCAATACCAAACCTGAAGCGCATCAATTCGGCCAGCATTTCCGCGCGCGGAATAACCGGTATTCTTTGGATATACGCTTCATCAATTTCTTCATTGCTGCGGTCGATCGCGCTGGAAGCTACCACTACATCGACCTTGGCTATATTTTCCCGCTTATGGCCGATATTGATGGCCACGCCCAAACCAGCCAGTCTTGCTGTTACTGCACTTTCTTTAATGTCCGAGCCCGAGACTTGATAACCGAGGTTCGACAACACCTCGGCAATGCCGCTCATGCCGGTTCCGCCTATGCCGACAAAATGTATCCGGTCGATGCTGCCTAATGCCTGGGCCTGCATCTGACTGTTAGGAAAGGTCATAATCCCGCCTCGGCCATGCAAACACCGGCAACGATTTCGGTCGCATCCAATCTTGCGTATTTTTTTGCAGTTTTACTCATTACATCCAATTGCTTAATCACTTTTGTTATATGTTCTACCAGCGTTGCCGCATTCAAATCTTTTTGCATCAATATCAGCCCTGCACCGGCATCGGTTAAATACCGGGCATTAGCTGTTTGATGATCGTCAATCGCGTTCGGCAATGGTATAAAAATAGCCGGAACTCCTGCCGCAGCCACTTCGCTGACGGTCATTGCACCGGATCGGCAAATTATCAGATCCGCCCATTGGTAAGCCGACACCATATCTTCAATAAAAGCACTCACTTCCGCTTTTACGCCTAATTCTTTATACCGGCTATCGACCTGCTCCCGCATTGCATTGCCGGTTTGGTGCTTTATTTCCACTGAATTTCCATTCGACAGGTCGGGACCCAAAGTTGCAAGTGCATCAGGCACAACCTCATTCAATAC
Source organism: Methylobacter sp. (assembly GCF_004322395.1). Taxonomy (GTDB): domain Bacteria; phylum Pseudomonadota; class Gammaproteobacteria; order Methylococcales; family Methylomonadaceae; genus Methylobacter_A. The sequence goes on from NZ_SCTW01000132.1 coordinate 24,030, forward strand.
TTGGGCTCCTTGACTGCCGCCAACGACCAATATGTTAATCCCCCTCGATCCCCCTTTTTCAAAGGGGGAGGCTAATCCCCCCTTTGAAAAAGGGGGGCTAGGGGGGATTACAAACTGTTTCCTTAACGGGTTGCCGGTAAATTTGGCGTTAAACTTTTTATTAAAGCTGTCCGGAAATGCTTCCAACACCTGATTGGCCATGCGCGCCAGCAACCGGTTAGTGGTGCCCGGCACCCGGTTTTGCTCATGAATAATCAAGGGTATACCTAAGAGTTTTGCCATCAGTCCGCCTGGGCCTGCAACAAACCCGCCCATACCTAACACTACATCAGGCTTGCGTTTTCGCAGTATCTTTCTTGCTTGTATACAGGCTTTCACCAGCAGCAGCACGGCTGTTATTTTCGGCAACCATCCTTTGCCTCGTACGCCGGCAACCGATAGCCAGTCGATCTCTATACCCTGCTCCGGAATCACTCGACCTTCCAACCCTTTCTGCGTACCCAGCCAACTGACCTGCCAGCCTTTTTCAATCAGTTCTTGAGCTACCGCTAATGCAGGAAACACATGCCCGCCGGTTCCCCCAGCCATAATAACTATGCTTTTATCCATGCCGGTTTCTCTTTGGTATACCCGCATTTATTTCTGCAACTTCATTTTGCACCCTAAATAGCAATGCAACCGCACAGCACATGATCATCATGCTGCCGCCGCCATAACTCATCAACGGCAAGGTCAAACCTTTGGTCGGCAATATACCCATATTGACGCCCATATTGACGAATGCCTGAAAGCCGAACCAAATTCCCAAACCATAGGCAATAAATGCGGAAAACCGTTGACCTACTTTTTCTGCGGCCGCGGCTATTGCAAAAGTGCGCCATACCAACAGCGTAAATAATCCAATAACAGTCACGACTCCAACCAAACCCAGTTCTTCCGCCACCACTGAGAACAAAAAATCCGTATGGGCTTCGGGCAGATAAAATAATTTTTGTATGCCGCTACCCAAACCCACTCCCAACCATTCCCCGCGCCCGAACGAAATAAGCGCCTGGACCAATTGAAAACCGGTCTTCAACGGATCGGCCCAAGGATCCATAAAACTGGTGACCCTAACCAAACGGTAGGGCGAAAAATACACCAACAACATCGCCAGCACACCGATTATCAACAACAGCACTATGAACTGAGATAATCTCGCTCCGGCTAAAAACATGATGCCCATCGCTATCATTAAAATAACCACAGCTGAACCGAAATCCGGCTCCAACAACAATAACAAGCTGGCTACCGAAAACAGCCCTAAGGGTTTGAGCAATCCGAAAGCCGAATTCTGCACTGATTGCTGATGTCGATTGACATACCCGGCCATATAAATGACGGAAAAAAATTTGACCACTTCGGACACTTGTATTCTCACTCCGCCTAGCGACAACCAGCGCACACTGCCGTTAACCTTTACGCCGAGGCCGGGGATCAGCACTATGATTAATAACAGCAATCCCGCTATAAACAACCGAGGCCCATACTCTTCCCAAACCCGCATAGGCACCGATACGACGCCCCCGCCGAAAATCAACCCTAACCCGATATGCATCAGTTGCCTGACCGGATAATAAAAGCCGTCGCCGGTCAGTTTTATGCCTAGATGCAATGAGGCGGATGCGACCATTACATAGCCGATCAGTAATAAACTGATAGTCACCGAAAACAGCACCGGATCAAAATGAAATCGACTAACCCGTCTGTGCATTGGTTTCATTTATGCCTCTGGAGCAGTTGCCTATTCATATCGCGGCTACTGATGGAGGGGCTAATGTTGCCGCTTTAGACGATGACGCCCGGTCGACCAAGGCCAATACCGCTTTAGTAAATTTTTCGCCGCGGTCCTGATAATTTTTATATTGATCAAGACTGGCGCAGGCAGGCGAAAGTAATACGCTCTCACCCGCATCGGCAAGACCCGCTGCAATCTGTACCGCTTGGGTCATATTGTCTGCCGAATAAACAGGTACGCAATCATTCAGAGCCTGCTTTATCAAAGCGGCATCCTTGCCCATCAATACCACGCTTTTTGCTTTCTCTTTGATTGCAGGCGTCAATTCGTTCATGTCGGCGCCTTTTGCATCGCCGCCTGCAATAAGGATGACCTTGCGCGCATAACCTTGCAACGCTGCTACACAAGCGCCGATATTGGTCGCTTTTGAATCATTAACCCAGGTAACGCCGCGTATTTCTGCAACGCGCTGCATCCGGTGGCTCAACCCTTTGAATTTTCGCAAAGCATCGCACATGACCTGTTCATCCAACCCCACAGACACACCCAAGGCTAATGCGGCCAAAGCATTGGCCGCGTTATGCCTGCCTTCTAGCGGCAATTCAGCCAGCGGCATCAGGCATGATTCGTTATGCATCAGGTATTCTGTATCTTCCTGATAGGCCAAATGAAAATCGGCTTTTTTGTTAATTGAGAAGGTAAATGTCTTTCTGCTGTCATCCTGCATTGCAGAGACTACTGGATCATCGATATTGATGATCATGACGCCGTCTCCCTTGAAAATTCTTTGTTTTTCCCGTGCGTATTCGGCTAAATCGGCATGCCTGTCCAGATGGTCGGCGCTAACATTGAGAACTGTCGCAGCCGCTGCATTCAAGGCTGAAGTTCGTTCCAGTTGAAAACTTGATAATTCCAACACGTAAAGTTGTGCATTCAACGCCAGCAAATCCAAGGCCGGCGTGCCAAGATTTCCGCCTACGCCCACTTGAATCCCTGCCGCTTTTGCCATCTCACCGAGCATGGTGGTCACTGTGCTTTTACCGTTGGAGCCGCTGATCCCAACAATAGGCGCATCGACTGAGCAGGCAAACAGGTCTATATCGCTGACGATTTTCGAGCCGTTGGCTATGGCTTTTATAATCGCCTGTTCATTAAGCGATACGCCGGGACTGACCACCAGATGGGTCGCCACCTTAAATGCGGCCTCGTCAAAGCCTCCGGTAAACACCGGCGTATCAGGCATTTGCTGAAAAAACTCTTCCATCATCGGCGGCTTAGCGCGACTATCGGTAATGGCAAATTTAAAACCTAAACTTTGCAAATAATGCGCAACGGAAATTCCTGTGTCGCCAAGACCCACAACCAAAATCTTGGAGGTTTGCGGCTCTAACGCAAAGTTTTTCTTTAACAATTCAATAATTGCTGCGCTATCCATTCTCTTATCTCAGTTTCAAAGTAGCCAAGCCAATCAATACCAAAATAACGGTAATTATCCAGAATCGCACGATAACGCGAGGTTCAGGCCATCCTTTCAATTCAAAATGATGATGGATCGGCGCCATACGGAAAACGCGTTTCCCGGTCATTTTGAATGAGGCCACCTGGATAATTACCGACACCGTTTCCATGACGAACACGCCGCCCATAATCATCAACACGATTTCCTGCCTAACCAACACCGCCAATACCCCTAGTGCTCCGCCCAGCGCCAGCGCGCCGACATCGCCCATGAATACCATCGCGGGATAAGCGTTAAACCATAAAAAGCCTAATCCGGCGCCGACCAAAGCAGCGCAAAATACGATCAATTCTCCGGCATTGGGTAAATAAGGTATCGCCAGATATTGCGAAAAAGTTACATGCCCCGACAGATATGCAAAAATCCCAAGGCCGGTCGCGACCATTACGGTCGGCATAATCGCCAAGCCGTCGAGACCATCGGTCAAGTTGACTGCATTGCTGGTTCCGACAATTACGAAATAGGTCAGAACTATATACAGCCAGCCCATATCCAGCATGACGTCTTTAAAGAACGGGACTATCAGTTGGGTTTCTGCAGGCAGTATTGCTGTTTTGTACAAAAAAATCGCCGCCATTAAGCCTATGACCGATTGGCAAGTGTATTTAGCTTTTGCCGACAGACCGTCGCTGTTGCCCTTGATGACTTTTCTATAATCATCAATAAAACCGATAATGCCGTAACCCAGAGTCACCAATAAAATAACCCAAATATAACGGTTGCCGAGATCCGCCCACATCAACGTGCTGAAAGCGATGGCGACCAGTATCAAAGTCCCGCCCATGGTAGGCGTGCCTTTCTTCTCATAATGCGATTGAGGCCCCAGATCGCGGATGCTTTGTCCGATCTTGTTGTGGCTCAATCTCCTGATCATACTAGGGCCGATAATGAAAGAAATGAGTAATGAAGTTAAGGCGCCGAGAATGGCTCGAAACGTCAGGTAATGAAAAACCCGGAACCCTCCATCAAACGTCATTAAATAATCTGCAAAATAAAGTAACATTAATTTATATCCTAAAATTTCACCTACATAGATGCAGGTAAGCATCCTGAACTCGACTGCATCGACGCAGCAGGCAGGGTACTGCAAGTAGACGCTTGAGGTGATACAGAAGCCGTTGCCGAGGAGCGAAAATTTTCAACCAATCCGGCTACTACGTTTTCCATGCGCTGAGCCCTTGATCCTTTGACCAATATCGCTTCATCGCCCTTAAGCTCTTGCTTTAACATTTCAATCAATTCATTTTGGGTATCAAAAAAAGTGGCTCCTTTGCCAAAAACCTTTACAGTATTTCGGGCATCAGAACCTATAGCGAGGAGACGCACGACACCACTTGATTTAATCAGTTCACCCATTTCTTCATGTATTCTCGGACTCTCAGGCCCCAACTCTCCAAAAGCGCCCAAAACCAGCCAACGCTTACCTGTACAGTTAGCCAGCACATCCAGCCCTGCTTTCAGTGAAGCCGAATTGGCGTTATAAGTATCATCTATAACAATGTTGCCTAAGCGGCTTACCAGCGGCTGCAATCGCCCTGTAACCGGTTTTACGCTTTCCAGTCCCTGTTTAATCTGTTGCAGGTCAATGTCCAGCGCTAGGCATGCCGCAGTTGCTGCCAGTGCGTTAAGGACATTATGCCGGCCTGCCAGCTTTAGTTTCACTGTCGATACGCCGGCGTCGGTCACTAATTCAAAACTTGTAGCGAATGCATCGTTAACAATTTCTGTTTTAACGGAATGCGCCGTCACTGTCGCCGCTCCATCGATCCCAAACGATATGATCTTTCTTGTTCCTGCTACCGACTTCCAATAGTCGAAATATGCATCATCGCGGTTAAGAACCGCCACGCCGTCCTGTTTAAGCGTCTGGATTATTTCCCCTTTCGCTTGGGCGACACCGTCAACACTACCGAAACCTTCTATATGCGCCGCCCCGACATTGGTAATGATCGCAACATCGGCCTGTGCATATCGGCTGGTATATTCAATTTCGCCCGGATGGTTCGCGCCCATCTCGATAACGCCATACCGGTGTTGCTCGTTTAAGCGCAATAAAGTTAAAGGCACACCGATGTCATTATTTAAGTTGCCTTTGGTAAACAGAGTATTGGCATTGACGCTCAATATCGCCGCCACCATTTCCTTGACGGTCGTTTTGCCGTTACTGCCGGTAATACCAATTACCGACGCTGTCGATTTTTTCCGCCAAGCACCCGCAAGTTCAGCCAGTGCCAGGCGCGTATCATCAACAACGATATGCGGTATTGTTGAGCCAATACCCGGATGCACAATTGCTCCCGCAGCACCGTTTTGCTCTGCCGCTACTACGAACTCATTGCCATCGAAGTTATGGCCTTTAATCGCGATGTAAAGCTGTACCGGTTCTATCGCTCTTGTGTCTATACTGACCGATGAGATCGCAACATCTTCCCCGACCAATTTTCCGTGCACGTATGCAGCAATCTCACTCAGCATCATATTCATCGATTCCGCCTGCTCAATGCGTCTAGCACAACCTGCCTGTCGCTAAAAGGTATGCACACACCATTGCTTTCCTGATATTGCTCATGGCCTTTGCCTGCAATCACAATGCAATCGTTTTTAGCTGCACTTATTACCACTGTTTGTATCGCCTGTTCTCTGTTTTGAATGACTTCAACTTTAGTCGATCTGCAACCGGCCAAAATATCGTTAACTATATCCAGTCCGTTTTCATAGCGCGGATTGTCATCGGTAATAACGACTCGATCCGCCCATCGCTCGGCAATTTCTCCCATTTGCGAACGTTTACCCGTATCCCTGTTTCCGCCGCAACCGAACACCACCCATAAAGTCTGCTTGCAATGCTGTCGCAAGCTGGACAAAACTTTTTCCAACGCATCCGGGGTATGAGCGTAATCCACAAAAATCATTGGATCGGTCTCTGTCCCAAAACGCTCCATACGGCCAATGACCGGCTGTATGGAGGTCAGCTTTTTAGCTGCGACGTCCAATGAGATACCCATAGCCAATATTGCAGTCAAAACGGCCAGAACATTCTCTATATTAAAATCGCCGTAGAGTGGTACTTTCAGCCGTTGCCGTTCATCCCGCCAACGCACGTCAAATTCGATTCCATCGGCTTTATGCAATATATTTTCTGCATTAACGGATTCGCCTGAATCCGATGTTTTTCCCTTACTGCTGAAATGCCATAGCTGTACCGATTCGGGCACCGCGGCAATAATCCGCTCGCTGTACGCATCATCCAAATTCACTGCTGCGAAAGCTAAACCCGGCGTTTTCAACAGCGCCAGTTTGGCCTGCACATAAGCGTCCATCGTGCCGTGATAATCCAGATGATCGCGGCTAATATTGGTAAATACCGCTCCTTTAAACATTACTCCGTTGACCCGGCCTTGCTCCAAGCCATGCGAGGACACTTCCATCGCTACCGCTCGCTTTTTATTCTTTAATAATTCAGCCAGTATTTTCTGAATTGCCAGCGCATCGGGCGTGGTGTTCAGCGTCTTGTTAAGCTTGCCCCATTCTCCCCAGCCGAGCGTCCCTATAATTCCGCAGTCATCCAGCATCTGGCTTAAAAACTGACTGCAAGACGTTTTGCCATTAGTGCCGGTAATACCGATAACGGTCATAAACCGGGATGGATCACCATAAAAACGCGCGGCCAGCTCGCCCAACTTTAAGCCTAAATTTTCCACAGCAATGATCGGTATTCGCGTAGACATCTTGCGCCGCAAAATCTCTGCCAGCTGTACACCGTTCCCGGCCGGATCGAAAATTACCGCACAGGCTCCATTATTGATAGCCTGCTCAACATGTACCAAGCCATGCTGCTTGGCTCCGGCTAAAGCAATAAATGCATCACCGCCAACCACTTCCCGGCTATCCAAAGTCAAGCCTGTAATCGGCATATTTCCCTGCTCCGAAAACGAGACCAGTCCATTTAATAAGTCTTTCAGACTAGGCACACCGCTATGCTGCTCCTGCATCTTTATTACTGTAAGCCTTGCCTTGTCAATAAGATCGGCATGTTATCCTGCTGGTCGGGCGCAACCTCTAATACCCTTAAGGCTCCTGCCATCACTTTGGAAAACACCGGTGCTGAGACTATCCCACCATAGTATTGTCCCGCTGAAGGCTCATCAATCATAACTACGATAATCAATCTCGGATTCTTGGCCGGGGCCATGCCTGCAAAAACAGAAAAATAGCTTTTCTCAACATATCCGCCCGCTCCGGCTTTTTTTACCGTCCCGGTTTTACCGGCGGCGCTGTAACCGTCGACTCTTCCTTCGTATGCTGTGCCGTCTTTCATAAGTACACTTTCCAGCATGGCTCTGACTCTCTTGGCCGTCTTGGCTGAAAATACCCGTTGTTGATCGACATCTTCATCCCGTTTTAATAAGCTAACCGAATGTAAAATGCCGTCATCAGCCAACGCCGTATACGCTCTTGCCAATTGCAGTGCCGATGTGCTCACACCATAGCCGAATGACAATGTCGCTCTGTCGAATTCGTGCCAGTTTTGGTAATCAAGCAAGCTTCCGTTGGCTTCTCCTGGGAAGCCGGAACCGGCAGCAACGCCAAAACCCAACTTGTTGTAAATTCCCCAAAAATATTCCGGCGGCATCCTCAATGCCATCTCACTAACCGCAACATTACTGGATTTCTTCAACACTCCGGTCAAATCCAGCGCTCCGTAATTATGCACGTCCTTAACCAGATGATTACCGACCTGAAGAAATCCGTGGGTTTCAAAAACCTCATCCGGCTTGACATATCTCCCGTCCAGAGCCGCTGCAACAACAAATGGCTTAACCGTCGATCCCGGCTCGAATACGTCTGTTAACGACCTGTTCCGGTATAAACTTTCCTTTAAGCTCTTTCTGCTATTCGGGTTAAATGACGGCTGATTCACTGCCGCCAGAATTTCCCCGCTTTTTGCATCCAGTACCACCAGCGCCGCTGATTTGGCTTTGTTAAGATTGACGGCCAACTGCAACTCGCGATATGCCAAGTACTGGATGCGTTGATCAATGCTTAACTCTAAATTCCTGCCTGCGATCGGCTCTTTTATGTTTTCTACGTCTTCAATAATTCGGCGCTGCCCATCCCTGATCACCCGCTTGCTACCTGGAATGCCTTTTAATGATCTTTCATATCCCGATTCAAGCCCCGCCTGCCCTATATCATCAATATCGGTAAAACCGACTAAATGCGCAGAAACCTCTCCTGTAGGGTAAAAACGCTTGAATTCCCGTTCAAAATAAATTCCAGTAAGTTTCAGGGCCTTTACCTGATCGGCAACTACCGGGCTCACTTGGCGAGCAATATAAGCGAACTGTCTATGCTGATCGCCCTTAATCAGCTCACGAACCTTTCCTTTCGGTAAATTCAACAATTTTTCCATTTGCCTGATTTCGTTTTCTTTTGCCGGCTCAACCTCTTGCGGATTCATCCAAATGGACTCTACCGGCGTACTGATTGCTAAAGGCGCACCGTTTCTGTCTTTTATCATGCCTCTGTATGCCGAAACCGAGACATCGCTGACATGGCGCATATCGCCTTGTTCTTTAAGAAACTGCTTATTCAGCACTTGCAAATCGATAGCTCGGCCAACTAGCACCGCCATACAAACCATTATAAAAACGACTACTATTTTTCTTCGGCCTGAAAAATCGCCGGTCTGCCTACTTGCGTTATTTTTGCCTTGAAAATGTATCATTTACGGCTTTATATAAATTATTCTTTCCCGCAACGGCATAACCAGTTTCAATTGCTCCCGCGCCACTTGTTCCACCCGATTCTGTTCAGCCAACGTTGTCAGCTCCAATTGCAGCTGCCCCCATTCCACTTCATACTGATCCAACGCTCTTTCCTGCTTTTGGATCTCAATAAAAATTAATCGCGACTGATATTTACTGTAAATTACGGCCAGAGCGGATACCAACAGTACCAATATCAATCCACTCATCCCTATATAGCGAACTGTTGCCACTTAAACCCTCTCAGCTACCCGCATGACCGCGCTTCGTGCCCTTGGATTTTGAGCAATTTCCTGCGGCCCTGCTTTCAGGGCTTTACCTGCTTTTTTCAAGATACCTTTAGTAATATCGACTTCTTTAATCGGCAACTTGCCCGGATTATATTTGGCCCCGGACTCGGATCGGATAAAACGTTTGACGATGCGGTCTTCCAATGAATGAAAAGAAATAACCACTAATTGCCCCCCTGATTTCAAAATCCGCGCAGACTGCTGCAAAACAGCCTTCAGCTCTTCCAACTCGTTATTGATTTCAATACGGATTGCTTGAAAACTACGGGTTGCAGGATGTTTGTGCTTTTCTTTTATCGGCACTACGTCTTCTATAAGCTTTGCCAACTCTCTGGTTGTTGTAATAGGCGATTGGGCTCTTTTTTCCACAATTGCATGCGCTATACGCCGTGCAAATCGCTCTTCGCCATATTCAAATAAAACTTTGACCAACTCCTTTTCATCAACTTCGGCTAACCACTGCGCTGCCGTAACGCCTGAATTGCCGTCCATCCGCATATCCAATGGCCCGTCGCGCAAAAAACTAAAGCCTCTTTCCGGGTTATCAAGTTGCGGCGATGACACACCCAAATCTATCAAAATGCCGTCAATTTTTCCGACCAGACTTTCGCTTGCAACTACGTTTTCTAACTCGGAAAAACAACAGTGTTTCAGCTTAAACCGTTCATCCTTGAGCATGGCCTGCGCATAATCGGAGTTAATCGCATCCAAGTCCCGATCAAAGGCGAGCAACCGACCGGATGCTCCCAATATATCTAAAATTCCCTGACTATGACCGCCCCTTCCGAAAGTGCAATCCAGATAAACGCCGTCTTTTTTAATAACCAACTGTTGCAGCGCTTCTGCAAACATAACGGGCAAATGTTCCACTAACAAATCTCCCGTATTAAAAGGATAAAGAGCCTAAATCTTCCAATCCTTCATTATCGTCGCCATCCAGCCATTCACTCTCTTTTGCTCTCCAAGCTTCTTCATTCCAGAGTTCAAATTTATTGAGCTGGCCAACCAGGACAATTTTTTTGTCTATATTCGCAAATGTTCTCAGTTTTTCCGGCAATAACAGACGACCTTGCCCATCCATTTCACACTCGGATGCATTACCGATAACAAACCGCCTTAACTTGCCGGCCATTTTATTTAGCGTGGGTAATTTACTGATCGTTTGTTCGAGTTTTTCCCACTCAGGCATCGGGTAAAGCCACAAGCAACCATTTTCTCCGACGCATCGTTCGTTTACGGCGACCGTCACAACCATTTGACATTCGCAACAATCCTGTAACTCCTCCCGGTAGCGGGTGGGGATTGCAAGACGTCCTTTGCCGTCTAAATTGATTGAACTAATGCCTCGAAACAAAATTTACCCCAGATATCCCCAAAAAACCCTTTTTTTCCACTTTTCACCACTTGTGCCCACTATAGTTTTCAAATAACCCCTAGTCAAGGATGATTTCATTTAGATTCTTTCTTTTTTGACAATGACTTACATCACAATCTGTGAGGGATATAACTGCATAGAACATGGAAAAATAATTCCTATTTTTTATCAAAATCTTAATTACTCTTGATGAGAAAACACTTTAAGTCCAAAACTATCGGGAATTTCCAGATTTTTTGATAAAAATGAGAACTAAATTATGTTACTGCCGCAATAATTACCGGACAGTTTTTGCGTCTTCTTCAAGACACGGAGAATACCGAGCGAAACTCGGAAAATGGAAGAAAAAGTCGGCCTATAAGCCGGGTTCTGTCGAGAACAGTCATTCATCTAGGCTGCAAGTCGCCTTGCAGCTCAAGCAATCTACCCAGGGACCGCGCGGGCCACGCGTCTGTCCCCCTATTTGATCTTGCTCCGGGTGGGGTTTACCATGCCACTCCTGTTGCCAGTTGCGCGGTGCGCTCTTACCGCACCTTTTCACCCTTACCGATCACTAAGTGACAGGCGGTATATTTTCTGTGGCACTTTCCGTAGGCTCACGCCTCCCAGGCGTTACCTGGCACCCTGCCCAATGGAGCCCGGACTTTCCTCCATTTTATCTTGCGATAAAACAGCGACTGCTCAGCCGACTTTTTCAATGTTCAGTATACCATACATTTACATCAATACGACATGCATCAGCCTTAATTTATAAGCAAAAAGCAGACCAGAAAATACCACTCGAACCGCATTAACGAAAATACTAAGCCTCTTTAGTTTTTTCCAGGTCTAATGCGGCCTGATACAACAGCTTTTTTCTAACACCGGTAATTTCTACAGCCATTGCAACTGCGGTCTTAATAGAGCATTCGCTTAATAACACACGCAATATTTTTTCCTGTTCGGGCGTAATAATTTGCTCTTTTTTATCGACGTTAGCGCCATCGACAATAACCACAAACTCACCTTTTCTCATATTGGCATCTTGCTCAACCAATTTAAGCGCCTCAGCTAAACTGGTTTTCACGATAGTTTCATGCAACTTGGTCAGTTCTCTGGCAATAACAATCTGCCGATCCAGAGGCAATACCTCCGACATATCCTGTAATGAAGCTAGAATTCGATGACTGGATTCATAAAATATCCAAGTTGTTGGATACATTAAGCGCTCTTTAAAAAATGCTTTTCGCGCTGACGAAGTTCTCGGTGAAAACCCCTCAAAAACGAACTGCGTGACAGGCAATCCCGAAGAAGACAATGCCGCAATCAGCGCGCAAGCGCCCGGCACCGGCACCACATCAAGCCCAGCCTCCTTGACCGCTTTTACCAGCGGCATACCGGGGTCGCTTAACAACGGAGTTCCAGCATCGGAAACCAGCGCAATCGATAAGCCCTCGCGCAGCTTTTCCAGCAATCCGGCAGAGGCTTTGTCTTCGTTATGTTGATGTAACGAAATCAGCTTGTTGCTAATGCCGTAATGCTGTAGCAGCATTTTTACATGCCGGGTATCTTCTGCGGCTATCAAATCGACCTGTTTTAATATTTCAACCGCTCTGAAACTAATATCTGCTAAATTACCTATCGGTGTAGCAACAACGTATAATTTGCCGCATTCACTTGACATTCGGTACACTCACTTGAAAACCCCTAATTATTGAAGATGCGACCCAAATATAAGCCGCCATTATTATGCGCTCTGCTTTCCGGTCTATTGTTTTTTTCCGGTTGCGCACCCACGCCTGCCACGGATGCAGGAGGTAGCGTAATGCAGGAGCAACCACCGGAGGACCGCGCCTTGTCTGAGCAAGAAGCACTGGTAACAAAACCTTTCATAAGAAATGAGCAGCCGAAGCAGGTGCTTGAATTATACCAGCAACCCGGAACGCCATCGTTTTCAGACCAAAATCAGCAACGCTTGCAATCCATCGAATCGTTAATCCAGACAGGTGACGGTGTTAATGCAAAACAGGCTGCCGATATGATTAATCCAGCTGATCTTTCAACCGAGCAACGCGCTCAACTAAGCCTTCTTTACGCCCAAATTCTACTCAGCTTTGGCGAAGCGGAACAAGCCATTGAAAATCTTGCGCTGATTCAACCGCAGCAACTCAACCCGGACAATCGGATTAAATATTTTCAATCGCAGGCCTTTGCCTATTCATTAACAGGAAATCTGTTTGACAGCGTCAAATCCAGAATTGAACTACACCGGTTAATAACATCTCCCGATGAGTTGGAAAAAAATCAGTCCGCCATTCTTGAAGCATTACGCCTGTTGCCCGACTCCGACTTACAGACCAGCCAAACAGACACTTTAGCCGGCTGGATGTCTTTAGCCAACATTTTAAAACATATAAATCAGCCTGATTTTAATGCCCAAATAAACCAATGGCGCTCAACCTTCCCGACGCATCCTGCTGACTTAAGCTTCTTAAACCGCTCTCAGGACATGCCGGAAAATGCGCCCTTGCAAATCAAAGCCATCGCATTATTGCTGCCCGAATCAGGGACTTTTGCCCAAGCAGCCAAGGCTATCCGCGCCGGTTTTATGGCAGCCTATAACCATGCCGGCAACATGCCCAAACCTACCCTCCGCTTTTACGACAGCGAACAGTCAACGTCGCAAGCTCTATATAATCAAGCTGTCGCAGAAGGCGCACAATTAATCATCGGTCCGCTTGATAAAGAACGCCTCCAAAGCTTAACCGATACTGTTACTTTTAACATACCCGTGCTGGCCTTAAATCATATTCCAGGCCTTCAAAAAAGCCTACTCTACCAATTTAGCCTCAGCCCACTGGATGATGCCGAGCAAATTACCCATAAAGCGTCGGAGGATGGACATCAAAACGCGCTGCTGCTGATTCCTGAGAACGCTACGGGTAAACGGATCGCCAATTATTTAACAGAAGACTGGCAAAATCAGGGGGGCACTATACTAGAAACACAAACCTACAACCCCAAAGAGACCGACTTTTCAGCACCCATTCAAAAACTGCTCAACCTGAATGAAAGCGAACAACGTTACAATAAAATTCTTACATTAATACCTGGGGTAAAACATATCCCCAGGAGACGACAGGATGCCGATGCTATCTTGTTAAGCGCTTACAGTGCCGAGGCGCGCTCCATCAATCCCCAGCTACAATTTTATCAGGCCGGCGATCTTCCCGTTTATGCTATGCCTAACATCTACACCGGACAAATCAATGCATCGCTAGATGCCGACCTTAATAAAATAACTTTTTGCGACACTCCTTGGTTATTCAACAAGGCCTATCAAGGCGAACTCAGCATGGATGCACTAAAAGAAACCTGGAAACAATTTCCCAGTGCTTATTTACGTCTTATTGCGATGGGCATTGACGCCTACAACCTAGCCACCCGCTTGGACAGCTTGAACGCGAATCCCTATCCCGGCGCTACCGGGAGTCTATCGCTGACTAACGATCAGCGCATCCAGCGCAAGCTGGTCTGCACCAAGTTCACAGCCGGACGGCCTGAAATGAGCGATTTTGTTATTGAAAATAATGCAAATACAGCCCCAAAACCTGCTGAAGAGCAAAATCTGAAATCTGATTAACGATGCTGTTTACTAAGTTTAAAGCAGCACATTTAATTCGCGGCGAAAGCGCCGAAGAACAAGCTCACAATTTTCTGATTAAAAAAGGACTCAAACCGGTGAGCCGGAATTTTCGCTGTAAACAGGGCGAACTCGACTTAATCATGACCGATAAGCAGACGCTGGTTATCATCGAAGTCCGGTTTCGCAAAACCGATAAATACGGCAGTGCCGTTGAAAGCGTCACCCGTACCAAACAGTCCCGCATCATTGCGGCTACGCATGTTTATCTTGCCTCAAAAAAAACAAATGGCCCTATCCGCTTTGACGTGGTTGCCATTTCCGGAAATGGCAACATAGACTGGATACAAAATGCGTTTTAACCCGCCACAATCAAAAAACATCGCCTGTAATCAATAACTTACAAAAAACATATTCGAACCGCGCTTTTTTGCTGTGCTAAAATTTTACCAGCAAAAAATATTCGCCTGTTAAAGGCAAACAATCATTGTTGATCGAAATTTAAATCTGATGAGCAAGCGCCCGATACTGCAGAAAATCATCCCTAAGCAACTCAACCCTATAAATGTTGCCTTGCTTTATGCCGCTTTTGCAGCTCTGTGGATAATTGCATCCGGCAATCTGTTAACCTTTGCCGTTGACGATGCAGCCCTTCAGGGACATATCGAGTTGGCAAAAGGCCTGGCTTTTGTCGCCGTCACCAGTGGCCTGCTTTACCTGTTGCTCAAAGGTTGGCACAGAACTTTAATCGATCCGGCAAATATACTCAATGCCCACATCCGTCCTTTAGCAATAAGCCGTCTGACGCTATTGTTTGCGGCTCTGGTGCTGATTGTGCCGCTGATTGGACTGGCGATCATCACATTGTACGGCCCGAAAATAGAACGCGAGGCTTACGCCAATCTGGAAGCCATCGCCAAACTTAAAACCGAGCAAATCGAAAACTGGCTGGATGAGCGGCAGGACGACGGCTTAGTGCTGACGGCCAGTACAGGCTTCGTCGAGCACGTGGATAAATTTATCAAACAACAGGCTTCTTCATCGCGCGAAATTATCCAAAAACGGCTTAACCTGTTGCGCACCATTCACGGTTACGACAGCGCGCTGTTGCTTGATACCAAGGGGCAGTTGCTGTTTACCTTGGGCGAACATGACGACATGCCCGTTGATCTTCAACGATTGCTGCGCCAATCTCTAACCGGCAAGCAGGTTCAGCGAGGGGAGCTTTATCGGGATGATACTGGAAATATCCAACTGGACTGGGTAGCGCCTATTTTTGTTGCCGACGCGCAAGGCGAACGCCCGATAGCTGCGGTAGTGCTGCGTATTACCGCCCAACATTTCCTTTTCCCCTTGATCCAGGCTTGGCCAACAACCAGCCCCAGCGCCGAAACGCTACTGGTTCGACAAGACGGCGGTTCCGCGCTTTTTATTAACACCTTGCGCCGCCGCGACAACACGGCGCTATCGTTGCGCTTGCCCTTAACCAACCCCTCATTTCCTTCTGTCGCAGCCATTCTCTCCGGACAGGCCGGCATCACCAAAGGCTTTGATTATCGCCATATTGAGGTTCTGGCTGCTTATCGCCCGCTGAAAGGCACAAACTGGCACCTGATCGCCAAAATTGACCGTCATGAGGTACTGGCGCCGTTACGGGAACTGGTGCTATGGGTCAGCCTAGTTGCCTTGGTCGCCATCGTTGCCATCAGCATAGCGCTGTTAATGTTATGGCGTCAGCAGCAGCGAACACAAAACCTAGCCCTTCTGGCGCATAAGGCAAAGACGGAATATCAGCTCAGTATTGCTGACGCAACCCTGCAACAAAGTATGGAACGTACACAAGCACTGATAAAATCAGCTTTGGATGCGATTATCAGCATGGACCAATTCGGCAAAGTCATTACATGGAATCCTCAGGCCGAAGTTATTTTCGGCTACACGCAGGATCAAGCCATCGGGCGTGAAGTTGCTGAGCTAATTGTGCCGCCAATATATCGCGATGCTCATCGGCAAGGTATCGCACGGTTCATCCGGGCAGGTTCCGCAACTATCATGGGTAATCGCATAGAAATTCAGGGCATGCATTCCGACGGTTCGGAATTTCCAATTGAATTAGCGATCTCAACACTGACGCAGAACAATGAACAATTTTTCAGCGCCTACATACGCGATATTAGCGAACGTAAACAAGCTGAAGAGGAAATACGATCAAGTAAAGCTAAACTAGAAGCTGCTCTGGCCAGCATGAACGATGCGGTATTTATTTCCGATTTCGAGGGTCGAATCATCAACTTTAATGACACCTTCGCAACATTTCACAGGTTCAGAAGCAAAGAAGAATGCGCTACGACATTTGCCGAGTATCCTAATTTCATAGATGTATACTCGACCGGCGGGGAACTTGTACCCTTGGAGCAATGGGCAGTACCCCGTGCATTGCGAGGTGAATCTGCGACAAATGCCGAATTCCTTTTACGCCGAAAAGACACCGATGAAACATGGGTTGGAAGCTATAACTATGCGCCCATCCGCAACAATGATGGCGTAATCGTTGGCTCGGTGGTCACCGCACGCGACATCACCGAACATAAAAAATCCGAGAATGAACTGCGTATTGCGGCGACAGCGTTCGAATCGCATGAGGCCATGTTAATCACCGATAACAACCAAATCATTCTGAAAGTCAATCAGGCATTTACCCAGATTACCGGATTCAGTGCCGAGGAATCCATCGGAAATACGCCTGCCATGCTTAAATCGGACAAACAGGATCGACAATTCTACGACGCGATGTGGGAAAGCCTGAATCGCGATAAATTCTGGCAGGGGGAAATCTGGAACCGGCGTAAGAACGGCGAACTATATGCCGAATGGCTCAACATCTCCGCCGTGACCGATGCCAGCGGACAGGTCAGTAATTACGTCGCGTCATTCGCCGACATTACGGCAATCAAGAAGTCGGAAGAAACCATTTACAATCTGGCTTTTTACGATTCTTTAACCAAACTGCCCAATCGCCGCCTGCTAATAGAAAGATTGCAACAAGCGCTCAACTCCAGTTCGCGACATCTTAACTACGGTGCGATCCTGTTTATAGACCTGGATAACTTTAAAGAGTTAAACGACATTAAGGGTTATGAGATTGGCGACTTATTGCTGATTGAGGTCGCCAAGCGCCTGAAACTCTGTGCGCGCAGCAATGACACTATCGCCTGTTTAGGGGGAGACGATTTCGTGGTGGTGCTGGAGGATCTGGGCATAGAAGCTGATCAGGCAGCAGTTCAGGCTGAAAGCATCGCCGAAAAAATCCGTATCGCCATCAGCCAGCCTTTCACTTTACAAGAACTGGAATACCATAATGCTTCCAGTATCGGCATCAGCCTGTTTCGTAATCATGAAATCAGCGTCGATGATTTGCTTAAGCATGCCGATACGGCTATGTACCAAGCCAAGCAGTCCGGGCGCAATACCATCCGTTTCTTTGATCCAGCCACTCATGCCGCGATGGAAGCCCGCATCGCGCTTGAAGCCGAGTTACGGCTAGCCTTGCCTGGCAATCAATTCCGGCTGTATTACCAAATGCAAGTGGATACCACCGGCAAGATATTGGGGGCAGAAGTACTGATACGCTGGCAACATCCCGAACGAGGGTTGGTGTCTCCTGCCCAGTTTATTCCGTTGACTGAAGAGAACGGTCTGATTGTTCCTATCGGCCAATGGGTACTGGAAACCGCCTGCGCTCAAATAAAACGCTGGGAAACGGATGCAAATACCCGGCATTTACAACTTGCCGTTAATGTCAGCGCACTTCAATTCCGCCAGCCCGACTTCGTTGAACAGGTATGCGGGGTGCTGGAAAAAATTGCCATTAATCCTGACAACCTTAAACTCGAACTCACCGAAAGCCTGGTGCTCGAAGATGTTAACGATACGATCACCAAGATACAGGCCCTTAAAAAATTGGGGATACATTTTTCCATGGACGACTTCGGCACCGGTTACTCATCGCTGGCCTATTTGTCGAAACTGCCGCTGGAACAATTGAAAATCGACCAGTCTTTCGTATACAACATCGACGTAAAAGCTTCCGATGCAGTGATTGTGCAAACTATCATCGGTATGGCCAAAAACCTTGATATGGAGGTGATTGCCGAAGGCGTGGAAACTGAACAGCAACGCGACTTTCTTCAGCGCAATGGCTGCACCCGTTACCAAGGTTACTTGTTCGGCAAGCCGGTACCGCTGGAGGAATTTGAGCAATTGCTGTGCAATGCATAAAGTTGAATTTAAATCTATTTGCACAAGTAGTTAATCAGTATATTTTGCATTCCATGTTGCTAAAAACACACATATGAATGTGCAAAACTTTCAATCAGTTATATTTAAACTATCGCAGGCTCGGATGATAGTCTTTATAATCGTTGGTCATGAGCCCACAAGACCGCATAATTAACCATTTCACAGACAGCCTCCGAACCCAGCAGGCTACGCTAACCAGCCTCGGCGAATTGATCGAGTTTGCTTCACAGCGGCTGGTCGCAACCTTGCTTAATGATAAAAAAATAATCACTTGCGGCAATGGCCGTTCGGCGATACTCGCCCAATTGCTGTCATCGGCCATGCTTAACCAATATGATCGTGACCGGCCTTCGTTACCCGCGATTGCCTTGACTACCGACACGACCACCATCACCGCGATAGCCAACGACTATCATTTCGATGACGTATTCGCCAAACAGCTCAGAGCATTAGGGCAAAGCGGCGATATATTAGTCGCTTATACCGATGGCAACAATTCAGCCAATATCGCTAAAGCCATTGCCACAGCTCACGATAAAGATATTACTGTTATCGCGCTGACCGGAAACAACGGCGGCATGATTGCACCGTTACTCAATGAAACCGACATAGAAATTCGCATACCGTCAAACGCCAGCGTACACATTCAGGAAGTACATGCATTGATTACCCACTGCTTGTGCGACTTAATCGACCATCAATTATTTGGCGGTTGATTATGAAAAAACTTGTATTGCTGCTACTGATGCATAGTCTTTTTATTTCGGGTTGTTCGACAATTAAGGCGGGCGGTGCGGAATTAACCGGCTTATCATTATTAAACGACCGTCGCAGCCGCGATGCGATTTTGGCTGACGAAGCTATTGAAGACAATGCGAGCGCCAAGCTGAATGCTTATTATGATTTGCGCGAAAAATGCCACTTTAATATCACCGCTTACAACGGCGCAGTGCTGGTTACCGGCGAAACGCCCAAAGAAGAGTTTCGCGACCGGATTATCGACATTGTCCGCGTCATTCCCAACGTAAAACTGGTACACAACAAGCTGACTATCGCCAATCCCAGTCCTCTCAATTTCCGGGCCAATGACGCGATAATTACCGGCAAGGTAAAAACCGCACTGACTCAAATACCGGAATTCGATGCGTCCTGGGTAAAAGTCATCACCGAACAAAGAACGGTTTATCTGATGGGGCTGGTGCATAGAAACGAAGGCGCTGCCGCCATTGACGCAGCCAGACGTCAATCCGACATAAAACAAATCATCACGGTTTTTGAATACATTGACTAATATTGCTCCCTTACCTGCCGATTTCTTAAGCTTACTTGCTGAATTTTTCATCCCCGAAGACATTTTAACTGCACCTGAAGACTGCTGGACTTACGGCTATGACAACAGCCGTCGCCATGTACTACCCCAAGCCGTGGTTTTTCCAACCACGCATGAACAAGTGGTCAGTATCGTTAATGCATGCAACCGCTTCAACATTCCGTTGACTGCCAGAGGCCGCGGCACCGGCACCACCGGCGCGACCGTTCCACTGAAAGGCGGACTGATCGTGTCGCTGGAACGCATGAACAAACTGGTCGAATTTTCCCCCGATAACCGCTACATCATCGTGGAACCGGGCATGACTAACCAGCAGGTGCAGGATATCGCTAAAGAAAAAGGCTTTTTCTGGCCGCCCGACCCGACCAGCGCGGCCTTCTGTAGCGTTGGCGGCAATCTGGCCTATAACTCCGCAGGCCCCAGGGCGGTAAAGTACGGCACACCCAGGGAAAATACTTTAGGCTTGCGCGCTGTGACCGGGGCAGGCAAGGAAATCCGCGTCGGCGTTCATACCAGCAAAGGCGTGGTCGGTTATGATCTGACTCGGCTGATACTCGGCTCGGAAGGCACACTGGCGATTATTACCCAAGCCACATTAAAACTGACGCCGCTGCCGGAAGCGACCAAAACGCTCAGAGCCATATACAATTCCGTTTTCGATGCGGCCAAAGCCGTCTCCGCGATTATGTCGCAACCGGTCATTCCGTGTGCGCTGGAATTTATCGACGGCAATGCGATCAACATGATCCGGCAATATTCGGAAACCGATCTGCCGGAACACGCAGGAGCCATGTTAATGATTGAAGTCGACGGACAACGGGAAGGTTTGGATACGGCAGCTGAGAAAGTCGCCGCAGCCGCCCAAAACGACGGCCTTTTGGATATCAGGTTGGCTCAGACTGAAGCGGAAGTTAAAGCGCTCTGGCAAACCCGGAAAGCGTTGTCTCCGGCGTTGCGCAAGGTGGCTCCGAAGAAAATCAATGAAGATGTGGTGGTTCCGGTTACCGAAATGCCTGCGTTGATAGCCGGGTTAGGCGAACTTTCAAAAAAATACGACCTAGCCATTATTAACTTTGGTCATGCGGGCAACGGCAATATTCATGTGAATTTGCTGCTCGATCCTGATGAGCCTGAACAAGGCAAAAAAGCCCACGCTTGCCTGGATGAAATTTTTTCTTTGGTATTGGCGCTAAACGGTACGCTGTCCGGCGAGCATGGCGTGGGCCTGGAAAAAAGGGATTTTGTCGACCGGGAACTGGATGTGAATTCGTTGGAATTAATGCGCGACATTAAGCGCCAATTCGACCCGAACGGCATATTGAATCCGGATAAAATGTTTCCACTTGCATAACTGCGATTAATAGAACGCGGATGACGCGGATTTGGCTGATAAACACGGATAAAAAATAAATCCGCGTAAATCCGTCCAATCCGCGTCATCCGCGTTCTATTTTTTAACTACTGAAAGTTCGCTGCTGCCGTCCATGTCGCCGGTCTGGCTGTACAACAAAGGCCGCCCCTGATTAAGCGTTGCTGCTGCAAGCACTTTGCAAACAGCAATTTTATGATCCCCGGCATCGGTATAATGACTGACCTGACAATCGAAATAGACCAAACTTTCGGATAAAACAGGCGCGCCGGTTTTGGCTTGCTGCCACTGAAAACCGACCATTTTGTCTTTAGACGACCGTCCAAAATGCTCGGCTATCGCATACTGATCCTGTCCCAGCACATTAACCGTACAAACGCCGCTTTCCTGTATTAATTGGTAAGAGTAATGTTTAGGATTAATACTGATCGCCAGCAGCAAAGGATCAAAAGACACCTGCATCACCCAGGCCGCAGTAAAGGCATTTTGACGATCGCCCACACCGACACCGATCACATAAACGCCGTGACTGATCTGTTTTACCAATGTTTCAGCATTCTCAATCATCAATGCACCAGTTTAATACGCATCGATAAATCAACCGCCCGGACGTGCTTGGTTAATGCGCCGATGGAAATATAATCGACGCCTGTCTCGGCAACTACCCTGATATTGTCCAGATCAATGTTGCCGGAAGCCTCAAGCTCTATGGCTCCGGCATTTAACTTTACCGCCGCGACCAACTCTTCAAAACTGAAATTATCGAGCATGATTCGATCGGGCTTTGCGGCGACAGCCTCTTGAAATTCCCGTAGGGACTCCACTTCAACTTCCACAGGAACTGACGTCAGTTCACGTACCGACCGGATTGCGTTGGCTATCGAACCTGCCGCAATGATATGGTTTTCCTTGATCAAGACCCCGTCATATAAGCCGATCCGATGGTTATAGCAGCCACCGCAGGCTACTGCATATTTTTGCGCATTTCTCAGGCCCGGAATGGTTTTGCGGGTATCCAGCACCTTGCAGCCCGTACCGGAAACCGCATCGGCATATTGCCGGGCAACGGTTGCGGTTGCAGACAAGGTTTGCAGCAAATTCAGTGCGGTACGTTCGCCAGTCAGCAAACCTCTTGCTGCACCGCTAAGCTTGCATAAGACCGTATTTTTGCCAACCGACTCGCCTTCAGCCACCAGCCAGTCGATCTTAACGCCGGCATCCAAGGAATTGAATACCTTATCAAACCACCATTGACCGCAAAGCACCATGTCTTCACGCGTAACCACATCGGCTTCAGCTATCGTAGATTCAGGAATGATGGCCGCGGTTATATCCCCGGAACCGATATCTTCTTCAAGATAATGTTTAACATCTACCATTTTCAATTGTTCTGTCATAAGCTCATCAATTCTGAAAGCACCCGCTCGGTCAGCGTTTTTTCACTCATTTTAACAATGGCGGCCTGCCCCTGACGCAACTTTTTTGCCAATTCATCAGTCTGCATTTCAAATATTTTTATTCCGCTTTTCCCGACAAACAGCATATTTTCTGCATTTTTCCAAAGCAGCTTGCCCCATTGCTTTCCGGATTCCGAAATGAGTGCAACCCAGCTTTCCTCAGCAAGATTTCCAGCCTTCTCCGAGCATTCATCCACTATTATCGCTTCGGCGTTTGGCTTCTTGTGCACAACAGTTACTGCATCACCAGCTGTTTTTTCCTTTTTATCCATTAAAATAATATGCCATACGGCAAGATCTTTAAAAAAGCGCGACTGTGCAGATTTATCATATGAAATTTGTTTCAAGCCTTTCCTTAATTCTGCAATCAATCCCGGCAACAACTTTAATATCTGTTTTCTTTCGCGGTCATCTGCCGGAGGCATAACGCTTATAATTAACTCATCCATAGCCTGCACCGATTTTTCCCACTGTTCCGGCTGTTCATCTTTATGTGTATAAGCGTCCAGCAAGACATTTGACCAAACATCACGTAGAAACTCGACTATTGCTGTCGGCAGGTTTTTATCCTTTATGCTGTTCTCAATGGCTATATCGACTATTTTTCTGCTCGACGCCAATGCTTGTTTATTTATCATAAACTGCTTGGCGTTCTCTTCGATATTTTGAGTACGCTGTTTTTGTTTGTTTAGGTAATTCGAAAACTCACCTGCCTCTGCCGTCCAGCAAGCCAATTCAAAACCGCGATTCTCGGTTATTTTTTTTACTGCGCTTGCAATTCGTTCCTGAATTAACCGTTCATCATGCTCATCCGTATTTAAACACAATCCGGCGGTAAACAAATCATCAAGCAACTGTCTTACAGGACTGTTCTGATTTGTAAAAATACTGTACCGTCCTAAAGAAACCGCCGACATCGGAATTTCCAGTTGTAAAACAGCTGTTTTTACAGAGTACTGAAGCAGTTCATTCCGCTCTATTTCGCTGAAAATTAAATCTGCCAAATCCAGTACGTCTTCGTCATGCGGAACCAGATTTTTAACCTTACCGTTAAAACTCAGCTCCTCCAGTTTTTTTAGCACTCGCCATTTTAACGGCTGCTTTTTTTCATCCGAATCCGATTCATCATTAAACTGCTGAAGAATCTGCAAGGCATTTATTATTTCAAAATGTTCATAAAATGCATTTCCGGTAACTGGAATTAAATCGTAAGCAGAAGGAAAATGAGCCAATCGCCAAAGCTCCAGTTTTTTCTGTAGCAGTATAAATTCTTCACTTGGCTGTTCAGCGCTTTCAGGAATGTGATCAACCTGTTCCTTGATCTCCCCCACTACATATAATTGTGTCGGGCTCGGGTTTGTGCGACTTTTAATGAGTTCACGATAAATAAATCCTAACTGCATAAAGACATTAACTTCAAATGCCTTATATAGCGCAATCCTTCCATCTACATTTAGTCTCAGCGGATTAACAACCTCAACCAAGGCACGAACCAACTTTCCCGGAAATATCGGATTTTGACTATCGGCTATAGTTTGTTTTCCCGACTTAGTTACAAGGCTGTTAAGGCTAGTCAATTCTTCATAGAATGAACTCTCACACTGGCGGATAATCCGAGTGATTTCGTGGTTTTCTTTTACTGCGTCTTCACTGACCAGCGATATTTTAGAAAAATCTAACTCTCTTCCCTGGTAATTTGCGAGTTTATAATTATTGTCGAAAATATCGTTAACTTTGAGCAAATAATTTTGCTTAATATCTTTTCGAATGGAACGAAGATACTCCAGCAATTTTGTATATTGACCCTTACTTACTTTTTCGCGGTTTTTGCCTAACTGCAAGCCAAATTCAATGTCGATTCGTGCGCAACACTCATCTACCATTTGTTCAAAATATTGAAAAAAAACTGGCTTAATTTTGTTTAATGTTTCAACCTTATTCATATTATCCAATCCTGAATGTATGTGTTGAGGATTATCTGTATATCTGCTGTTATTTAAAGGTAAGTTAGTCATAGTCTAGTCCTCTCTAAGTTTTATGACTAATAATAGGCCTATTTATCCTAAATACTGTGCCTTGTTTCCATCTTTTCACTTTTTTGACTAACCCATGAAAATAGAGCAGCACTGGTTAACCGACATTATCCGAGTCCCTTCTCTTAACTTTGATGAGCGATCTGAGCCTGCGGATATTTCATTACTGGTTATTCATTGCATCAGTCTACCGCCCGGCGAATTTGGCAATCAATATATAGATGATCTGTTTTGCAATCAGCTGGATCCTGATGAACACCCTTATTTCAAAGACGTATATCAACTTGCCGTATCTGCACATTTACTGATTAAGCGAGATGGGAGCTGTGTTCAGTATGTACCATTTGACAAGCGTGCTTGGCATGCAGGGAAATCGTCCTATGAAGGACGGGAACGATGTAATGATTTTTCTATCGGTATAGAACTTGAAGGAACCGAATTTGTCGATTATACCGATCAGCAATATGTGCAGCTTGCCGCCGTGATTCGCACCTTGCTTAAAGCTTATCCTAAACTATCGACGCAACGCATTGCCGGGCATAGCGATATTGCGCCTGGACGAAAAACCGATCCGGGCGCATCTTTTGACTGGCAAAGACTTTTAAGACTGTTGAACATGGAACACGGATGACGCTGATTAGACGGATTTACACGGATTTTCAAAGCTAAAAACCGTACTTCTATCCGTGTTCGATTACAAAATTTTGGCTCTACACTGAGTCCGGATGTTTCGGCTGCCCTAAGCCGAACGATTCCACCAGCATTAACATCACGCCCAAGGTAATCGCGGAATCTGCGATATTAAAAGCTGGCCAGTGCCAGGACTCGTAATAAACATCGAGAAAATCGATCACATAACCGTAAGCCAGCCGATCGATCAAATTGCCGATAGCGCCACCCAGAACCAGCGCCAAAGCCACTGCCAGCAAAGTTTCGTGTTTTTTTAATCGCGTTAGCCAAACCACTATAACAGCACTGATAACCAGAGCCAATCCGGCAAAAAACCAGCGCTGCCAACCGCCGGCTTCGCTTAGGAAACTGAAAGCCGCACCGGTATTGTGGACATAGGTCAACTTAAAAAACGGCATGACCTGAATAGATTCATAAAGCTGCATCGTGCCTGCTATCGCAAGCTTGCTCGCTTGATCCAAAATTACCGCCAGTAACGACAGCCATAACCACTTCAACATAATAAAATCACGCATAGTGCCGGTGCTCTCCATCGCCCGCTACATTTTCAACGCAGCGGCCGCACAGTTCGGGATGTTCCGCTGTCTTACCGACATCAGGGCGCTGGTGCCAGCAACGTACGCATTTTTCATGTTCGGATACGACGACCTTTAATTTAATGCCTTCAATTTCAGTCTGAATCGCTTCTTCAGGGGCATTTTGTTCAACCATAACCGAAGCGTCGGAGGTAATGAAGATAAAACGCAATTCATCCTCTAACTGATTTAACGCATCAACAAACCCGGCATTGCAGTACAGTTCAAGTTCAGCATTCAACGAAGAACCAATGTCGCCTTTGGCCCTGCTTTTTTCCAGCTCCTTGCCGACAGCGGCCCGGACTGTCATGACTTTTTGCCAAAACTCGCGATTCAAAGCGGAATTGTCATCCAGTTTGACCAAGCCCTGATACCAGGTTTCCAAAAACACCGACTCACTGCGCTTACCCGGCATGTATTGCCAGATTTCATCGGCGGTATAACTGATGATCGGTGCCAACCAGCGGGTCAACGCTTCAAGCACATGATACATCGCGGTTTGCGCCGAGCGCCGCGCCAAGCCGTCGGCTTTTGCGGTGTATTGACGATCCTTGATGATATCCAGGTAAAATCCGCCCAAGTCAATCACGCAAAAATGATGCACTTTTTGGTAGATATGCTGGAATTGATAGGTTTCGTAAGCGGCTTTGACTTCTTCCTGCAACGCGAACGCCCTATCCACAACCCAGCGATCCAGTGCCAGCAAATCTTTATCTTCGACCAAATGTTGCGCAGGATCGAAATCGTCCAGGTTGGACAGCAAAAACCGTGCGGTATTTCTAAGGCGTCTGTAGCCGTCCGAGGTGCGCCTTAAAATTTCATCCGATACACTCATCTCGCCGCGATAATCCGTCGATGCAACCCATAAACGTAATACATCCGCGCCCAGGTCTTTCATAACCGATTGCGGGGCAACGACATTGCCTTTTGATTTGGACATTTTCTTGCCGTCGGCATCGACGGTAAATCCGTGCGTCAACACGGCCCTGTAAGGCGCAACCTCATTCATCGCGACCGATGCGAGCAACGATGACTGAAACCAGCCGCGATGCTGGTCGGAGCCTTCCAGATATAAATCGGCCGGAAAGTGCAGTTGTTCGCGCTTTTCCAAGACGCAGGCGTGGGTAACGCCGGAGTCGAACCAGACATCCAGGGTATCGTTTATCTTTTCGTATTGTCCGGCTTCATCGCCTAATAATTCAGCGGCTTCCAGCTCGAACCAAGCGTCTATACCTTTTTGCTCGATACGCAGGGCCACCTGCTCAACCAATTCAACCGTACGCGGATGCAATTCGCCGGTTTCTTTATGGACAAAAAACGCGATCGGCACGCCCCAGGTGCGTTGACGGGAAACACACCAGTCAGGCCGGCCTTCCATCATGCTTTCAATGCGCGCTTGGCCCCATTCGGGAATCCAGACAACGCGCTTGACTTCACTCAGCGCCTGCTCGCGCAGTTTGTTTTTATCCATCGAGATAAACCACTGCGGCGTAGCCCGGAAAATAATCGGGGTTTTGTGCCGCCAGCAATGCGGATAACTGTGCAGTATCGCGACATGATGCAGCAATTTGCCTTTTTGCTCCAACACTCCCAAGACATGGGCATTGGCGTTGAACACATGCTCGCCGGCAAAAATTTCTGTGCTCGGCAGAAAAACGCCGTCGTTACCGACCGGGTTATCGACCGGCAAGCCGTATTTCAAGCCGACCACATAGTCGTCCTGGCCGTGGCCCGGCGCTGTATGCACCGCGCCGGTACCGGCTTCGGTAGTGACATGGTCGCCCAGAATAATAGGCACTTGCCTGTCATAAAAAGGATGCCGCAATAACTGATGCTCTAATACCGCACCTTTGCAATAAGCAATCACATGGTAGTTTTCGATGCCATAACGCAGCATCGCATCTTTAAGCAGGGCTTCGGCAACGACCAAGCGTTCCTTATCGCCGTCTTTTTCGCATTGCACTACCGCGTATTCCAAATCCGGGTTTAACGCAACGCCCTGGTTTGCAGGCAGTGTCCACGGCGTGGTTGTCCAAATGACCACTGATAACGGCCCGTAACCATCATGCTCAGGCACATGATGGCATTTATCCAAAAAGTCATCTTCATTAACGACCAGAAAACGCACATCGACCGCAGGCGAATGCTTGTCTTCGTATTCGACTTCCGCTTCAGCCAGCGCTGAACCGCAATCGGTACACCAGTGCACCGGCTTGGCGCCTTTTGCTATGTGGCCGTTTCGGCTGATTTTGCCTAACGAACGCACAATATCGGCTTCAAACGCAAAATCCATGGTTAGATACGGATGATCCCAATCACCTAAAATGCCCAGCCGGATAAAGGCCTCTTTTTGTATGTTGACCTGTTTTCCGGCATATTCGCGGCAGGCTTTGCGGAACACAGCCGGGGATACTTTGACGCCCGCTTTGCCTATTTTTTTCTCTACCTGTAATTCAATCGGTAAACCGTGACAGTCCCAGCCCGGCACATAAGGGGCATCGAAGCCGCTCAATGATTTTGATTTAACAATGATGTCTTTTAATACTTTATTAACCGCATGGCCGATATGAATTTCACCATTGGCATATGGAGGGCCGTCATGCAGAATAAACTTGGGTCTTCCGGCAAATTCCTGCCTGATTTTGTTATACAAATCTGCTTCATTCCATTTTTTCAGGCGTTCCGGCTCACGTTGAGCCAAATTGCCTTTCATAGGAAATGCAGTGTTGGGTAAATTCAGTGTTTTTTTATAATCCATTGTCATAACAATATAAACTCAGCAAAAATCGTAACTATCCAGTAGCTAGAAAAAATAACACTCGGCAATTGCTCCTCCGTTGCTCCGCCTCTCCCATCCATGAGGTCGTACCTCCTGCATGACCCACAGGGATGTGGGAAATGCAGATTTTGCATGGAGCAAAAATCTGCCCATACAGTCGACAGACGACACGGATTTGACTAATAACCACTAACAAAATTATTAATATTTTTTTTATAAACTTGGCTTCGGTTTTTTCAAATCCGTTCCAATCAGTGTCGCCTAGAGGCGCCTACTGTTGGTATCCGTGTTCCATTATAAAATTAGCATCTGCTGAGCGATTACCAAAAATCTTTTTGGCCTCAGCCACATCTTTTACAATCTGAGCTTTAAGCTCATCCAATGACTGAAAACGCATTTCATCCCTAATCTTTTGTTTAAAATGCACTTCCACATAACGCCCGTAAATTTCTTTATTAAAATCAAACAAGTGTGTTTCTAATATGACCTTTGAACTACCATCAACCGTGGGCCGGGTGCCTACATTCGCCACACCTTCAAATTCTCGCCCATCGATACCGGTCATGGTTACGGCAAACACCCCATTAACAGGGGTATTTTTTCTAAACATCAGTATGTTGGCGGTAGGATAACCGATAGCTCGACCTCGTTTATCACCATGCGCCACACGTCCGCAAACAGAATAACAGCAACCGAGCAATTTTTCAGCTAGAGCTAAATCACCACCGCCCAACGCATCCCTGATCAGCGTACTGCTGACTCGAAGCCCGTCTATTTGATAAGACCCAGTGTCTTCAACATCAAAACCGTATAGCTTGCCCTTATCTTTGAGCATAGCAAAATTGCCGCGTCGGGCCTTGCCAAAATGAAAATCATCTCCGACCACCAAATGCTTTATATTCAATTTCTTTACTAAAATATCTTCAATAAACTGCTCGGCATCACAGTCGGCAAAGTACTGATTAAATCGCAATATCAATAAATCATCAACGGGCAACTTAGAAAACCGGATCACTTTCTCGCGCAAACGCATCAACCGTGACGGTGCATTTTCTCCAAGAAAATACTCCAGCGGCTGAGGCTCAAAAGTCATCGCGACAACGGGCAAAGCTAAAACCTCACCTCGCTCTGCCAGCTTTTTTATTACGGCCCTGTGTCCTAAATGCAAACCGTCAAAATTACCAATAGTCAGTACGCAGCCGTTTTTTAACGGTTCTAAGTGAGATAATCCTCTAATTAAACGCATGAAATATGATGAATTCCAAAAGGTTTAATTCTACCATGGGTAAATAGTGCTTGGATTCAAATCATCATAACTGAATCATCTGCTCAAAAAAAAAGCCCGGTGGAATCCCACCGGGCTTTTTATTTTTAAATCAGAGATGAATTATTTCATCATTGATTTTTTGAACATACTGTCCAGTTTGCTGTTTGTATCTTGAGCATACTGAGCTGCACGGTTAGCTGCAGCTTCAGCAGAAGCAGCTTGTGAAGAAGCGGAATCAGCAGCGCTTTTTGCGCTAGCTGCATCAGCAGATGCTTGTGCAACCGAAGTTTTCAAGCCATCAACTTGTGATTGTAGGTTTTCAATATCCGAAGTGCTTGCACAGCCAACAGCTACGCTAGCAACTAAAGCAACCATTGATAATTTCATTACTTTTTTCATGTTATTTCCCTCTTAAAGTTATTACTACAAAAAAACGCTTACTAATTTTAATTATAAACTATTTTCAAATTATTTTCCATTTATTTTATTTTTACCACCGTCCCTTTATCCAGCCATTGACTTAAATGATCAATCTGGCCGTTAGTTAACGCGATACAACCATGAGTCCAATTCATCGATTTATGAATTTTTTCATCCGCTCTTCCCAAACCATGAATACCGATCCGTCCACCTAACGGTGTATTTTGCGGCGGCACCTGATGGTAACGATGAGCGGTTATAATATTATTATAAGCCACCTGATTAATAACTCCCTGCTCCAAAGCCTTTTGCGCATCTTCTGCTGATGGATAGGTTAAACCGAAAAACTTTCGAAACGAACTTTTTTCGCCAACCCAACCTATCCTATAACTTCCGAAAGGCGTAACGTTATCGCCCCGATGACTTTTAAATCCGGCACCGCCTCGGCCAATGGCAATGTCATTTATAGTATCAAGCGTCTGCTGACCTTTTTTTACCTCAATGGTGAGCGCTTTCGTATCTACTAAAAGCCAGACGTCATCATCTGCAATTACCGAAAAAGAAAACAAACTAAAACACAGCAATGAATAAATTCGTAACATAAATGTTTTACACTAGATAAGAATTTTGGTGTACTTTAGTCACCAGGTTAATTGTCGAATTAAGGATCCAGCATGCAAATAGAAATTATTACAACGCATCCATATAACGACCAGAATCCAGGCACATCCGGACTTAGAAAAAAAGTTAAAGTATTTCAACAGCCCGGTTATCTGGAAAATTTTGTCCAATCAATTTTCGACTCGTTATACGACTTCACCGGAAAAACGCTGGTACTGGGTGGAGATGGACGATACTTTAATAGACCGGCCATACAAACCATCATCAAGATAGCGGCAGCCAACGGTTTCGGCAGGCTTATTATAGGTCAAGCTGGGCTGTTGTCTACCCCAGCTGCATCACATATCATCAGAAAAAATAACGCATTCGGAGGTTTAATTCTCTCTGCCAGCCACAATCCCGGTGGCCCTGACGAAGATTTCGGCATTAAATACAACGTCAGTAATGGCGGCCCTGCCCCGGAAAAATATACCAGTGCGTTTTATCAGCGCAGTCTAAATATCGACAGCTATAAAATAGCCCGCATCGAAGATATAGACTTGGATCAAATTGGTACTCTCAAAATAGATGACCTTACCATCACTATCATTGATCCGGTGGACGATTATGCGGAACTCATGCAATCAATCTTCGACTTCAATTTACTCAAACAAAGCGTCAGCTCCGGCTATATAACTCTCCTTTTTGACTCCATGCACGCCATTACCGGACCTTATGCAAAAAAAATACTGGTAGACATATTGGGTGCAACACCAGATTCGGTCATTAATGCCGAACCGCTGGAAGATTTTGGCGGTCATCATCCTGATCCCAATTTGGCCCATGCCCAAGAACTTGCCGAACGCATGTTCAGCCCGTCAGCCCCGGTTTTCGGCGCAGCATCCGACGGAGACGGCGACCGCAACATGATTACCGGCAACAACATTTTCGTAACGCCCAGCGACAGTCTAGCCATTATGGCGGCCAATGCTCATTTAATTCCCGCTTACGCCCAAGGCTTGCACGGTGTGGCTCGCTCCATGCCTACCAGCCAAGCGGTCGATCGTGTCGCCGCCCACTACAACATTCCCTGCTACGAAACACCGACCGGCTGGAAATTTTTCGGCAATCTTCTGGATGCAGGAAAAATCACCCTGTGCGGCGAGGAGAGCTTTGGCACCGGCTCGAACCATGTCCGAGAAAAAGATGGCTTATGGGCGGTGCTGTTCTGGCTGAATTTAATCGCCAAGAAACGCCAGCCTGTTGCCGACATTGTCCATGAGCATTGGCAAAAATTCGGTCGGGATATTTATTGCAGACACGACTATGAAGCCGTGGAAATGGAAATCGCCAACGGCATTGTCGAGCACCTGAGAAGCCAGCTACCCGCATTGCCTGGACAAACTTTCGGCGAATATAAAGTTAAATATGCCGATGAATTCAGTTATGAAGACCCTGTAGACGGCAGCATCAGCGATAAACAGGGCATACGCATCGGTTTTGAAAACGGTTCACGCATTATTTTCCGTTTATCGGGAACCGGAACCGTCGGCGCAACCTTAAGAATCTATCTGGAACGCTTTGAACCTGATCCATCCAAGCACGAACAAGATGCACAAGTGGCCTTGGCAGAATTAATCGACCTTGCCGAACAGTTTTGTGAGATTAAAAAACGTACAGGTAGGATTGAGCCTAATGTAATCACTTAAAAGCAGATGAAAGACACAAGGCGAAAGGTAAACATTGCGCCTTTCGCCTTAAATAATTCACAAAAACGTGATTTTTCAGTTACAAAGCAAATTTTGGACTCTGAAGCAGCTACACTAAACCAATGGGATGGACTCCTCCCACCTTGTATCGGCATCAAAGTGCCAGACTGATAGGATTGAATATCAGACAAACTAGCGGAGGAGTCCGAAATGAATATTAAACGGGTA
>NZ_SCTW01000133.1 GCF_004322395.1 Methylobacter sp.
GCCGACCATTACAAAGCCTATTAAAAAAAAACCAACAACAGCTATCATGATTTTCTGGACTTCAGACATTTTTCTTCTCCTCGTTGTGACAAATTACTAACCATTTTACAGGTTGCCCGGCGCATTTACCTTAAAATTCTGTATACACTATTTCAGCCTCAGCAGCTTATGCCATACTGTTTAGAATGTAGAACTTTTTCGCCAGTCCAATAATACCTATAAATAACTTATCAAGTGCAATACTTTTTAAAACTCAATCCCCTGCTCAGCCTTGATCCCCTGTTCATAAGCGTGCTTTATTTTGACCATCTCGGTCACAGTATCGGCAATTTCTATAACTTCGGGCGCAGCATTGCGGCCAGTTAAAATCAAATGAAGCCAAGCCGGTTTTTTATCACGAATAAAGTCGGCAATTTCCTGGCCGGAAATCCAATCATAGCCGCAGCAGTAATTGATCTCATCCAGCAACACCACATCGAATTCTTCAGAAAGAATTTTAGTCTTACTAAATTCCCAAATTTCCCGACTGGTTTTAATATCCTGTTCCGGATTTTTAGTGTCCCAGGTAAATCCGTCGCCTAACGCATGCCATTCAATATTATCGAAACGTTCCGAGGCTTTTTGTTCGCCGGTTTGCCATTGTCCCTTGATATACTGAATTACACAGACCTTCATATTCCAGCCTGCGGCACGAAAAACCATGCCCAAAGCACTGGAAGATTTCCCCTTGCCTGAGCCTGTATTAACTAAAACCAGCCCTTGTCGCCTATCTCTGGATTTCATAACGCCCTATTCCGTAATTTAAGTACATGCTAATTCTTATAGCGTCCGGCATTATCGCTTGAATCAACTTCAAAACAAATGAGCGGTCTTGAGAAAAAACGACGCGTACTTCAAGATTTTGAACACGATGAGGTTATGGGCAGAAATTATTATGTTTTCGCCTCACTCTACGGAAAAGATTAGGCGTCAAGAATACAGATGCGTGGTATGAACAGATGGCATTGACATCGGCATTTACATGCGACTTTTTCTGAACAAGATGAAAATGACTTGCACGTCAACTTAGAATCTCTCGATTGACTTTACGTTACACACAGTTGAATTTTTTTTATATTTTGGCAATGTCAAACAACAGCGATTGAATGGCAACGCCACAAGCTTTATACCTTGTGGCGTATTTTATAGGTGCAAAGAGAAGGCTGATCTTATTCTCTAAGAATTTTAATTTGACTCGAGTATTGTGTTGCTGTCGTTTCGTCAAAAATTTTCTATTTATTTTGCATCACGAGCGCTTAGTACCTTAAACTCGAGTTTTATTGCTCGTTTCATCCATTCATCACATGCTAGTTTAAGTTTCCAATTTTCCTGTACCAACGCATCGTTACATTCGATTGAATATTTCAAATTGGCTTCTATGACCTTAAGCAGATTTTCAACCTCTCCAAGCGTTTTAATGCTACTTTTCAGTTTTTGATGCAACAAAAATTGAGCTTCTAAACTTTCGTTTAATTCGTTTTTTTGGTCCATTTCATTTCTAATTTGCGCTATTTTTATTAAAATTCTCTCCAATTATCACCCTATGAGTGTGGTCTACCATCACAATCGCAGTGTCTTTTGGAATATGGCTATTTTTCATCACGATTAAAACTCTTCCCATTCGTCGTCACTAGCGCTTTTAGACTTATTCGACAAAACGGGGGCTGAATGTTTTTCTGTTGCTATTGCTCTTACTGAGGCTACCGGGACTATAGTGTGCTCGATAGTTTTAATGGGCGCGGCCTTTCCTTTCGAATTTACTTTAAAAAAGCTGAGTAATTTGGTCATACTTGCAGATTGTTCACTCATAGCAATGCTGCCCGCTGCCGCTTGTTCTGCCAATGCCGCATTTTGCTGAGTAATATCATCCATTTGAGCAACAGCCTGATTGACCTGATCAATACCTGCCGTCTGCTCTGCGCTGGCGTTTGCAATATGGGAAACAATTTCGCCCACTTGCGCGACGCTGTTAACGATTTCAGTTAGCGCCGCTCCTGTTTCATTGACAAATGCGGTTCCGGCACGCACTTTTTGTACGCTGTTCTGGATCAGGTCGTTACTTTGTTTGGCGGCATTCGCGCTGCGTTGCGCCAGATTACGGACTTCGGTTGCAACAACCGAGAAGCCACGGCCTTGCTCCCCTGCCCTGGCCGCTTCCACAGAAGCATTCAACGCCAGCAGATTGGTTTGAAAAGCGATTTCATCGATCACACCAATAATTTCAGCAATTTTATTGCTGCTGTCATTGATTTCCAGCATTGCAGTTATCGCTGAGTTAACGACATCACCGCCTTTTTGCGCCAATTGACTTGCCGCATTAACAACCTCGTTCGCATGAACCGTATTCTGGGCATTATTTTTTACGGTGCCGGCAAGCTCTTCCATACTGGCCGCAGTTTCTTCCAGACTGGCCGCTTGCTGTTCGACACGACTGGCAAGGTTGTTATTGCCGCTGGCCATTTCCTGTGACGAGCCGTCTATAAAATCAGCCGCATCCCTGATTTGAATAATAAATTCGTTCAATTTTGTCAGCGTGCGGTTGATATTGTTCTTGCACTCAGCATAAACACCCTGGTAGTCGTTAGTAATCGAACTGGTTAAATCGCCTTGGGACATGTTTTCCATGACCTTGTTAATGTCGTTAAAAACGCTTTCAATGACATCCGTTAACTCATTGATGCCTGACGACAAGGTTTTGGTAAATCCTTGCTTATCGCCCATGTTAATACGAGTACTCAGATCGCCCGCTTTTGCATCCTGCACCAATCGCCCAATCTCTTGTTCAATTAAAACCTCGTGGGTTCTATTTTGCCATTCCGCAACAAAACCGATGCGTTCCCCTTCATCATTAATAACTGGGCTGGCAATCACATGCATATGTTGATCCGCAATAAGCACCTCTGCACTGTGCGCTTCCTTTAAGTTTTGCAACAAGCTACGTTGATGAGCTGGATTATTGTGAAAACTATCGATATTTGCGCCCATTAGTTTATCGGCATCAAAATTCGGCAGCTGTTTACGTATATCATTCTGTGCAGCTTTAAACATACGCTCAACGCTATCGTTTACATAAATAATTTCAAGATTAGTATTAGCCACCATCACACCGGATTGGACATTATCCAGCGCCTGATTAATTTGCATAGCTTTTGCAGCATCTTCCCTGGCTTGTGATAAATCCAGGCTCAAATTCACTTCCATTGAGTACAAGGCGCGCAGAAAATCGCCGATCAGGTCATTCCGGGTTAAATCCTGCACATTGCCAAACCTTTTCTCGGCCAGACGATAAAAGGTACCGATGGTTTTGTTTAAAAGCGTAGTGAAGCTTTTGATGACGTTGAAACTTATCGCCGATGCGATCATGACTGACGCAGCAACACCGGCCAAGACCAGATAATCTTGCGCTAAAAATAATAGGTACATCAAATAAAAAATGGGGATCAGCAGCACTGCCAACGCCGCGGTCATTTTTTTCCAGACATCCATTTCTTTGATTGATTTAACTCTTGCAGCTAGACCCGTAGGTCTTATTGTTGCTTTCCGCGCGCTCAGCTGCTGGTATAATTTCTCTGCCTTTTCAATCTTTTCCCGGCTTGGAGCGCGCCGAACAGAAAGGTATTCATGAACCTTTCCATTTTTAAATATAGGCATTACATTCGCCTCTACCCAGTAATGATCTCCTGATTTGGTTCTATTTTTCACCATGCCATTCCAAGGCCTAAGCGATTTTAACGTCATCCATAAGTCTTCAAAAGCATCTGGCGGCATGTCGGGATGACGGACAATATTATGCTCAGCACCCATCAGCTCATCACGGGTATACCCGCTGATATTGATAAATTCATCATTGACATAAGTAATAACTCCCTTTAAATCAGTTCTTGTAACCAATAACCCGCCTTTTTTCATTTGGATTTCTTGGTTAGTCACAGGCATATTTACTTTCATTTAAACTCTACCTCACGAATTGAAACATTCGTTTTATTATTTTGGCTCTCATCTTGATTTAAGCTTGATGTGAGGATATGTTCAGGGACAAAATTGCGTTGATTAAGCAGCCCTTACAGATTTATTTAGCTGATTACAATGGCCACAAAAAATTACGGATTTTTTTCTTCTCTAAGATTTCCTCGACACGTGCGATACAGCCTCCGCAATGGCTGCCGATCTGTATATACTCAGACAGTTTTTCTATTGAATCGTGACCCTCTCTAATAGCCTTTTTTACTTCTGACTTTGAAATATCTAGACACAGACAAATACGCATATTCATTTTATTTTATCCGTTAAATTGACTTGTGTTCTTGATTAGCAGAGACCATCAGCTTATCGAAAGTACTAATTTGCTTTTCGCTCTAACATTCGGAACGGTAGAAAAATAGAGATCAAAGATTACAATTCGACTCAGGATTCTTTACTAATTAGAAAGAAGATGAAAATATTCTCGCAAATGCTTTGTCAAACTATGGTTTCTATCCATATTATTTAAATGACATCGACATGGAATATCGCAACTTCACGAGGCATCCACAAAATGATTCATCCAGTGTCCAGAATTCATTATGACCCAAATCATGGCCGTTAGAAATCAGTCAAACACTATCATATTAATAAGACTTACAGGAAATCGGATGTAGGACTGCTCCTACACGAACTAAAGCAATTGACTAACTGTCAATCAGTGTGGCGGCACTATGGTAGGGCGGGAGATAGATACAGAGAACGTAGCGAATCGCTGTCAGGGGGCTTCGACAAGCAATGCGAATAATTTAATCAAGCAAATCGTTCTTAAATGCGTAATGAATGATTTCGGCATTTTTGGACATGTTCATTTTTTTCATGAGGCGGGTGCGATAGGTACTGATAGTCTTGACGCTGAGAGCCATCTGCTGGGCAAGATCGGTAATGCTTTTACCGGCACAAATACCGCTAAAAACCTGAAACTCGCGGTCGGTTAGCATAGTATGCGGTGGTATTTCCTGGTTTGGATTTAATTCCGCAATCAGTTTTTCAGTCATTGCCGGGCTAATATATTTCCCTCCCTTAGCAACTTTCCGAATCGCGGCCACCAATTGCTCGGGGGCACTCTCTTTGGTCAGATATCCGTCCGCGCCCGCGCGCAGCATTCTGATCGCATATTGATCTTCCGGATACATGCTCAGTATCAGGATCGGCAGGTGCGGAGACTGCTGCTTTGACAATTTTATCAATTCCATAACATTTTTGCCTGGCATGGCGATATCGAGCAGCATGATTCCCCAACCTTCGTCCCGGATAAGCTTTAAAGCCTCATCGCCCGAACCCGCTTCAGCGAATACCTCCATATCGGAAATATCGGCAAGAATTTGTTTTAGCCCTTGCCTGACGATGGCATGATCATCGACAATTAATATTTTAATCATGAAAAATCTCCCCCTTTGACACAGGGGCTGAAGGCGATTTTAAATGCATATTTAACACGAGCGTAGTCCCTTTTCCCGGCTCACTGACGATTTCGACTTCTCCTCCGAAATGGCGTGCGCGCTCATGCATGCCCAAAATGCCGTATTTACCGCTTTTTTGCATCTGCGCTTTAGTCATGCCGCACCCATTATCAGTCATTTTCATCATCAGACTGTTCTCACTTGTTTCAACATCAAGCGTTACATGAGTGGCTCTGGAATGTAGAGCAATATTCGTTAAGGCTTCCTGCATAATCCGGAAAACAGCGATATCTCGGCCTTCATCCATTACGATATTATTTTCCGGTGCAGTCAAAATGCATTGAATATCATTTTGTTCCCTAAATTCATCAATCTTCCAGTCTATAGCGGCTAATAACCCAAGATGATCCAGAATAGTCGGCCTAAGGTCGGCAATGATTTTTCTAACAGATCCAATCCCATCGTCAAGGTACCGATTCATCACAGCTATTTTTTCATGACATAAAGACAAATCCGCCAATAATTGTTTATTCAACCAGCTTAAATCCATTTTGAGCGCGGTCAGAAGACTGCCCAATTCATCATGAATCTCCCGAGCAATCCGGGTTCGTTCATCTTCGCGAACCTTCTCAAGATGACAGGAGAAATCCCGTAGCGCTTCTTCAGCTTTTTTGCGCTCGGTAATATCATGTGCCGTACCGATAAAAAAATGACGCTGATCAACATAGAACTCACTGACCCCCAGTTCCATCGGAAAAATAGAGCCGTCTTTTCTGAGTCCGTTCACCTCACGTCGGGTATCGAGTATTTTAGCTTTGCCGCTGCTCAAATAGTGTGCTAAATAAGAATCGTGCCGGTTCCGGTCGGACTCAGGCATCAACTTGTTAATATTATGGCCGATCAATTCTTGTGCGGAATAGCCGAAAAGCTTTTCGGCAGACGGATTGAGTTTTTCAATAATTCCATTTTCATCAATAATGATAATGCTATCGGATACATTATTGAAAACAGAGCGCATCCTCGTTTCGCTCTTACTCAGCGCATACTCCATTTCGACACGATGAGTCACATCGTTTTGCACACCTATGTAATGAGTGATTCTGCCTTGTTGATCGTGTATAGGCGAAATATAAATCTCGCTCCAGAACAGACTGCCGTTTTTGCGATAGTTGCGCAAAACCGCATGGGTATCGTGATTGTTTTGCAAAGCGGTGCGTAATCTGGAAATATCCGATTGATCCCTATCATTATTTTGCAGAATACGGCAGTTTTGTCCTAACAGTTCCTGCATGGAATATCCGGTGATACGCAAGAAAGCTGCATTGGCGTAAATAATGGCGTAATCCGTATCCGCTAGGCCGGTAATTATAATGCCATTGCTACTGGAATCGATTGCATGCTGCATCAGGTACAGTTTTTCTTCAACTTTACGGCGGGCGGTGATGTCTTGCATAACGCCATATAATTGCATGACTTTGCCATCAATGGGGTCACGAACC
The DNA here is from genome assembly GCF_004322395.1 of Methylobacter sp. Taxonomy (GTDB): domain Bacteria; phylum Pseudomonadota; class Gammaproteobacteria; order Methylococcales; family Methylomonadaceae; genus Methylobacter_A. The sequence goes on from NZ_SCTW01000133.1 coordinate 6,962, forward strand.
GGCAAGGTGTGATCACTGAAATAGCGAATTTCACTCTTATTAATAATGACCCGGTACTCACTGGTGTCCTCGGATCCCGTTAATAATTTCTTATATCGATGCTGAACTATGGATATATCATCCGGATGAATCGGCAATACCCAATCGCGATTCTGTTCTTTTGACTCGCCATGGAATGCTGCATTGTTGATAAGCTGTTTTAAAGGCTCCGTGACCCATTCAAATATCAGCTTGCCATCCGAGGGAATGCGTATGAAATAAGCGAAATCCCGTGTAAATCGGGAAATAAAAGGATCCCTTCTTTCGTACAGTTGGAATTTATTATCTATATCTGGGCAAGTCCTTCTTTTTTTTGCCTCAATCAGGCTGCGATCTATCTCGTCTAATAAAGTATGCCGATTGCGCTTAACAATATAATTTGCCATGCCGCTTTTAATCGCAGTAACTGCTATATCTTCGTTTCCAGAGTTAGTCAGCATGATGACAGGCAAACAAACAAAGCGTAGTTTAATTGCCTTAAATAAGGTCAACCCGTCTGTCCAGCCGAGCTGATATTCTACAATCGCCAGATCGAAACCGGCTTCGGCAATTTTTTCGTCAAACGCCTCGCGACTGCCAACTTCAACAATATCCGAATCGGCAAACTTAACGCGCAGTGTTTTTATGGTTAGGGAACGCTCAACGGCATCATCGTCAATAATCAGGAATTTCATACCTTCCCTTGTACTTCACTTTGTGATTGATCTTTTTAATATACCGGGGAGTCGCTATTTTTGCGAAAGCTTTTTTGGACATCCCTGCCTAACAAACGACAAAAACTATCTGAGCGCTAATGCCCGCGGCTACCCCAGCTATCCAGCTTCGCTCGTTTTATACCCAACAAGGGGGTATAAAATTTAAGTGCTCAATAACTCGCAGCTTTCGCTCCTGCTCATTCTAAGCACCTACACTCTGTATACAGCGCGATGTCATAAAACCTGCACTTTCGCTATTGAGAACTGCTCGGCTCCAGTCTTGCAGCAACTGCAAGCAATTCCAAAATATAGTAAGGGCTTTCGTTTTACGCAAACCCTTTGATGTTATAAAACCAGTGATGAGCTACGTTTGCTGTTACTTTGATGACTAATCATGCGCAGCGAGCGGATGATGCTGTACGTTTTCTTGAGCAATCGCTTCGCTGGGCGTCGGCTCTCCTGCGACAGCGCGTTTAATCGCCAGCTTAGTGGCTTCATAATTCCAATCCTGGATTTTGTTGTTATCATTGGCATCCCAATGAATAAAAACGCCTACGCAGATAAATATATCGTTGGCCTCTTCCAGAGGTATTACACCTTCTTTGACACTATCGACTACTGCCTTAGCCACACCACGCTCAGCCGGCCCGAACATTTGAGTTGCCTGTTTCTCGTTCTTGATTTCAACTTTGTTGAACATGACAGTATTCGGCTTAGCCATCAGATTCGGAGCAACCAGCGCCAGTAAGGAATTATCCCCCCGTTTTTGGTTAGTCAGAGTAATACAAAATGCAATTTCTGCGGCGCTGCCACGCGGCCCCATAATCAAATCAATATGGGCCACTTCATTACCTTCACCGACCAACGCTTCACCTACCATTACTTTATCGATTTTGGGCATTTTCATTTTGGTTTCTCCTCTTGAGTTTTCAAATCAATTCTTGATTTATGGATTCAGTGGACAACAAACAGCCTCCCATCGTTTTCAGTTCCCGCTAACAGCAACTATTTCTTTATCTTAAGTTGATAATCGCGTTGGAATACGAGCATAGCCAGCTACCGAATTGTTCACTCCTATTCCGATTATTCCCTACTTCATTCCCGTCTGATTATCTGCAGAAATAGCTACGTTACTTCGAAGGCTTCATAGATGGCCCCGTTTGAGTCGGCGCAGGCATATTTGGAGGTGGAGGCGGATACCATCCCTGCTGAGCGCTATACATTAATTCCTCGGGCACGGGAACTCGATGCCCTTTGCCGTACATACATTGGATGTAGCCGATGTCATAATTCTGCTGAGCCTCCTCTTTGGAATCGGGTTCCTCTTGCAATGTTGAAATCTGAGTATGGACAAATTGCCTGCATGCCAAATCGTCATTATGAAACACATTAAAGTTTTTATCCGTGCCCGGCAGCGCCAATACACCGGGGCCACTCGGCATCGTCGAACAAGCGTCGAGCAAAAAAACAAAAATCAGGACTGTCAGAATTTTTAACATTTGGCACGCCTCCGTTAAGGAACAACTTTCTGCCACATGGCCGAACATTCCCTGATATAGGGATAATAACCGGCGGGATCGGCACAGTAATACCAATAGCCGGGCTCCAGACCTGAAGGCTGAGATTCAATTCTCTGCCATCCTGTCGGACATTCTTTCACATGAGGATAATAACCTTCAGGATTTGGACAATAATTCCAGTTTTCCGACTCAAGTGATCGGGCTTTGGATACAGTACTTTGTTCTATATAAACTGTAGGGGCAGAGGGCACTATCAGAGCCGGTGAAGAGTAATAGCGAGGATAGGAATAGTAAGGCCGATAATAATAGGGAGACCAGAAAAAGGGGTTTCCTACAAAAAAGCCAAAGCCACCATGAACATGATGATCGAATCTTCTAAAATGATCGTCCTCAAAATGCCTTCCTCTGAATCCGCTTCCAATATGCCCCCCTCTGAAGCCGGGTTCAGCATGACTTCCCCTGAAGCCGCCTCCAATATGCCCCCCTCTGAAGCCGGGTTCAGCATGACTTCCCCTGAAGCCGCCTCCAACATGGCCTCCTCTAAAACCGCCTCCAGAATGACTTCCCCTGAAGCCGCCTCCAACATGGCCTCCTCTAAAACCGCCTCCGGAATGACTTCCCCTGAGATACCCCCCTCCGAAACCACCACCGCGTCCACCTCCATCGCGGGCCATAGCACTTGGGCTAGTTAACGACGCAATAAGGACCGTGAGTATAATTAACAGCCTTTTAGACACCATTACCGTTTCCTTATTTACCGAAATCGATCAAGGAGAGCTTTACCCGAACAAGTGATTTGTCGCATATCTTCGGTTTCAACGCCAACCATGTCGCCGCCAACCATGGCCTCGCCAGCCGTGACCCGACCAACCGTAACCTGGCCAGCCATGTCCGCGCCAGCCATATCCTCCCCACCCGCCACCATAGTAGCGTGGCCTAAACCTGTAATAGCCATAAACCCCGCCATACGGGTACGGACCATAATTGTAATAAGCGCCAACATGAGGATACGGCGAAGCTGAGACCGCGCAGCCATTCATAATAAGCATGATTCCTGCAAGAGCGACTGCTAACGCTAAGCGTTTCATTGTAGGTTCCCCTCAAAATGCTATCGCATGAACAGCTCAGTAAAATATCTACATTTCCTGCATAATCTTTCGATCTACTAGTCCTGTTTCCCATATTTCCGGACGAGAGAAAACATTAAATTTAGTGAGATCTATAGTCACGACATACACGTCCTATTTCTCCATCATTTCAAACTTACTGGATACGTATGAAATAAATATTGAACATCTCTGTTCAGACCATTTCTTGAAAATCTCTCAAAATAGCCGGATCCGCTGTCCGATAATGAATGCGATAGAACCTTACCTGTAGTTTAGTTTGCTATTAGCAAACTGATAAAAACCTTCATAGTGCGTATTGTTTCAGTGCCGGCCAACTTCTTAGTTTAAGAACCAACTGAATGATCAAAGCAATTAAAGATTAGAGAAACTAAATCACTTGCACAATTAGTAGAAATACCAATTCAGCAACGCCACACTGATTTATACATCTGCCGATTTATCTCATCATCAAAAAACCCTTTTTATAAGTAGCAGTACGGATTGCTCAAAAATAAGAGAATCTTCATTATTAATCTTTAATAGTGCTCAAAAAAAGTTTTCATGAAGCATCTGAACGCATATATACATGGCTGATATGTGAGAATTCACCCAGATAAAAATGACTGGAACCGATCACCTAAAATTGAAATACAAACTTTAGTAAATAACGCTCAAAGCCATAACAGCTCTGACACCGACATTATAAATTTAACGAGGCTCAGACGGACGGCCGAAAGCTTTATTGTCATAGAAGCCGATCTTAACTTTGCCCGTACAAACTATTGTGCGTACGGCTTAGATCATTAAACAGAGACAAACTGGAATAACATATTATGCCATTACATAATCTTGAAACCTGGATGTGGACGGAAGCTTGCGACATACTGGATCGGGCCGACCGGCTGCATCGTCAATTCTTTAGACCGTCGGTTATGAACGCCAAAAAGCCCACTTGGGAACCGCCTATCGATGTCTACGAAACCAATAGCGAATTCAAAATCATGATTGCATTACCCGGTGTTGCTCTGGAGCAGGTGAGCATAATACTGGAAGATGACTATTTGCTTATTGGTGGACAAAGACATCTGCCGAACAGCGCCCAGGCGCATATTAGACGCATGGAGATTCCCTATGGAAGATTTGAACGGCGCATTGAACTGCCCATCGGGCGTTTTGAAATCGGCGCTCGTGAATTTGTGAACGGTTGTTTAATTATTTCACTGCAAAAAATATAAAGGCCGCTTATGCACATCAAGGATCTGAAAAATGCACTGCTGGGATCGACGCCGGATACGGAAGAGTCCTCTTCAGAGTTAAAGCAAGAGGCTCTTTTACAGTCCCCACCTATTCCCAATGATGCACTTATTATTCTACCCATGCGCAGCACCGTACTGTTCCCGCAAAACGTTGCTCCGCTGGTGATAGGTCGTAAACCCTCTATTGCTGCTGTGCAACAGGCGGTACGTTCCGAGAAGCCGATCGGTTTGCTGATGCAGATGCGAGACAAAGTTGAAGAACCCAACCGCGATGATCTCTACACGGTCGGTACTGTGGCGGAAATTTTGCGTTACATCACCTCTCCTGACAGTACACATCATATTGTTTGTCAGGGGGTACAACGCTTTCGTGTGCAGGAGTTTTTACCGGGTTATCCGTTTCTTGTCGCTCGGGTTGAGCTGTACGAAGAGCCTGAACTACATACCAAAGATGTCGAAGCGCGAGTAATAACACTCAAACAAAAAGCGCTGGAAGTGCTGGCTCAATCAAAACAAGCGCCTGACGAGCTGATTAATGCGATTCAATCTATCGCTTCACCAGCAATGCTATCGGACCTCATTGCCAGTTATCTCATTTCAAAACCTGAAGATAAACAAGAGGTACTTACTCTATTTAATATTCAGGAACGCATCGACAAGATTCTGGAATTACTCAATTACCAATTCGAAGTGTTAAAAATTTCCAACAAAATTAGCGAACAAACCCAGGAAACCATGGGGCAGCGGCAGAGAGAGTTTGTTTTGCGGGAACAAATGAACGCTATCCGTAAAGAATTAGGCGAAGAAGAAGGCAGTACTGCCGAAATTGAAGAAATCAGCAACGCGATTAGCGCCGCTAAAATGCCTGAAGAAGTGGAAAAACAAGCGCGCAAGGAACTCGCGCGCTTACAGCACATGCCGGATGCCAGCGGCGAATATTCGATGATTCGGACTTATCTAGATTGGCTGACGGAACTACCCTGGTCGATCGCAAGCACCGGCGTTATCGACATAAAAAAAGCCAGGGAAATCCTTAATGAAGATCATTACGGCTTGGATAAAATCAAACAGCGAATATTGGAATTTTTGGCTGTGCGCAAGCTGAACCCGGATGGCAAGAGCCCTATCCTATGCTTTGTGGGACCTCCAGGAGTCGGAAAAACCTCATTAGGACGCAGTATAGCCCGTGCAACCGAGCGCGAGTTTGTGCGCGCCAGCTTGGGCGGCCTGCATGATGAAGCCGAGATTCGGGGGCATCGGCGCACTTACATCGGCGCATTGCCGGGCAACATTATCCAATCGATACGCAAGGCCGGCACCAATAATCCGGTATTTATGCTGGATGAAATGGACAAACTCGGCTCAGGGTTTCATGGCGATCCCTCATCTGCATTCCTGGAAGTATTGGATCCGGAACAGAATTCGACCTTTCGCGACAATTATTTAGCCGTACCGTTTGACCTGAGCCATGTCATGTTTATCGGGACTGCCAATGTACTGGACAGCATCCCCGCGCCTTTACGGGACCGAATGGAAGTAATTGAACTAACCGGTTATACCTCTGATGAAAAACTCCAGATTGCCAAACGCTATCTGGTACCCAAGCAGTTGGAAAATAACGGCTTAAAAGCTGAGCAATGTTCACTTACCGACAACGCCATACTGACCATTATTCAGGACTACACCCGCGAAGCCGGTTGCAGAAATTTGGAGCGTGAAATCGGCTCAGTATTTCGCCACGTCGCCATGCGCATTGCCGAAGATATTCCCGTTAATGAGCAGATCGACAGCGAACATATTCCGGGCATTCTGGGACCGAAAAGGTTTTACAGCGACGTAGCCATGCGCACCAGCGTTCCGGGCGTTGCTACAGGACTTGCCTGGACCCCGGTCGGCGGCGATATACTTTTTATTGAAGCCACCCGTCTGCCCGGCGAAGGCAAACTGATCCTTACCGGTCAGTTGGGCGAGGTCATGAAAGAAAGCGCCCAAGCCGCATTAAGCCTGGTGAAATCGCACGCTCATGAATTGAATTTAAACCCGGAAATATTCAAAAAAAGCGATATCCATGTCCACGTACCGGCAGGCGCCATCCCTAAAGACGGCCCCAGCGCTGGAGTTGCAATGTTTACCGCATTATTTTCCGCATTTTCCGAGCGCACCGTGCATAGCGATGTGGCAATGACCGGAGAAATCAGCCTGCGAGGATTAGTATTGCCGGTCGGCGGAATTAAAGAAAAAGTCATTGCTGCGGCCAGAGCGGGGCTAAAAACAGTCATGCTTCCGACACTCAACAAAAAAGACTTTGAAGAAATACCCGAAGCGGTCAGAAATCAACTCCGATTTATCTGGCTGGAAAAAGTAGATGATGCGTTAAAATATGCCGTGGAATGACCTGAACCTAAAAAATCAGTTAACCAAAGCGCTGTGAACTGATTCTTTAGGATCATTGGTTGCGCCGCTTATCAAATTCAAATCGAACTTCTTTCATGGATTAAGTAGGTTGCGCCTGTAATCGAGACCATTTCTGACAGCCATCAAAAAGTCAATGGCGTGTATTATGAGAGCGATACGATTTAGCCCTGCCGCCCCCAAAAAACTTAGGCAACTTATAAAATATTGCGCTTCGGCGTACTCATCAAGAACAATTGCTGTACTATCGATTTGAAATATCTCTTATTCAAAATAATCCCACGGATACTCGGGAGTTAAAATAGGCCGAAAACCCGATGGAACCGGAAAAGGAGCGGAAATAAATTCATAAACGCCAACCAGTTCACGGGTTACCGTCATCCCCAAACCGGTAGCAAGGCCGATAGGAAAACCTACAGCCCCCTTAGCCTGTGTTTCCTTAACAATATTACCCGGTATCTCAAGAAAACCGGTGGTCATTCCCGCCAATCCTCTGCCAAACTTCTGCGCCGATGTATGAGCAGCCGATGAGTGTGCATAAGCATTAGAAACAGAAAAAAATGTTAACGCCGTAAAAGCTGCCAATAAATAAAAGTGTGATTTTTTCATGTACTATTTTCCTTTATTTCTTTTAGATGAAAACCTTATCTTAACCTGCGATGTCGATATTAATAATTGATTTTTTGCTATTGTTGTAAATAAGAAAATCGGATAACAGTTTTCGTCACCCAGCATTTCGGCACTCCATTGCTAATCAAGATTTTTTTAGCAAACTATGATTATTCATCTTGTGTTTCAATAAGCAACCTCTCTAATTTTTCACTAATTAATTTATCTAATTCCTGCTCAGATAAGTTTTGTACTTCTGCCGAGGCATCCGGTTGATCTGGCTCAGGGGCTCCGGCTCGCTCCTCTGCCTTGCCATATTGTTGGACTAAATACCAACTGGCGTCAGCCACATTGGCATAATCGAACAACAAAGTCGCGGGTAAAGAACACGCCAAGCGATGCTCCAGGTTTTCACGCAATTCCACCACCGTGATTGAATCCAGGCCCATATCAAAAAATCCCTGATGACTATCGACTGGTTTATCCGCATCCAGGTATAACACTTGCTTTAGCGCCTGCTCCACCTGCGTTTTAGCAAACTGATAAGCATCTTCTTCATTCAACTCAGACATTTTTTGCACAAAATCGATAGCAGCCCGAGTATTAGCCAGTCCGGCAGTAGCTTCTGGTTCTACCCCATCCATTATCTGCCAAAATGATTTTGTCGCTGCCGAAGACTGCGCCTGCTTAAACACCGGCCAATTAATATCCATAATAATCTGTTGGCTGGCATTACCGGCAATGGCTTGCTCCAATAAGACCTGAGCAACTTCCGGTTTTATCGCCATAACGCCGCTGGATTGCATACGCTGTTGATCAACCCTATCCAAATTGGCCGCCATACCGACCTCAGCCCAAGCTCCCCAGTTAATCGTCAATGCCGGTAAATCCAATGCCTTACGGTATTGCGCCAAACCATCCATCGCCGCATTGGCAGCTGCATAGGCTGCTTGACCCATGGAACCCAACACGGAAGCGGCCGATGAAAATAGAACAAAAAAGTCCAGCTGTAAGTCTTTTGTCGCCTGATGCAACAGCCAAGCACCTTGCACTTTGGCCGACAACACTTGTTTAAATGACTCTGTATTCAGGTTTTCCAAACGACCATCCTGCAATACACCGGCTGCGTGGATCACACCTTTCAACCGGCCGCCTTGCTGTTCTATTTGAGCCATTACCGATGAAACCGCCTGACCATCGGCAATATCGGCTTGTAAACAACGCACATCGCCGCCTTGTTGACGCAATTGCTCTATTTTCCGCAACGCCTCCCCTTTAGCTATGCTACGTGACAGCAACCATACCCGCCCGGCATTATTAGCCACTAACCACTGCGCAACGACCAGCCCCAAACCGCCCAGCCCGCCGGTAATAACATAATCGCCTTGCTGATCTATTTTTACGTTTAATGCCTGAGATGGGCATTGCGTTAATCTAGCAATATAATTGCCTTCCGCCCTGATCGCAATTTGCTCGCCTGTTGGCTCTGCCGTAACAATATCGGCAAGCGTTTTAAGCTGCTCCGCGCCAGAACCGGACAGGTCAACTAAACCGGCAAATAACTCCGGCTGTTCCAACGCAATAACGCGGCCTATTCCCCAAGCCGCGGCACTTAACCAACCGCTCGCAGAATCGCTTTCGCTAACTGCCTGCGCATTTTCAGTGACCAGCCAAACCGGAACGCGGTTAGCTTGTTTTTTCAGCACCCGATAACAGACAGCTACATTATTTAAAGCTTGGCTGAGGGACTCTATGCCGTGTTCATTACGGCTCAAATCGCACAGGCTGAAATTAACACTCGCTCGCATCGACTCAAGGCATTCTGCCGGAATGTCTGCCAAACAACGCTGCCAGTCATCTTCACTTTCAAAGCGTAATTGATAATGCTGAGGCGATAGTTTTTGATACGTCGCGGCTGGCTCTATCAAAACGGCTGGAATATTGATTTCCGACCAATAGTTAAACAAGGCTTCAGCCCTGCCCTGTTGATCCGCTATCAATAGCCAAATCCCCTTAACCTTAGCTTTGGGCAGTTCATAGGCTTGCCAGCTTATTTGATAAGCGCACTGTTGCTGCGCTTCCTGATAATGTAATCGACTCAGACTTTGCAATATTTGCAGCGTTAGTTTTTGCTCTGCTTCATCCGGCGTTTTTCCTTGCCATAGCGACCGCAGCAAGCTCTCAGTCTCGCCTTCCGCTAATGCCTGCAAAATCTTTGAGCTGGCTTGGGCGATATTGTTTTGTTTTTTGTTACCGGCTTGATCAACCCAATAATATTGCCGTTGCCAAGGGTAAGTCGGCAATTTAATTTTTCCGGCTCCGCCGCTCAAAACCTGCCAATCCAAATCCAGACCGGCTTGATATAACTGCGCCAAAGCCTGATAAACTTCCATTCGGCTATCGCCCTTCCCTGTAAGGTTAGGAATGCACTGTTTTTTGGCAGTTTCATCAATCTGTTTAGCCAAACCCGAAAGCACCGGTTTGGCGCCAATTTCAAGCAGCATTTCCGCCCCCTTGCCAGCCAATTGTTGCATCGCCGGATAGAACTGCACCGGCTGACGGATATGCTTAACCCAGTAATCGGCCTGAGCCATTTCGTGACTAACAGTTTGACCGGTCAGCGTTGAAATAATAGCGATTTCGGGTGAATGATAAGTAACGGTGTTAGCTACATCGGCAAAAGCCTGTAATGCCGGCTGCATGGACGGAGAATGAAAGCCATGGGCGACATTCAATTGCGTATAAGACAAAGAAGCTTGATCCAAAGCGGCCATAACGCCTTTTAATCCGGTCCACAAGCCGGAAATGACAATACTTCTGGCCGTATTAATTACCGCAGTGCTAACTTGATCGGCAAACGGATTGATAAGCGGCTGTACTTTATCGACATCGGCAGACACAGCAATCATGCCGCCCGGTAGCGCATATTCATTGATGCAACGGCTACGGGCACAAATTAAATTTAGCGCGTCCTGCAACGAAAACACTCCGGCATGACAAGCCGCAGCGTATTCGCCAATGCTGTGCCCTAAAACAAAGTCCGCCTTAACGCCCCAGTTTTGCCATAACGCCAGCAATGCATATTGAAAGACAAAAATGGCGGGCTGCGCCTGGATTCTCAGCGCTTGCTCATCCAGCTCATCGCACAATAAAGCCTTAACGGAATAGCCTGCCTGCTCTGCGATAAGAGACTCACACTGATCGACAGCCGCGCGGAATACCGGTTCGGTCTGATATAAATCCCGGCCCATTTGGACATATTGGCTGCCTTGTCCTGTAAACAAAAACGCCAGTTTCGGCTTTTTCCATTCCGAACAAGATGCAAGATTATTCAGCAAACCAGGATCGAGTAACTGCTTGATCAGGCCTTCCGCATCATTTGCCACCACAGCCGCGCGGTAAGCAAAATGGCTGCGGCAAGTATTTGCGGTAAAGCAAAAGTCAGCGGCTTGGCTATTGGATAAATTCTTCAAAGCCTCGGCATATTGGCTGCACATCGCCTGTAAAGCCGCCTCTGTTTTTGCCGACACCGTCAATACAAAAGGCGCTTTGTCTTGCACCGGCTTAACCGCTTGCTCTGGTCCTTGTTGCAAAACCACATGCGCATTGGTGCCGCTCATACCGAATGAACTCACGCCCGCATAACGTTCTTCTGCGTTATTGGGCCAAGGGGTTAATTCAGTCGCCACCTTTAAATTAAACTGCTGCCACGGAATATAAGGATTGGGCTGAGTGAAGCCCAAACTGGCAGGAATCTGCCGATGCTTTAAAGTTAGCGCGGCTTTAATCATACTCACAATGCCCGCCGCCGCTTCAAGATGGCCGACATTGGTTTTTACCGAGCCGATATATAATGGATTATCCGCAGCCCGATCCTGGCTATAAACCATGCCCAAAGCTTCCGCCTCAATCGGATCGCCTAATACCGTGCCGGTACCATGCGCCTCGACAAAGCCCACCTGCCCGGCCTCAATTTTGGCCTGATTTAAAACCTGCTTGATCAGCTTTTGCTGAGCCAAACCGTTCGGAACCGTCAAGCCGCTACCGGGGCCGTCATGATTAACCCCACTAGCCCGGATAACCGCAATAATATCGTCGCCATCCGCTTGCGCATCGGACAGCCTTTTTAACACCAGCGCGCCGCAGCCTTCCCCACGGCCATAACCATCGGCGCCGGCATCGAAGGTTTTACTATGACCGTCCTCGGCCAACGCACCGACACGGGATAAAAACAGCGCCACATTCGGTGTCAACATTAACTGGACACCGGCCGCGATGGCTACCCTGGATTCGGCTTTACGCAAACTTTGGCAAGCTAAATGAACGGCCACTAATGAAGATGAACAGGCGGTATCGACCGAAAGACAAGGCCCTTGCCAACCCATTACATAAGAAACGCGTCCCGAAGCAAAACAAAACCCGTTGCCGCTGCCGTCATAGGTGTTAATGCGTTGATAATCGTCCGCATACAGTTGCAGCAGGCCATAGTCATTCTGGCCTATGCCCAAAAACATGCCGGTATCGCTGTCGCGTAGCGAGTCAGGGACAATATTGGCGTGTTCCAATGCCTGCCAGCAGACTTCCAGCAACAAGCGCTGTTGCGGGTCCATGCTCTTGGCTTCACGCGGCGAAATGCCAAAAAACTCGGGATCGAAATAACCCGGCCGGTCGATAAAGCCCGCTTTACGGGTATACATTTTTCCTGGTGCGCCGTGCTGCTCGCTGTACAAGCGATCCATGTCCCAACGATCATCGGGCACATCGACAATCCCATGTTCAGCCCTGCTTAATAACTGCCAAAACTGCTCCGGCGAATTAACGCCGCCCGGAAACCGGCAACCCATTCCGACAATCGCAATCGGCTCATTCGACTTGGCTTCCTGGTCGAGCAAACGCTGCTTCATCTTTGCCAAAGCAATTGAGGCGCGTTTTAATTGGTCTTCATTATCTGCCACGTATCTACCTATAATAAAACATAAAACGCATCATACGTCCGCGTCAGCGGGAACTGCATTCATAACGTTATTGGATATATTTTCAATTATTAAGCTTAAATAACGAGGCGGCTGATTAAAATGATCGTTAATTAATGCTGAAGCTGTTTGAAAATCTCCTGCCAAGTATAACTGTACAGCTTGATTGGCTATTTCAATTTCTGTTTTTTGCTGCTCAGATAAACTAAGTAAGTCATAGGTTCGATAAATAACTACGCTGGTTTCACGTCCCTTCACCAACGTTTTATCGATAATCCGGCAAAAATAGTCTGGCTCCAACTTCGCTACCGTTTGCTCGCTTACCAATAAACTCTCGTCATAGTATTTACATAATGATTCAATGCGCGAAGTTAAATTCACCGCATCGCCTATAGCTGTATATTCGGTTCTGTTTTCTGAACCGATATTACCGATTAATGCCTCGCCGGTATGAATTCCTATGCCGATTTTCGTTTGCGACATATGTTCCTGATTGAATTCTTCTAACCTAAGCAATATTTTATGAGCCGCATCGACTGCTTGTTTAGCACTGTTCTGCAACGGCTCAGGCGCTCCAAATAACGCTAGAAAACCATCACCCAAGTATTTATTAACATGCCCATGATGTTCGGTGATAATCGCTTCCATATTTGTAAAAAAACTATTCAAATAAACAACCACTAAGGAAGGGTCTTTATTCTCCGATAAACTTGCAAATCCTCTGATATCGCAAAACAAAATTGTAATTTCTTTTTTATCGCCGCCTAGTAACTTATTTCCAAGCAGCAGCTCAGTGACAATTTCATGCGGAATATACTTACCGAAAGCGCTACGAATGATCTCGCGTTCTTTTAAACCGCGAGCCATTTCGTTAAAGCTATAAGTCAAATATCCAAGCTCATCGCGGCTCTCTATCGTCATATGCTGATCGTAATGACCGGCACTAATCTTTTTGGCGCCAACAACCAGTTGCAGAATAGGTTTGGCTAACACCGAGCTAATTAAAATTAATGCCAAACCAAGTACAACCAAGGTAACAACCAGGCCAGCAATAAAAAAACCAATTAACTTATGTAGAGGGTGAAGTATTACCGACGGCGGTAAATGAAAAACCAGATACCAATCCGCTATAGAAACTCTAGCTATAACAATATGATCATCCAGGTTAAATATATTCAGATTTTTCTTGGAGTTGACGGCCTGTAAAAACACCTCTCTATCAGGCGTGTCTTTTATATTTGCTCCTGGTTTACTATTTTCGCCGACAATAAAATCACCATTACCAGAAACGAGGCGGACATTATTGAGCTCATTCAAAGTAAAATTATTTACAATGCTATCAATATTCTCGATGACTACATCCATTGCCAATACACCAATTAAACCGCCTTGATCGTAGACTGGGTGAGCAATGGTAACAACAATTTTAGAACTGGCTTCATCACGATAAGGGGGCGTAAATACGGGTGACTTACTTAAGACTGCCTGCAAATACCACTCTTTTTGCCTAGGATCATAAGTTTCCGGCGGAATCCAACCACTACCATCAACAAATTTGCCATTGGCAAACCCCATATAAATACTGAGTGCATCGTGTTTTTTCATAACCTCTTTAATAAGGCCTTCACTTACAACCTGATCAGGATTTTCCGATATAGTAGCTCCAATAATTTGAAGAAAGGACAGCTTAGATTCCAGCCACTTATCAACCTTAGTCGCCGCCAGTTCGACTTTAGCCTCGGATTTTTCTGTCATTTCCTGCATAAACAATTCGTATGTAAAGAAAAAAACCCCGGCACCTAAGATAATAAAAATCGTAAACGTGATCATTAATATCCATAACAGATATTTATTTCTTATTTTTTTAGTAAACAGCTGTTGATTATCGTTATTACTCATTTAGTTGATCACTTTTAGAAAGCTTAACTTATTCTTTATATAGAGACAGACAGTCACCATCCAAATCCAAAAACCTATCTATATCGGCCAATTGTTCTTCCAATGAAAAACCGGCTTCTTGGATGGTTATAGTGTTTGAATCCTGCTCTTTGTAATTTTGCGACGTAGCCACTGCTTTTACAATTTCAGGCTTTTTGCTTTTATTAATCAATACGTCTAATAAATGCTCCGATAATGCTGATACTGAGGGGTATTTAAAAGTTAACGTAGCATCCAGGGTAATATCTAACTCGCGCTGCAAACGGTTGCGTAATTCCATTGAGGTTAGCGAATCCATACCCAATTCAAAAAAGCCTCGCCTTGGGTCGATTTCTGTTGAAAGCCCTAATACTGATCCGGCCATCTGGCTGATGTGATTTAGCATTAGCTCTTGCTGCTGATCAGGGGTTTGTTGCAGGAGTGAGTATATTGATTCGGTTTGTTCGCTGTTTTTGGACACTTGGTTTGGCTGTGGGTTTAGCACGTTTTGAAAAAAGTTTTCGCTATTGCCTGCATCCTGACTGTTTACATAGAGGTTAAAATCGATGTCGACAATGGCCATATTGGCTTCATCAGAGCCTACGACGGTTTGCATTGCATTCAGTGCGGTTTCGGCTTGCATCGGCCTGACACCCATCACTTGCCACTGCCGCCGCCGTGTATCGTTTACTGCTGCGGCCATGCCGGTATCTTGCCATACGCCCCAGTTGATACTGTGCGCGGGCAGGTTTTTCTGTTGCCGGTAAGCGGCCAGCGCATCGATAAAAGTATTGGCGGCGACATAATTAGCTAAACCGCTGGCGGCTAATAAAGAAGCCGAGGACGAAAACAGCACGAAGTAATCCAGCTCCGCTTTAAGCTCTGTACCAAGCCGATGCAGATTCCATGAACCTTGTACTTTGGCCGGAAAGACCTTACTGAATATGCTCCAGTCATAGTCCTGCAATAAACAATCTGCAAACACCCCGGCACTATGAAAAATACCGGCCAAAGCTTGCCGGCCGTTACAGTACTTATCAACCGCTTGTTTAAGAGCCTGATAATCACTGATATCGACGGCATCCACATTGATATTAATTCCGTTGGCTTTGGCCTGTTCCAGCCATTGTCCAATCGATTCCGAAGGTGCAGTTCTAGCCAGCAATATTAAGTGTTTAGCGCCTTGCTCTATCAACCATTGCGTCACTTTAAAACCCATGCCGCCAAAAGCGCCGGTGACTAAATAAACGCCTTGATTCTTGATAGCTAACGGCTTGCTGTTATCAATCGCACAAGCTGCCAAGCGCGGCACAAAAAGCTGCTGATCCCGCACTGCGCCCTGTAACTCATTGGTTAAGCCCGTTTGGCTGAGTTGTTTTAGTACCGGGGCACTTAGCGCCGTCTCGACCTGAATATCCAACAGGCGGCAATGGAACTGCGGATACTCTTTGGCAACCACTCTGACCATACCCCACAATGCGGCCATCGCGGGTTGCAGTTGATCGCTTTTGCCAATTTGTTGAGCCCCTTGCGTTATCACGTTAAATGCTTGCAGCACTACATTCTGAGCGCCTAAAGCTTGCACCAAATGCAAGGTGCCTGCACAAAGCTGACCGAGCGTTTCTTCTACATCCTGGCTTTGGCTGGCCTCAGTTATTTTGGCATCCAGCGGCCAGCAATTCAGTACGGCGCGTTTAGCCGGTTCGGATTGCTCAAGCCAATGGCTAACCAACCGGTTAAAATCGTCTTTCTGCAATGGATCGACAGTCCATACGCCATCGTCGCTCTGAGTATAATTTTGACCGTAACTTACCAAAGTACAGGTATCGCCCTGCGCTGTTAAGTAAGCGGCTATGGTGTCAGCCAAGCCTAGCCGATCTTTTAAAACCAGCCAGTCAATGGCTTTGGCGGTATTAACAGGCTGAGTCAAAATCACGCTTTGCCGACATAAGCGTTCGGTTGCATCCAGTTTTGCAGTGATTAAGGCGGGATGATTAAATCCTGTCCGGGTTAATAGCTGCTGCCAGCCTTTTTCATCCAGTAATGGATAATTTTGGTATATGCGATGATCGGTGAACGCCCACCAGCCGTCAGTCAGGCCAAAGATCAAATCAACCCATAACTGCGGTTTTAAGCCTTCCAACAGCATTAACACGCCGTTGGCTGATAGCAACTGATGCACATGAGCCAATGTTTTATTCAAGTCTGCGGTGGCATGAATCACATTGGCAGCAATCACCAAATCAAAATCATGTTCGGCAAAGCCTTGTATGTTTGGGTTTTGGCTGATGTCCAATGTTTGGTATATGAGCTGGTCGTAATCGGCAAAATTCGTTTCCGCCTGACTAAAAAATGCAGCGGACAAATCGGTATAGGCATATTCAAAATCAACCGTTTCAGCCAATAGCGGTAAAACATGCCGCGTGGTACCGCCAGTACCGGCACCGATTTCCAATACTTTTAATTTCCGGCCTTTAGGCACTAAAGCCAACCAGCCTTTTAATGCCTGGACTGCACTGCTATTCAGGAGCTTAAAACCTTCCGCTTGGCTGTATAAAGTCGCTGCGGATATATCGCTGTTTTCAGGGAACAGTAGCGGCAGAAAATCGGCCTTTCCGGTTAATACCCCCGCTAAAGCCTGTCCGCATTGATTTAGCAATTGCATCTCGATGCTGCTGTCAATCGCGCTGTGCTGAGGATTAACCGCCAACGGCTTCACCAGCCGCCATTGCTCTTGTTGCTTGGTTAAGTAGTCAGCTTCGGTTAAGGCTGTTAAACAGCGGTCTAGCAGTTTTGTGTAACGCGGCAATACGCCTAATTGCTGTTGGCATTGCTGTAAATTAAAAGACTGATCAAGCTGATAGGGAAAAGCCAAATCCAGCAAAGCTTGCATCACATGATTTAGAGCCTGGCTTTCCAGAACCGGCAAATATTCAATATCCGTATTGCCCTGGTTTTGCCAGTATTGCTCCGGTGTTTGTGCAATATGCTCCAACCAAGCGGCAGTTTTGGCAGAATCGATATCGTCCGATAATAAGCCCAAAGACTGCCATTGTGTTTTATAAAAAAGACTGTCCGGTTTGCTCAGCTCTATCTTCTTTAAACACATCCCTTTTATTTGAACGATAGGCAAAGCGCCCTCGCCCAAAATATCAATATCGAAAACCGGTTGATCCGTATCGCAGCCCTCTCTCAAGGCCGCATAAGCATGAATGTCGCCTTGGCCCATAGCGCGATAGAAAGACAATGACTCCAAGCCCATTTGCACATAAGTCGCTTTATCTTGCTGCGGCAACAAACTGCCCGTCACTTGAAAGCAGGCATCCAGCATCGGAGGATACAGGTAATAGGCGCCCTCTTTTACCGTTTTGATCTTGCCTTGCACCTGTCCGTCTTGCGCCGACAAACTTTCCAATAACCGATAGCACGATCCAAAGTCGATACCACGCTCGGCCATTATTTGATAAAACTCATCAACGCTTAAGGCTTTATTCAAAGGCGATGTATTCAATAGCGGTTGAGCCGGTTCTGTCGACGCTTTAATCCGGGCATTAAAATGACATTGCCAAACGGATGTATCCGATAAAGGCCGTGCAAAAATAGCGCAATCGTAACCGTCTGCAAGCGCTGTTAAGATCAATTGCAGTTGCACTTCTTGATCGCTGTCCAGCATCAAAGGAGCGGGGTAGCTGACCTGCGTTATTTGGCAAGCTGTACCGCCAAAAGCGGCTATTGCCATTTCCAGGTAATGCGCGGCCGGAACCAGTATCTTGCCGCGATAGCGGTGATCCTGATGAAAAGCCGGACTCTCGGCATTCAACAGTGCGGTAAAAACCTGCTTACCGGCCTCGCCCGCGAGTTCAAGCTTGCTGTGTAATAAAGGATGCAATGACGCGATTTGCTCTGGCAATGCTGTCCTGGTGCTACGCTTAAACCAGTATTTTTTCCGTGTAAAAGGATAGCCCGGCAAGTTTAAATACCGGCCTTTAAAGCTTTGGTAATAGTTCGGCCAATTTATATTCAGGCCCATTTGATAAAGCGCAGAAATAGTATGCAACAACTCGGCTCCGCTATCCTGGCCGTTGATTGAACTGACCGCCTGAATCGTATCGCCAGCATATTCGCGTTGCAGTAGTTTAGTCAGTACATTTTGCGGCCCGATTTCCAAGGCCAAATTCACTTCCTGAGTTTGTAGTTCCGCCAAGGCCTGGGTAAACAAAACCGGCTTGCTAATCTGATCAACCCAATAATCTGCGCCGGCAATTTCATTGCCGATCAGCTTGCCGGTTTTAGTCGAAATAATGTTTTTTGTAGGAGCTTGATAGTTAATGCTCTGGGCGATGGCCGCGAAGTCTTCCAACATCGGGGCCATTAACGGCGAATGAAAAGCCCTATCGACTTTCAATTCCACATAAGCCAGCCCTTGTTGATCCAGGTAGGCGCCAAACCGGGTTAATTCATTCGTAGACCCGGACACAACCGTATTGGTTTTGCCGTTATAGCCGGCAATGCACAACTGGCTGGCGCTTGCCTGCAATGCTTGATTAACTTTTTCGGCACTGGCTAACACAGCCATCATTCCGGCCGGTTCGGTCAGGGACGTCATTAACCGGCCACGATGGCTAACCAACTTTAAACCATCTTCAAAACTGAATACGCCAGCCAAACAGGCGGTAGCATATTCGCCGACGCTATGACCGATAAAGCACTCAACTTCAAGCCCCAAGGCGAACCAGGTTTCGGCTAGCGCAACTTGAAAACAATATAAGGCAGGCTGGGCATATTGCGTTGCCAATAACTGTTTTGCGCCCTGCTCGGTAAATAAAAGCTCTTTTAACGAAACGCCCAGTTGTTGTTTAAACGCCGGCTCGCACTGGTCAAGCTTTTCGGCTAACAATGGCAAGTAAGCGGCAAAATCATTCAGCGCGCCGTTAAAAGCGCCCTGTCCGGTAAACAACATCGCAATACGCTTTTCCTGAATAGCCGCGCCGTCTTTTATGTTCCGCAAGCTGTTAATTGCCTCAGCTACGGTCGCGCAAGAAAAAGCGGTTCGGTATTGGAAATGATCCCGCCCGGCATTGGCCGCATAACAAAAATCAGCCAAATCGGTATTCGGATAAGCTATTAAATAATCGCTATAAGACTGTACTAAATGCTGCAATTCATGCTGGTCATTTGCCGATACGGTTAACAGCTGATGCGATTGTTTGCAGCTTAAATAAGACTGATCCTGCTCGGGCGCTTGAGCCACCAGAACATGGGCATTCGTGCCTCCGAAACCGAAAGAACTGATTCCGGCAATACGTTGCTGACCGGGCTCTGCCTGCCAATCGCTCAGTTGCTGATTGACCTTCAAATTCATTGCCGGCCAATCAACATGCCGGTTAGGCCTGTGAAAATGCAATTGCTTGGGTATTTTGCGATGTTGCAGCATTAAAACGGTTTTGATAAAACCGGCAATGCCGGCCGCGCCTTCCAAATGGCCTATACTGCTTTTGACAGAACCGATAGTTAACGGCGTTTGCCGCCGGCTGCCGTAAACTGCCTGCAATGCTTCAATTTCAATCGGATCGCCCAGGCTGGTTCCGGTACCGTGCGCTTCAACATAACTGACTTGATCGGCTTTAAGCCCAGCTGCCTGCAAAGCCTCGACCAATACCTGACGCTGCGCGCTGCCGTTGGGTGCGGTTAAGCCGCTGCTGCGCCCATCCTGATTGGTTGCCGAGCCTTTAATTACGGCCAAGATATTGTCGCCGTCGCGTAGCGCATCGGACAATTTCTTTAATACAACGACGCCGCAGCCTTCGCCGCGCACATAGCCGTCGGCGCTGTCATCGAAGGTTTTGCAGCGCCCTTCCGGCGACAACATTCCCGCACGAGAAAAATTAATGCTGAACTCGGGCGACAGCAAGGAATTGACGCCACTGGCTAAAGCCAGCTCGCATTCCCCTGCGCGTAAACTTTGGCAGGCCAAATGTATGGATACTAAGGACGAGGAACAGGCCGTATCGACCGCAATGGCCGGGCCTTGCGTGCCCAGATAAAAAGCCAACCGGCCGACAGCGGTACTATGCGCGGTGCCGGAAGCCATATAACTGTCAATTTCGGTATAAGCCCGGCTTGCCAGCAGATGGTAATAATCGTTGTTGCAAATACCGGCAAACAATCCGGTTTGGCTGCTCATTAACGAGGACGGTAGAATCCCTGCATGTTCCAATGCGCGCCAATGATTTTCCAGCAGCATGCGTTGCTGCGGATCTAAGCTGTCCGCTTCGCGCGGGGAGATAAAAAAGAACTCGGCGGCAAATTGATCGATGTCGTTAAGATAGCCGCCTTGGGTACTGATTATTTTGCCGGCGGCATCGGGATCGGGATTATAAAATCGCTTGCTCAAACGAGCTTCCGGCGCTTCCTTGACCGCATCGACTTCATTAACCAGCACTTGCCAAAATGCATCGAGATCCTGAGCGCCATCCTGACCTGTCGGAAACTGACAGGCCATGCCGATGACAGCGATTTCTTCGAGTGCTTTGCTTTGTTCCAGTTCAGCAATTTTCGCTTTGAGTTTGCGAATTTCAAGTAACGAGTTTTTTACTAATTGCTGGTAATCAATTGCTTCGTTATTAGCCATAATCATCCCAATTCTTTAGCCAATAATTCCGCTGCCTGTTCCAGTGAAAGATCGTCCAGATCATCGATCCCCGGCTGCTCCAGTTCCTCTGGCGGAACATCGATTTCATTCGTCAACATCGTCATTAAATGTGCAGTCAAAGCTTGAATGGTCGGATAATCGAAAATCGCAGAAGCCGGCAAATGTATTGCCAGAGCATGATTAATTTTGTTTTTAAATTCCACCGACGTTAAGGAATCCAAGCCCAAATCAAAGAAGCCGGAATGGCGTTGCGTTAATGAGTTTAATTGTTCGATTTCCATACCCAGCACAGCGGCCAGTTCCGTTATTAAAAAGTTTTTAAGCTTGCGGCTTCGCTCGCCTTCATTCAACTGGGCCAAGGCTTCTTTGTTCAGTTGATTGATTACAGGGGCGACCGTTGCCTCGGCTACGATAACAGCAGGTTTAAAGGCCTGATAAAACTCCTGCATCGGCGCATCGGCCAGGAATGTCGGCCAATCCATCGGCACCGCTGCCAATTGGGTGTCATCGCGCAATAACGCCGCCGCCAAAACCAGGCCGCCTTGCTCGGGGTTGATATCCGATAAACCTTTACGGATCTTATCGCTTAACTGAAGTTCAGCCGCCGAACCGATTTCCGACCAGCCGCACCAATTAATACTTTGCGCCGGCAAGCCTTGCGCTCTCCGGTAACCGGCAAATGCATCCAGAAAGGCATTGGCCGCCGCATGATTGGATTGCCCTGCACTACCCAGCAATGAAGCCACCGAGGAATACATCAGGAAAAAGTCCAAATCGTCTTGTCGACTAAGCTGGTGCAACAACCATGCGCCTTTTATTTTCGGCTCCAATACAGCTTTGTAACGCGGCCAGTTTTGCTGCAACAAAGTACTATCGTTAAGCACACCCACTGAGTGCACAATGCCTTTCAACGGAACGCCTGCTTGATGTATCCGGGTAAAAGCAGCTTGCATAGCGGCTTCATCATTGACGTCGGCAATCAGGGTAATGACTTCGACGCCCTGCGCCTGCAAGTCTTTTATCTTCGCTGCATTAGCCTCTGTCGGCACGGAGCGTCCCAGCAAAAACAAATGTTTCGCGCCTTTTTCCGCCAACCATTGAGCGCTATATAAGCCTACGCCTTTAAGGCCGCCGGTGATTAAATAACAGGCATGATCGTCGCAAACGAATTCGCTGTAATTAGCCCGGTTGGTCAAAACGATTTTGCCGATATGCCTGGCTTGCTGCATATAACGAAAAGCTTCTTGCATTTGCGGCCAGTCAAAGCTGGTGTAAGGCAATGCTGTATATTGTCCCTGTTCAATACCGGCTAATACGCTTTGCAACAGTTGCTGGATTTTTCCCGGTTGGTTTTGGGAAAGCTCCCTGACATCAACAGCGCAATAATGAATATCCGGTGCGATTTCTGCCAGTTGCTCTTCGCTCAGCAATTCACGCTTGCCGATTTCCAAAAAGCAGCCTCCGGTTTTCAGCACGCTTAAACCCGCGGTAATAAAATCGCCGGTCAAGCTATTAAAAACAACATCAACGCCCTTGCCGCCGGTCAGTTTCATGACCTGATCGGCAAAAGACAAGTCACGGGAGTTCATGACCTGTTTGACGCCCAGCTTTTCCACCTGAGGCCATTTTGCTTGACTGGCTGTAGCATACACTTCGGCACCCGCCGCCAAAGCGACTTGTACAGCGGCCATGCCGGTGCCGCCCGATGCGGCATGAATCAATACCCGCTGCCCCGGCTTTATTTGTGCCAACTCGTTTAACGCGTAGCTGGCGGTGATAAAAGCAACAGGCAACGTGGCGGCGGATAAAGCCGGAATAGTTTCCGGCAGCGCGGCAACGCATAAAGCATCTACAATCACGTAATCGGCAAATGCCCCTTCCGCCAACGCTACGACTCGCTGCCCTTCTTTAAAACCTTGAACGCCATCGCCACACCGGCTGATCACGCCCACGCATTCCATGCCCAAACCATTACGCTCGAACGGCAGCAACCCCAAAACATCCATCACGTCGATAAAATTAAGCCCGGCTTGCTGCACCTTAATTTCTACCTGACCGGGTTTTAGCGTAGCCCTGGCTTGAGAGGTTAACTGCAAGGCACTGATCGAGCCTGATTGCGTTTGATCAAGCTGCCATAAGCGGTTGACTTCCGGACTGGCGGATTCGTCCACAGCGGCTAATCTGGGCACAAAGCGCTGACCTTTGCGATAAGCTTGTTGCGGTTCAAGCTCATTCTGTAGCAAAGTCTGTATCAACAACGCAATGCTGGCTTGATCATCATCCAAATCGGCGATAGCGCTGTTTAATTCGGGATGCTCCAATGCGGCGACTTTATTCATGCCCCACAATACCGCAGCTTCCGGGCATTGACCGCCGTCTTGCTGATTAACGCTTTGCGCGGCTTTGGTGACGTGGCACAGCTTGATTTTCGTCCGTTCAGTCGCTAACAGCGCTTGCATTAAATATAAAGCACTGCAACTGAGAAAACGGGTTCTTTCCAATAACTGCTCGGCAGTCAACTGCTCATTTGCCGACAAAGATAATGGCCAGCAATTGACCACTGCATCAATGCGACGATCATGTTCAATGCTATTAATCAGCTGCCGATAATCTTCGGCTTTATCGGCATTAATTTGAAACCGATGCGACGACAGTTGTTTAAATTGCTCCCCGGCTATTACTTGAAAGCAATCTACGCCTTGATCATCCAGCGCCTTGATTAATTGATCGGCAACGCCTTGTTGATCATCCATAATCAACCAAGACTGCGCTATCGCATCAGGAGCCGAGGCCAGTATCAACGCCTGTTTGAAAGGCGCATCGTCATTGTCCAACACCAGCATTTCGGCATCCAGACCCAAATCATGCAAAGCGGATTGCCATTGTTGCGGGGTTAATAACGGGTAGTCCTGACGCAATGCATCATTAAACGCCCACCAGCCTTCAGTCAGGCCGAATACCGTATCGATCCAAGGCGTTGCTTGCACGCCTTCCAGCAAAATCAATTGCCCGCCGTCCGCTAATAATTGCCGGCAATGGATTAAAGCTTGCTGTAAATCGCTCGTGGCATGCAACACATTCGAGGCAATAATAATATCGTAACTATGCGCTCCAAATCCTTGGGCTTGCGGATCAGTGGAAATATCCAGACTTTGATAATCGACAAAATCATAGTCGCTAAACGCCTGCTTAGCCTGCTGGGTAAAATAGCGCGATACATCGGTAAACGTGTAACGGCAAGGCCTTTGCTTTAACTGCGGCAGGATATGGTAAGTGGCGGAACCTGTACCGGCGCCGATTTCCAGAATTCGGCAAGGCTTTGTTATCGATGCGGTCCTTGTTAAATCGGCAACGGCAACCGCCAACAATTTATTTAAGGCTGCAAAAGAATGCGAATGCCGGTAAAAGTCGGCGGTTGCAGTAGGGCTGTTCGCCGGAAAGATTAGCTGTAAAGGATCGACCCTACCCTGCCAGATCGGCTTTAAATTCTCGCCGCAACGCGCAACCAAGGCTATTTCCGATTCCAGTTCGGGATAGTCAAGCAACAATTGCTTGGCTAGGGAATTGGCCGGTTGAAATGGGGTTTGATTGATTTGCCAGCTTGCATCCGTGTATTTAGCCACGCCTGCTTGCTCTAAAATAGCCAACACGCGTTTGAACAATCGGGTAAAGCGCGGCTCGACTGAGAGGCTTTGCATTAGGGTTTGTATGTCAGGGTAAACCTGTTTCGGGTCTACGCCCAACTCCAACAAACCTTGGCAAAGATAAGCTGTTGCCAATTGATTCAGCAGTCCGGCTGAACCTTGGATCGCTTGAAACACCAGCGCTTCATTAAAATCCTGCTGCAAGCCTGACACTACCGCCTGACTGCTGATCGATACGTCCTTAAGCTGCCACTCGATACGATGCAATAAACCGTCAATTGCGGATTGGGTTTTAACCGGCTGGTCGGTTACCTGCTTTAGCATTAGGCCTTCAACACAGGCAATAGCCAGTCCGGCCGGGTCGTAAATGTTTATATCTACCAGCACTGCATCCTGGTACTGTTTGATGACCTTGGCATGACTCCAAAGCTCCGAATCCGCCTTGCCCGATAAAGCAAAACGTTCGATGCTAAACGGGATATAGCTATGCGGAGTATCGGGAAGTACCGCTAACGAGCATTGCACGGCGGCATCCAGCAATACCGGATGAATACGATAGCCACCGGTTAAATTGGCGCATTGAGCATACGCCAATGCCTGATCCGGGCTTTTATAAATCTGTTTTAAACTGCGAAAATCGCCGCTGAATTGATAACCGCGCTGCGCTTTTTCTGCATAAAACTGCTCGGTAGAAATCGCGGTTAATTGCCGTTGCAGTCCCGCCAAATCCAATGCTTGACCGGATGATTGCAAAGTTGCGGTACGACAGCAAAAATGCTGCTGCCAGCTACTGTCATTTTGGCTGTATATCGTAATGTTCTGCTCTTGCTTTACCGTGTGCAGGGTTAACGTTTGTTCAGATACCGAACACGGTTTTGCGATCACAATATCTTTTAACTCAAGCCCGGAACCTGCCGCTGTCAGCGCCATTTCGATATACGCGGCCATTGGAAAAATAACGGCGCTGTTGATGACGTGCCCGGCTAACCAATCCAACTGCTCCAAACCGATCATCGCCTGATATTGTTCGGCTAATGGCGATGGAATCGCCTGACCTAATAAAGGATGCTGATTTGCTTGGCTTGCTAAAAGGCGCGGCTTGGCCTGATAAACGTCATCGAGCCAATACCGTTGTCTTTGGAAAGGATAGGCCGGCAAAGAGACTTTATTAAACGGCAACGTGCCGTAAACTGCCTGCCAATTAATATCCAAGCCTAGTTCGTATAAGCGGCCAATATTTTCGGAAACCCGCAGGTTATCGCTCAAGCCGGGGTCTAATGCAGGCAAGAATACAGTGTTTTCAGTTTGACGTATTTGTCTGGCTAGTCCATTCAATACGGTTTTGGGGCCTATCTCCAGCAAGACTTGGCAAGTGTCGGCTTGATGCAGCGTGTTAATCGCCCCGGTAAAATCAACCGGCTGGACAATTTGTTCCAGCCAGTAATCGCCCCGGCTCATCTGGTCTGTCACGTCCAGCCCCGACAAGGTGGAAATGATGCGAATAGCAGGTTTGTTGAATTGAACTTGTTTCAATGTCCTTCTGAATTCGGGCAAGGCTTCGGCCATTAACGGCGAATGAAAGGCGTGAGATACGTTTAACTCGGTGCTTGAAACACCGGCTTCGATTAAGCGTTTAAGCAGTTCATCTACACCAATAGCCGAACCTGAAACAACCAAACGTTCAGGCGCATTAAAGCAGGCAATCACCACGCCTTCGATATTTGCAAGATACTTTTCTAATTGCTGTTGACGGCAATTAACCGCAGCCATTTTGCCGTTAGCCGGCTGCGCCTGCATGACCTGACCGCGCGTCGCCACCAGCATAACGGCTTGATCCAGATCAAACACGCCCGCCAAGCAGGCTGCGGCATATTCGCCGATACTGTGGCCGATCAATACCTCAGGCTCAACGCCCCATTGCTGCCATTGTTTAGCCAGCGCATACTCAAGACAAAACAAAGCGGGCTGGGTCAGGCCGGTTTGCTGTAGCTCTTGCTCGGTACTGTGTCCGTCGAATAATAAATCCGTTAATGACCTGTCGAGATAAGGTTCGAACAAATCGGAACATTGGTCGAAAATTTGCCTGAAATAACTGCGGCTGCAATAAAGCTCTCGCGCCATTCCTAAGTACTGCGCTCCTTGCCCGGTAAACAGAAATACGACTTGCGGTTTTGATGCGCTGTTTATTTGTTGCGGGTGAGCAGCCTGTAATTTTTCGATTAGCTGTGCGGTATTGGCCGCGGCAACAGCCAGACGGCAAGTAAAGTGCTGCCGGCCTGTTGCGGCTGTGGCGGCAATATCCAGCAAATTAGAGTGATTGTCCCCACTTAAATGCTGTTGATAACGCTGAACAAGTCCCTGCAAAGCTTCGGGCGTTTGCGCCGATAACGGCAATATGCAGGCTAAATCAGGACTCTCCGGCTGATTAACTTCCGTAGCTTCGGCAACAATCATATGCACATTGGTTCCGCTAAAACCAAAAGCGCTGATTGCGGCGGTTCTGGGTCTATCGGTTTGTTTCGGCCAAGCCATGCCGTTAACCGGAACCGTAGCCGGTATTTTCGCCAACGGAATGCGCGGATTCAGTTGCTTGAAATGCAGATGCGGCGGAATGAATTGATGTTTAAGCGCCAAGCTCAGTTTAATCAATCCTGCAACGCCGGCCGCTGCCTCGGCATGGCCGATATTGGTTTTAACCGAACTGATCGACAAGGGATTAGCCGCTGTCCGCCCTTGGCTGTAAATCTGTGCAACCGACTCGATTTCAACCGGATCGCCGAGCGGCGTTCCGGTTCCATGCGCCTCTAACACCGAAACATCTTCAGCCTTGACGCTGGCGTTAGTTAAAGCCTGTTTCATTAGAGCTTGTTGCGCCAAGCCGTTGGGCGCGGTAATGCCATTGCTGGCCCCGTCTTGATTGACAGCGCCGCCTTTTATCACGGCAAAAACCTGATCCCTGTCCCGAATCGCATCGGTCAGCGGCTTTAACAGCACTAAACCGCAGCCTTCGCTACGCACATAGCCGTCCGCATCGGCATCAAAAGTTTTGCAATGTCCATCGGCCGCCAACATGCCGCTTTTAGAAAAAGCGATTGTCAAGTCCGGCGCCAACATTAAATTCACACCGCCCGCCAAAGCTAATCGGCAGCTTGACTGGCGCAGGCTTTCACAGGCTTGCTGTATTGCCAGCAAAGACGAGGAACAAGCGGTATCGATGCTGATCGCAGGGCCGTTAAAGCCGAAGAAATAAGCCAAGCGCCCCGCCGCCATTGCCGCTGAATTGCCAATCGCATGGTAGACATCGAAGTTTTTATCCTGATTTCTTTCAGCCGCCAACAACTCATAATCATGCCCGGACAAGCCTACAAACACACCGGTTTGCTTGGCTTGTTCGGGATTTATTCCGGCCTGCTCGAAAGCTTCCCAGGCTGTTTCCATTAACAGCCGGTGCTGCGGATCGATCAAGCGGGCTTCGCGCGGGGTTAATTTAAAAAAGCCCGGATCGAACTGATCGACATCTTTAATAAAACCACCGTAAGGGTTAGCGCCATCTTGTTCATAAAGCCGGTAGTCCCATCGTTCTAAAGGTACTTTTTCTATACCGTCCCGGCCGGATTGCAAATATTGCCAAAAGCTTTCCGGCGAGTCGATTCCACCAGGGAAACGGCATGCCATCCCGACTATTGCAACATCGAAATGCTGATCCGGCGATTTTGCTTGGTCGGCCTGCGCAAAGTCGGCCACCGGTAAAATAGACCGGTCAAAGCTCACGCTTGCTTTATTTTGCTCGCCGTTAAAATAAGCTTTGATTGCATTAGCTGTGCCGTAGGAAAAAAAGAACATGGGTTCCAATTGAACGCCTAAGCGACGGCTCAACAGACCACGCAACTCTAATAAATCCAATGAATCCAGGCCTGTTTCCATCAAGGCCCGGTCTGCGGAAAACAGGTGTTTCCTGGACTCGCCCAAAATGGTCAATATGGCTTCATCAATGACCTTGCTTCGAGCGGAAGCATCGGCCAACAGTCCGGCTTGCTCCGTACTGTTTCGACCGGCCTCGGTATCCGCCATTGGGTACCGGACCAAAATACCGAAACCCAGATTTTCAACATCGTCAGGCCAGTAATCTTTAATCGGCTTAACGATTTGTGCTCCATGATGAACATGAAAATTAAGCACCGTATCCCACTGGCCGGTGTCCCGGCATTTCTGGAGATACTGATCCATGCTTAGATCGACTTGTTCGGCAAACTGCTTACACCGGCTAATGCCCAGCACCGTATCGCAGTTGCCATTCAGGCTGCTGACGTATAGCAGAAAATCTAAAACTTGATCGCCCAGGCCTAAATGCTGAAAGCTGGGTTTAATGTTCATGCCCAAAATCTGGATAATCGAGCCTTGCGGATCATGCAGTTCGGGCAACCGATAAAAAGTCGTCCGATCCAGACTGGCCTGGTCTTTAATTCTTTGGGTATAGAGAGCGCCGATCACTTCGCCCTGTTGCTCAACGACATACTGGCCTTGCGGGTAACGCTTAAGCCGCGCACTGATGATTTCTTTCCCCGCCCTTAAATTCTCCGGCCAACAATCATGATCTAAAGCTTCCAGCGCGGCTAAATCCTGTATTAATGCTGGACGTAAGCGGTAAGTTCTTTTTTCAAACCAGTTTAAGGTAATCCGGCTGAAGGGTAAGGTTTGCGGATAATGCCTGGCATAGTCGAGACGCGGAAATAAGCCGCTTTCTGCCGCTGCAAACAAAAACTCATCGGCGTCCGACAGCATTTGTCCTGAAAAAGCATGATAGGCATCGAAATGCAGGTTTTCACATTGATCAAGATAACGGGCGATTACTTTGGGCGCCATACTGTGCACCTCGAGAAACATCGCACCGCTATTGCCTATAATTTCCGACCAGCGAGTCAAATGCTCAACCAGGCTCTGATAGACAACTTTGGCAGGAATTGATTGACCGGTGTTATCGATATAAACGCCATGAACCTGCCCTTCAGCTCTTTGTTCCAGTTGAGTCAAGTCTTTCGGCGCTATGTAAGGCCGGTCGTGATCAAGGAAAGATCGGATATGCAGAATTTTATCGGTATTTTCTATGCCGGCGGACCGTAAATCCTGTAGGAATCGTGCCGGATTGCCGATATCGGCCTGAATGGTTTTATGTGGAATTTCCACCAAGGTTGCAGCGGTTGCCGATAAAGCTTTCTGATTATAATCAGCGCCTATTAACACTAACGGGTATTTATCGAGTTGCTCGCCCCGTTTGGTTTTCGTTTGAATCAACTGATATACGCGTTTTAATAAAGTGCCGTCGCCGCAGCCCATATCGGCAATATAGTCGGGCTGGTTTTCAATCGGTAATTGATTGAAGATTTCAACGATTATGGACTGGCAATCTTTAAAATAACGCTCATGTTGAAAACCGCTGGCCTGGACATTCAACAGCCTGTCCAAATGGTTTTCATGGCCCTCGTCATCACGCTGGAATACTTTGCTTGCATCGCCGAATATCAGCTCTGTCATACCCCACAGCATGGGGCGATATGAATATACTGTACCGGCAATAAAAATCCGTTCGCGTAAATGCTTTCCAGCCGAACTAAAAACGCTTCGCCCCTCCTGATATTTCACCCAACCCTTGTTTAAAAAGCATTGCTCGAGCTTATCCTGATCGGCTAAAAACTTAAATGTTTCGGCGAAATCCTGCGATCCACTGTCTGTCTTTGACCTTTGAAAAAATAACGGCAACAGCCATAAGCCATCCAGAAAATCCGCTAACATCTGATCGTCAGTAGACCAGCGGTTTAATGATTGGGTCAGCCAATAATCTATTGTTTCTTGCCGATCGTTAGAAAAATCTAATTGCAGTAAAGATTCAAGGTTGTCAGGAAGCAGATCTAACCAAACAAATCGAGGGCCTGGTTGATAATAGGTTTGGTCGAACTCCAGAATTTCGAGAGACTCAAGTAATCTGAGGGCTGTTTTTAAATGGCCTGAATTGGCTTTATGCAGATTAAGCAAGTAATCAACATCAATGGATTCTTCCTTTTTAAATGCATTAAAAAATCCCTGTTTTTGTAAACTATGGATGACAGGAAATGCAACAAAACCATGACAATACCGATTGATCAGATCTAACATTCAATCTATTCCAGCTAAAAAAGGCTTTTAATGGTGAATAAAAAAATTATTTTAAATTCAATTTATTGATCCATCGCTTGCCTGAGACTTAGCGGCCGCATATCCGTCCAGACTTTTTCAATATGCTCCAAACAAACCTGTTTAACCCCTTCAGTACCGTCTTCTTTCCAGCCTGTCGGCAAGTCCCGATTTTTAGGCCAGATTGAATATTGCTCTTCATGATTTAGCACTACTTTAAATATTGTATTTTCATCGTCAAACATGAATAACTACTCCATTGCTTATAATTATTTTTGTATCTATATATCGAACAATTAATATATTTGTTTCTACCTAAAATATTAATTAATTAATTCTTCTGTTATCTTTTGCGCCAATAACGAACAGTCTTCTTTAAAATAGAAATGTCCACCATTAAAATAAGTAATATTTATCGGATGGATTGTTTCTTTTTGCCAAGCATTAGCCTGATCGGAACTGATATTATCATCTCTACCTAAAAACAAATGAACAGGTATATCCAGAGCATCTTGTTGTTGGTATGAGTAAGTTTCTATCAACTCAAAATCTGATCGAATAATCGGCTCAAATAAAGCCATAATCTCCTCATCTTGCCAGACAGCATCGGGTATTCCACCCAACTCTAGCAACATTTTTCTAAACTGCGCATCAGGCATCTTATGCTTAAGCTCATCTTCGCCGACCGACGGGGCTTTGCGTCCCGATAAAATCAGCGAATTAGGCATCGGCATATTCTCATTGCTGATCTTTCGGCAGAGCATATATGCAATAAAAGCCCCCATGCTATGACCAAATAAAGCGTAAGGCTGATATAAACTGTCTTTAATCTTCGGAAAAAGGTAGTTCACCATTTCTTCAATGCGGGAAATGCAGGGCTGTGAAATTAAACTGCCCCGTCCGGGTAAAGGTTGAACCCTTAAATTAATACCCTTTAAACTATTACTCAACTCACGATAACAATGCTCACTACCTCCTGCAAATGGAAATGCAAAAAGTTCCATCAATTTCCCCTGTAATAACTAATTAATTCGAGCATTAATTTTATAAACATTAACTGCTGTTAATAGGTAATTTTGAGTTATAGCCGAAAAAATATCACCTTCAACTAAACAACCGGATACTTTAAATAATATTTTATCCGCATAAAAAATTTCAATTAACCGCATATCGATAAAATCATCCAAATAAAAAGATAATGCTTTTATTATTGACTCCTTAATACTAAATAATAAAAGTGCAGGCTCAACCGCTAAATTCAATTTATCGACCGCTTCCAGCTCCAGCATATTAGCCATGATCATGGATTCCAGGCCATCCAGCTTACCTGCCCGTTGCGATAAAGCGACGAGGTCAATACCAATACCGAGTCCGCTAAAATCCTGTTTTTTTACTAAGACCACGGCACAACAATCGACGTCATGACTAATGGTTCCCAGCACTGAATCCGGCCACAGTGGATTCCTTAATTTCCCCATTTTAATCGGCTGTGGTGGAAAACCAAATTGCTGAAGCCCTTGCCGGGCTAACCACCGCCCGGTTGAAAACTCTCTTTGTCTGCTTATTACCGCATTCGCTACCAATGTCATTTCCGCATCTAAAATTGGATAAAGCCCGATTTTAGATACTTTTATAAAAGCCTGTTCGTAAAACCACGATTTTAAAATCTCCTCTATTGCCGCCACATCCTCGTCAACGTCAGTCATAATAATTTTTAATTTTCTTCATCACAATTTTCATCTTGCTGTTAATCATACCGTCTAAAGTAAAGCGCTCTTGTAATGCGTTTATCGGGATGGAATCCTGTTCCCAGTCTATTAAAGCAGATTGTTACAACCATGCTCACAAAGGCGTGGTTATTGATTAAGCGGCTTTAATTGTTCTCCAATGAGTGGATCGGATAATACTGGAGTTAGTTTTCAATAAGTCCGAAGTCAGTTTAAGCAGAGTTTTCGATTTTTCAGTATTAACTACCTCCATCTGATAAAAATAGCAAACAGAGGCCATACATATTGAGAGCGATGAATATTGCTATGAAAAGGCATTATTGACGGATTGAACTTCTTAGTAGCTGTTGAAGATATTGTATACGGTTTCATGAAAGAGCGATTTAAGCCTGCTTCGTCTCAACGAACTGGAACAACATCAGGCCCATAATTAGCGCCCTAGTGTTGGCTTTAAAATATTCGTTGGCCAAGATCAGGCCGAACAATAGCAGCCAACTATCTGGTTGAGCAATTTATAGATATTTTCTTGCCTTTAACCGATACAAACATAACTCATTAAAATTAAGCGCATTATCCTCTTTTATTTTGTGGCCGGGATACAACCTATAGAGATGATTGTTTTTTGATAGATTCTTTACGTTTTACAGTATCCGAAGCACACAATAAAACTGCGCCGATAAATGGTGTAAAGAGCAAGGAACCAAAAAAATACCCCCAGAAGCCTAGCTTTTTTCTGATTCCCAAAAAGCCAATGAAAAGGCTAACGACCACATAAATTACCGATATCATCATAAAATATTACCTCTACTCAACGAGGACAAAACGCCCATCAACTATTTGTTTGATATGAATTTTTTTATTGCTGGCCAAGCCATTCTTATCGAACAAATAACCGCCGTACCCTTGCGTATAATTGTATTTTAAAGTTGAGGCCACTTGAATAGGATTACTGCTTCCTGTTCTCTGAATCGCATCAGCCAAAACCCTGACAGCTTCATAACCCTGGTAAGCACTATAACTGCCATTCATACCATATACTTGTTTGAATTTATTATTAAATTCATTATTTTCGGGAAAGACAGACGCTACGTAAGTCTGATTAGCAGCTTTCTCCGACCAGTCCCATATTTGCAGAGTATCCAGACCATCGCCGCCTATGATCGGCTTGTTCACTCCCATGTCGCGTAGTTGCTTAATCATTTTGGCGGCGTTTTCTTCAGCGGCCGCCAAAACCACCGCATCAAAATCTTTATTCATCAGATCATAGATCAGTCCTTTGTAATCGGAATGTTCAACAAAAAAAGATTTCGCTTCAACAATTTCTAACGGAGGTTGAACCTGCGCGGCAAAGCGTTGATACAAATTCAAGCCATACAGATTCCGGGAAAATATCACTAAAAGTTTGCGCCAATTTCTTTCCTTAGCAAACTCAATTAATTTGCCGACAAAAGAATCATCGGAAGGAATGATGCTAAACGTATAAACAAAGTCATGCCCTGTTAACAGCGGGGCAGTAGCTACCGGGGATAAAAACAGAATACCGTTATATTCATAGGTAATCGATGCCGGTATCGCTGATGATGATGAAGAGTGTCCTATAACGGCAACAATCTTATGATCGTCAGCAATGCTTAATCTGGAGTTCTGTGCATTTTCATCAGTGGAATCGTCGAACTCATGTATAACAAAGCGTGCTTTAATTTCTTTATCACCCGATTTAAGAATAATGCCTTGTTTATTGACTTCCTCAACGGCCAGATTAACGCCGTCCGTAAATCCTCTGTCGCTCTTTATCCAAACCGATGCGACATGGATATCCTCTTTATTCTGCCCGGCAATCTCCGAACGTTTTTTCAAAGAATAGTCATAGGTCAAACTATAAGAAAAAAAACTTCTGAAAACCCAAAAAGCAATAAGTGAAAATAAAGCAACTTGGAAAATAAGCCGAAAACTAGCCTTTCTACGCATCTTTATTGCCCAGACTCACCACCAATGATGATAGGCAATTGATTACCACCATTACCGATAACTACAATTTTTGCGTTGTTTGATCCTGCTAGAGCCTGAGTCGCCTCTATACCCTTCCACTTCAAAACATCTTTAGTTAATGATTGGCTGATTCTGGTGTTGTAATCATAAATTCCATCAGCTTCTATCTTTCTTCTTTTCGCTTCTTGCGTTTCTCTAGCCAATTTGTATTCGTAAGCTTCGGACAACTGCTTCTGTTCGATTTTTGCTTCGATGGCAGCTTCCACCTGTTTAGGCAAAATAACTTGCTGCAAAACGACATCCTGAATATAGATATAGTTTTTCTCAACTTCAGCTGCTGCTTCAACGATAATATTTTGTAAACTCTCGCCTTTAGTAGTGTATATATCGTTAACAGACGCTTTTCCTGAATAAACACGAAGAATATGGTCTACTTCAGGGATAACAATTTTTTCAAGGTAATCGGGACCTACCTTTTGGTGCAGGATGCCAACCGAATCGACCTCAGGGTAGTAACGAATAGACACGACGAGCTCTATTCTTAAACCTTCTTGAGTTAGTACAGATAATGAATGGCTTTGCTGCTGGACCCGAGTGTTGTAAATCGACATTGAGTTCCAAGGCAAAATAACGTGAAAGCCTTCTTTATAAACGCGGTCAGTGACTGTACCGCCGGCAAACCGCTTGTATAAAACACCTGCTTCACCAGCTTTGATCGTAATAAACATTAATGGATAAAAATAAACAACGATCAATAAAACAATAATCGTGGAGGTGATCACAGCAGGTAAAAAATGCTTCATGAATTAGATTGAGCTTAATTTAGGCAATAAAGCCATTGATTTAAAATGAAAATACAAAAAATGAGTCAACCACAGCTAGCTACGAATAGCCAGCTGCAATGGTTGCTCATAAATTTTATTTTAAAACTAAAAAATCAGGCAGTTGCTTTTTTAGTATCTACCGCAGCAGCAACAGCTTTGCCTTCTTTTAATTGCTCAGCATAGTAAGTACGAACCTTTTCCGGATCGAAAGTAAGAAAAGTGCCGCCTGATTCAAAATGCTGAATGAATACTTTTCCCACCGCATAAGTTGAAGCGCCTGAAATCAACGGCAAGCTTATTGCGCCAATAGTTGAACCGATAATTGGAACCATTTTGACTAGGCTAACAACAAGAGGAGTTACCGAGGTAGGGAAGCTGCCGCCAATTAAAGCCGCTAAAGCATTTTTACCTTTGCCTTCCATAAAAGTCACACCGTAAATATGACTTAACCTTCTTAACATTTCCAGTTGTATACCGGAAACCGCTAAAAAGTCAAAAACAGGTACAGGCACTAAGCCTGCTGCCATCGAAGCATACATGCTTTTCTTTACTAAATCCTGAGCAGTATCTATAGTATTATCAGTTTTCATTAATTCTGTCATTACACCACACCTCATAGTTCGCTTAAAAAAATCAACCTTTACCGCTATTACACGATAATCATAGACTAATCAATATAGATATAACTGGCAAGTAAAATAATATTGAGCAAATGAATTACATCGCTCAATAAAAATACTTACAGCATTTAGCCATATTTAAAAAAATTCAATGACTTCGCTGACTGCAATATAAGTACCGGCTTACGTTAAATAGATAGCTTGTCACACTGTTTATAACAAGCTATTTCATTAAAGTTTGGATAATCAATATTTATTATCAATAAACGTTTAAAACGATTTTCCAGATAAACAATTGACTATTTAACTTGAATAATACAACTAACAAGCTTTTAATCATTATATATACTGGATTAATAGCTAAACTGCTTATTTTTTAATCCCATCCTTGGGATATTTGTTTAATTAGAATACCTTTATCAACTGCTGCACCGGCATTTCTTTAGGATCCAATGAAACAATCGTAAATAAGTCATTTAAAATTCTAAATGAATCCCGGTTCCAAGTAGAATATTGACCATCATCAAGGTCGGCAACTTTATAGCTCTCTCCTAAATATTCGACTTCTGAGACAGATGGAGTCAATTCTTTATCTCCATCCCACTGCATCGTTAAAGTTGGCCGACGTTCACTTGCGGGAATATCACTTAATTTTTGGCCTGATGCCAACCAACGCTCAAAATGTCTTTGCGATTGCCCCAATGCACCTAATACTCCGTCAAAAGGCCGCATAACAAAAGAAACTTGCGGAACACCGTCATTTACTCCAATTTGGACAGGACTATCTTCCCAAAAACTATACTCCTTAGAAGAATATAATTTTGCTAACAAAGGCGTAGCCTCGGGCGGTATGGTTAAAACATTTTGACCATTAACCGTATCAATTCTAAGCACCTGTTGCAGCTGCATTTCCCTGGAAAGTCCGGCCAAGCGTAAAAAGTTCCTAAAATTTTTAGGCTGACCTTGATCGGCAGTATTGTTTAAAACCAGCCTTTTTCCGGAAGGATAATCAAGAATGACCGAAACAACCAAAATACGCATCAGTTGATTAACCGGTACTCCTTGTCTTAACTGCTCAAAGAATATCTTGCTATCAATAGGGGTATAAGCTGTTTTAGCAAAAGAGGCACCACTTAGCGGGGCAAAAGAGAAAGTTGGTGATTCTGTTGCACTTAATCCCAAAGTGCCTGTAAAACTAAACACTTTTGTAGCAAATTGAGCCAAGCTACTCAACGCGGCAATCCACGGCATAGATGTATTTGTGTGGGTAGTCGTGGTACCAACACTTGCCCCAAAAGAAAATGACGCATTAACGCTGGACATTTGCAAAAAATGCGCTGGATTGGAATTCGCCCGACGCGCCAAGTTCACCAGCATTTGCTCATCGGAAAGTGTAGCGTGGTTTTCGGAAATATCTCGAAACTCATTCTTCAGTGCAGTCCCCCCACATCCTGAGATAGCTATGGATATAGCTAGCAACGAAACTAATCGAAACGATTTTATTTTTATAACTCTCACTTAATCTCTCCTAAATTTAAATTTGATTTTTTCTTCTCTCATTTGTCCCATATCCATAACCAACAAACGGTCACAATGATTAAAGTACTTTTCATCATGGGTAACCACAATCACTGTCTTTTGCTTCTGTTTGAGTTTCTGCAGAATAACGTCATAAAAAAACTGACGAAACTCAGGATCTTGATCCGCAGCAACCTCATCAAACACATAAACTGCCTTGTCTTCCAACAGTGCAATAATTAATGCCAAGCGTTTTTTCTGTCCTGTCGATAAATTAGTATGCGTAAATCGGC
This sequence comes from Methylobacter sp., assembly GCF_004322395.1. Lineage (GTDB taxonomy): Bacteria > Pseudomonadota > Gammaproteobacteria > Methylococcales > Methylomonadaceae > Methylobacter_A. Next base: position 44,927 of record NZ_SCTW01000133.1, read on the forward strand.
CGTTTTTAAATCCCGTTTTCTTCTCCAGGCCCATCAATACCAAATATTCATTAACCATTTCTACATTGACATTTTGTTGGCCGTAAAATCGATCGAACAAGTGAAAATCGGTAAAAATAATAGAAAAAAGATTTCTGTAATTACCCAGCAATTCACTGTCTATGGTTTTATTATCTACAACTATCGCGCCTGAATTCGACTCATATAAGCCTGTGAGCAATTTAAGAAAAGTTGATTTACCGCTGCCGTTGCCGCCACGAATAAAAATCAGCTCCCCTCTGGCAAAACTCAAATCAAAAGGCCCCACTGAGAACTGCCTTCCTTGATCCTCTACTGGATAACTGAAATACAATTGGCTAATTAAGATTCGGTCGAAATAATGCGGCGCAATGAATGTTTCCTGAGTTGAAAATACGTCTTCTTGGGCGGACTGCAATTGCGATTCCAATCGCTGCAAATAATCAATCGCTACATTTGCTCTAGCCAGACTCGGAAACATGTCGATTATGAGCACGATAGGCCCCATAATAAAAAAGATAATGGTAGTAATCGACATGATCTTATCAGCGGTCAATGTACTCAACTGAGGCAATAAAAAAACAACCGACGCCATTAAGATATAAAAATAAAGCTGGGCATAAAGCTGTAAATTAACATTACTAATATCGGTTGAAATATTTTTTTGCCTGGCCTCTTCAGACACTTCTCCCATATAGTTGGTATACAGGTCGTTTACTTTTTCCCGGTTTATTTTTAGCTCATTAAAGCCATCCAATACATGCTGCATATAAGCAAAATATTCATTATCTTTTGCCATTGCCTGCTGCATGGAAATACTGATCGACTGAACTAACACATAAATGGTGACCATTGCCCCGGCGATACAGATCAAAGCCATAGCTAAAGCCATTTTGGAAATGGTCGCCATATAAATAAAGGAGCAAATCAGCATCACCATGGCCGGAAAACCTTCGGCAAGCCGATGAGCACCCTGCGAGATTAATTCTGTTTTTTCCGATAACATCGAAAGAATCTGCGATTTGCCTATGGCTTCATAAGACAGGAGTTTTAAACCTCTCAGTAAGTCTAAAATACGCCCCCTATAATTAAAAATACCGCCTTGGACCAACTCGGTAATCCGGTGCGTCACATAGCGTTTTGAAATCAAATACAAGGACACACTCAGTACAAATAAAATGAATAAACGCTCATCTAAATCGGGCTTATCGAAATCTTTTGCGGCAGTATTTAGAATAACCAGCGTCAAGGCATTAATAATCCCCGAGACTACAGTTGCCGAAGCTAATAAGAATTTATCTTTTTGGCTTTGTATATCTATAAAATCCAGCAATTTAGGTCTTATGAGACCCACTTTATCTATCATTTTGTTATTGACTATTTTTTGAATTGATAAATGAAACGATTAAAACGTAATACCCAGTTCCAAGGCAACAAATTCATCGAAAATAAAACAATGCCTCGTAAGCTTTGAAGCTTTCGCCACCACGGCTTAACTTTCCAAAAATGATTACAGGAACACACATAACCTTCGCCTTCTGCAATCACCTCATGCCACCACTGGGTGGGTATAAACAACACTTGACCAGAGCTTAACACCACCTCATAACGATCCTGTTCCGTCTTGTTAAAGTTGGGGTATTGTTTAAGATCGGGTTCTTCAATATTTACCTGGCTAACCCAAAAGGGTAAAACGTCATAAAAGCCGAAAGGATACAGATTCGAGCTCTGCTTGGGTGGATATAAAATGACTCTTTTTTTGCCATGCAGCATCATCAAAGTGCCATCGCCCGGATCGAAATGCAACGGTTCGGCATGACCGGCAGCACCCAGCCATAAATTTAACGAGGCTTCCGGAATAATCGGCTCAAAACCCAGCGTCTGGGTTAAGAACTGCATTTCACCGGCAATTGATTTAAGCGCTTCCGTTTCTCCAATCGGATTTTGCGCCAGATAGAGATTTCTTTTCTTTGCGCTGCCATCTCTAATATGAGTAGCAAAATCATGAATGGTCATCTGGACATGATCGCAATATTTTGTCCATTCTCGTCTGGGAGCATCAAAATGGCCTTCACCATAATCGCGCACTAAAAACTTGCCATCACCTAAATTTTTACACAAAAAGTCCAGATCCCAATCCACTGAGCTATCAAGAAAATCGGTAACTACGAGCGGTTTCCCTGGAATGCGATACTCTTTATCGAATTTTTCAGTTGTTAACTCAGCAACGGTTAATTGATCAATCGCCTTTGGAGTACCGGCATTATCTTTCATAACTTCTCTCATTCTATTTAGGTTTTACAATCAGCTTTTTATTTTTATATTGATAAGATCTTCGACTACCTGCGCTATTTTCCCAACATGAGGCTGCTCCATCATGTTCTCATGTTGCCCCGATAACCAATGCAAAGTCATATTCAAACCGGATACTTGCTGCCAAGTTAGATAATCATCCGCCGTAATACGCCGGCTGCCTTCCTGCGCCCTGATCAAAGTAACCGGAGCATTGATTTTTTGCGGCCGATAAGTCATCTGCAACATACTGCGACAGACATTGAAATATCGCTCAATCGCCTCGTCATCCATCGCTCTTGGCACTAGTCCGGCCTGTTTGGCCCTGCTAAACACTTGTGTCAACTGCTCGGACTTTGGCAAAGTTCTTAATAGCTCAGCAGTATAACCCAAACCGGGAAACAAGCTAACCAACAACTCAGCATCATCGGTTTTTGCCGCACCATGTGCTGTCAGTTCAGGATGCGCGGTATCTAGCAAGCCGACAAAATCCACAGTATCGCCCATCGCTTCAAGCTGTCTGGCAACCTCATAAGCCAGCAATCCTCCGAACGAATAGCCCAATAGCCGGTAGCCGCCTTGTTTTTGGATAGTTTTAATAAACTTCAAATAATAAGCAGCCATTTCAGGCAGTTGGGTCATGATGGATTGATCGGATTCCATGCCGGGCGCGCGTAGACCATAAACCGGTTGATCATCAGGCAGCGCTTTAGCCAATTCGTTATAACAAATCACATGCCCGCCGACAGGATGGAAGCAAAATAACGCAGGAGCATCGCCTTTAGTTTTCAAAGACACCAAAGGCGTCCATTCGGCCTCTTGATGATCCTTATCGATCAACTGGCTTAATGCTGAAATGGTCGGCGCCTGGAAGATAGCGGCCAGCGGCAGCGTTTTCCCCAAAGCGACCTTAATCTGGGTCATTAGATCCAAAACCAGCAGGGAGTGCCCGCCCAGTTCAAAAAAATCGTCATCGACTGAAATAGCTTGATCCAAAGCCAAAATTTCCCGCCAAATCCCAACCAGCGTCTGCTGAACAAAACCTACAGGCAAAACTTGCGTTGCTTTTACGCTATTCAGTTCCGGATCCGGCAAGGCTTTTCTATCCAGCTTGCCATTAGCGGTTAGCGGCAGACGCTCTAGAATGACAATCGCCGAAGGCACCATAAAACGCGGCAACTGCTCTTTGACTATCTGCATTAAATTCGCTTCCAAATCAGTATACGAGTGCTCAGCGGAAGCGCTCACATAAGCCACCAGCTTACGATCACTGGCTGCCGCCTCGCCTACTGTCAACACCACGCAATCGTCAACGCCGGCTACCGATTTTAAAACAGCCTCTACTTCGCCCAATTCAATACGGTAGCCTCGAACTTTAACCTGATGATCCAGCCGTCCCAGATAAGTCAGCTCCCCTTCTGCACTGTAACTGACCAAGTCTCCGGTTCTATATAATCTTTCTCCCGCTTGCTGGCTAAACGGATTGGGCACAAATTTTTCCGCGGTCAATGCCGGTCTGCCGTGGTAGCCCCGCGCCAGTCCCATGCCCCCCAAATATAATTCACCCGGAACGCCCGGCGGCAACGGCTGCAAATAAGCATCCAACACGTAGGCGCTGCTATTGCTGATAGGACGGCCAATGCTGGGCTGCGCATTCGCCTGCCGCAGGCAATACGTCGAATACGTGGTATCTTCCGAAGGCCCGTATAAGTCATAGACTTTTTCGATATGCGCTTTGGCATACAGTTTGTTAACCAGTTCAGCAGACAGCGGCTCACCGGCCAAATTAACCGTTTTTACCGATTCAGGTATTGCATTGACTCTTAGTAACTCTTCCGCCGCGGAAGGAACGGTATTGATCAAACTGGGAGCGCAATTCGGCTGTTCCGCTAATTCAAGCACATTACGCAACAGCACCAAAGTACCACCGGTGGCAAGCGTCAGAAAAATCTCAAACACCGATAGGTCAAAACAAATCGAAGTACCGACCAGCATCCGGCTTAGCTGTTCGGGTTGATAAACGCTTTGCGCCCAGCCGATCATGGCCACCGCATTGGAATGGGTTATCGCTACGCCTTTGGGTTTCCCTGTCGAACCTGAGGTATACAACACATAAGCCAGATTACTCGGGCTTTGCGGCTGAAATACTTGTGCATCGGTTTTAGGCCAAGGCTGATCCAGCAATATTTTCGGCACAACTGCCAACCCCGCATGCGCCGCTGCCAAATCCGATTCGGTCAATAACAATAAAACCTTGGCATCCTGTAAAGTGTGCTCCAGTCTGGCGCTCGGATAATCCGGGTCTAAAGGCACATAAGCCGAGCCGCTTTTAAGAATTGCCAGCATCGCGACAATTAGCCGGGGCGTGCGCTTTAAGCACAAACCGATTAACACTTCCGGACCTGCGCCGCGAGCCGCAAGCACATCCGCCAATCGATCAACCTGATCGCTCAATTCCTGGTACGTTAGTTGGGTTTCGCCCTGCGCCACGGCTATTTTTTCGGCAGCACTACCGACACGCTGAGCAAATAAATCATATATGCCGCTTTGCGCGGGCACCGGTGCCGAGTTTCGGTTCCAGTCTACAACCACTTGCCGATACAAGGCATCATCGACTATTGAAAAATCGCCTATCCGCTTTTCCGGTTTGCGTGTCAATTGCTGTAATAGATGAGCAAACCCTCTGCACATGATTTGAATCCGTTCGGCTTTAAACAGATCGGCATTGTATTCAAAAGTACCGACCAATTGGCCGTCAAGCTCATGCATCGCCAAGGTCAAGTCAAACTTGACTTCTTTACTATCCAACGGCAGAGGCTCGATTTCCAAACCTGTTAACCGGGGCATCTGGGATGCCGCATTGTGGAACAGAAACATCACCTGAAAAAAAGGCGTATTCGAAAGATCGCGTTCCGGCTGCAAAGCTTCGACCAGCTTTTCAAACGGCAGTTCCTGATGCGCAAAGGCATCGATTACCGTGTCTTTAACCTGCGCTAAAAATTCCAGCCACAAAGGATCGCCTTCAATGCGGTTGCGCAACACCAAGGTATTAACAAAAAAACCGATTAAATTTTCCGTTTCCTGATGGTTGCGATTGGCGACAGGCGTGCCCACGGCAAAGTCATATTGGCCGCTGTAACGCGCCAAAAACAAATTAAACCCGGCCAGCAGCAACACAAAAACGGAGCAATGCTGTTGCTCGGCAAGTTGATTTAACGCCAAAGTCAGCTCGGCATCCAAACTAAATGTTTCGCTTTGTGCACTAAAGGTTTGTACCGCCGGTCGTGCAAAATCCGTCGTTAAATTTAACGCAGGCGGCATATCCGCCAATGTGCTTCGCCAATACGCCAACAGTTGTTCCAACCGTTCCGAATTCAGCAACTGCCGTTGCCAGACCGCATAATCCACATATTGCACAGATAACGTCGGCAGCTGCGCTTGCGTTCCGAGAATGGCAGCCTGATACAAGCTCAGCCATTCTTTCATGAACACGCTTTGCGACCAGCCGTCGGACATGATGTGGTGATTGTTAATGACCAGCACATGATCTTGCGCGCCCGTTTTTATCACCTGCACTCGAATCAGCGGCAGTCTATCCAACCGGAAAACGTAGTTTGTTTCCTGCTCCAGCAATTGATCCAGCTTGATTTGTTGCGTCTGCGAATCGTCAGCCGACCAGTCCAAGTGTTCAATCGGCAACTGCGAAACATCCAGGATTTTTTGTCTTGGCCGGGCATTTTTCAGCACGAAAACCGTGGTTAAGACACTATGCCGACTGATAATCCGGTCAAAGCAAGCCTGCAAGCAATCGACATCCAAAGGCCCGGTGATTTTCAACGCAGTGACCATGTTGTAAGCGCTGCTGTCCGGGTACAATTGCTGCAAAAAGTACAGGCGTTCCTGGGAAAACGACAAGGGATAATCGTCCGCTTTGGCAGCGGGGCTTAGTATAGGGACAGCATCGTTTCCACTCGCGTCGATGGCCTTGGCCTGTTCCCGCAAAATCGATTTTTCAAACAGCTCGCGAATCAGCAACTTAATGCCAAAAGTATTCTGGATACGATTCGCCAGTTGCATCACTAAAATAGAATGCCCGCCTAATAAGAAAAAATCGCTGTCCCGTTTAACCTGGACGCCCAATAACGGCTCCCATAACTGTGCCAGTTTGATTTCGGTATCGGTAACAGGCGGCTCTGAGACTGTTTGATGATAATGTTCCGAATTCGGTTCGGGCAAAGCCTTTTCATCAATCTTACCGTTTGGCGTCAACGGCAAATTCGGCACTGAAACCAAAGCGGCAGGCACCATATAATCGGGCAAAGCCGATTGCAGGTGCAGGCGCAATCTCGGTACATCGACCTGTTGCTGCTCCCTCGAGCTAAAATAAGCGATCAGGCATTTACCTTGCCCGGCAATGTCCTTAACCCGTACATAGCTTTGTTTAACGGAAGGATAAGCATTAATCACCGTTTCAACCGCGCCCAATTCAATCCGAACGCCTCTTATCTTCACTTGGTGATCGACACGGCCGATAAACTCAATCACCCCGTTATTATTCCAGCGCACTATGTCGCCGCTACGGTACATTCGCTCGCCCGGCTGCTTGGAAAAAACATCAGGCACGTATTTAGCCGCCGTTTCGATTGGCTGATTGATGTAACAAGGCGACAAGCCCTCCCCGGCAATATACAGCTCACCGCTGACGCCTACCGGCACAGGCTTTAATTGCGTATCCAGTATATATAAGCGGGTATTGGCCAACGGCCAGCCGATAGGCACGGTTAATGCTGTATCGCTAACCGAATCAATCTCATACCAGGACGCAAAAGTGGTACTTTCGGTCGGCCCGTAGATATGTAAAAAGTGCTCCGGCTTACCGTGTTCCAGCACTGTTTTAACCTGTTCGGGATCGACTTTTTCGCCGCCGAACAATACATAACGCAAACCTGCGAAAGCATCGGGCTGTTGCCGGATAATCTGGTTAAATAATGCTGTCGTTAACAGCAATATTGTGATTTTTTGAGTCCTTAAAAAACTCACAAAATCAGTCACGGATAAGCTGGTTTCGCGTTCTGCAATCGCTAAGCAAGCGCCGTTCAGTAAAGCGCCCCATGTTTCAAAAGTCGAGGCGTCGAATGCAGTATTGTTGGCCTGAGCCACGCGGTCGTTTGGATTTAGATCGATATAATTAGTATCCAAAACCAAGCGGTTAATCGATGCATGCGTAATCCCTATCCCTTTGGGATTGCCTGTAGAACCGGAAGTAAACATTACGTAAGCCAACGCATTGGCATAGCTACATGATGGATCGATAGTGGAATAAGACTGCTTGTCTAATTGATCGACGGCCAGTATTTCAGTCTGTCCGAACACTTGTGCGCTTGCCAGCAAGGACTGTTGCGTCAGCGTGATTGCAATGTCTATTTGCCGATGCATTAACGCCAAGCGTTCCAGAGGATAAGCCATATCCAACGGCAAATAAGCCGCACCGGCTTTTAAAGTCGCCATCATAGCGATCACCAAATCGCAACCGCGTTGTAGATACAGCGCGACATAATCTCCCGCTTTCACGCCATGCTTGATCAGCACATGCGCCAGTTGATTAGCCTGCTCATTCAATTGCCGGTACGTTAATTGCCGCTCACCATGAATCAACGCAATGTGCTCAGGCCGTTGCTGAACCTGTAACTGAAATTGCTGAGGAACTGTCCGATGGCGAGGAAAATCAGTCCGGCAATCATTCCAATCGTAAACGATACGTTGATAATCCTCGGCCGATAACAAGTCTATCTGTTCGATTAACACATCCGGCTTTGAGACAACGGCCTTTAGAATATTCAGGTAAGCCGTCATCATCCTTTCTATGCTGGCTTGCTCGAACAAATCGGTGTCGTATTCAACCAGTCCGCTTAAAAGCCGATCCTGCTCTTGTATCGACAAAGTTAAATCAAACTTTGCGCTGGTTCTTGCGCTCGGAATCAGCTGTACAGACAAATCCGCTAAAGCGTCGGCATTGGCCGCTTCATTAATGTAAGTAAACATCACTTGAAACAAAGGGCTGTACGACTCATTCCTTTCCGGTTGCACAGCATCAACAATTTTCTCGAACGGGACTTGCTGATGGCTGCTCGCCGCAAGAAAAGACTGCTGCGTCTGCTGTAAGACTTCAATAAAAGATTGCTTGCCTGAACACTCGGCTTTAATCGGTAAGCTGTTAACAAAAAAACCGATCAGATCTTCCAGCTCTTTATAATTTCGTCCGGCAAAAGGCGTACCTATCAATAACTGGCGCTGGCCTGAATAACGCGCCAACAACACGGCAAACGCGCTTAACAGTAAGACATATACGGATACTTGTTGAGTTTTGGCTAATGCCGATAGCGACTGCTTACAGCCGCTCTCAATGGTAAATTCATACAGCGCTCCTTGATGCCGCGCTGTTTTCGGACGTTTAAAATCGGTCGGCAACTCTAAAAAGTAAGGCACATCTGTCAAATATGCCTGCCAAAATGCTAAATCCTGCTCGCCTGCGCTGGAAGCTAAAACCTGTTGCTGCCAGACCGCATAATCGGTAAACTGGATCGGCAAAGCCGGCAAAACGGCCGGTTCCTGTTTTAGTTCGGCTTGATAAAAAGCCGCAAAATCGCGCATGAACACATTAACCGACCAGCCGTCGGTAATAATATGATGCGCACAAGTCGCCAACACATACTCATCTTGCGCCAGTTTAATCAGCCGTAGCTGGATTAACTCACCCTGCTCCAGGTCAAACGAGTAATCCGTCATTTCTTGCAACACAGCTTGCAAACGTTCGGCTTGCATTTCAATGCCGGTCAAATCAATCGCATTCAGCTTGAACGGTTCGGCTGCGTTAAGCTGCTGAAAAAAACCTTCATCGGTTTGGTAAAAACGCGTTCTTAATAGCTCATGCCTTTCAAAAACTTTGGCGAACGCTTTTTCCATGGCCTGCCGATTAAGCGCGCCCTGCAAGCGCAAAAAAATCGGCATATTGTACAAACTGCTCGATCCGGTATAACGCTGCAAAAACCATAAGCGTTGCTGAGAAGAAGTCATAGGTATCAAGCAGCCTTCCGCTCTGACAGGCACCGTATGCTTGGGCTCGGAGGTAAGATTTTTAGCTGCTAATTTTTTTAATAGCAGCGCTTTTTGCGCCGGCGTTAATTGAGCCAGTTTGTCTTGCCGATTAGTCATAAACCGAAAATCGCCCTTAAATTAAAGAGTCCAGCTCGTCATCCGATAGCTGAGCCAATTCATCGAGAAATTGCTCCTGCTCGTCGTCATCAAGCGCGTTAAACTGAGTCATTAAAATCCATTCGGCTAGCTGCTTGATGCTGGGTTTTTCAAAGATCGTCCGCATCGGCATATCCAAACTAAATTCCTGTTTGATGCGGCTGACAATCTGGATCGCATTTAAAGAATGCCCGCCTAAATCAAAGAAATTCTGCTCTGTGCCAATTTCAGTCAGCAATAGTACCTGCTGCCAGATATGCAACAGTTTTTCCTCTATTTCATTTTCAGGCGCTTGCAATGGTTCCTGACCGAGTCCTTGATCGATACTGCCTTGTAAGGCCGGACGATCAATTTCGCCATTTATAGTTAAAGGCAGCTCAGCCAAGAATTGCCATTCTCCAGGCAAGATATAATCCGGCAACCGTTCAGCGAGATATTCGGATAACTCTGCTAATTCAATATCCTCGTTCCGGCTAACAATATAAGCGGTCAACACGCTGTCTTGCTTGTGATCGACTCCGGCAACTATCGCCGCTTCCTTAACCGCATCATGCGATCTTAATACCGACTCCATTTCACCCAAACCGACACGAAATCTCTTCCCTGCACCTTGCTGGTCGCTATGATAGATAAACTCAAAACCCTGTTCCGGTGTGAACTTAACTTTATACCCCGTTCGGTATAAACTAGCGCCCGATTGATTAGCGAAAGGGTCCGGCAAGAGGCGTTCCGAGCCATGCGGATTTTCAATCAGGCAAGTCCCGCTTAACCCGCCCACGCATAACTCGCCGGGCAAACCGAACGGCAAAGGATTCAAGTCTTCATCGGCAACATACAAGCGGGCATTACCCGTCAGATAAGTAGCCTCTGAATCCATCGGCATCCGGCCTATCGCGGCCATCACGCTCCGCTCTACCAGTTCAACAGTCTGGCTTTCCTTCCAAGCATTGAACACAGTGTGGTAGTCGGCAATTTCCAATAACGGAATTGCCTCAGGCTTTAACTCGGGGTTAACCGAAACCGCCTGACAACAATTAACAAAATGATGCGCCAATACTTCAATGGTTTCAGGTTTGAATAAGTCGGTGTTATAGCTAAATTCCAGGCTAATATCGTTTGCATTTTCCGAAGCCATTAAGGCCAGATCGAACTGCGCATTGTCCCGCTGCAATTGCAAATGGCTGATGCTGACACCAGGCAGTTTAAAGACTTGCTCCGGCGCATTTTGATAAGTGAATAAAGCTTGAATTAACGGCGAATAACTTAAACTGCGCTTTTGTTTTAGTTGATCCACCAGCTGTTCAAATGGGCAATCCTGATGATCAAACGCCGCCAGGGCCATTGCTTTAACCTGTTGCAACAACGCGCGAAAACTCAAGTGCGGTTCAATGCGAGTTCGCAAAACCAGGGTATTCACAAAAAAGCCGATTAACGGTTCAAGTTCATGCTGATTGCGGTTGGCGACCGGCGTGCCGACAACCAGGTCCTGCTCTTGGCTATATCGATGCAGCAACACAAAATAAACCGTTAGCAGCACCATATTCATGGTTGCATTTTCTTGGCTAGCTAGTGTTTTCAATGCGGCGGTGGTTTGCGCCGGCAGCTGAAGCATTGTCGTTGCGCCCTGGAATCGTTGTATTGGCGGGCGCGGATAATCGGTCGGCAGCGATATTAAAGGCGGCATACCGGCTAGTTGTTTTTGCCAATAGTCCATTTGCTGCGCCCGGATATCGCCGGTAAACCATTCGCGCTGCCATAGCGCATAGTCGCCATATTGAATTTCCAGCTCGGGCAAACCAGCTGCCGCCTGCCCCTGTTGATTGGACGCATAAAGCTTCATTAGCTCATCGACAAACACGCCCATGGACCAGCCGTCGGAGATAATATGATGCACGACGGACAGCAATACATATTCACCCTCAGCCAGGGTTAAGAGTTGCAGCTTCATCAGCGGACCTGTTTCCAGATCAAATACAAAACCCGCTAACTGAGCCGCCAGTTCGCGGCAGACTTGTAATTGCTGGTCCAAGCCGGCTTTTGCCAATACCTGTTGCTCCAATATCAATTTTGCGCCGGGTTCCACCCACTGGCTCGGCTCGCCCTGAACCTGGCGGAATGTGGTGCGCAAAATCTCATGCCGTTGCACAATTTGCTGCAAGGCCTGCTCCAACGCCGCAATATCCAGCCTCCCGGTTAAACGCAACGCGCCAGTGATGTTATAAGCCGCGCTGTCCGGCTGCATTTGCTGGAACAGCCATAAACGCTGTTGCGCAAAAGACATCGGGAAGTAATAAGCTTGCTGATCTTCCTGCGGCGCTACGTTCATGGTCATGCTCTTAGATAGCCGATTGCGGTGTTAAGGTGATAAATCGCGATGACCATAATTCCAGCAATGGCTCATTCACGCCGGTTTCTATACCTGCTTTTGCGATTAATTCTGCTAGCGGGGTAGCGCCATCGGCCAGCTGTAAAATCCGGTGCAGCGCATTCGGTATGATGTGACGCGAGCTTCCGCCATAATTCCATTCGATATGGCTTTGCACAGACCGGTGTTGGTTGTCCCGGTAACAATCCTCCTGAATCAAGCGCGCGGCTTTAGGCAACGCGGGTATTAACGTATTTAACTCGGCCTCGCCCCAGTTGCGTTTAGTGATTAAATAATCGCCGACCACCAGATAATCCAGGCCGGACGTCAAATAACATACGACCCCATCATCAGCGCTATCGACAATCGGTTCGGCATGGTTATTAAACGAGGTGTTCAGCAGCAGCGCTACGCCGGTTTTTTGCCTGAAAGTATCGATCAACTGCCAATATTCCGGGTTATGGATTTTGCTTACCGTTTGCAGTCTGGCGCTGCCGTCGACATGCGTGATCGCCGCCAATTGTTCGCGGTGCGCTTGTTTGACCGGCAACACGAAAGACATGAACGGAAAGTCCTTCTCGTCTTCAGGCACCTCAAAAAAATCGCACACATATTCTTCCAATACCGAAGGAGCAAAAGGCCGGTAGCTTTCGCGCATTTTGATCATTGCATTGATGGTTTCCTTATGCGAACCCAGGCGCGGATCGGCAATAATGCTGCGATTGCCCAAAGCCCTGGGGCCGAACTCGGACCGTCCCTGCATCCAGCCGATTACCTTGCCCTCGATCATTAAATCGCTGACCCGATCGGCGCGGTTATCCATTTTTTCTATCGTCACAAACTGCTGCCATTTCGCCAGCGTTTGATATAAGTGGTCCCCGGCCAAAACCGGCGTGCCCCAATAAGCATGTTCGATTCGTTTAAAAGGTAAGCTTGGCTGGCTTTGATGAGCCGCATACATCGCTGCGCCGAAAGCGCAACCGGAATCCGCAGCGAAAGAAGGCGCGAACACTTGCTTGAATAGACCAGACTGCATGATTTTGCCGTTCATGCTGCTGTTTTGCCCTACCCCGCCGGCCAAGGCCAATCGCTGATGCCCGGTCGCTTGCTGGAAATGCTTGAGCATATGCATCACGATAGTTTCCAGCGTCTGTTGCAACGCGGCGGCCAAGTCTTTATGTATTTGTTCGAACGGCTGATCGCCATGCCTTGGGGCTAAATCTTCGTATAAGCTGACGATTTTCTCGCGGTGCAGGGTGTAATCGCCATTGGGCAGTAATGTGTAAAAACTGGAAAGCTTCTCGGCAAAACGGCCGGCATCGCCATAGGGTGCCAAGCCCATTACTTTGTATTCATCGAAGATTTGATAACCCAGAAACCGGATCACATCCAGATAAAAAAAGCCCAGTGATTGCTGCACCGGCTTGGTCATCAAGGTGTTAAACGCATTGCCCTGGACATCCACGACCGTAGTCGAAACATTGTCGCCCGAGCCGTCAATGGTCAGCACCAGGCTTTGTTGATAGCCCGACATATAATAAGCCGTGGCTGCATGCGCCAGATGGTGGTTAACGAAAGTAAACTTCTCTCGCGGCACATCAATGCCAAACTCGCGCTTGAACAGGTATTGATACATGGCGCGTCCGTCTGCAACCGCAGCCATTTCGGATTTGATCAGGCGTAACTGCTTAAGCGACTCGTCCAGGAAAGGCTCGCTGACATAAATAGCGATCTGATCGAGTTCTTCTAATGTGGTATTCGCCTGTTCAAGGCAAAACCGTACCGCCGAATGCCAGATTTTATTGGTATGCTTAATCCGGTTTAAGCGTTCTTCCTCTATCCCGGCAATCACCTCGCCATCTTGAATAATGACCGCTGCCGCATCATGTAACAAATCGGCGCCAAAATCGAAATACGATTCGTACACCGGATCAAAACCACCTGCCAAACCTAAAATTATCACTGTTAGCCCTTTTTATTTTATTACTTCCGTTCATCCTAAAAAGCATTTTGTCCACGAAAGGCACAAAAAGCACGAAAATATTCAATGAGATACCAAACTGTAAACCGCCACCCAAAGAGTGAATAGTTAAATCAAAAAAACATACTGATTTGTTTCGTATCTTTCGTGCCTTTCGTGTTTTTCGTGGACAACTGCAGTTTTCAAGTTCACACGACTTTTTGTTGACTACGATCTCTCTTAACCAATTTCGGCGCGGCCTTATCGACTTTGTCCAAGCCCTGCATTCTTTCAGCCAGCAAGGCAATGGTAGGCGCTTCAAAAATCAATTTTAACGGCACTTCCAAGCCCAGTTGCTTACGCATTAACGAGACGATTTGAGTGGCTTTTAACGAGTGACCGCCCAAACGGAAAAAGTCATCCGTCACGCCGATATGCTCGATGTTCAATACCTGTTGCCAAATCGCCAGTAAAGCCTGCTCCCTTTCATTGCGAGGCGCTACCTTTTGTGTCTGCGCCAAACCGCTAAAAGGGTCAGGCAATAACGCACGATTGACTTTGCCGTTTTTATTCAACGGGAACGCATTAATTTCCAGCCATAAATCCGGCATTAAATAACGCGGCAACCGGCTTGCGGTTTCAGCGACCAGCTCATCCTGATCGAATGACCGCCCTTGCTTAACGATAACATAAGCCGCTAACGCTTTATCGCCTGCGGCATCTTTTACGACCTGCACCAGCACATCCTGCACCGAATCATGCGCTTTGATAGCGGCCTCGACTTCCTGCGCTTCGACTCGATAGCCTCTGATCTTGAACTGCTGATCGACACGGCCCATAAACTCGATGCTGCCGTCCGCCCTTAAACTGACTTGGTCTCCGGTACAGTACAGCCGTTTACCCGGCTCTTTAGTATAAGGGTGCGGAATAAATACCGCCGCAGTTTGTTTCGGTTTTCGGCAATAGCCGTAAGAGACACCTGCCCCTGCCACGTAAAGCTGGCCGATAGCCCCTACCGGTTGCAAACGTAATTGCTTATCCAGCACCCAGGCTTCCGAGTTGGTTATGGCCTTGCCGATCGGCACGCTCGCCGCCAAAGGCATGTCCTTGGTCACATGCTGGCAACAGCTAAACGTGGTGTTTTCAGTCGGCCCGTAACCGTTAATAAATACCGTATCGGGAAATCGATTCAGCAACCGGCGCACATGCTCGGCTGAAACCACATCGCCGCCTGCCAGCAATTGCTTAACGCCGGCCAAATCCTCGAGTTGCTCGTCGACCATTTGCTGAAACAAACCGGCAGTCAACCAAAGAATGCTGATGCTGTGCTGATTAATGAAAGTCCCTAATTGCTGCAAACTCGGCTGTGGCTGCTCTATTACCGACAACCCCGCGCCGTTAAGCAAAGGCGCCCATATTTCAAGTGTAGAGGCATCGAACGATAGCGGCGCAAAATGCAAAAACCTGTCCTCGGCACTAATCGATACAAAATCGCTATTGATGACCAGACGAATGACATTATGCTGGCTGACGCAAACGCCTTTAGGCTCGCCGGTAGAACCCGATGTATAAGAGATATAAGCGATTGCGGAAGACGGAACAGCCAATTGCAAATTATCTTCACTGGTAGCTTGCTGTATTTCCAGATACGGATCGAAACTTGTGACGCCGGTCAGATCGAATGCGCCTTGCTGTATCAGCAAACGCACGCCGGCATCTTCGCACAAGCCCTGTACGCGTTGTGCAGGCGTATCAAACTCCAGGCCTAGATACGCCGCTCCTGCTTTAATGACGGCGAGTACCGCAATAATACGCATACAGCATCGCGGCAATGCAATCGCCACGATATCGCCCGGCTTAACCCCGCCAGACACTAAGCGATGCGCAAGACGGTTGGCTTGGACGTTCAACTCGGCATAATTGTAGCTGGCCTCTTCGCCGCGTAATGCAATTTGCTCGCCGTAATACTGCACGATTTGTTCAAACAAACCGGCTAAATCCTGTTCCGGCAACGCTTGCGTTGCACCGACGCTACGTTGCATCAACTGCGCCTGCTCTTCAAAGTTTAACATCGCCAAGCTATCGATAGATTGATCGGCTTGGCTCGCCAGCCCGCTCAGCAACGTTATAAAGTGCTGCGCCACTTGTTGAATATAATGGTCCGCATAACGCACTTGGTTATATAGACAGGTCAGTTGCCAACGCTGCCCAGGGCTAATCACCATCGTTAAATCGTAATTGGTTTGCTCACGGGTTTGCACGTCGGTCACAGCAAGCTGCCCTTGATTGTCTTCGTCGCTGGTTTGCAAATGGTAATTTTCAAAAACCAGTAGATGATCCGGTGCACCCTGTTTAGGCTGACTCTCCGCCATCGGCAAGAATTGGTAAGCCTGGCTGTCGCTATTATGCTGGTGCAAACGGGTCAACAAATCCGAAACCAGCTCCGACTCGGCAAAACTCACCCGCACCGGCACTGCATTAATCAATAAGCCCACCATCCGGTCTATATTGACAATGGCGCTGGGGCGGCCGGATACCACCGTCGCAAACACCACATCCCGGCGATCGTTATACCGCCCGAGCAATATGCCCCAAGCGGCTTGAATCAGTGCATTAACGGTGACCTTATAATGTTTGGCGGCTTGTTGCAGTCGGTCCGGCAAATCAATCGGCAAAGGTTGTTTAAATTCAGCTTGCTTGGCTTGTTGCCCGGCATAATGAGGCAACGAAGCCAACTCGCTATAACCGTCTAAATAGTCCTGCCAAAACCGGCTGGCCGCTTGCGAATCCTGCTGTTTCAGCCATTGCAGATAATGACTGAAAGGCGGCGAAGCGGGTAGTCGAGGCTCGCTATTTTTCAGTATGGCTTGATAAAGCTGAGCCATCTCATCCATCAGTACGCCGACGCTCCAACCATCCAACAAAATATGATGAAAGCTCCAGACCAGATGCCAGCGCTGCTCAGCCAGCTTGATCAATTTGATGCGCACCGGAGGGCGCTCGGCCAGCTTAAACCGATCGGCCAAATCGGCCTGTAGATAATGCTCTAAGGTATTTGGGCTTGTCGACCAATCTTCAATTCCAAATACCGAGTCTACCTGCTTTAGCACGACCTGCAAGGCATCCTGGGTTTTGTTATCGACAAACACCGTGCGCAAAATACCGTGACGCGAAACCAGCTTATCCCAGGCTTTGCGATAACACGCCGTGTCCAGTTCGCCCTGCAACGTAAAGCTGATTTGCTCGTGATAAGCCGTGGAATCGGTTTCGCGTAAAGCGTGATACTGCATCCCTTGTTGCATCGGGGTTAACGGGCAGACATCGCTTAAGTTTTCCCGATGCGCTGTAAAAAAATCATCCAGCTCATCCAGGCTCAAGTCGCTGTAAGTTAAGTCGGACGGGGTGATGGCTTGCGTTGTTTGTTGCAGGCAATGATTGATCACCTCTCTCAGGTTGGCCGTATAAAGATTGGTCAGGCTCTGCATGGATTCTGGAGTAAACAGATGTCGGTCGTAACGCCAATCGATACATAATTGATCTGACAGCACCATCGCGCTCAATTCCAATGCGCATGGTCTAAGCCCTTGCGCTGAAACGGCGGCTCCGACATCATTGCTCAGCGCCTGATACAATCCGGCTTCATCGCTGCGGTCGAAACGCCCCAAATAGTTAAACACCAAATCCGGTTCGAATCCCAAACCGGCGCCGGCGCGTAACTCGGCTGGCGTTAAATAACGCAACACGCCATACCCGATGCCTTTGTTAGGCAGCTGGCGCAAATGCTCTTTAACGGTTTTGATTTGATAGCCTAGATCTCGCCCCACTGTCTTATCCAACACAAACGGGTACAGCGACGTAAACCAGCCTACGGTACGGCTGACATCCAGCCCGGTCAGCACGGGTTCGCGTCCGTGGCCTTCCAGCAATAAAACAGACCGCGTCAGCCCCGCCCAAGACTCCAGCGCAGGAATCAAAGCCGCCAGCAACAGCTCTTCAACGCTTGTGTTATAGGCCGCATTGGCTTGTTGCAATAACTGCTGCGTTTCTTCCGTGCTTAACTGCGCTTGGCTATTGTCAGCATCCTGGTAACGGCAATGTTTACCGGCCCAGGCAGCGCCGCTGTTGCGCTCCACTTGCGCCGTCCAATACGGCAGCTCGTTGAGCAAGGATTGCTGCCGACTGTATCCCAGCAGGCCTTCCGCCCAGTCGGCATAACTGTCGGTTTGCTCGGGTAACGCGTATTGATCGCCGTTGCTTAACGCATCGTACAAAGCGCTAAAATCTTCCAATAAAATACGCCAGGAAACGCCATCGATCAATAAGTGATGCACGACAATCAATAAACGATCAGCAGACGGGCATTGATAAACCACCAGCCTGATTAATGGCGCTTTATCCAAAACAAAACCCTGCTGCAATAAAGCGGCATGCTCGATCATAGCCGCTTCAACATCGACTGCGGCCATTAACGAGACGGTTTCTATCTCGATTTGCAACTGATCTTCCGGCAGGATAGCGGCCTTAACGCCGTGTTCGTTTACATAAAAACAGCTGCGTAAAGCTTCATGATGCTGCAATAGCTGATTCCAGCTTCGCTCCAAATACTGGACTTGCCAATTCCCGGAACGGGCTTCCAACAACGCGGTATGATTGAAATGATGCGCCTGTTGGCCTTGCTGTTCAAAGAACCAATGTTGAACCGGCGTTAACTGAATGTCGCCGCTTACACTGCGTGTTTTTTTCTGCCCGGCCAGCGCTTTTAACTGAGGCGCTAAGGCCTGTATGGTCGGGTAACGGAATAAGTCCTGTACTTCAATCCGGTAACCCTGTTTGCGCAATTGCGACACCACCCGAATCGCCTGAATCGAATCACCGCCCAGCGCAAAAAAATCATCCTTCACCCCGACGCTGCTTTGCTGCAACAGCTTTTGCCAAACCTCAACCAACACCTGCTCTTCTGGAGTATTGGCCTCTAAGAACGGCTCATCCAGTTCCAGTTCGGGAGCAGGTAACGCTTGCCGGTTCACCTTGCCGTTGGCTGTCAACGGAAACTGCGGCAAATGCACGAAAAAGCCGGGAATCATGTAAAGAGGCAACAGTTTTGCCAAAGGCGCTCTTAAGTCAGCGGTTTTTATTGCCTCCGCTGTCCGGGTGCTGTAATAAGCCACCAGAATTTGTTGCGACTGTGCGTTTTCAAGCATCATCACCACTGCTTGCTCAATCAGCGGCTGGCGCAGCATCGCTTGTTCTATTTCTCCGAGTTCAATACGAAAGCCATGAAACTGCACCTGCTGATCCAATCGGCATAAATAGTCCAATTCGCCATTGTTCAGATAACGACCGCAGTCCCCGGTGCGATAGAACAATGTGTCCAGATGCAGTTGCGGCAAATGGACAAAGCGCTGGGCGGATAACTCGGGCCGATTCAAATAGCCCAAGCAAACTCCGGCGCCGCCGACATACAGTTCCCCAGGCACGCCCGGCGCAACTAACCTGCCGTATCGATCCAAAACATAAACGGATAAATGGGGCAATGGCTTACCAATAAGGCTGCATTGCAGTCCCGCCTGTTCAGGCTTAATCTTTTTAAAAGTCACATGCACGGTGGTTTCGGTAATACCGTACATATTCACTAACTGAGGTCTTTCTCCATAAGCCTCGAACCATGGCTTTAACTGCTTAAATTCCAGCGCTTCGCCACCAAAAATCACATAACGCAGGTCATTCAATTTTACGTCGTTTTGCCGGTCGGTATCGATCAACTGTTTAAAAGCAGTCGGCGTTTGGTTAAGCACTGTAACGCGCTCTTTTTTTAACAGCGCATGAAAATCTTCCGGCGAACGGCTTATCCAGTAAGGCACAATAACTAAACGGCCGCCATAAGCCAACGCGCCCCAAATTTCCCAGACTGAAAAATCGAACGCGTAGGAATGGAACAAACACCAGACATCATCCGCATTAAAATCGAACAGCGTATCGGTTCCGGAGAACAACCCGGCCATATTGCCATGACTGACTAACACCCCTTTGGGCTGCCCTGTCGAGCCTGAAGTATAAATAACATACGCCGGACTATCGGGCCTCACCTGCCAGTTTGACACTGACGAATTTGAAGCAATGCAGCTTAACTCCGACAGCGAAACCGCCTGCAATTGAGGAGCGACGGCGGCCAATTTAACGACTTTATCCGGGCTGGTCAGCAGCATTTTTATTCCGGAGTCTTCGGCCATGAAACGCATGCGTTGCTCAGGCAAACTCGGGTCCATCGGCACATAAACCATGCCCGCTTTTAACACCCCTAAAATGGCGATCACCATTTCAATAGAGCGTTCAAAACACAGGCCGACAAAATCTTCCGCTTTCAAGCCGCCGGCATACAGGCATCTGCAAACGTCGTTCGCATAGCCGTTCAGTTCGGCATAAGTTAATTGTTGATCCTCATACACCAACGCAATCGCATTAGGCGCTGCGGCAGCCGCTAAATCGAAACGGCGCAATAACGGGTCGAAAGGAAATTGCTTTAAAGCGCTCTCGGTTTGTTCGATAATTTTTTGCCGGGTTTGATCGTCCATTAACGAAATCTTTGATAATTCAAGCTCGGGATTTTGCGTCATTTGCAGCAAAATCTGGCACAAATGCGCCTGTATGAATTGATGCATATCCGCTTGATAATCCGAGCTATAAGCCATTTGCACTTTAATGCCATGCTCAGCCGGTAAGAACTGAATATCCAGAGGGTAATGCGTGCGTTCAACCACTTCATTCGCCTGAACGCTCAAATCGGCCTCATCGGCTTCGGACATTTTTTTGAAGCGTTCGTCCAGCGGAAAATTTTCCAGGGTGACATGGGTGCTGATTAAACGATTCTGTAACGGATGCTGCGCTTGAATGGTGGACAGCGGCGAGTAATGATGCGGCTCTGCCTGTATGGCTCTATCCTGAATCTGCGCCAGCAATTCCCTGACAGTTAGCGTAGGCGCCAACGAAACCCTGACTGGAATGGTATTGATAAACAAACCGACGATCTGCTCGACGTGTTCGATATCCGCGGGCCTGCCGGATACCGTCGTCCCGAAAACGACATCTTCACAGCCGTTGTAATGTGCTAATAGCAGCGCCCAAGCTCCATGCAATATGCTGTTTAAACTGACCTGAACATCCCTGGTTAATTGTTGAATACCTTTGAAAGTCGACTCCGGCAAAGTAAAACTGGCTCTTATGCGCTCCGACTCGCTAGATTGATACTCCGAAGTAAACGGCAGCTTCACTTCATCCTGATAATCCGCCAAGTAGCTTTGCCAAAAATCCAAAGCTTGTTGTTTGTCCTTTTTCTCCAGCCATTTTACGTAATTTGAAAACGGTACCGTATACGCCAGTTCGGTGTTGATATCCTGATAAAGCGCAGTGCATTCGGATAGCAAAATACCCAAAGACCAGCCGTCAAGAATAATATGATGATGCGTCCAAATCACTTCGGTTAAATCGTCCGCCAACTGCAACAATGTAAACCGCATTAAACAATCCTGGTTCAAGCGGAAACCGCGTTTTCTATCGCGCGATTTAATCTGTTGTCGCCGTTGCAGCTGTTCCTGCTCCGGCAAATGGCGAAGATCGATGCTGTCAAAAACCGGCAGCTGCTTTTTCAGAATCACCTGCAAAGGCCGCTCTGCGCCTGTATGAAAAAACAATCCTCTTAAAATTTCATGACGCTCGAACAGCTTGGCCCATACCTGAGAAAAGCGCTCTTGATCGAATCGCCCTTTTAATAAATAAGCGATTTGCTGAATATAGGAATCATCCTGATTAGACAAGGCGTGAAATAAAAATCCTTCCTGTAAAGGCGTTAACGGATAAATATTTGCTACATTTTGTTTATCTATATTCAAAACGAAAATCTCATTTACTTAAATTAACTAACGCGCCAACCAGGAATTCTACCTGTTAAACAGATAATCCAAAAATTACATTTGCGCCAAAAAATCATCCAGCTGGTTTATATCGAAACCATCGTAATCGATATCGGATGGCGTTAAGGATTGAGTTTCGCAGTTCGCGGCGTGATCGATGATATTTACCAGCGACTGTTTAAAACTTTCCGCAAAAGCGCTTATCCGATCCCGGCTATACAAATGGCGCGGATACGCTATTTCAAAAGACAGCTGTTCCGCAACATGTTTGCCGACGAATTCAATCAAGTAAGGCGCAATGGCATCTGGGGAGAAAATATCGCCGATATTTTCATTGGCTAATGAAAACCGGCCTTGCTGGTGCTGCCCGAATTGCCCTAAATAATTAAAACTGATCGCCGGGTCTTTAAATGGCTGCCCGTCAATCGCGTTATTCATATAGCGCACCATGCCGTAACCGACCCCTTTATCGGGAATGGCTCGCAAACTTTCTTTAACGCTCTTGATCAAATACCCCAAATCCTGGTTTTTGTTATATTCCAAGGTAACCGGATAGCGCGTAGTAAACCAGCCTATCGTGCGGCTGACGTCAACATCTTCGAGCACGTCGCGGCCATGGCCTTCCAAAATGATACTTAAGGCCTGCGAATTTTCCCACTGGCTATATGCCAGCAGCAATGCGGCCAACAACAAGTCATTGGCTTCTGTCGTGTAAGCCTGATGCACGCCGGTCAAAAACTGCTCGCTGTGGGCTTGGCCAAGCTCGACTTTAACAATATCCAAGTCTTTATATTTCACGCTCTGGCCGTTTAGGCTGGGCGATAATGCCTGCTGTTGCCAATATCCTTGTTGCTCGGCAATTATTTTCTCGCCCTGCTGCCGGAACTGCTGCATCCAGAGCTTAAGCGATGCAGTCGGTTCGGGTGCGTGCCATTGACTGCCTTGCTCGTAAGCATCGTTTAAATCTTCCATCAAAATCCGCCACGATACGCCATCGATGACCAAATGATGAGCCACCAGCAACAGATAGTGTTTATCGGGCAATCGGTAGTAAACCGCTTTCAGCAGCGGCCCCGCGCTTAAATCGAACGACTTTTGCAATGCTCCGGCGTGCGCGCTTAATTGTTCAATTGAAGCTAAATCAAACTCCGAAAAATCGAGGCTTTCAGTATTGTCGTAAAATTGCCGCCACTGCCGATCCCGATTCTGGAACCGAAGCCGGAAAGCATCATGGCTGTTGCAAACCTGGGTTAAAGCCTGTTTTAACCGGGCCGCATCCAGGTCTTTCGTTTCCAATAAAAATGCCTGATTAAAATGATGAAACTCGCTGCGATGATTGGCAAAGAAATGCTGCTGGATTGGATTTAACGGCAGTTCGCCTTCAGCTTTGCCCGATGCGACTGGAGCCGTCTTAATCGCTACAAGTTTAGGCGCAAGCTTGCTGATTGACGGGTGGGTGAATAAATCCCGAACTTCCAGTTTCCAGCCTGCCTGACGGACACGGGAAACAATTTGCAGGGCTTTAATGGAATCCCCGCCTGACGCAAAGAAGTTATCGTCCCTGCCGATGCTGTCCAGGCCTAAAACCGCACACCAGACTTGACCCAGTGCCTGCTCCCGTTCACCTTGAGGCGCACCGCCCAAATCATCGCTCAGCCTTTGCGCTTCGGATAATTTCGGCAAGGCTTTGCGATCTATTTTGCCGGACGAATTTAACGGCAGTTTATCCAGCACGACAAAATGCGCGGGGATCATATAATCAGGCAATTGCTTGGCCAAGCCCGCTCGTAAATCGGTAACGCTCAACTGGCTTTGTGCAACCAGATAAGCCACGATCTCCGCAGACTCGCCTTTATTGACCCGCGCGACCGCCTGTAAAACGCCGGGATATTGAGCTAGCTGCGCCTCGATTTCGCCCAGCTCGATACGATAACCGCGAATTTTAACCTGATCGTCCAAGCGGCCCAGAAACTCGATTTCACCTTGTTGATTAACCCGGCCCTGATCGCCTGTCCGGTAATATCGCTTTCCTTGCTCAGCCGGAACAAATCGCGCTGCGGTTAAAGCCGGTTGTTGCCAGTAACCTTGCGCCAACGCGAGGCCGCTAATATAGATTTCTCCGGCCAGTCCATCGGGCTGTTGATGCCCATAGCAATCGACTATTTTCACCAACGCATGATCCAGCGATTTTCCGATGCTAACCGCCGCGCTCCGGTATCGGCGCCGGTTGTCCACAGTATGTAGCGTTGCATCGACGGTGCATTCGGTTGGCCCATACACGTTATAAACTTTAAGATTTCCGGCTTGGCGGCTGTTAGCTATGGCCTCGATCAACTGCGGCGGCAACGCCTCGCCGCCGACAATCAATTGCTTTACCCGCAAATCCTGGCGCTCGGCTAAGCCCGCCTCCAACATAATCTGCAATAACGACGGCGTGCAATCGCTCAGTTCGATTTCCTGTTTTTGCAAATAACTAAGTAATGCCTGACCGTCGCGACGCGACTCGCTATCGCAAATATGCAGGCAATGGCCTTGCAGCAACGCGGCAAAAATCTGCTGAACCGACGCGTCAAAAATGAACGACGCCATCAGCGCGACATTCAGGGCCTTGGGGCTGTCCCGGTAAATCCCACGGTTTAATGACTGAACCAAGCCAAGCACCGATTGATGGCTGATCAAAACGCCTTTAGGCTGGCCGGTCGAACCGGAGGTGTAAATTAAATAAGCTGGGGCCTGTGCAGGTATCGCTTGAACTGCCGGTTGCTCAACAGGTCGTTGCAAATCGTTGCACTGAATATGCAGGTAATCGGCAAACACCGGTTCTTGGCTGATCACCGCTGCAACTTTGGCATCCTTTAAAATAAAATCCACCCTGGCCTTGGGCAAGGTCAACTCCAACGGCAAATAAGCGCAGCCCGCTTTTAAAATGCCGATCATCGCAACCAGATAGTCATTAGTCCGGGGCAAATAAATTGCAACGATTGAGCCGGGCTTGATACCGGACAAATGCAAGCGCTGGGCAATAACCTCGGCCCGCTCAGATAACTGCCGGTAGCTTAAAATCTCCAGGCCGTCGTTCAGCGCGTTTGTATCGGGCGTTTTTATGACTTGGGCATTGAATGCGTTGACGATGGTTTGCTTATCGTCAATGCTTAAGCCGATACTCGGTAAGGCATCATTACTAGTTAAACGTAAGTCGCCGACCGCCGAATCCGGATTTTGCGCAATACCCTGCAACAACGCAGCGTAATGGCTCACCATGTTTTCCACGGTTACTGCATCGAACAAATCGGTGCTGTATTCAAACACGCCTTCAATCCGGCCTTGCTCCATGCCCAGCTCCAGCGTTAAATCGAACTTGGCGGCTTCGCTTTGCAAGGCCTCGCGCTGCATCGTCAGGCCTTTCAGCGCTATGTCCTTAATCGGTGCGTTCTGCCAAAGAAACATCACCTGCACTAACGGGTTAGAACCAAAATCCCGTTCCGGTTTCAGTGCTTCAACCAGCCGCTCGAACGGCACAAACTGCAAATCGAACGCGTTAAGGCAAAAATCGTTAACCTGCGCCAATAACTCAGTCACGCGCGGATTAGCTTCTATTCGCGCCCGTAAAGGAATGGTATTGATAAAAAAACCGACTATCGGTTCCAAATCGGGTTCGTTCCGATTGGCGGCCTGCGTGCCGACCAGCAAATCGTTGCGTCCGCTGTAACGCTGCAACAAAATAAAATACGCCGTCAGCAACAGCACAAATAAGCTGATGCCTTTGCTTTCGGCCAACTGCTCCAATTGCTTGCTCAACTCCGGCGCAATCGACACCGGGCAAGTCGAACCTTGATAACTGCGCGATTCGGGCCTGGACTTGCCGGTATTCAAATCCAGGCGGTATTCGCTGTTTTCCAATAATCGGCACCAGCGTTTAACGCCTTGCTCAATCGATGCGCTCTGCTGTTGTCTTTGCTGCCAAACCGAATAATCCCGGTAATTAATGCTGATCGGCGGCAAGTCCGGTTCAGCATTCGCCATATAACTTTGATAAGCCGCACCCAACTCCCGGCTTAAGATGCCCATCGACCAGCCATCGCTAATAATATGATGCATCGCCATTAACAAGACCCATTCATGTTGATCGTAACGGATCAACATGACTTGGGATAACGGCGCCTGTTCAAGGTCGAACCGGGAGCCGGCCATTTGGCTTTTGGCTTGATCCAATAACGTTTGTTTTTGGCTGGCCGGATAAGCAGAAAAATCTTCCACTGCCATCTTCAAATCCAGCGCATCATGAATAAATTGCTGCGCGACGCCGTCGCTGTTTTCGCTAAACGTGGTGCGCAGGCTTTCATGGCGCCTGATCAAATACTCAAAACTGCGGCGCAAAACACTAATATCCAAATCGCCCGACAAACGGCTCGCCATTAAGATATTGTAAGTAGGCGAAGCGCCTTCCAACTTAAACAAAAACCAAAGCCGTTGCTGGGCAAAAGACAACGGAACGGCATTCGAATCGGCAAAGCGGCTTAACGGCTCGGCCAAAGCCGCATGGCTTACCTCCACCTGCTGCAACAGCGCTATCAATTCGGTTTTATTGGCTTTTAGTTGCGCCATCACTTCGGGCGTCATCGCCCCTTTGGGCGCTTTAAAGCGCAGCTCGCCCTGCTCCAGGTAAAGCCGTATGCCTTGCCGGTTTAGCTGATGCAATAAATCGGCGACTGAGGTCAAATCACACCGCCTTCGTATTCAGTCTCATCGTCTTCATCGACCGCCGAAACCTGCAACGCCGATTGCACGACCTGAATCTGGGAGGCTAAACGCGCAATGGTGTTATATTCAAAAATCAGCTTCACTTCCAGGTTCATGTTCAACAATTCTTTTAGCCGCGATATGACTCTAATCGCAATTAACGAATCCCCGCCCAACGCAGAAAACTCATCATTGATACCCGGCTTATCAATGCCCAACACGTCGGCCCATACCCCGGCAATCAATTGCTGTATTGGGGTTTCCGGCGCTACGTATTGTTGGGCTAAATGAGGCCTTTGATGACCGGACTGGCGTATTTCGGGTGCAGGCTCAGTTGCGCTGGCTTGCTGTACATCCTGAGTACGGCCGGTTTTAACCAGTAGTTGGCTGTAGCCTGAAGCTAGGGCTCTTCGTATAGCTTCAAAACCTTCGGCATCGCTTATGCCTCCTTTCAGTTCCAGGCCGGTACTGCCGGCTACCCGCTGCTCGAAAGCGACCGCCTGGCCTATGCTTTGCCAGCGATCCCAGTCCAGCGTATATACCCGGCCCAGTTGATGATGACGGCAATAATGCGCAAACGCATCCAGATAGCTATTAGCGGCGGTATAGGCAATATTCCCCTGCCCGCCGGTAATCGCATTCAGCGATGAAAACAATACGACAAAATCCAGCGAGTTAAAATCGATGCACTGTTGCAGAACCAATGTGCCCTGCACTTTGGGTTGCAGTTCAGCCAGCGAGCGGGCTTTATCCTGAAGATCGATATAACCCCGGCTATCGCTGGCCGCTGTGTGGAAGATTCCGTTTAATCCGCCGTATTCGGCGAGCGCCCGATCAACCACGGCTTGCATCGCTTGGGCATCGCAAACATCGGCCGTGCAAACCATCACTTCCGCCCCGGTCCGCTGCATATCCAGCAACATGCCGATGGTTTCGGTTTGTTGCCGGGCGCGAGTGTTACTGTGGCCTCTGCCTGCCCGTTTTTGTCCCGGCGCTCTGGCGACTACCAAGCAGCAATCGGTTTTCAAGCGTTGCTCGGGTTCGGGAGGAAACACTGCAACCTCCGCAAACAAACCGCTGCAGGTCATGACTTGTTGCCATGCATCCGGGCTTAACAATGGCGTTGTGCCGGAACGCAGATCGGTATCGCTAAAATACCACCAGCCTTCCGCGAGCCCCCAGACCATTTCATACCAACGCGGGATAGGCGGCGTTTCAACCAAGCATAAATCCCCGCCGGGTTTTAATAAGCGGCTTAGCTGGCTAACGGCTTTGCCAATATCGGGGGTTGCGTGAACGACGTCCAGCCCGTAAATCAAGTCAAAACTTTGCAAGTCGAAACCTTGAGCGACCGGGTCCTGAAAAATATCGAATACCGAAAAGCGCATAAAATCCAGGCCTTGCTTTTGGGCCTGTTGCTGGACTTTCAAAACAAAGGATTTGCCGATGTCGGTAAAATAATATTCGACTTTTTTGCCGCGCAAAGTAGGCGCAATGATGCCGGTCAACACGCCACTGCCGCCGCCCACTTCAAGAATCCTGACCACCTCGTCGGACTGGTCTATGGTTTGATGAACCAGATGTTTCAACAACTGGTAATAAACCCGGTGATTGGAATGCTCGACCGTTTTTTCACCGGTTTCCGAAATCAGGCTGCGGTCGCCGTCCGGATATAACACGCTGATCGCTTCGATTTCGCCGGACAAGGCTTTAGCAAAATGCGCGACGCAATGAGCGACCATTTCATGCAGGGGTTTAAAGCCTGAGTAATCCCGATTGATTTGCTGTTCCAGTTGGCCGATTTCTGTGGCCCAATCTCGAGCATCCGGCAAAGTGAAAGAAAAACTCTGAGCCTGCCAATCGATCAAATTGTCCCTTTGCAAAATTTCCAGCAATAAGCCTAAAAATTTATCGAATTTGGCTAACAGCTTCAGCTGTTCGCCAACTTCACTGGCTGTCCATTGCTTATCGCCATAAGGCTGGATGCCCGCCTGCTCGAAAAAGCTCAACAAATGCAGGCTGCACAATTGCTCCAGCTTGTTTCTTAAATCGGGATAGCTATCCAGTCCGGCAATTGCCAATTCCTTAATCAGCTTCTTTTCGGTCCGATCCAAGTCCGTCAGCAGATCGCTAAAGCCGCTTTGATTTTCCAATCCGACAAGAGATTGCCATATGCTTTTATCCGGGAAATCCTGCTGCGTGGTCAACACCAATTTGGCTTGGTATTTCCGCGCCAGAAATCCCGCCAACGACAAACCGATCCCGCCCAAACCTCCGGTGATTAAATAGCTGCCGTGCTGTTTTAGCATATCTTGGCTATGGCTTATTTCAGGCAGACTCAAATTTTCAAGATCGGGCCGCCAGTAATATCCGTGCCGCCAAGCTAAAACCGGGCTGCTGTAACTCACGCCGGAAAAATCGGGCAGAGCCGATTGCCCAGCCTCAAAATCTATCAATCGGCATTGAATGTGCGGATATTCCTGCGGCACGACTTTAACCGGGCCTAACAGCAAAGCCTGCATCGGCGACAAGCTGGTTTCCGCGCCGGTCACCTCAAACAAGCCCTGCGTTATTACCGTAATCCGGCACTGAACTTGGGGAGATACCCGGTTCAATGTCTTGCAAAAATTCAGCAGGCCCAAATATGGCAAGGCGTAATTATCATTGTTAATGTTCCAGCAATAAACCAGTTCTATAGTCTTATGCCCGGTCAATGACAAATCGCCGATCAGGCGTTCAAAGTCCTGTTCCAGTTCGGGATTAAACGCAAATAAATGCTCGTTAATTTGCTGATAGCTGTCAGCTGTTTTTACTTGCCGCCACTGCGCCGCGCCCCTCTTAAAATCAACTCCTGCATCATTTACAAACGCTAAATAAATATCAGCAGGCTGAGGTTCGGTTGCAGGTATAGCCAGACAGCGTTGCCAGTTAACTGTCGAAAACCAGTCGGCTAAATCGGAAGTTTGATCTTTGCAAACAGATTCGCAGCCACCGATTGCTTTAGGCTCTACCCAACAACGCTGCCGCTGGAAAGGATAAGTCGGCAATGCAACACGTCGGCGTTGTTCGGCTTGATAAAAGCCGTTCCAATCCACCGTTACGCCGGCGCTCCACAACTCCGCTACTGTCGCCTGCAAACCCATTTGGTCACTTAATGTTCCCAGGATAGTTTGACCATCCTTCAGCATCGATTTTGCTAGCGCCTGCAAGGTATGCCCTGCGCCTACTTCCAGTAGAATCAGTTGATCGAATTCAGCGCACAATGTCTCCAGTCCTTTAGCAAAATGCACCGGTTGCAGCATATGCTCCTGCCAGTATCCGGCCAACGAGGCCGCTGCATCGAACCAGCTTCCGGTCAGGTTCGATACAAAAGGAATCGAATTCGGCTTCATGTCCAGCTGCTTAAACGACTCGCCAAATGCCTTAGCTGCCGACTGCATCAGCGGCGAATGAAAGCCGTGTGAAACGGTCAGCTGCCGATAGTCGATGTCTTTGTGTTGAAGCTCCGGCAATAACGCATCGATAGCTTGTTGGCTGCCGCTTAGCACGCATTGGTTTTCGGCATTCACTGCGGCCAAAGCCAATTCTTGATTCAGCCATTGCATGCATTGCGCCTGCGTTGCCCTAACCGCCAACATGCCGCCTGAAGGCGCGGACTGCATTAATCGCGACCGTTCAGCGACCAGTTTTAAAGCATCTTCCAAGCTGAACACGCCCGCAACACATGCCGCAACATATTCGCCCAAACTGTGACCGATCATAGCCGCAGGCTTGATTTGCCAAGCCATTAACTGCATCGCCAAGGCATACTCGAATACAAACAGGGCCGGTTGGGTGTTTTGCGTCTTGTTTAACTGTTGCTCGGCTTCCTGCTGAGCGCCTTGCTCCGGAAACATAAGCTGCCTTAAATCCAGCCCCAGTAACGGCTTTAAATAGTCGCAACAAAAATCCACCTGCTGCTTGAACACCGTTTCGGTCCGGTACAGCAACTGCCCCATTCCGGTCTTTTGCGTGCCCTGCCCCGGAAACATAAACACCACGGCAGGAGACTTGCCGGTCGTGGTAATGCGCGATAAATCGGTTAAGGATTGAATAGCCTGCTGCGGGCTGTCTGCCAATACAAAACTTCTAACCGGCAATTCCTTGCGGCCGACTGACAAGCTGTAGGCCATATCCGCCAGATTCTGCCCGGCATGGGTTTGCAGATGGTCAGCCAGCGATAAAGCCAATTGCTTCAGCGCAGTTGGGGATTTAGCCGACAACGGCAATACTTGCTGCGGCCGGACTGACGGACCGGGGGTGCTGGTATCCGGAGCTTGCTCCAACACCACATGCGCATTAGTGCCGCCTATGCCGAATGAACTGACTCCGGCTCTTCGCGGCGTATTAGTTTGCGGCCAGTCTTGCAATTGCCGATTGACATAAAACGGGCTCTGTTTGAAATCGATCTCGGGATTAGCTTCGTTAAAGTGCAACGAAGCCGGTATCTGTTTATGATGTAAAGCCAGTGCGGTTTTTATCAAACCGGCGATGCCTGCGGCAGTATCCATGTGCCCGAGATTTGTTTTAACAGAGCCCAAAGCACAATACTGTTTGTTCTGGACTCTGGCAAAAGCCAGCTTTAGCGCCGCTATTTCAATCGGATCGCCCATTGGCGTAGCCGTACCGTGCGCTTCTATATAATCAATGCTGTCAGCCGGAACATTAGCCACTGCCAACGCTTCCGCAATAACGGCAGCCTGCCCGTTAACACTCGGCGCGGTAAAGCCGATCTTATCGGCGCCATCGTTATTGACTGCCGAACCTTTAATAACGGCATAGATAGTGTCGTTATCCCGAATCGCGTCTTCCAGTCGTTTTAGTAAAACCAGACCGGCGCCGCTGGACGGAACCGTGCCGCCTGCTTGCGCATCGAATGCCCGGCAATGGCCGTCCGCTGATGGAATACCGCCCGGCTGGTATAAATACCCGGCTTTTTGCGGCACCAGCAACGTAGCGCCGCCTGCCATAGCCACATCGCACTGGTAATCCCAAAGGCTCTGGCAAGCATAATGCACAGCAACCAGCGAAGTGGAACAGGCTGTGTTGATCGCTACCGCAGGACCTTTTAAATTCAATTTATACGCCAAGCGTGTCGCGGCAAAATCCTTATCGCTGCCGATCAGCATTTGGTAAAAGTCGGAAGATTCTTTCAAGCTGTAATCGGCCAACAGATTATTGAGCAGATAAATATTCATGCCCACACCGACATAAGCCGCAATATCGCCTTGATAACGATCCGGGTCCAACGCCGCGCTCTCCAGCAACTGCCACGCGCATTCCAGCAACACGCGCTGCTGAGGGTCCATTAACTCGGCTTCGCGCGGAGTATAAGCGAACAAGTGAGCATCAAAGTCTTCAATGCCTTCAATCATGCCTTTGGCCTTAACATAACCGGGCTGAGCCAGCTGAGACGGAGCAACACCTGCGGCTAGCAATTCGTCATCGGTAAAAAACCGGATGCCTTCTTCTCCTTGGCTCAATAGCCGCCATAAAGCATCGATATCGTCCGCTTTAGGAAAGCGGCAGGCCATACTGACGATAGCAATCGGCTCCAATTCATTTTCCGTTGACTGTGATTCGTTCATATTCATGCAGTTAGCTCTTTATTTATTTTGTAATTATTTACTGTTGTTATGCAGTCAGTCGAATTTAAATTGCTTTAGTATTAGGTGTCGCTAGCGCGACGATTATTTAAATCGGGTTCTCGCACCCGAAAGCGAGTTACTTTCTTTTGCTTCGCCAAAAGAAAGTAACCAAAGAAAAGGCGACCCGTTGCCGCTTGAATCCTGCGCTCCTCACTTTCGACGGGGGTTGCCAGAAGGGCCATCCTTGGCCCTCTGGCAACGCGCTGCATCCATGCAGCGCCCCTGCGGGCAATTCCCGTCGAAAGCTCCGGTGCTCGGCGCGGCAAACGGGAGAAATACTGCCTATCGCAACAATTCAACGCGGATTAAACGGATTGCTCTTCTCATCTTGATAGCGGTTGCCGTCAGTTTATCAGTGTGCATCTGCGCCAATCTGTGGCTAAATATTTATTTTATTTTCTACGTCGACCGGTTTTTTGCCGCTGCGCTTTTTGCTCTGCCCGCGTGACAGAATCGTCAGGCAAATCCGATCCCGCGCTGTCCAGGTACGCAGCCAGTTTGGCTATGCTCGGATAACGGAATAAATCGACGGTTTGCACAACCTTGTTCTGTTGTTGCAGCAAATTCCAAACTTGCATTAACAACAAAGAATGTCCGCCCAAATCGAAAAAATTATCCTCTGTGCCGAAATCTTCACGCTGTAAAACCTGTCGCCAGATGTCCTGCAACTGTTTCTGGGTTTGCGTTTGCGGCTGATTCGCGGAAGGGCTCAGCGAGCCGGTTCGTTGAGGTTTAGGCAAAGCCTTCCGATCCACTTTGCCGGAATGAGTCAGCGCAAACGTCTGCACATGAATAAACTCGGTCGGCAACATATAAGCCGGCAGATATTCCGACAGATAATCGCGCAACTCGAACGGCGTTAAAGGCTGTCCCCGGTAATAGGACAGCAATTGCTGATTATCTTCCCGGCTTTGATCCACGACGGCCACGGCTTGGTCGATATCCGGCCGGTCTTCCAGACGGGCTTCAATTTCACCGAGCTCGATACGATAGCCCCGAATTTTAGCCTGAAAATCCAGGCGCCCCAAATATTCAATACTGCCGTCTTCATGGCGCACGACTTGGTCGCCGGTGCGATACATCCGCTCGCCTGAACCTGAAAACGGATCGGGTATAAAACGCTCGGCAGTTAAATCGGCGCGGTTCTTATAACCTCTCGCCACGCCTTCCCCGGCGATCATTAACTCGCCGGGAAAACCGGCCGGTAGCAGGTTCATGTTTTCATCGACAATATAAAGCCGGGTATTGGCTAACGGCTCACCCAACTTCACTTTATCCGCACCGTTTAACAAACAACGGCTGGACCAGACGGTGGTTTCAGTCGGGCCGTACACATTCCAGACTTGGCCAGCGCAACGCTGTAACTGTTCGGCCAGGTTAATCGGCAAAGCTTCGCCGCCGCATAAGACTTTAAAATGCGCATTACCCTGCCAGCCGGAAGCCAGAAGCAATCGCCAGCTTGCCGGCGTGGCTTGCATCACGGTAATGTCATGCTGTTGCAATAAGCCCTGTAAGGTATGCCCGTCAGCGCTTTGCATACTGTCAGCCAGCACCACAGTCGCCCCCACCGTTAACGGTAAATACAATTCCAGCGCGGCAATATCGAACGCCAGAGTAGTCACGGCCAGCAAACGGTCATCGGCATTGATGCCGGGCTTGTCCGCCATGGTCAGCATAAAGTTAACGATATTTTTATGACTGACCTGAACCGCTTTGGGCTTGCCGGTCGAGCCGGAAGTGTAAATCACATAAGCCAGATTATCCGGGCTGACTTTAGCTTGAAGCCGTTGCGTTTCGATGTTTCGATTCGCCAATAACTGACCGACATCCTGAGCCTTAACCGGAAACTCCAGGTCCGTCTGGCCCTTAACCAGCACCAGCACGGCACCGGAATCCTCAACCATATACTGCATGCGCTTTGCCGGTAGATTAAGATCCAACGGCAAGTAAGCCGCGCCGGTTTTTAACACCGCCAGCAACGCAACCGGCATTTCAACGCAGCGCGGCATACAGATCGCGACAATGCTTTCGGTCGTGATTCCCAAAGCCAGTAACTGTAGCGCCAGCAAGTCGGACTGTTGCTCCAACTGGGCATAAGTCAATTGCCAATCGGCGAATTGCACCGCGACTTTATCGGCCGACTGCTGCGCCTGTTGGGCAATTAATTGATGCAGACAAAGTCCGGGCAGGCATTGCTGGTCGACAGCCTTATCGTTGCTCAACAGAAGCTGTTGCCGCTCCGTTGCTTGAAGCAGGCCGATACCGGTCAACAAGCTCTGAGGGGCGCTTATCATGCGTTCGATAATGCCTTGGAAGTGTTCCAAAAGACGCTGTACGGCCTGAGCCTCAAAGCGCTGCTGTTGATAAGATATTTTCAGCGCTAATTGCTTTCCGGGGGTAATCAGCAGGGTCAACGGCAAGTCGGTCTGTTCATAGACTTGAAAATTATTCAGCTGCAATACCGACGACTGCTTATCCAGGGTTTCATCCATCGGATAATTCTCGAAAATAAACAAGCTGTCGAATAAGCCCTGACCGGCTTGCACCTGACTCCAGCGTTGCAGTTCGGCCAATTGCACATAACTGAAAGGCTCGCGTTCAAGGCTTTCGATCATTAACTGTTGTAATAACTGTTCCAAGGTCTGATCGACTGCTAGCTGCGCACGCACCGGCACGGTGTTGATAAACAAACCGAGCATATCGCCTACTTGATCCAAGCCGGCTGGACGGCCCGAAACGGTAAGCCCGAATAAAACATCCCGGCTGCTGCAATAACAGCTTAGCAAAACCACCCAAGCCGCTTGCAAGACAATATTGACCGTTACCCGCTGCTGTTGGGCGAAACCGTTAATCGCGGCGGTAAAATCCTGATCCAGAACTACTGCCGATTGGTTAAATTCTGTTTGTTGGATATGGCTGTCGCCGCCCAGATCGATAGCCAGCTTGTTTACATCGCTAAAACCGTTGAGCCGGTTGCGCCAGTAAGTTTCCATCGCGTTGCTGTCTTGATCCTGTAGCCAGGCAATATAATCATGGAACGGTCTGCGCTCCGGCAACTGCACTTGTTGACCGGTCACTTTGGCTGCATAAAGACTGAATATATCTTCAATCAGTTTCGGCAGGCTCCAGCCGTCCAGCAGGATGTGATGATAGCTCCAGACAAAAACCGAATGCGTAGCGCCCAGGCGTAACAGTGCAAAGCGCAGCAGCGGCGCGGCTTTAATATCGAACGGCAACTGCTTGTCCTGCTGTAAAAAGCTGTCCACCAATTGCTGTTGTGTCGCTTGATCTTCATTGCTGTAATCGATGTCCTGCCAAGCGAACGGTGCCTGTTCAAAAACCACTTGCAGCGGTTGCTCTGCTCCCAGCCAATCGAAACCGGTTCTCAATATCGGATGCCGCTGTATCAGTTGTTGCCATGACTCGCGCCATAATTCGACATTCAACTCGCCGTTAAAATGCCAACTGACCTGTTGCAGATAGCTGCTGGATTGCTGCGCATAAACACTATGAAATAACAGGCCGTGCTGCAACGGCGATAAAGGATAAATATCCTGTACCGTGCCGCGTTCGGCAATATTTTTTAACCGTTGTTCACTTAACTTAGCCAAAGCGAAATGCGATGATTGATCCGCTGTAACAGGACGCAGCAATTGAATTAATTGTTGTTTAAAACCGGCCAGTAGTTGTTCGATGGTCTCGCTATTGAACTGTAATGGGCTGTAACGTAAATCCAGTTGCAGACAATCTTGATGTACGGCGCTGTTAAAATCCATCAGCAGACCAAATGCCTGTTTACCGGAACGCTCTTCGCCACGCAGTTCTTGCGCCTGCCCGATGAACACCGAATCCTGCTCAGCATTCTCAAAACGCCCCAGGTAATTAAAGCGAATGCCGGTGCTGCGCTGCTCGGCTGCTTGCAGTTGCTGCTGCAACCCTGTTTGATCGGTTAAATACCGGAGCGCGCCGTAGCTCAAGCCTCTATTGGGCAAATCGCGCAATGCCGATTTAACTGCCGTCAGCGCCATATCGTGATTTGCCTCGACTGCCAGTGGAAACAGCGTAGTAAACCATCCGACCGTCCTGGAAACGTCCAAATCGGCAAATAAATTTTCCCGGCCATGACCTTCCAGTTCAATCGACAAGGTTTTCTTGCCCAACCATTGCCATAAGCTTTCCAGCAAAGCGGCCAGTAAAACTTCTTCCACACTGACTTGCAATGCCCTGGGCGCTTGCATCAATGCACGGGTTATATCGCTGTCCAAATGCAGTTGCTGAACCTTAGTGTCCGCCAGCGTTATCGTTTGATCGACCGAATGATCCAGCGGCAGTTGCGCAAATTGCTGTTGGCAATAGCGCAGCCAATAATCTTGGTCAGGTAAAGTCTGCGACCATTGCTTGAACCGCGCTGCCCAATCGATAAATGCCGTAGTTTTTTTCGGCAACCGGGCTTGCTGCTGCTTGCCCGCTGACTGGTAAGCTCGATGCAAATCTTCCAGCAAGATACGCCAGGACACGCCGTCCACCAGCAAATGATGCAGCACTAGCAATAAACGGCCCAGGCTGTTTTTATCGGCCGGTGTGAACAATACTACTCGTAATAAAGGCGATCCGGTTAACTCAAACGAGGCTTGCACCTTGCCGGCCTGCCCGGTTAAATCTGCGGCCTGGGTGAAGGTTTTTAATTGCAGCACGCGGCCAACGTCGTAATCGGCCGGAATAAATAACTGTGCAGGATGCAGTTGCCTGACCTGCATTCTCAATACATCATGATGTTCCAGCAGTGTTGCCAGCGCTTGCCGCAAGGCAGCCGGGTCCATATCCGGCGAAACTTCCAACAACACCGACTGGTTAAAATGCTGTGCATCCTGCTGAACCGTGGAAAAAAAGTAATGCTGTATCGGCGTGCAAGGAACCGAACCCATGACCAGACCCTGCTCAGCCGTAAACTGCTCGGCCACGCTGGCGGATTCAGCCAAAACGGCAATCGTTTGGGCGACGAATATCTGTTTTAAATCCAGGCTAATTCCTGCCTGTCTGGCCCTGGCGACAATCTGGATGCTTAAAATAGAATCGCCGCCCAGCTCGAAGTAGTTGTCGTCGATACCGATACGGTCCTGCTTCAAGACGTCCTGCCAGATGTCAACCAGCGTCTGTTCCAGTTCATTCCGCGCTGGTGTGTACTGCTGCTGAACCTTGATTTCCGGCTCGGCCAGGGCTTTTCTATCCAGTTTGCCGCTGGACGTTAACGGCAGTTTATCCAGTCTGACATACTGGCTCGGGCGCATATAGTCCGGCAGTTGCTGCAACTGATGCTTGACCGCTTCGTCAAGGTCCTCTGTTTTGCTGACCAGGTAGGCAACCAACCGTTTGCTTTGGCCTTGCTCCCAGACTTTGACTGCGGCATCCTGAATATCCGGATGCTGTTTCAGCACGCTTTCGATCTCGCCCAGCTCTATCCTGAATCCCCTGAGCTTGACTTGGCCGTCTTCGCGGCCCTGGTACTCGATCACGCCGTCGGCCCGGTAACGGCAGATGTCGCCGGTGCGGTACATCCGCTCGCCTTGTCCGAACGGGTTTGGAATAAAACGCTCGGCGGTAAGCCCAGCTTTGCGGTGGTAGCCCCGCGCCAAACCAATACCGGCAATGTAAAGCTCGCCGGACACCCCGACCGGAACCGGTTGCAGTTGGCTGTCCAGGATATATAACTGAATGTTGTCGATCGGTTTGCCGATTGCCACGATACTGCTAGCCTTATCGTCCGCCCGGCAAGGCCATTCGCTGACGTCGATCGCCGCTTCGGTCGGGCCGTATAGGTTGTATAGTTGCGCATCGAGCTTGCCATAAACTTGCTGTTGCAGGCTTAACGGCAGCGCCTCACCGCTACAGATGATACGTTTCAGGCTGGAGCAACGGGCCGCCTCCGGCTCTTCGATAAACGCTTGCAACATCGACGGCACGAAATGCAGGGTATTGATCTGCTGTGCCTGGATCAGTTGCGCCAAGTAGTGGCTGTCTTTGTGACCGTTCGGTTTGGCGATGACCAGTTTCGCACCGGTGATCAACGGCCAGAAGAATTCCCAGACCGAGACGTCGAAACTGTACGGGGTTTTTTGCAGCACGGTATCGTGTTGACTCAGGCCGTAAGCGCGCTGCATCCAATTGATCCGGTTCGCCAGCGCCTGATGGTTGTTCGCGACGCCTTTGGGTTGACCGGTCGAACCGGAGGTGTAGATCAGGTAGGCGATATTATCCGGCTGTAGCTTAAGCGTTGGTGCTGTACTTGGCTGCTGCTCAAGTTCCGTTTGCAGCGTTTCGATGCACAGCAACCGGCCCGGATACTCGCCGAGTTTGCAGGTCAGGGCTTGTTGAGTCAGGCAGAGTTGAGCACCTGCATTGGCGATCATGTAATCGAGCCGTTCCTGCGGGTAATCCGGGTCCAACGGCACGTAGGCGGCCCCGGCCTTGACGATTGCATGCAGGCTGGTCACCATCTCCAGGCTGCGCTCCATGCACACCGCAACCAGGCTTTCGATACCGACGCCTTGCTGCGTTAAATAATGTGCGAGCCGGTTGCTGCGCTGTTCCAGTTCGGCATAAGTCAGTTCTGTTTGCTCATAAACCAGCGCTATCGCGTCCGGGGTTTGCTGCGCTTGGCGGCTTAACAGTTCAGGGATCAGGCTGCTCGGATAGCTATAATTAGTCTCGTTCCAATGGTCAATATATAGCTCTCTCTCTTGAGCCTGCACCAATTGAAAATCAGCCAAACTCTTGTTGCCGGATGCCAATAAAAAATTCAGCGCCAATTTAAAATGCCCCAGCACTCGGCTAATGGTCTCGGCAGCAAAAACCTCCGCTTGGTACATGGCTTTAATGTGCAGTCGCTCGCCCGGCACAATTACCAGCGTTAACGGGTAATTGGTTTGTTCTTTAAAATGAACATCGGTGATCTTCAAAGCGCTGTTGTCAGCGTTTAGCAAACCAGCTTCCAACGGGTAATTTTCCAGCACCAGCAAACTCTGGAACAAAGACTGCCCGGCGCTCAGCCCGCTGCATTCAATGATTTTATTCAGCGGCAGATAAGCATGCGCATCGCGCTTGAACTGTTCGGCAGTTAACGATTGCAGCCAATCGCCAACCTGCTGGTCATCGATATGCGCCGTGACCGGAATGGTGTTGATAAACAAGCCGACTACCGACTCTATGCCCGGTAGCTCAGGAGGACGGCCGGACACGGTCATGCCAAAAACAACATCCTGCTCGGAACTGTACCTGTTCAGGATTAACGCCCAGGCCGCCTGTAACAATACCGCCAAAGTTGTGCGTTGCTGTTTGACGAAGGCTTTAATGTCCTGGCTTAGTTGGGCATCCCATACCATGACTTGATCGGCGTAACCCGTCCCTGCTTTCTGCTCGACACAAGGCAGCGCCGTTGCAGCCTGAATCTTCGATAACTGTTGCTGCCAATATTCAATCGAGGGGCGTTGATCCTGCTCGGCAAGCCAATGGATATAATCGGCAAAAGGCCGCGTCGGCTTGGGCTGGTAAGCCTGCCCTGCCAGCAAAGCCTGATACTGCTGAGCCACCTCGGTTAACACCAACGGCAAAGACCAGCCATCCATCAATAAATGATGGTAACTCCAGAGCAAGTAATAGTGCTGCTCAGCCAGTTTGATTAAGGTTAAGTGCGACAACGGCCCACGGCTAACATCAAAGCCTTGAGCTGCCTGCTCTGTTTGCAGCTCGGCTTGTTTTTGCTGCTGTTCACTAACCGGCAGGCCGCTCCAATCCAGTTCCTGCCAGGAGCAAAAGCCGGTTTCGTTTAAGGCCTGATAAGGCTTGTCTGTGTCCTGCCAGATGAACACGCGTCTTAACGATTCATGCTGCTCAAAAACCGCCCACCAAGCCTGCTTAAAAAGATCGGCTTGAACATGTCCGCTAAATTCCAATGCTATCTGCTGACAATAAACCGCTTTATCGTCTTCATACAAAGCATGAAACAACATCCCTTCCTGGGTCGGCGACAATGGCAGTTGATCGCTGACCGTATTCACCTTAATGGCTTGTTGCCCGGTTTGTTTGGTCAATCCGGCCAGTTCTGAAATGGTTTGCCCAAGGAATAAATCTTCAACCCGCAGGTCAAGACCGGCTTGTCTGGCCCTGGCGACAATCTGGATGCTTAAAATCGAATCGCCGCCCAGCTCGAAGTAGTTGTCGTCGATGCCGATACGGTCTTGTTTTAAGACCTCCTGCCAGATGTCGACCAGCGTTTGCTCCAGCGCATTCCGCGCCGCTGTGTACTGCTGCTGTACTTTGATTTCGGGCTCGGCCAGGGCTTTTCTGTCCAGTTTGCCGCTGGCTGTCAACGGCAGTTGCTCCAGCCTGACGTATTGGCTCGGGCGCATGTAGTCCGGCAGTTGCTGCACCTGGTGCTTGACCGCTTCGTCCAGGTCCTCTGTTTTGCTAACCAGATAAGCGACCAACCGCTTGCTTTGACCTTGTTCCCAGACTTTGACCGCGGCATCCTGAATACCCGGATGCTGCTTGAGTACGCTTTCGATTTCGCCCAGCTCTATCCTGAAGCCTCTGAGCTTGACTTGGCCGTCTTCGCGGCCCTGGTATTCGATCACGCCATCGGCGCGGTAACGGCAGATGTCGCCGGTGCGGTACATCCGCTCGCCTTGCCCGAACGGATTCGGGATAAAGCGCTCGGCGGTCAGTTGGGCTTTGCGGTAATAGCCGCGCGCCAAACCAATACCGGCGATATACAGTTCGCCGGACACGCCGACCGGAACCGGTTGCAGTTGGCTATCCAGGATGTATAGCTGGATATTGTCGATCGGTTTGCCGATGGCCACGATGCTGCTTGCCGTATCGTCCGCCCGGCAATGCCATTCGCTGACGTCGATAGCCGCTTCGGTCGGGCCGTAGAGGTTGTACAACTGCGCATCGAGTTTGCTGTAGACTTGCTGTTGCAGGCTTAACGGCAGCGCCTCGCCGCTACAGATGATGCGTTTCAGGCTGGCGCAACGGGCCGCTTCCGGCTCTTCGATAAAGGCTTGCAGCATCGACGGCACGAAATGCAGGGTGTTGATCTGCTGCGTTTGGATCAGTTGCGCCAGGTAATGGCTGTCTTTATGCCCGTTCGGTTTGGCGATGACCAGTTTCGCTCCGGTGATCAACGGCCAGAAAAATTCCCAAACCGAAACGTCAAAGCTGTACGGGGTTTTTTGCAGCACAGTGTCTTGCCGGCTCAGGCCGTAAGCACGCTGCATCCAGTTGATCCGGTTCGCCAGCGCCTGGTGGTTGTTCGCGACGCCTTTGGGTTGTCCGGTCGAACCGGAGGTGTAGATCAGGTAGGCGATATTGTCCGGCTGTAGCTTCAGTTCCAAAGCAGTACCGGGGTAGTGTGCCAGTTCGGTTTGCAGGACTTCGATGCACAGCAAGCGGCCCGGATAATCGCCGAGTTTGCCGGTCAGGGCTTGCTGGGTCAGGCAGAGTTCGGCTCCTGCATTCTGGATCATATAGTCCAGCCGTTCCTGCGGGTAATCCGGGTCCAACGGCACATAAGCGGCGCCGGCTTTGACAATCGCATGCAGGCTGATCACCATCTCCAGGCAGCGCTCCATGCACACCGCAACCAGGCTTTCGATGCCGACGCCTTGCTGTCTTAAATAATGCGCGAGCCGGTTGCTGCGCTGCTCCAGTTCGGCATAAGTCAATTGTGCTTGTTCAAAAACCAGCGCTACCGCGTCCGGGGTTTGCTGCGCTTGGCGGCTTAGCAGTTCCGGGATCAGGCTGTCCGGATAGCTGTAATCGGTGGCGTTCCAATCTTTTAAAACTTTTGTTTGTTGCGCTGTCGTTAATACCGAAATTCGAGCAAGCGGCAAAGCGGGGTTCTTGGCGACCGCATCCAGCACTGTCGCCATCGCCGACAATAGCTGTTCAATGCTGGCCTGCTCAAATAAATCCGTACTGTATTCCATCGCCAGCGACCAATCATCGCCTTCTTCGGTCACATATAAAGTCAGATCGCACTTGGCCGTTGCACTGGGCAAGACCATTGGCTGTACATCTAAACCGGCTAATGAAAAAGCTTGCTGTTCCTGTCCCTGATAAACAAACATCACTTGAAATAACGGCGTAACCGCCAAATTTCGTTCCGGCTGCAAGGCCTCGACTAAACCTTCAAAAGGGTAATATTGATGTTCATAAGCACCCATAGCGGTTGTCTTGACCACATCGAGCAACTGCTCGAAGCTTTGGTTCGAATCAATCTTAATCCGCATTAACAACGTATTGACGAACAGCCCGACCAGATCATGCAACTCCACTTTATCCCTGTTCGCAACCGGCGTGCCGATCATAAAATCCAGCTGCCCGCTGTAACGATAAAGCAGCACGGAAAATGCGCTCAGCAGCAACATAAAATCGGTCGCCCCGCGCTGCTTTGCATAAGCTTGCAAACTTGCACGGGTTTGGGCTGGAATTTGGCTAAACTGCATCGCGCCGCGAAAGCTGGGCAGCATCGGGCGGCTGTGATCGTAATTTAAGACTAAGGTAGTCGGCGCATCCTGCAAGGCCGCCAGCCAATAGTCCCGTGCCAGATTAAACCAGCCTTCGTCGCTTAACTGTCTTTGCCAACGACAGTAATCGGTATATTGCACCGGCAACTCCGGCAATTGAGTTTGGCTATTTTGCACATGTTGCCGATACAAAGCCGATAAATCCTGCAGCAACACATTAACCGACCAGCCATCGGAAATAATGTGGTGCATGACCAGCAATAACAGGCTGTGCTGCTCATCGACATCCAATAATGCTGCTTTAAACACCTGCCCTATTGACAAATCCAGAGTCGCATTGGCTTCCTGTCGAACGATATGCTCAAGCCCCTGGGCCTTGACTTGATCTTCGGAATAACAGCTGACCGAATGGTCGACATCGGCTAAAACCTGTTGTTCCAACGAATGGCCATTGCCCACTATTTTTGTGCGTAGCGCCTGATGCCGGTTGACCAAGTCTTCAATTGCCCCGGTCAATGCCGGTTTATTCAGTTGCCCACGCAAATGAAAAGCCAGCGGAATATGATAAACACCCGCCGCATTTTCCAGCGTGTTTACAAACCATAAGCGCTCCTGGGAAAAAGCCAGCGGCGCATGATCCCGATGCTGAACTTTAATAGCAGGCCATGCTTGGTAATGTTGATGTTCGACATCTAGCAACCGACTTAATCCCTCTATAGACGAATGATTAAACACATCTTCTATACTGAGCTTGGTCTGAAAAGCTTCCGTCAATTTGGCAATCAGCCGCAAGGCCAGCAATGAATGGCCGCCGACATGGAAAAAATTGGTATGGATGCCAAAATCCCGGTGCTTTAATAATTGTTGCCAAATGTCGGCTATCCGTTGCTGAACGTCGTTTTCCGGCGCTGTCCGCTGTTCATCCGAACTGACCAGTTCCATTGCCGGCAACGCCTTGCGATCCACTTTACCGTTATTGGATAAAGGCAACGCAGGCAACACCATAAAACCGGCCGGCAGCATGTAATCGGGCAAGAATCCCTGCATGAATTCGCGTATTTGCTTGATCAGCGCGGACGTATTTTCGACGTCTTCATGCAGCGTTATATAAGCTAGCAAGGCTTTCTCGCCCCTGAATTGATCCGCTGTCAGCACGCAATTTTGCAC
Organism: Methylobacter sp.; assembly: GCF_004322395.1. GTDB lineage: Bacteria > Pseudomonadota > Gammaproteobacteria > Methylococcales > Methylomonadaceae > Methylobacter_A. The sequence continues at coordinate 88,840 of NZ_SCTW01000133.1, forward strand.
GGCCAGATGCTTTTTCAGCACGGCTTCGATTTCGCCGAGCTCAATCCTGAATCCCCTGAGCTTGACTTGACCGTCTTCGCGGCCCTGATATTCGATCACGCCATCGGTACGGTAACGGCAAATATCGCCGGTGCGGTACATCCGCTCGCCTTGTCCGAACGGGTTCGGGATAAAGCGCTCGGAGGTCAATTGGGCTTTGCGGTGATAGCCGCGTGCCAAGCCGATGCCGGCGATGTACAGTTCGCCGGACACGCCGACCGGAACCGGTTGCAGTTGGCTGTCCAAAATATACAGTTGGATGTTGTCGATCGGCTTGCCGATTGCCACGATGCTGCTGGCGGTGTCGTCCGGCCTGCAATGCCATTCGCTGACGTCGATCGCCGCTTCAGTCGGGCCGTACAGGTTGTACAGTTGCGCATCGAGTTTGCTGTAGACTTGCTGTTGCAGGCTTAACGGCAAGGCCTCGCCGCTGCAAATGATGCGTTTTAAACTGGCGCAACGGGCCGCTTCCGGCTCTTCGATAAACGCTTGCAGCATCGACGGCACGAAATGCAGGGTGTTGATCTGCCGGGTTTGGATCAGTTGCGCCAGGTAGTGGCTGTCTTTGTGCCCGTTCGGTTTGGCGATGACTAGCTTGGCGCCGGTGATCAACGGCCAGAAGAATTCCCAGACCGACACGTCGAAGCTGTACGGGGTTTTTTGCAGCACGGTGTCTTGCCAGCTCAGGCCGTAAGCAAGCTGCATCCAGTTGATCCGGTTTGCCAGCGCTTGATGATTGTTCGCGACGCCTTTGGGTTGTCCGGTCGAACCGGAGGTGTAGATCAGGTAGGCGATGTTATCCGGCTGTAGCTTAAGCGTTGGTGCTGTACTTGACTGCTGTGCAAGCTCTGTTTGCAGCGTTTCGACGCACAACAATCGGCCCGGATAATTGCCGAGTTTGCCGGTCAGGGCTTGTTGCGTCAGGCAGAGCTCAGCGCCCGCATTGACAATCATGTAATCGAGCCGTTCCTGCGGATAATCCGGGTCCAACGGCACATAAGCGGCCCCGGCCTTGACGATCGCATGCAGGCTGATCACCATCTCCAAACTGCGCTCCATGCACACCGCAACCAGGCTTTCGATGCCGACGCCCTGCTGCCTTAAATAATGCGCCAATTGGTTGCTGCGTTGCTCCAGTTCGGCATACGACAATTGAGATTGTTCATAGACCAGCGCTATCGCGTCCGGGGTCTGCTGCGCTTGACGGCTTAACAGTTCCGGGATCAGGGTATCCGGATAGCTATAAGAAGTGTCGTTCCAAGTTCGTAATAATTGCTGTTGGTAATCCTTGTTCAACAAGGGCACAAGAACGGCTTTACTGTCCTTGTAGTCGGGCAGATGCTTCAGGATATTCAGGTAATAATCGGCCAGCCTTTCTGCGTCATCAACATCCAATATATCGGTATTAAATTTAATCGAGCCGATTAAATCGCCTCCCGCTTCCATCAGTTCCAAGGACAAATCGAACTGCCCTTCCTGCTGAAACAACGTATACGGCGCCAATGACAAACCGCCCCAATCCACGGTTTTGTCCGCCGCATGGTCGCTGCTATTCGTATCGAGAAGCTGCTGCGCTTTTTGCAGTTGCTGGAACACAAAAGCGGCCTGAAATAATGGCGGGCGGCTGGTGTCGCGCGACAACGACAGTCGCTCCAAAACCAGAGCCAGAGGAAATGCCTGATGCGCCATCGCCGAGAGCACTTCCTGACGACAGGCTTTAATAAAATCCGCGACCGTTTGCTCTGCGTTTAATTCGGACAGCAACGGCAGCGGATTAACGAAATAGCCGACGACCTCGGCATAACGATCGTCATCCCGGCCGGCCAGCGGCGTACCGACACAGAGCTGTTGCTGGCCGCCGCAACGATGCAGCAATAACTGATAGGCCGAAAGCAGTAACACATATAAGGTGACGCCTAACTCGGCAGTCAGGGATTTCAAAGCGACCAGTGTCCGGCTATCTATCCGTAGCGGGTACGAAGCCCCCTGATAACTGCGCTGAGCCGGGAAAGGCCGCTTGGCAGGCAAGCTTAATAAAGGCGGTGTTTGGGCAAATTTGTCGCGCCAGTAATGCCAATCCTGCTCCAGCTCTCCCGAATCCACGCGGGCTACCTGTTGTTCGGCAAACTGGCGATATGATGATGACAACGCCGGTAATTCGGGCTGCCGACCGGCAGCTAACGCCGAATAAACCTGCGCCAGTTCATCCAGTAACAGCCATAACGACCAGCCGTCGCCAATGATATGATGAAAAACAAGCAGCAACACATATTGCTGTGGCGAACGCTTAAACAAACGCACTCTAAACAAAGGCTGCTGGTTATTCAGATTGAACGGTGTTTCGTAACTCTGGTTAACCTGTTGTTGTAACGCCTCATCATCCCAGTCAGCTGCATCTATAAGCTGAAAATCCACGGCTGCTTCAGGGCTGATAAACTGCTCCGGTTCCCCGGCCTGTTCCCGGAAGCGTAATTTGAGCGCTGCATGCCGTTCGGCTAAATACGACAAAGCCTGATTCATTTTGTCAGTATCGACAGCGGAAAGAATCCTGGCTGAAAAGGCTACGTTATAGGCCGCGCTGTTCGGTGCGGTTTGGTGCAAAAACCATAAAGCCCGCTGCCCGTAAGTCAACGCAAAAGGCTGTTGTTGCTGGGCTTCTAAATAATCTATCAGCGCCTGTTTATTGGCTTTAAGCTCGGCCATCAGCGCTTCCGTCATCGACTGCTTGGGGGCTCGATAACGTAATTTACCGTCTTCCAACCAAACTTCGACCCGATTATCAGCCAGTTTTTGCATCAATCCTTGTAGGCTCAAAGTTCGCCCTCCAGCATGTCTTCATCTTCGTTTATAGGTTCGGCGATAGCTTGCCCCGACTGCGACAAGCTGTTTTCAAGATAATCGATCAAGCCCCAACCATCGCTTTGCAATAATTGACTGACCGGCACTTCGGTTTGCAGGGTTTTACGCATCAACGAGCGAAACTCAACCGCCGCCAATGAGTCCAAACCCAGCGAGCTTAAAGAGCTGCCCAACTCAAGCTGCGATATTGGCAGTTTTAATATCTGCGCCAGCTGCTGCTTAACCCAGTCGGCCAATAGCTCCCTGATTTGCTCAGGCTCGGCCATCCGCAACCGCTCCAAATATTCGGCAGTATTGATAGCCATCGCCACATTGTTAGCCGGAACCAGCTCTTTCAGTAAGCCCGGAGCCGCGCTATAAGACAGGCTCTTGGAGACTTTTTGCCAATCGAAATTCACAATGCAAACTTGTCCGTTTTGCCTATTGATCAGTTGGTCCAGAACTGCCCCGGCTCTCTCTTCATCGATCAAGCCCAAACCCGACTGCTGCCAAAACTCACGCATCGCATCGCTGCTTTGCTGCTGCATGCCGTTTTGCCAGGGCCCCCAATTTATGCTTAGCGCCGGAAAACCTTCATGGTTTCGTTGCCACGCCAGCGCATCCATCGCCGCATTGGCTGCTGCATAGGCTCCCTGCCCTATATTGCCTAACAAAGCGTTCAACGAGGAATACAGCCAAAAAAAGTCCAGCGGGATTGGCCGCGAAGCTTTATCAAGCAACGCCGCCGCTTGCAGTTTTACCCGGTTCAACTGTTCCAGGCGTTGGGCCGATTGGTTCAACAGCAGGTCATCGTCGCTAAAGCCCGCGCAATGAATGATGCCTTTTAACGGCCTGCCAGATTGAGTGATGTCGGCAAACAGTTGTTCGACTGCCTGCGCCTGGGTTATATCCGTTTGGAAAATAACCAATTCAAGGTCTGCGTGTTGATGTTGCAATGCCTGTAGCTCTGCCGGTAATCGCGGATTTTGCTGGCGGCTGGTTAGATATAGATGACGGGCGCCTTGGCGAATCAGCCAGCAAGCCGTCGCCAAACCTAAAGCGCCTAAGCCGCCGGTCACCAAGTAAGAAGCTTGGCTATCGATGAGTATTTGAGTTTCGCTTTTTGATTTATAGCGCTGCAAGCGTTGAGCGAATATTTCTTGATCGGTAGCTATTAACCGCTGTTCGCCGCTACTATCCAATAACGCAGTTAGCAATTGTCGATCCGCATTCGAATCGATGATGCGCGGATTGAGCTCGGCATGTTCCTGTAACAAAACAGTGGCCATGCCCCATAATGCAGCTCCGGCATAATTAAGCTGCCGGCAAAATTCGCCCTGCGCCTGCCGAGTGACCAGCGTTAAGCGAACGTTATGCCCTTGCAGCCGTTGCAATAACTCCAGCAACTGCGCACAGACTGCCATTGCCTGAGCCGGTTCGGTCGATACCGACAATGCGGTTAAATCGACAACCTCATCAACATCGGTTAAATCCGTTTCGGCAAATTGCTTAAAATCGAGTACGCGAACTTGATGGCCCTGACTTAACAACTGATCGGCAATGCTTGTATTTTCTTTGTCCGAGATCAGCAACCAAGACCGAACCGTGTTATTGGCTGTAGCAACATGCGGCCGCCAGACGAGCTGGTAATCCCAATCGCTGACCGGCATCAACATTTGCTTTAAACGGCTCTCGCTGACCGTTGCGACTTCCACACCGCTTATCGAAAACTGCAATTGTTTCCGGCTGTTGAATAGTGATAAATCAACTTGCCCGGCGTCGTTTAACTCGCCGCCGATCCAATGGCTGTCGGCGAAATCCTGCCTAAAACACTGAATCTTCCCGATCCGCACCGGCAAGCGCAAGCCATCGCTGTTTGGTTTAAATACCGCGGCCATTAACTGCATCGCCAAATCCAACAAAACCGGATGTGGTGCTTCGAGCTGTTCGTTAATTTGCGGAACATTGAGTTCCGCGACGGCTTTATTTTGCTGCTGCCAGAGCTGTTCAATTCCTTGAAAACTCGGGCCGTATTGCAAGCCATGTTCGGCAAACAATTGATAATACTGTTGCCCTGAAAGCGGGGCTGCGTTGTCTGCCAACGATAAAAATGGCTGAGCTGTATTACCTGTCTGTTGAAGATTAGCGCTAACATGCTGCAACCAAGTATCGGTCTTTGATTTTTGACTCAATATTTTCACAGAATCGTTATCGGTCAATATCAATTGCAGTGTGATTGAATCTTGCTCCGGAATCAGCAAGGCCCTTTCTATTTCCAAATCAATAATCGCAAAATCCATATGGCCGTTGCGCTTGAACATGGCTTCATAAATTAAAGCTATCAACAAAGCTATGGGCGCAACAGGCAAGCCGTAAACCCGATGTTGATTTAACCAAGACCTGTTTGCGGCAGTTAATTTAAGCTCGAACACTTCGGTGTTGTCAGGCAATGCCGAACTGCTCAGCCACTGGCCCCACAACGGATGTTGATCGGAAACCGAAACCGGTTGATTGGTAAACCACTCAGGCCAATAGCGCTGCCGTTGCCAAGGGTATGTCGGTAAATCGGTCAACCTGCCGCTATTCAGAGACTGCCAATCCAGCTCCAGGCCGCCAGCCACGATGTCGGCCAAGGCTTGGTTAATCGCTTGAATGCTGTTATCGCCAGCGCAAGCCGCGATCACGGGCATATTCTCCGCATTTTGCCTTACCAATCCGGTCAACACGGGTTTTGGACCTATTTCAATTAACAAGTCCAGCCCTTGCTGCTGTAGCGTATCAACGCTTTGTTGGAACTGAACCGGCTGTCGTAAATGTTGTAACCAGTAATCGGCCTCTGCATAACAGCCTGTTTCAAGTTTTGCGGTCAGGTTGGAAACAATCGGTAGCGAAGCGCTATTTAATTTAACTTCGGCCAATTTATCGGCAAAAGCAGTCAATACCGGCTGCATACAAGATGAATGAAAGCCGTGCGAAGTAGCAAGACGTGTATGTTCCAATCCTTGCTCGGTACAGCTTTGTAGAAACTTGATCAGTTCGGATTCTTCACCGGAAACCACTTGGTTTTCCGCGCTGTTATAAGCTGCAATCGCCAAAGCCGGAAAATCCGGCAACATTGCCTGAACTTTCCGGGCGGAAGCAAATACCGCCGCCATGCCGCCTTGTCCCGGCGCCTGCTGCATTAACCGGGCCCGATTAACAACCAAGCGTAAACCCTGCTCCAGATCGAATACGCCGGCAATACAGGCTGCGACATATTCCCCTAAACTGTGCCCGATCAGGCAAGCCGGCTTTACGCCCCAAGCCAGCCATTGCTTTGCCCAGGCATATTCAAACGCGAATAGAGCCGGTTGGGCATTTGCGGTTTCGCTAATTTCCTCTGCGCTATTATCGAGCAATAATCTTTTTAGATCGATTGAGCTAAATTGCTGCAATAGCCGATCGCACTGGTCCACTTGCTCGGTAAACTCGGGATAATAGCCGTACATTTGCGCAGCCATTCCTGCCCACTGCGAGCCTTGCCCGGTAAATAACAGGCCGACACGCTGCTTGGGTTTAGTGACAAGCCGATAAGCGCCCGATGCTGCACCTGACTCGGCAAATCGTTCCAGCTGAGTTTTAAATTCATCCGCAGAATCTGCGATTAACACCAGCCGATGATTAAATCGAGAGCGTCGAGAATTGGCTGTGTAGCAAATATCGGCCAAATTCGCCTGTTTCTGGCTGAATAGCGGGGCATAATCAGCTGCCAACTGCTGCAAAGCCGGATAGGTTTTGGTCGATAAAATCAGCAGGTTTAAACCCGGCTGCTTTAACGGCTTTAGTCCGGTTTCAGGTGCTTGCTCGACTATTAAATGAACATTGGTGCCGCTTAAACCAAAAGAACTGACCGCGGCTATTCGCGGCTTGCCGGAATCGGGCCAGTGTTGACGTTCAAGCGGAATTTTTACCGGCCAGGATTGCCAGTCGATATGTGAGCTGGGCTGGGTAAAATGCAGATGGGGGAAAATTTCAGCTTCATGTAACGACAAAGCGGCTTTGATTAAACCGGCAATTCCGGCGGCGGCTTCCAGATGGCCTAGATTGGTTTTTACCGAAGCTACGTAAACCGGTTCTTGATCCCTGTTCTTGCCATAGCTGGCCGCCAATGCCCGCATTTCAATCGGGTCTCCCAACGGCGTACCGGTGCCATGCGTTTCTATGTAACCGACTTGCTCCGGCTTTACCCCGGCTGCGGCCAGAGCCGTATTAATCAACGCCTGTTGCGACGGCCCTGACGGAATGGTTAATCCGCCGCTCGCACCATCCTGGTTAACCGCCGAACCCCGGATGACCGCCCAAATGGAATCGCCGTGTTTTTCAGCATCGGATAAACGTTTTAATACAATCGCGCCGCAGCCTTCCGAGCGGATAAAACCGTCCGCATTTTCCGCAAAAGTCTTGCATCTTGCCTCCGCCGAAAGCATACCGGCACGGCTGAATGCAACGTAAGTTTCCGGCGCCAAGATAACATTAACGCCGCCGGCCAACGCCATATCGCATTCGCCCAGACGCAAACTCTGGCAAGCATTATGGACAGCCAACAACGATGAGGAACACGCGGTATCGACGGCCATGCTGGGCCCGGTCAATCCTAACCAATAAGACAAGCGCCCTGCCAGGATGTTTAATGACGCGCCTGTGCCCAGATAAGCATCGATCCGGTCGATCGGCAGTTTTTTAGCCATGATCGCAGCAAAATCAAAACTGCTGGCCCCGACAAAAACGCCGGTTTGACTGGAAAATAAATCGCCAGGAACGATATTGGCCTGTTCCAGCGCTTCCCAACACACTTCCAGCCATAAGCGCTGTTGCGGGTCCATTGCCATCGCTTCGCGCGGGGAAATGCCGAAAAAACCGGCATCGAACCGGTCCAGGTGCTCAATAAAACCGCCTTCCCGAACATACATTTTTCCCGGCTGTTCAGGGTTGGAATCGAAATAATCGTCAACCTGCCAGCGCCAAGCGGGCATCGGCGTTATCGCATCGCGGCCTTCTCGCAGTAAATCCAGATACGCCGATAAACCTGCCTCCGCCCCAGGAAAACAGCAGCCCATACCGACAATGGCTATCGCTTCCTTGTGTTGGTTCTGTGCATTTTTAAGCTTTCCCTCTAACGCATCGATCTTTCGCAACGCATCCAGCATTAATGCACGATAATCTGTTTTTTGTTCGGTCTTTTCCGTCATCTTCAATCCATGGAGGCCAGGCGCTGTTCCAGTAAAGCCGAAAGTTCCTGCTCTGAATAATCGTCCAAATTATCTGCCGCCGATTCCGTTTCTTGTGTAAATTCGACGAGCAACTGCTGACTCAGATAATTTAGCAAAGCCTCAATTGTAGGGTAATCGAACAACAGCGTCGAGGGCAATTGAAGATCCAAAGCCTGATTTAATTTACGGGTAAATTCCATTGCCAATAACGAATCAAAACCTATATCGAACAGGCGTTGCCGGATAGCCAGATTCGCACTGTCCGGGTTACGTAGTACCTGGGCAATGTGTTGGCGCACAGCCTGCTCCAGTATTGTCAGCCGTTGAGAAAGACCTGCTTGATTTAATTGCCGGATTAAACCGCCTGTTTGCTTATCGTCTTTATCCGTCTGCGCTGTTAGCATCGGTTGATAAAAATTAGGCGCTTTAAACGGCAAAGCCGCAAAAAACTCGGGCCAGCGCACCGGCATTACAGCCACTTGCGGTAAAAACTGGCTTAACAGGCGCTCGAACAAAGCCAAACCTTGGGCAGGCTGAATAAGATCGAAGCCTTTCTCGGACATTGCCGCTTCGGCATCCGCCAACATACCGACACCGCTCCAGCCGCTCCAATTAATCGTCAATGCGGGCAAACCCTTGCTTTTTCTGTTCAGCATTAAAGCATCGACATAGGCATTCGCAGCCGCATAATTGCCCTGTCCCGGTGCGCCGGTCAAAGCGGCCAATGATGAGAACACGACAAAGAAATCCAAAGTCTCGGCGGATAGCGCTTTATCCAGAAGTTGCAAAGCATTAACTTTGGCCGACCATGGCTTGTTGAAATCGGCCTGGGTCATATTCAATAAAGCGCCGTCATTTAATACCCCGGCTGCATGAACGACGCCCGCCAGAGCCGGTAATGATTGCAATTGTTCCAACAAAGCATCAATGCCTTGTTGTTGCGCCAAATCGGCCGCCACGCCGACAACTCTGGCACCCTGTGCAATCAATTGTTGCAGTTTTGACTCGGCAATGCCGGACAAACCGCTGCGACTGACAATGACAACGCAATCTGCGCCGTTTTTGACCAGCAGCTCAACCACAGCAAAACCCAACGCACCGGAACCGCCTGTTACGAGATACGTTTTGTTCTTAACAATTTGTACAGTCTGCTCGCTTTGCGCCCTTGAATAAGGCATCAATCTGGCCGCATAGCATTGCTTGGCTTGCAAGGCCAACTGCTGCTCATTGGCTAGGCCCGATAAAGCGATAGCCAATAAATCTTCATCGACGACATTCATATCGGCGACATCCAGCATCTGCCAATGCCGCTGAGGAAATTCCAGCGCCGCGGTTTTTAGCAGGCCGACGACTGCGTTTTGCTTTGGGCAGACAGGCACATTATCAATCGCGGCGGCATTATTAGTTAATAGTGTGACTTTAACGGGAATAGACTGCTTTTCTATTGCCTGAATCAATGCCAAAAAACCCAAGCAGGCACTGCTGTCGCTCCCAATAAAGTCCTGAGCGCAATAAACCAGATGCGCATTTAAACCGGCCGTTTTGTGGTTTTGCCAATAACTCTGATCCTGCAAATTTTCCGGGCTGACCAAGGTTAACTGAGATTGTCTGCGCTGCAATTTAGCGATTAACTGCTTAGCCGTTTCAGTCCCTATACAAAAAATATATTCATCATCCGGCTGACGGACTAAGTCGGCTTCATTCAGCAATTGCCAATCCGGTTTATAAAGCCAAGTGTCCAGTTTTTTATTTGCCAAAGCCGCTAAAGCCTGTTCGGACACGGGCTGAAAAGTGACTCCTTGCATTTTCAGGGACACCGTCCCCGAGCAACTTAAAACGATATCGACTTTGCTTGCATTAGCTCCACTGACTGAAACCTGGGCATGACATTCCGCATCCTGTTTAGTCGATTGATAAAAATCAATGCGCTCTACAGACACCGGCAGCCAAGTTTTATCGCCTTCGGTTTCGCCCAGCGCCACTCCGGCGGTTTGCATGCAGCCGTCCCAAACTGCCGGATGGAGCGAGTAGCCGAGCTCAACAGGCATAGCCTTAAGGCGTGTTAATGCCGACTGAGGCTTAAAGTCAATTTGGCTAAGCACTTTAAAGGTATCGCCGTAAACAATATCCCTTTCCTGAAACTGCTGATAAAGCCGTTCCGGCGCTAAGCTTTGCGGGTAATCGCGCTGTGTCGGCGCATATAAATCCGTATGTTCCAGAACATCGGTTTCAGCCGTTAAGTGGCGTTGCCAGGACGCATCGCCGACACGGGAAAAAATACTGAGCTGGTAGTGCTGCGCATTTTCGCGCGCTTGAATTTGAATGTGCGTTGGTTCATCCGGAGACAGGATCAAAGGCTGCTCTATGCTAATATTTTTCAGGCTTAACGCGGTAGTTTTACCCAGCTGCTGCGCTGCCGCCAAGACCATTTCGAGCAATGCCGCCAAAGGCATCAATACAAGGCCAAACACCCGATGTTCGGACAAATAAGCCGGCGCTTGCGGCGTCAGCCAGGATTCAAAATAAACAGTTTTGGTATCTGCCAAATCCAGACGCTTATGCATTAATGGATGCAGTTTTTGCGTATTATCCGATTGCTTCGATTTTAAAGCCTGATCCGGCAACCAATAACGCTTTCCGGAGAAAGGATAAACCGGCAACACCGGACGCGCGCCTTTGGGTGGTTCAACAAAAACCTGTTGCCAATCTAAATCAAAGCCACCGACATATAACTGGGCCGCGCAATGCAACAAGCTATCCGCTTGCTTAGGCCGCACACTGGCAAAAACCTGCTTGGACTCGACAGCATTAGCCGATAGCATCGGCGATAGAACCGGTTTAGCCCCGCATTCCAAAAACGCAGTACAACCGATTTCTTGTAAAGACTTAATGCCCTCGGCAAATAATACCGGTTCGCGGCAGTGTTGCAGCCAATACGCGGCCGTTGACATTTCATCGCCTGCCGCCTGCCCGGTACTATTGGAGATTAATGTCATGAAGGGTCTACTGAAAGTCACCTTGGCTAATTTCTGCTGCAACGCAGGTAAAACGGGTTCCATTAGCCTCGAATGAAATGCATGGGAAACCTGCAACGGCGTACAGTTAATGCCTTGTTCTTCAAGTCGCTGTTGAGCCAGATCGACCAGCAGTTTCTGTCCGGATAAGACACAGTGCTGCGCTGAATTAATCGCCGCTATATCCAACTCCTGTAAATCACCGGACAATAATTCGCTTACTCGCTTAGCGTCGACAGAGACAGCCAGCATACCGCCCTGACCCGGAGCTTGCTGCATGATTTGCGCACGGGCAGCAACCAATTGCAACGTTTCCCCCAGGCTGAGCACACCGGCCACGCAAGCGGCGACATATTCCCCCAGACTGTGTCCCATCACGGCATCCGGTTCAATGCCCCAGGATTGCCATAAGCGGTACAGCGCATAATCAACCGCAAAAATTGCCGGTTGCGCATAGCAGGTTTGTTGCAATTGCTGCTCGCTGCTTTCAAATAACAAGCTTTGCAGCGGCATGTCCAAAAGCTCGCGCAGGTATTCGGCGCATTGATCGATTGTCTGTTTAAAAACCGGCCAACGCTGGTACAAATCCTGAGCCATACCGGGATATTGCGAGCCCTGGCCGCTAAAAATCATAGCCAGCTTAGGCTTTTGCTGCGCTTTGCCGGAAATATATAACCCGTCATAAGTGAGGCCTTGAGACAAAGCCGATAACGCCTGCTCGAATTGTTTTTTATTTGTCCCGACTATCACCGCGCGTTCGTTGAAATCGGCTCTCCCTTTAGCTGCCTGATAACACACCGAGTCTAAACTTAAGTCATGCTGTTGCAGCCATGTTTGATAGGAACCGGCAAGCTTCGCTAGTGAACCGGCGCTATTTGCGGAAAGCTTTAACGGCAAGGCAAGTTCACTGGCCGTCTGATCGGCTGTTTCCTGCTCAGGCGATTCTGCCAACAGAACATGAACATTGGTGCCGCTTAAGCCAAAAGCGCTGACGCCCGCGACCCGGTTTTGCCCTTCTGCGACCGGCCAGGGCATTAGCCGCTTGAGCACTTTAATCGGAATCGATTGCCAGGGAATATGAGAGCTTGGCGTGGTAAAGTTCAGGTGCGGCGGCAGCATTTTATTTTGCAGCATCAATACCGCCTTGATAAAACCGGCGATCCCGGCCGCACCTTCGGTATGTCCGAAATTGGTTTTCAACGATCCGATGTACAACGGATTATCGTCGGAACGCTGACCGAGAACGCTACTTAGCGCGCTAACTTCAATCGGGTCGCCTAAAGATGTGCCGGTGCCGTGAGCTTCGATATAACCAACCTGCGACGGGCTTAGCGCAGCATCCGCCAATGCCGCTTTCAGCACCGCTTCCTGAGCTCTCTCGCTGGGCACGGTCAAGCCGCTGCTACGGCCGTCGTGATTGGCGGCGCTGCCTTTAATGACCGCGCAAATAGGATCGCCTGCTTGTAAAGCATCAGATAGGCGTTTTAACACGACCAATCCTACGCCATCGCCCCGGCCGATGCCGTCGGCCTTATCGTCAAAGGTTTTGCATAAACCGTCTTCCGCCAGCATCATCGCCTGGCTTTCAGTGATGCCTGCACGAGGCGATAATTGCAGGTTAACACCTCCGGCCAGAGCCATATCTATTTCTTTACTGCGTAAACTTTTAACCGCCAGGTGCACGGCCAATAACGATGAGGAGCAGGCCGTGTCGATGACCATAGCCGGGCCTTGCAAACCATAATAGTACGCCAGCCGACCGGCCAAAAGACTGGGCGCATTGCCGGTTCCGGTATGCACATCGATAGCCTTTTCATCCTTGATTAACTCGGAGTACTCCTGGGTCATGCAGCCGATAAAAACACCGCCGCGGCTGTTGCGTAAGGTTTTTGGATGAATGCCGGTGCGCTCGAATGTTTGCCAACTGGTTTCCAGCAACAGGCGTTGCTGAGGGTCCATCTGTTCCGCTTCGCGGGCGGCAATCGCAAAAAAGTCGGCATCGAATGCGGCAATGTCGGATAAAAATGCGCCGTAACGGCTGCTGATTTTGCCTGGAGTTTGCGGCTTTGCATCGTAATATTCCGACAACGGCCAACGCTCGGCAGGCACTTCCGAGCGAGCGTTTTTGCCTTCGGACAAGAACTGCCATAAGGCCTCCGGCGAATCGCAACCGCCCGGAAACCGGCAACCCAACCCAATAACCGCAATCGGCTCATGCTCGGCTTGTTGGTACTGAGCCAGCTTGCTGCGCAACTCGCGCAATTCGTCCAGCGCCCTGCGCATTAAGGCCTGTTGTTTATCCTGCTCAGCCATCGATCTGTCCATTTTCCAGTTTTAACAACTCCTGCTCCAGCAGCATCGCAATATCGTCTTCCGGCTCATCTTTGGGTAAATCTTCCGGTTTTGCCTGTTCGGCAAAAAGGCCGGAAAAGATGTCGGTTATCAGAAAATCCAATAACTCGTCAACGGAGGGATACTTAAACGCCAGCGTCGATGGCAGCGCCATATTGACCGCTTTTTGCAGACGATTCCTCAACTCCAGCGTCATTAATGAATCCATGCCCAGCTCGGAAAAGCCGGTCCCAGTGGCTAGTTGCCCTGTGTCCGTCAGCCCCAAAACCGCAGACACTTGTTCGATCAAGTAATTGCGCAAGAACCGTTGGCGCTGCGCTATAGGCAAAGCACTTAGTTGTTCGGATAAGAATGGCTGCTCGATTTGCTTAACCGGTTGCAAGGCTTTGGTCAGGGATGAACGGTTAAACTTAAACTGCTGCCAATCGACATTGAACAAACCCAGTTGCGCCGATTGAGGCTGGGCCAGTACTTGGTCAAGAAAAGCGAACGATTGTCCGGCGGTTAATTTGGCCATGCCCGACAAAGCCAGATTGTTGTCCTGCTGCACATCCGCCATCCCTGCCCCGGCCCAAGGCCCCCAGTTAATGCTCAGCCCCGGCAAACTCTGTTGCTGCCGCCACTGCATAAACGCATCCATAAAACTGTTGGCCGCCGCGTAGTTGCCTTGGCCGGGAGCGCCCAATAAAGCCGCAATCGACGAGTAAGCGATAAAACAGTCCAGCTTGAGCCCTTGGCTGTATTGATGCAAATTCCATAAGCCTGCCACTTTGGGCGTCAGCACTTGTTCCAGCTGTTTCGAATCGAGATTGGCGATTACGCTGTCATTCAAGACCCCGGCTGCGTGAATAATGCCGCGCAAATCAGCGCCATATTGTTCCAACACCGATTTAACTTGCTCGGCATCCGCCACATCGGCTTTAACTTCAATGACTTTAATGCCTAGCCGCTCAATATCCGCCAGTTGCTGTTTAGCCGCTTCCGGCAGGCCATTACGCGACATTAAAATCAATTTGCCGATGCCTTTTTCCGCCAGCCACTGCGCGGTTTGCAAAGCCAGAGCGCCGGAGCCTCCGGTCAGTAAATAAGTTCCTTGCCAACTGACTTGTTCGAGCTGTTTAAACTGGGCTGCGTGTAATCTGGGCGCATACAGGCTGGCTGAGCGCAAAGCGATTTCAGTTTCCGCCGACTCGGCTTTCAGAATTTGTACAATTTGGTCGACCGAAACTTCGGACTGATCCAAATCCAGCCACTGGCACGGGGTTAACGGATATTCATGATTAAAGCTACGGAGCATTCCGGATATTAATTCCACCGCCGGATCGATTGAATCCTGTTCGACAGCCTTTCTGGCTTGCCGGCTGACAACGGCAATGTTCAGCTCCGGCTTTGCTATGATTTTTTGTAAGTAAAGCAATAAACTCTCGGCGTTTTGCTGAGCCTTAGCTACGCTATCCGCTCCTGGCTGCGTCGTATCCAGACACAGCATCACCCCTTGAGCCTGATGCCGATCCAAGCGGATAAAATCTTCCAGACTCAGCCATTGCGCCCAATCGGCAGTCTCGGCAACCGTTCGGGCTAGCGCCTGTCCGACCACCAGCCAACGGTCTGTAACCGGCTCAGCTTTAAGATCCGCTGTTGCAGCAATCTTTACCCATTCAACCTCATAAACATTTTTTTCCAGCAGCAGAGCCTGCTGCATTGCTTTTTGATCGGCCTTACGCAAGGTAATGCCGGATAACTCGACAAGAGCTTGGCCTTGATCGTTAAACAGCGTTACTTGTCCTCTGATGAAGCCTTGTTGGCCTATCGCGTCATCATCCAAACGGGCATAACACCATAAATCGCCCAGCCTGTTTTCAGCCGCCAACTGCAATTGATCGATCGCAACTGGAATGTACGTTTGGGTGTACTGTTCCGGCACTGCTGCACCCAATAATTGGAAACAGGCATCGATTAAACCGGGCGGCACGCCAAAAGCTTTATCAGCCACATCAAGCGGGCGAATCCGCGCCAAAGCTTGGTGCCGCCCTTTTAACATCTGCCTAAACCAACGAAAACTGTCGCCCAATTGCACCTGTTGGTTGGTCAGTAATTGATAAAAACCTTCCACATCGATAGGTTCGGGACATTGCTGCTGAAGTTCAGCCGCATTAAATAAAGCCGGGCTGCCGATCGGGCTTTCAGTCATTAATGCCTGCATATGCTCTGTAAAATCGGCACGCTGTTCATCGATCAGGGTAATGACTTTGACTTGATACTGACGATCGCCCGCCGAAGTCAGCCCGACTTGCAATAAACGCTGCTCCTGCTCTTTAAGCTGCAAGGCTTCGATAAACTCGATATTTGCAATTTTAAACGCTTTGCCGGTAAATATTTCCCTGCCTGCCGCCGCCAGGGCCGACAAATGGCAGGCTCCGGCAACCACCACTTGATTGAACACCTTATGATCCAGCAAAAAAGGTAGCTGTCGGCAACTGATTCTGCCCTGATACAAATCGCCGGCCCATAAAGGCGATTTGATAGATTGTTGCAGCATCGGATGAATGCTTAAATCCGGCCCGATAGCTGTCTTTGCCCCAGCTGGGGTAAACCAGTAGCGCTGCCGTTGCCAAGGATAGTTAGGCAAGTTCATCAGCGCTCTACGCCGGCCTTGATAAAAGGCGGGCCAATCAACCTGATAACCCGATTGGTACAAAGCCGCTACAACTTGCTGACTGGCATGCCAGTCATTGCCTGTTGACTCTAGCGAACAAAATGCAGTGACGGAAGCTTGTTGCGCCAATGCTGTGAGTATCGGTCTGGCACCCAACTCAATAAAAAAATTGCCTCCCAGTTGCTCGGCCGTCGCTAATGCCTGTTTAAACAATACCGGTTGCCTGGCATGTTGCAGCCAGTAATCAACGCCGGTTAATGCTTCAACTTCCGGCTGCCCGGTCAAAGTGGAAATAAAACGAAATTGCGGCTTATTAAAACTGATCAGGCTCAGGCAGACTTTAAATTCCGATAAAATTTGATCGATTTGCGGCGAATGAAAACCTCGATTAACCGGCAAAGCTTTTATGAGCAAACCTTGTTTTTGTGCCTGCCCAATAAAACCCTGCATCGCCTCGCCATCACCGGAAACGACAACCTGTTCGTCTGCGTTAACGGCGGCAATAGACAGTTTTGATGTCACGCCCTGCAATAAAGTTTGGACTTGCTCTTGCCCGGCATATACGGCAACCATAGCGCCGTTTTCCGGCAACGCCTGCATTAACCTGCCGCGGCAGCAAAGCAATTGCAGCGCCGCATCCAGATCGAATACTCCGGCAATACAGGCCGCTGCATATTCCCCGACGCTATGCCCGAGCAGCATCGCCGGTTTAACGCCCCAGGATAACCACATCTTGGCCAGAGCGTATTGCAACGCAAATAAAGCGACTTGTTCGTGCTCCGTTTCTTTAAGTAGTGTCTCTGCCTGCTCGCCATACAGCAGCTCTGTTACTTTTAGGTGTCCTTGTTTTGCTAATGCGTCATCGCATGCCGCTAAACCGGCTTTAAACACCGGTTGCGTGTTATACAAAGCCAAGCCCGCACCCGCCTTAACACTGCCCTGTCCGGCAAACAAAAATACCGGCGCAACATTGGCTTTATCCGTTGACTGCCATTGGTTTTGCGCCAATGACGTCTGTAGGAAACTTTGCAATTCTGCTACATCATCGACTACCGTCGCTATTCGTAACGGAAAATCATCCCGGCTGATATTGGCGCTAAAACAAAAGTCAGCCAGTGTTTCCGGTTTAATGTCTGCTAATTTATTAAGGTGTTGTTGCAGCCAGTCCCGCAACACAGGTTCCGATTTGGCCGACAATTTGAATAGATAGCTGCCTTCAATCGGAGCCGGGAAACCGGTCTCACTTGCTTCCGCCACCAATACCTGAGCATTAGTCCCGCTTAAACCAAATGAGCTGACTAGCCCCACTCTAAGCTTGCCTGGTTGCGGCCAAGCACAAGCGTGTCCGGCAACTTTAATCGGATAATCCTGCCAGGGAATAGCCGGATTGGGTTGATCGAAATGCAGGCTGGCAGGAATCTTGTCCTTTTTGATCGCCAAGATCAATTTAATCAAACCGGCAATACCTGCTGCCGCTTCCAAATGGCCTATATTGGTTTTAACCGATCCCAGCAATAAAGGATCTTTACTTTGGCTGCGCAACACCTCGGCCAGCGCTTTATATTCGATAGGGTCGCCTAGCGATGTCCCGGTGCCATGTGTTTCCACATAACTTAACTCATCCGCTTGGGTATGGGCCGATTTTAATAGCTGCCTCAATAAAATCTGTTGGGCGCGGCCATTAGGCACCGTCAAACCGCTGCTCCGACCGTCATGATCGACCGCTGATCCGCGAATAACCGCCAGCACTCTATCGCCATCGCATTGCGCATCGGACAAGCGCTTTAACGCAACCATCCCCGCGCCTTCACCACGGCCGTAACCGTCGGCTGAGGCGGCAAAACTTTTACAACGCCCGTCTTTAGCCAATGCTTTAGACGTCGACATCAACACAAATGCAGACGGGGAAAGCATCAACTGTACCCCCGCCGTTAACGCCAAATCGCATTCCTGTGCGCGCAGACTCAAACACGCCTGATGCAAGGCCACCAAAGAAGAAGAGCATGCGGTATCAATCGAAAAGCTAGGCCCTTGCAGACCTAAATGATAAGACAGCCGGCCCGAAGCAAAACAAAAGCCATTGCCGGTACCGGTATAAAGCTCAGCCCCAGTAGTGTCTGCCGATTCGCGCAGTAAATGTAGATAATCCTGTTGACCGATACCGATGAATACGCCGGTTTGACTGTTTTTTAGCCGGTTGCTGGCAATCCCGGAATCTTGCAAGGTCTCATAAGCCAACTCCAGCAATAAACGTTGCTGTGGATCGAGGCTATTGGCTTCTCGTGGGGGAATGGAAAAAAACTCGGCATCGAAGCCATCCACCTGCTCCAGAAACGACGCCTCATTCACATAGGTGCTGCCCGGTGTTTCTCCGGTTGGATCGTAAAACAACGAATGATCCCAACGCTGCTTGGGGATGAGGCTTACCGCATCCACTTCATCCTGTAGCATTTGCCAGTATTGATCGACTGAATCGGCCTTGCCCGGAAAACGGCAAGCCATGCCGATCACTGCAATCGGCTCAGTCAAAGAGCGCTGGCAAAGATCCAGCTTGGCCTGCAACTTTTCAATCGCCAAAAAGGCTTTCTGCAAAGGAGTCAGCGGATTATTATTATTTTCTGCCATGCAGCCCTAATTTATTGTTAACTTTGAGTTCCCGGCAAAATACCTCTCAATTTGCCTTTATTGGGCGACTATTCAAATTTGTAAACCAACTATTATATACTACTCTAAAATAAGTATTTATACTTATCTCCTCGATGCAATGATGCTGCTTCAAAGGAAATGAATATATAACCTATTGATTTTCATTAGCCATTCTTTCCAATAAGAAAAGCATGGTATTGTAAGATAATAAAAATTATAAACCTTTTACCATTGGGATATTCATGATCAATGGAATAATAACAATAATGTACATTTATCATGGTTAATACTGGGGAAACAGTTTTAAAAGAAGATGGAGTACTGCCTTCTTGTACGAAAAGACAAAGTCTTTGCGGTTATGCCTGTTGTAAATTTAGCGTCGGCAACTGGATTATGCTATTGCCTGGCGAATACGAGTTGGCTATACAACAAAGCCTAAAGCGCGACCATTTAAGTTTTGAAAATAACACTCATGTTGTATGTTCCAGTCCTTGCAAGAAGGGCGATTTAAAACCAATAGATTGCTCTTGGTATCCACTTTTTCCTGCTAATCAAAATGCCACAAAATTTTTAGTGGCCGATCACCGTAAATGCCCAATCCCAAATAAAGAATTAATCGACAAAATGCTGGCTGTACATGCTTCCGCATTGGCATGGGAACAACAGCATCCCGGCAGCTTAGAACAAATGGTTACTTTGAGCCGCGACTTCGTCGGTTATATGCCGTTTCCCTACAAAATAGAAAATAGTTCGGTGGCTGATATGACTGCACAAGAGCTGCAGGATATTGCTCTTCCTAATGAATTACCGGCAAATTATGTTTGCAAAGAGTGGACAGTGATTAAACCCGGTTATAGCGCGGCACTCACACCAGACGATGAAAAATAAATCTTTTCTAGCTAGAAATATGCGCCGCTTTGCCATCGGCCTTATCGTGCTGGGTTACACGAGCATGACGTATGCTGAATATACGGTTTATGATGGAGAATATGGTTTTCTGTCGGCTGGACTACAGATACAAATGGCGAGTTTGGGAGAAATTAATAACCGTTCGGGAGACCCTACCTATCAACTGAGCGATATTTACTGGGAACATACCATAGAGCCCAATATTCAGGGAGCCATCAATTTGCCGAAGGGCAGCCAACTGTATAGCGGTTTTAGTATGATTTACAGCGCCATGCTGGGGCATGATCCATCGGGAATAACCTTTAGAGGCTCACCACATTCAACAAGGGATGATTTTGCCGCTTATCCTGATTATAAGGATTGGATGATGAGCGAGCAGATGTATGTAGGTTGGCGTTCTGGAACATTATTTGGTCAATTGGGTGAAAATGCGATCGATCTGTCAGCAGGGTCACAAGACTATAAATTAGGTACGGGGCTGTTGCTGGCAAATGGCACTGATGATGGCGGCTTCCGTGGTTCGTACTGGATAGGGTCAAGAACAGTTTTCATCAATACCATGATTGCACGTATCAACACCAACGGCTTTAAACTGGAGGGGTTTTATTTGGAGAACCATCCTCGCAATCCGGATAATCGAAAAAGATATACGGGGATGAATATAGAATATAACTATCAAGATCTTGCTAATTTTGGGTTTAGTTATATCAATGATGATGACTATGGCGGTAGTCTGACGGCCGAGACGGACGCTTATGATGTGCGAATTGATTTTAAACCGTTGCCAAACGCATTACCCGATTTATCGATCAGCACGGAATACGTTTATCAGGTAAACAACAAATTTACCGATGTAGATCCCCAAGCACCTACCTTATATTGGTACGGTGACATGGGACACAAGACAGTATCAGGCGGCTTTGGACAAATTGAATATAAATTTGCTGAAATTCCATGGCAGCCTACGTTAAGTTACCGCTACGCCATTATGCAAAAAGGTTTCGACTTTATGAACTTTGGCTTTAAAACATGGGGAACCTGGTTTCAAGGCGAAATGAACGGCGAATTTATTTTCGATAACACCGATCTTATTACAAATACCACCAGACTCGTCGTCACCCCTATCGAAAGAGTGACTATGAATTTGATTTACCTGAATTATAAATTCGATGATCCTCAGGTGTGGAACGTAGAATCGTCCCATCATGGCAATGAAGTGGATTTAGTCGCCGATTGGTCCGTTAACAGTACTGTTGATTTAGCTGCGGGCATTGAAACTTTCATACCTGATGAGGGCGGCAAACAAGTATTTAGCGGCGGCAATAAAATGTGGGTACAAGGTATGGTCTATGCGTCATTTAAGTTTTAATATTTTCTTATTATTGATTTTTATAATAACGGGAGTACGTGCCGATGATTTCGGCGCAATGCCGCCTGATATTGCGCGCATTAAAAAGCGCGGCGAGTTGGTTGTTGCGATGTATTATGAAGATGTACCGCTTTTCTGCATGCGTAATAGCAGCAACGAATTGGAGGGTATCGATATTGAAATTGCGCGAGACATCGCTGAAAAGTTGGGCGTTAAACTGACCTTGAATAGAAACTCAAAAACTTTTGATGAAATAGTTCAAACAGTCGCCAATAGAAAAGCGGATATTGGACTAAGCTCACTAAGCGACACACTAGAGAGAGCTACTACTGTTAGTTTTACCACACCTTATTGGTCGCTTAGGCAGGCTTTGCTTGTTAATCGGTTGAAATTGTCCGCTTACAAAGATCATCCTGATTTTAAAAAAATCGAATTACTATTAAATCAGGGGGGTATTGAAATCGGCGTATTAAAAGGCAGCTCCTATGTGGACTTCGCTAAAAAAATATTCCCATTAGCCACCATCGTAAGCTATCCCACCTTGGCGCAAGGCATTGAAGACACAAAGAACTCAAAGTTGTTGGCTTTTCTTTATGACGAAGTAGAAGTGATGAACTGGAACAAACTACATCCTGAAGACAGTTTATTTTTAAAATCGGATTTTATAACTCGAAGTGAAGACACTTTAGCTATCGCAGTACATTGGCAAGATAACCATTTATTGTCGTGGTTAAATTTGTCTATTGAACAATCCAGGAACAATTTTTTTAAAGAACTAAAAGCCAAATATTCTGACTTAAAATAAAAATTTGTCAGAAAATTTTAAGAAACACTCATACTTTATAAAATAATGAATTTAATCAATTTATCTTCTTTGTGGAAAGAACCGTATAGGCCGAAAAAGTCTTGGCTGCTAAGTCCTTGGCTGATTTTTATTGGTGTTTTTTCAGGCGCTGTCATAGGCATCTTTGACAAAGAGTTGGCTAACCGATTACTCCCGTTAGGCACACTGTATTTGAGATTATTACAAATGCTGGTGTTGCCTATGCTGATGACAGCCGTCATTTCCGGATTAGGTAATTTGTTTGTGTCCGGCATAAAAAAGAGCCAACTTACCCGATTAATTGGCTTTCTGTTTACCGGGCTGATAATTGCTAGCTGCATTGGATTGTTATTTGGAGTTTTAGGACATCCTGGCGATGGATTGCAACATGAAGCCCAAGTTACGCTGGGCAAAACCATTCATCAATCCGAACACAGTGCCGTTATCGAAACGCAAGCGCAACCGCCCAGTATGTTTACCTACATACAAGCAATGATACCCGAGAATATATTTAGCTCATTAGGCAAAGGAGACACCTTAGCCATTCTATTTTTTTCCATATTGACAGGTGTCAGTATGGGTATGGTGAATACTGAAGCCAGTAAAACCGCTTTGGTAGTAGTTAATGCTTTCTATAATATTTTTCTATATATTATCGGCTGGATGATGCATCTGTTGCCGTTCGGTTTGCTGTGTTTATTTGCCGGGCAAATTGCTCACGTGGGTATGGATATTGTTTGGGCGACAGCCAAGCTCATTCAATACATTTATATTTCCTGTATAGCCACCATGATTGTCTATAGCTTGATCATTTGGTGGA
Source organism: Methylobacter sp. (assembly GCF_004322395.1). GTDB lineage: Bacteria > Pseudomonadota > Gammaproteobacteria > Methylococcales > Methylomonadaceae > Methylobacter_A. The sequence goes on from NZ_SCTW01000133.1 coordinate 111,555, forward strand.
AACTAAAGCACAGGCTGTCTTATCTGGAAACACTAGCCGGACTACGGCAACCGCTTGTAGTAGCATTGGGTACTGCGAGCAGCTTTGCCACTATCCCTTCCGCATTAGGGGCATTAAAAGACAACCTGAAAGTGGACGAAAATGTCTCCGATTTGGTTATTCCGTTGGGGATGACTATCAACCCGCCCGCCTCCGTATTGCAATTTGCAATTTCCAGCATTTTTATCGCGCAAATTTATGGGACTGAGCTAGGTTTCGATCAGCTTATTATGGTTTTAGTTGGTGCAATATTAGCCGGACTCGCTTCGTCAAGTGCGCCCAGCATGGTAGCATTGAGCATGATCGCTATGATTCTCGACCCGCTAGGTTTACCTAGCAGTGTCGCCATTATCCTGTTGATCGCTATTGACCCCGTGGTTGATCCCATTATTACCGTACTTAATGTCCAGGCCAATTGCGCATTAGCCGTAACGCTATCGGAGACGGATACAACATCGAAGAGTCTTGTTGCTCAAACCT
>NZ_SCTW01000134.1 GCF_004322395.1 Methylobacter sp.
AATAGTCATCTGCACGATGACTATTATTGCTTCGCTGGTTATCGTGGTCGATCAGATATTGAAAGCTTTTGCTTATGAAATCAGCAAGCAATTATCGGTATTCGTGGGCCTGATTATTACCAACTGTATCGTGATGGGGCGCGCTGAAGGTTATGCGATGAAAAATCCGCCTTTAGCCAGCTTTATAGACGGTATCGGTAATGGCTTGGGATACAGTTTGATTTTGATCACTGTGTCCTTTATCAGAGAGTCGTTGGGTTCAGGTAAGTTACTGGGTATTGAAATCTTCAAACTCACCAAAGACGGCGGCTGGTATGATCCTAATGGTCTGATGCTGTTGCCGCCGAGCGCGTTTTTTATCATCGGTTTGATTATCTGGGGCGTCCGTCAATGGAAACCGAAGCAAGCTGAAACTGCGGATTTCAAAATCATGTCGATTTCTCATGGTGAAGGAGGGCATCACTAATGGAAGCTTATATTAGTCTTTTCATAAAGGCTGTCTTTATCGAAAACCTGGCGCTGTCCTTCTTTTTGGGCATGTGTACGTTTATTGCGGTGTCTAAGAAAATCTCGACAGCGATGGGTTTAGGTATTGCAGTCATGATGGTGCAGATTATTACCGTGCCGGCCAATAACTTTATTTATCATGCGTTGTTAAAAGAAGACGCTCTATCCTGGATGGGTATTACCGGCGTTGATTTAAGCTTTTTAGCGCTGTTAAGTTGTATCGGCGTGATTGCGGCGTTGGTACAGATTTTGGAAATGATTTTAGATAAATTCTTTCCTGCTTTGTATCACGCGTTAGGGATTTTCTTGCCTTTAATCACGGTAAACTGCGCTATTTTGGCCGGCAGTTTGTTTATGATTGAGCGTGATTACAATCTACCCGAAAGCGTCGTGTACGGCGTAGGCAGCGGCTTCGGTTGGGCGTTGGCTATCACCGTCATGGCAGGGGTGCGCGAAAAACTCAAATACAGTGATATACCTGCTGGTTTACAAGGTCTGGGTATTACCTTTATTACTGCGGGTCTGATGTCGCTTGGCTTCATGGCTTTCTCTGGAATCCAACTTTAAGGGTGCGACATGCTTGAAATTCTATTAGGGATTATTATTTTCACGGCTTTTGTTATCGCGCTGGTATTCGTTATTATCGGTGCTAAAAGCAAATTGGTCGCTGAAGGGGACGTGGAAATTCTCATCAATGATGAAAAGAAAATTCATGTACCGGTAGGGTCTAAATTATTAACTGCGTTGGCTGATAACGGCTTGTTTGTTTCATCGGCTTGCGGCGGCGGCGGTACTTGCGGACAATGCAAGGTCAAAGTGCATTCAGGCGGCGGCGAAATTTTAGCCACTGAATTGAGTCATATCAGCAAGCGGGAAGCGGCTCACGGCGAGCGTCTTTCTTGTCAGGTTTCGATTAAGCACAACATGAGCATTGAAGTCGAAGACGATGTTTTCGGCGTTAAAAAATGGGAATGTAAGGTTAAATCGAATAATAACGTAGCCACTTTCATTAAGGAGTTGGTGCTGGAGTTGCCGAAAGGCGAAGAAATCAACTATCGCGCAGGCGGTTACATTCAGATTGAATGTCCACCGCACGTTTCTAAATACAGTGATTTTAACGTCGAAGAAAGATTCCGCGACGATTGGAATAAGTTCAACTTGTGGCGTTATGTTTCTACTGTAAAAGAGCCTGCGTTACGCGCTTATTCGATGGCAAGTTATCCTGAAGAAAAGGAAATCATGCTGAACGTACGTATCGCGACACCGCCTCCCGGCGCGCCGGATAGCGTACCTCCAGGTATTATGTCTTCTTTTATCTTTAACTTGAAGCCTGGCGATAAATGTATTGTTTCCGGTCCCTATGGTGAATTCTTTGCCAAAGATACTCAAAATGAAATGGTCTTTATCGGCGGTGGCGCGGGTATGGCGCCGATGCGTTCACATATTTTCGATCAATTACGCAGGCTGAAATCCAAGCGTAAAATGAGCTTCTGGTATGGTGCGCGCAGCAAACGCGAAATGTTCTATGTAGAAGATTTCGATATGCTGGCCAAAGAAAACGATAATTTCGAATGGCATGTTGCATTGTCCGATCCGTTGCCGGAAGATAATTGGACAGGCTATACTGGTTTTATTCATAATGTTCTTTTTGAAGAATATATTAAGAACCATCCGGCGCCCGAAGATTGCGAGTTTTACATGTGCGGACCGCCAATGATGAACTCAGCGGTAATCAAGATGCTGTTGGATAACGGCGTAGAGCCGGAAAATATTTTGCTGGATGATTTTGGCGGATAAGTAATCTTGATTTCTTTCTTTAGAAACTTAGTTTTTGAAGAAGGAGCGGAAGCAACAAATAGACGAGGGGCGCGGCTAAAATCCGGCTCCTCGTTTTTTATTTTCGGCCTTTATAAACTTTACGAGGTGATACCATGACTTACTTTTTAGTGACTTTCGTTTTCATGGCTATTGTTATTGCCATTATGGCAATAGGCGTTATTTTTGGTAGGCGCGCTATTAAGGGGTCGTGCGGCGGCGCGGCAAACAATGGAGATTGTGTTTGTGTGGAAAAATGTGATAAAAGAAAGAAAATGGAAGCGGAGGCTCGTTTGAATCAAGGATCGTAAGTTAGCTTATTTACAATAATAACGACAACCGGGAGTTCATCATGCTAACGAAAATTACTGTTGCAGATTATATGTCGAAAAGATTGGTTACGCTCACCAAGGATAACGATGTGATCGATGCCGTAAAAAAATTGTTGGATCATAAAATTACCAGTGCTCCGGTTGTTGATCAGCGAGGGCACTTGCTAGGCATGTTTTCCGAAAAGGATGTTATGAATATCGTTTTGGAAACTGTTTACAATCAAAGTATGAGTGGCAAAGTCGGCGATTATATGACTAAAGAAGTCATTAGCGTTGATGCTGAATCCAGTATTGTGGATTTGGCGGAAAAATTCCAGCAGTCTTCGGTTAGAAGTTATCCGGTTTTTCAGGATAATGATTTGGTTGGGATTGTCAGCCGCACAGATGTGTTAAGGGCATTGGCATCAAACAATTAAGGTTTCCGGTAATTACTCAGAGTTCTATTTGTAATTGCTGAGTGGTTATTACGGACAAAAATAATGAACGGAACGCAAACCTTTTATTGGCATGATTACGAAACATTCGGTACCGACCCTCAAAGAGACAGACCTGTTCAATTTGCGGGGGTTCGTACCGATTTCGATTTCAACATTATAGACGATCCTTTAGTTGTTTACTGTAAACCGGCGGTAGACTGTCTTCCTCATCCCGAGGCTTGCTTAATTACCGGCATTACCCCGCAGCGTGCCGAACAACATGGTGTTTGTGAAGCCGAATTTATTCGTCTGATTCATGAGCAATTAGCTCAACCTAATACCTGTACTCTTGGCTACAACAGTCTTCGTTTTGACGATGAGGTTACCCGTAATTGTCTGTATCGTAACTTTTACGATCCCTACGCAAGGGAGTGGCAAAACGGCAATTCTCGTTGGGACTTGATTGATGTGGTCAGGGCGGCCAGAGCTCTTCGTCCGGAAGGTATCTTCTGGCCGGTTAACGAGGAGGGTGGTCCCAGTTTCAGGCTGGATCAACTCACCCAGGCCAACAACATAGCCCATGAGGCCGCGCATGATGCGCTTTCAGATGTCTATGCCACGATGGCAATCACCAAGCTGGTTAAACAAGCCCAACCCAAACTCTACCAGTTTCTGTTGCAACATCGGGTTAAAACCGAGGCGTTTAACTTGCTTCAGCTTGGCAGTTTTAACCCTGTGGTACATGTTTCAGGCAAATACCCCGCTGCCAAGAATTGCTTAGCTGTGGTACTTCCTATTTGTAGGCATCCTACTAATACCAATGGTGTGATCGTCTATGACTTGTCCGTTGATCCTGAGCCGATGCTTAGCTTATCGGTGGAAGACATTCAGCAAAGAATCTTTATCTCGACGGCTAACTTGCCGGAAGGCGTGGCAAGAATCCCACTAAAAACCGTACATATTAATAAATGCCCTGTTTTAGCCCCCGTGTCTGTAATCAGGCCGGTTGATGCAGAGCGGTTGGAAATCGATTTGGCCTTATGTCGTGCTAATATCGACAAGATTAAAGCTGCTGTCGGATTGCCTGACAAGTTGGCGTCAGTATTTGACAGTCAGTGTTATACCGAGCAGGATTTCGATCCCGATCTGGAAATTTATAGTGGCGGTTTTTTTTCTGAAAACGATAAAAAACAAATGGTTAAAATCAGATTTATGCCGCCTGAACAATTAGCCAAGTCCGTATTCAAATTCACTGATCGCCGATTACAGGAAATGTTATTTAGATACCGCGCTAGAAATTATTTGGAGACTTTGAATGCTGATGAACAACAACGGTGGAACAAGTTTTGCGCCAATCGTTTAATCGGTCGCCAAGCTGGCGCAGGTATTTTACTTGGTGATTATTTCAGCCGGTTAGACAAATTACGTAACGTCGAAAATGTAAAAACCGAAATTATAGAGGCTCTGGAAGCTTATGCGCGTGAGAAAATGCAGGTGCTTGGCATTCAATAACTAAAATACCATTAGTTATTGAAATATAAGTTGCCAAATTATAAAAATGCTCTATAATGCTCCAAATCAATCGCGGGGTGGAGCAGCTTGGTAGCTCGTCGGGCTCATAACCCGAAGGTCGTAGGTTCAAATCCTGCCCCCGCTACCACATAGGACTGCATGGATGCAGGAGTTAGGGTGTCGCACGGAGCGATTGCCGAGAACCCCATTTTGGGGTTTTTTATTTTCTGGGCTTTGATAATTTAAAAGCTCACAGTTGATTGTTAATGGAAGAGCCTTCGGCTCTTTTTTTTTGTGCGAAAGTAAGCGAGGAAAAATGAAACAGGCTCCTGAGCATTTGGTTAATTTAATTGAGCCAATTGTTGAAGGTTTAGGTTATGAATGCGTAGGCATTGAATATAATCCTCATCCTAAACATGGTCTGTTAAGAATTTATATTGATAGTGAAAACGGGATTCTGGTTGAAGATTGCTCTAAAGTCAGTCATCAAGTCAGTGGAGTTATGGATGTGGAAGACCCTATTCAAGGTAACTATCATTTGGAGATTTCTTCGCCGGGCGAAGATAGGCCTTTTTTTAAAGTGAGTCAGTTCGAACGGTATGTCGGCAGCATGGTGTCGTGTACGTTATTTAAACCCATAGGCGGCCGCAGAAAAATTACAGGCTTGATTAAAAAAGTTGAAGGTGACGTTATTACCCTTCAGGAAGGCGAGCAGGTTTTTGAGGTTCCATTTAGCGCGATGAGTAAAGCGCGGTTGGTTCCTGAATATTTAATTGAAAAAGGAGGGCGCAGTGGCAAATAAAGAAATTTTGTTAGTGGTGGAAGTTTTTTCTAATGAAAAGGATATTGAAAAAGAAGTTGTTTTCCAAGCTATAGAGTCAGCATTAGAAGCAGCTACAATCAAACGTCACGCAAATCAGATCAAAGCCCATGTTAACATTAACAGGAAAACCGGAGACTACGTTACTCATAGAGTATGGGAAGTGGTCGATGCTAATAGTCAAATTGACGGCGACGTGGAGTTTCCCGAAACGCAGGTGCTGTTGGAAGTTGCAAGACTTGATAATCCGAATGTGCAAGTCGGTGATTTAGTGGAAGAGGAAATCGAATCTGTCGATTTCGGGCGTATTGCTGCGCAGACTGCCAAGCAGGTTATTATCCACAAAGTTAGGGAAGCCGAGCGCAAGAAAATTGTTGATGCCTATAAAAGCCGTATAGGCGAACTGATTACCGGTATCGTAAAACGTATTGAAAAGGGCAGTGTCTACCTGGATTTAGGGGGGCATGTCGAAGCTTATATCGCCAAAGAAGATATGATACCCCGTGAAGCCATTCGCATTGGCGACAGAATTAGGGGGTATTTGAAGGATGTACGTTCGGAGCCTCGCGGCCCTCAATTATTTGTCAGCCGGACAGCGCCGGAGTTGCTGATTGCACTGTTTCGTCTTGAAGTGCCTGAAGTAGGCGAAGGTTTGATCGAGGTAATTGCTGCGGCTCGTGATCCCGGTTCCCGAGCCAAGATTGCCGTCAAAGGCAACGATCCCAGGTTGGATCCGGTCGGTGCTTGCGTCGGCATGAGAGGATCGAGAGTACAATCGGTTTCAAATGAATTGGCCGGAGAGCGTGTTGACATTATCCTTTGGAATCCAAGCGATGCCCAATTCGTGATTAATGCGATGTCGCCGGCTGAAATCCAGTCCATCGTTGTCGATGAAGACAAACACAGTATGGATTTGGCGGTCAGTTCGGATAACTTATCCCAGGCTATAGGCCGCGGTGGGCAAAACGTACGCCTTGCCACCCAATTAACAGGTTGGGAGCTGAATGTAATCGATGCTTCTAAGGCGGAAGAAAACAGCGAAGCCGAGGCTGACAAAATAAAGCAGTTGTTTGTTGAACAATTGGATGTCGACGAAGAGATAGCCTTGATTTTAGTTGAAGAAGGCTTCAATACAGTTGAAGAAATCGCCTATGTTCCGGTTAGTGAAATGCTGGAAATTGAAGGTTTTGATGAAGATCTTGTTAATGCGCTTAGAAGCCGTGCTAAAGACGCCTTGCTGATTAGCGCAATTGCTGCCGAAGAAAAAATAGAAACGGCTGAGCCCGCACAGGATTTGCTTGAAATGGAAGGGATGGACAGGGAGTTGGCTTATGACTTGGCAAGTCACGGCATTATTACAATGGATGATTTAGCAGAGCAAGCGGTAGATGATTTGCTGAATTTTGCAGGAATGAACGAAGATCGGGCGGCAAAATTGATTATGAAGGCGCGTGAGCCTTGGTTTGCTGAGGAACAGGCGAGTAGGTAAGGGGTATGAAATGAGTAATAAAACAGTACGGCAATTAGCTGAGGTGGTAAAAATACCTCTGGAACGATTATTAGAACAGCTCAAAGAAGCAGGCTTATCTGCGAGCGCTCCTGATGACGTCATCAATGAAGACGAAAAGATGCAGCTACTTGCGCATCTGCGCAAGCGCCATGGCAAGAATGAGGGCGAGGCGGAAGGTACTCTGAAACGGGTGACTTTAAAGCGCAGAACAGTGAGCGAGCTTAAGCAGGCCAGCGTCCCCGGCAGTACAACCAAAACGATCAGTGTTGAAGTTCGCAAACAGAAAACATATATAAAGCGCAGTGAAGTAACCGAGTCTGACGAACAAAGGAATTTGGAGTTGGCCAAGCAAGCCCTTAAAGAGCAGGTCGCAGCACAAGCCGAAAACCTTCCTCCAGTTGAAGAGCCGGTAAAGGCGCAGGAAATTGTTCCGGAACAAAAAGAAGAGCCCATTATTGAGCCGATAGTTCAACCTGCTATCGAAGCGGTTGAGGCCGAAACCGCTGTTGAGCCTGAAGCTGCTGAAGAGGTTGAGGCTCTGCCGGTTGAGGAAGAACTGGAAATTGAACATGAAATACCGGTTAAAGTTAAAGAACATACAGAAGCCAGAAAGAAACAGCATGAAAAAGATCTTCGACTTGAAGAATCCATCAAAAGAAATGCTGACAAAGTAAGGCAACAAGCAACAGCCAAGCAAGAAATTCTGCATAGAAAAAAACAAGAAGAAGGTTCTTATGCCGGAGCGGGAGGCAGGGATAGCAAAAAAGCCAAGAAAAAAGGCAAGAAGAACGAACGTGTCAGTGTAAAGCCTGAAGGTAAGCATCAATTTGAAATGCCGGTCGAGCCTATCGTAAAAGAGGTTACCATCCCGGAAATGATTATTGTGTCCGATCTTGCGCAAAAGATGAGCGTTAAGGCCGCTATAGTGATCAAGCATCTGATGAAGCTCGGCATTATGGCGACTATTAATCAAACCATAGATCAGGAAACAGCGGCCATTTTGGTCGAAGAAATGGGTCACAAAGCCATCATGCAGAGTGATGACGATCTTGAGCAGGAAATGCTGGCTGAGGCGCAAGAAGAAGATAATCGCGAGGAATTGCCGCGAGCGCCGATTGTTACCATCATGGGCCATGTCGATCACGGTAAAACCTCGCTGCTTGATTACATCCGTAAAACCCGCGTTGCTGCCGGTGAAGCAGGCGGTATTACTCAGCATATTGGCGCATATCAGGTAAAAACCGATCACGGTTCGGTAACCTTTTTGGATACTCCGGGTCACGCCGCGTTTACTGCGATGCGTGCCAGAGGCGCGGACGTTACCGACGTGGTGATTGTGGTGGTTGCAGCCGATGACGGCGTGATGCCGCAAACCAAGGAAGCGGTCGAACATGCCAGAGCGGCCAATGTGCCGATTATTGTGGCAATCAACAAAATCGATAAGCCTGACGCTAATCCTGAAAAGGTTATGCAGGAATTGGCAAACATTGATGTGCTTGCAGAAGAGTGGGGCGGCGATGTGCAGTTCCTTAAAATTTCGGCAAAAACCGGTGCAGGCATCGATGACTTAATCGAAGCGTTGATTGTACAGACTGAAATTCTTGAATTGAAAGCTCCTGTTGAAGGTGCGGCGTCAGGCATCGTGATTGAATCAAGGCTGGATAAAGGTCGTGGTGTCGTAGCAACGGTACTGATTCAAAAAGGCACTCTGGAAAGCGGCCAAATGGTATTGTGCGGCCATGAGTACGGCCGTGTTCGAGCCATGTTTAACGAGAACGGCGTAGCTATTAAAGAAGCCGGGCCTTGCGCGCCGGTCGAGATTCTCGGGCTTTCGGGTACGCCGAATGCCGGTGATGAATTTCTGGTAGTGCAAAACGAGCGCATCGCTAAAGACTTGGCCAAGCATCGTGAAGAGCGTAAAAAACTGTCTCGCCATGCCGTACAGCACGCATCTAAACTGGACGAGGTATTCTCCAGAATGACTACCGGTGAAATTGCCAGCGTCAATTTAGTGCTTAAAACAGATGTTCAAGGCAGTCTGGAAGCGTTACGCAGCTCCTTAGTCGGGTTGTCGAATGACGAAGTAGAAGTCAAAGTCATTTATGGCGGCGTCGGCGGTATTAATGAAGGTGATGCGAACTTGGCGTTGGCTTCGGGTGCGATTTTGATGGGCTTTAATGTTCGAGCCGATGCGGCTACACGAAGACTGATTGAAGAAAAAGGCATCGATCTGCATTACTACAGCATCATTTATGAAGCGATTGATGAGGTTAAAAAAGCCATCAGCGGTATGTTGGCGCCTGAAATTAAAGAACAGATTGTCGGTCTTGCCGAAGTGCGCGATGTATTTAAATCGCCAAAATTCGGTGCGATTGCCGGTTGTATGGTTATTGACGGTTATGTGAAGAGAAATCTGCCGATACGGGTTCTGCGTAATAACGTAGTCATTTATGAAGGGCAGCTGGAATCTTTACGCCGTTTCAAAGACGATGCGTCCGAGGTCAAGATGGGCATGGAATGCGGTATCGGTGTGAAAAATTACAACGATGTGCAGCCTGGCGATCAGATCGAAGTGTTTGAACGCATCGAAGTCAAGCGGGAACTGTAAACCTTATGGCAAAAGAATTTGGCCGCAACGCCCGTGTTTCATCGGAAATGCAGAAAGAGCTTTCGCTGATTCTGCAACGGGATATTGATGATTCCAGGCTGGGCTTTGTTACCATCAATGAGGTCGAGGTTACTAAAGACCTTGCCGTTGCCAAAGTGTACGTTACGGTATTGAATGCCGATGAGCAGGGCAAAAAAGCCAATGTGAAACGGCTGAACGAGTTGGCGCCGGTTATTCGGCATCAATTAGCAAAGAGAATGCGCTTGAGGCATATCTCTGAATTGCGTTTTTATTACGATGATTCATTCGATACCGGCATGCGTGTTGCGGAACTGTTAAGCGATTTGGATAAGCCCTCCGACTCCGCTCAGGACAAGCCCGGCGAAGGCTAAGCGCCGATGAGTAAACGCAAGTCCGGACGCAATATTCATGGGATATTGCTGTTAGACAAACGCTTGGGCGTATCTTCGAACAGAGCCTTGCAGGAAGTCAGGCGCTTGTTCGATGCCAACAAAGCGGGGCATACCGGTAGCCTTGATCCTCTGGCAACCGGTTTGTTGCCGCTTTGTTTTGGCGAAGCGACCAAAGTATCGGCATTGATGCTGGATGACAATAAACGCTATCAAGTGGTTGTTCAGCTCGGCGTTATGACCGATACCGGCGATGCCGAAGGCGCTGTTATAGAGACTAAACCGGTGCCTGAGTTGTCCGTTGACGACATCCTGATTTGTCTGGAAAAATTTACCGGCGAAATCGACCAAGTGCCTCCCATGTATTCGGCTTTAAAGCATAACGGTAAAAAACTGTATGAACTGGCGCGGGAAGGTAAAACCGTTGAACGTAAGGCCAGACATATCACCATATTCGAGCTAAAGTTGTTGGATTTTGCCAAAGATCAATTGACACTCGACGTATTCTGTTCAAAAGGCACCTATATCCGTTCGCTGGCGGAAGACATCGGGCATGCTTTAGGCTGCGGCGGAACCGTAAAAGAGTTGCGCCGGCTGGAAGCGGGGCAGTTCAAGATTGAGAATGCCAAAACCATTGAACAATTGATAGCAATGGATCAGCAAAGCCTGTTTCAATGCCTGATTAATGTCGATAAGCCGCTGGAAGCGCTACCCGCTATTCGATTGTCCAATGAACAGGCA
>NZ_SCTW01000135.1 GCF_004322395.1 Methylobacter sp.
TTTGGGTAGTGCATTTTGCCGTTGTGTACGGGGTTCAGCATATTGCCTGTGTCACGCTTGGAAACCGCGCGGAGTTTTGGGTAGAGATTTCCATTATTGTTGTCACTATTGTGGCGCTGCTGGCGTTACTGGTGTTAATCGTCAAGCCCGATGTTTTGCAGTATCTGGATAGAGATCAGGTCAGGCAGGAAACCACGAAAATATTTTTCTCAGCAATTATGCGTTTGCTGGCGTTATTATCTTTTTTTGGCGTTTTATGGTCGGGGATCGCTTTATTTTTTCTGCCGACATGCGGTTCAATTACATGAAATACTGGGCTGGTGGGAGTATTCCGGCTTAATGTCGTCTGCGCGGCATATCATTCGCCCCTGAATTTACTGCTGTATTCTCAGCCGCAAGTACGTATCGATTAAGCCTGAATGTTGATAGGTAGTGATACGAATACCATTGATTTACTGCATGTTATAAATTTCTTAAAGACTTATAGCTGCCAGAGAGATAGAGACCGTTTTTGAGCTTCATGGGTTGCGTCCTCTGCTTTACGTTAAGCTCGCTGCAAGACCCATTCAATGAGGATATACGACAATGGCAAAAATTCTCGTTCTTTACTACAGCATGTACGGTCACATCGAACTCATGGCGAAAGCGGTGGCTGAAGGTGCGAGTAGCGTTGAAGGAACTGAAGTTATCATCAAGCGTGTACCCGATCTAGTGCCTGAAGACGTGGCACGAAAGGCCGGAGCCAAGCTCGATCAGGCAGCGCCGATTGCGGCAGTGGAGGAGTTGCCTGATTATGATGCGATCATCTTCGGCACACCGACGCGTTTTGGCAACATGTGCGCACAGATGCGCAATTTTCTTGATCGGACCGGTCGGCTGTGGGTAAACGGTAGCTTGATAGGGAAGGTCGGCAGCGTGTTCACATCCACATCCACACAGCACGGCGGACAGGAAACCACGATCACCTCGTTTCATTCCACCTTGTTGCATCAGGGCATGATTATCGTGGGCGTTCCCTATTCCTGCCAGGAGATTCTGAACATGAATGAAATCACCGGTGGATCGCCTTATGGCGCGAGCACGCTTTCCGGCGCCGATAACAGTCGCCAACCGTCGGAGAACGAATTAAAAATCGCCCGTTTTCAAGGAAGCCATGTTGCGAAAGTGGCTATGAAGCAAGTAGCTTAACAGGCGCTCGAATAGGGACGCCAAATAAATGAACGGTTCTAAATCCGGATTTCGCCGTGGCATCGTGAGTAACTACCCTGTTCTCGTGACCGCGCCGGTCTCTGCGATGACAGACAATCAAATCGCTCCGCTTAACTATTTTTTACATAGTTACGGCCCGGCCTCAATGCCCACAATGTATTTGGGATGGGTTTTTGTCGCACTTTTGGTTGCAATCTTTGTCATCATCTCACTGCTTCTGATCTGGGCTGTTCTCCGTAAACGCTCCGCTGAAGATCCCCGTTCAGTTGGCCGCGAAGATCAAGGAATGCAGTGGATTTATATCGGAACCGGCATATCCACCTGCATTTTGTTTGCACTGGTTATTTACACACTGATTACGCTTAATGCGATTTCAAAACCTACGCAAGCTCCGGCGTTGACGCTGACGGTCACGGGGTACGACTGGTGGTGGAAGGTCGAGTATGAAAACGATGACCCAAGCCGCCGCTTTGTTACCGCAAACGAGATACATATTCCAATAAGACAGCCGGTCCTCATCAAGCTGAAAAGCGCCGATGTTATTCATGCTTTCTGGGTGCCGGTGCTTGCCGGAAAAACGCAAATGATTCCGGGTCTGACTAATCAGCAATGGATTGAAGCCGATGTCGAAGGTGTTTATCTGGGCCAATGTACGCAGTATTGCGGGGTTCAGCATGCGCATATGGGTTTTGAGGTTGTGGCGCAAAGTGAGGATGAATTCAAAATATGGCAAGACGGTCAGCGTAGAACAGCCGCAACGGTTTTTGCAGTCGATGTTAATGCCGGGCGAAAAATTTTTCTGGACCGGTGCGCCGGGTGTCATACCATTCGCGGAACCGAGGCTGCAGGTGCTCACGCACCCGATTTGACGCATTTGAAATCACGCCGTTTGATTGCCGGCGGATTAGTAACTAATACTCCGGATCATTTGGTGAAATGGATTACCCACGCTCAGGAGCTTAAGCCGGGGGCGCGCATGCCCAGCATGGTGCTAACAGAGGCAGAGATTAGCGCGCTGTCAGCATTTTTATCGACACTCAATTAGGAAGGAATGCCTGTTATGACAGATGTAGATGTCGCTCAAAATATGTCCGACCCTGCTGGCTCAAGCGGACTAAAGCCCTCTCCAGAGGGAGAGGGTTGGGTGAGGGGAAATCAAAATAAGGAAGAAAGCTTATTTAATCCCCCTCATCCCAACCTTCTCCCTGAGGGAGAAGGAGCCTATGCTGTTAGCTCAACATCACCAAACCCCGCTCTCACTCGCATACCCGAGGTGGGCTCCGCCCCTATAGGATCGGCTGAAGAGAAGCATCTTGCTGAATTATGGGAGTCGGCTCCTGGATGGCGCGGTTGGTTATCGACGATCGACCATAAAACCATAGGAATGCGTTATCTTGTCACCGCATTTATTTTTTTGCTGATGGGTGGAGCCGAAGCACTGATTATGCGTTTGCAACTCGCACGGCCGGACCAAACCCTGTTGACGCCGGAACAGTACAACCAACTGTTCACGATGCACGGCATTACGATGATTTTTCTGTATTCGTTGCCGGTACTATCAGGTTTTTCCAACTATTTATGGCCGCTTATGCTGGGTTCGCGGGATATGGCTTTTCCGCGCCTTAACGCATTTTCTTATTGGGTTTTCCTGTTTGCCGGTATTTTTTTATACACCAGCTTTCCTCTCGGAGAAGCGCCGAACGCGGGTTGGTTCAACTACGTGCCGTTTGCAGGGCCGGAATACAATACCGGCCCCAACATCGACGTCTACGCCCTCGGCATGGTATTACTGGGGATTTCGACAACCGTCGGGGCTATCAATTTTATTGTCACGTTATTTCGAATGCGCGCGCCCGGCATGTCGATCGGCCGTGTGCCGATTCTTATTTGGGGAACGCTAACTGCCGCAGTCGCCAATGTTTTTGCCGTTCCCTCAGTCAGTCTTGCCTTTTTCCTGTTGTGGCTGGATCGGCAAACGGATACGCATTTTTTCGATATGTTAAACGGCGGCAAGCCGCTGCTCTGGCAGCACTTGTTCTGGATGTTCGGACATCCGTGGGTTTATGTGGTCGTGCTTCCGGCCATGGGTATCGTTTCCGACGCGCTGCCTACTTTTTGCAGACGTCCGTTAGTCGGATATTCGGCGGTGGCGCTTTCAACCATGGCGACCATGCTGCTCGGCTTCGGCGTATGGATACACCATATGTTCGCCACCGGCTTGCCTCCGCTTGCACTGTCGTTTTTCGGTGCGACCAGCATGGTGATTTCGATTCCCAGTGCCGTCGCCGTGTTCGCATGGATAGCGACTATTTGGCTGGGACGCCCGGTGTTCAATACGCCGTTCCTGTTTTTTGCCGGTTTTGTGATTTTGTTTATGATCGGCGGATTTTCAGGAGTGATGGTTGCAGCCGTACCTCTGGATTTGCAGCTAAACGAAACCTACTTCATTGTCGCGCATTTGCATTACGTTTTGCTGGGCATCAATGTGTTTCCGGTGGTTGGCGGAATCTATTATTGGTTTCCCAAATTCTTCGGCCGCATGATGGATGAAACACTGGGGAAATGGAGTTTCTGGGTTATGTTCATAGGCTTTAATTTGGGGTTTTTCCCGATGCATGTGTTAGGCCTGCTGGGCATGCCGCGCCGTATATATACCTATGCGCCGCACATGGGTTGGAGTACGGTCAACATGGTCACTTCGATTGGGGCATTTATTTTTGCTGCCGGTATTTTGATTTTTATAGTCAATATTCTTGTTAGTTTGAAGCGCGGAGCTTTGGCCAGTTCAAATCCTTGGGATGCGCCGACGCTTGAATGGGCTGTGCAATCGCCGCCGCCGGTTTACAATTTTGCAGTTATTCCTTTTATCGCTAGCCGCCATCCATTATGGGAGGATCGGCTTGATGAAAACGCAGGACGATCCAGTCTTGATCAAGGTTATTTGTTGATGGAAGGCCGGGAAACGATCGGCACGACGCCATTGGACGCGATACCGGACGTTATCCTCAAAATGCCGGAGGATTCTTACACTCCTTTCTTTCTCGGGCTATTTGGCGCCTTAGTCTTCGTCGGCTTATTGCTGCATTCGCGAGAGTTTACGGTGCTGATGGCTTTGGCTTGCAGCCTGTCGTTGATGGTATGGCTGTGGCCGAGAAAAGCCTTAGTCCAGCGTGTGCCGGACATTAAATATAATAAAGGGGTGGCTCATGGCTGAGGCGATGCAACTGGATCAAGCACTGCCGGTAGGCAGCGAAGGCAAACGTTCCGGCGGCTGGTGGGGAATACTGGCGCTGATTGCCACAGAAGGCTCCCTGTTCGGCTATCTACTGTTTACCTATTTTTACTTGGCATCTCAAACCGAACAACATTGGCCGCCTGAGGGCTTGCCTATTCTGTTCATGCCGACCATGAATACCTTGATATTACTTACCAGCAGTGCATGTGTTTGGATTAGCGAGCGCTGTATTCAGCGCTCGCAGTTTGACTGGAGCATTGCATGGATGGCGTTAGCGCATATTCTGGGCGTTTGCTTCGTAGTCATTCAACTTAATGAATGGAGCAAATTTACCTACGATATGTCATCGAATCTGTATGGATCGCTGTATTTCATCATCACAGGATTTCATATGCTGCATGTCATTATAGGAGTGGTCATCCTGATGGCGCTGCTGCTTTGGATCGCGCTGGGCTATTTTGATCACAGACGCTACTCCGCCGTTACTATTGGCGGGTTGTACTGGCATTTTGTCGATGTGGTTTGGCTGTTTATATTCACAACTTTGTATCTCACACCCTATTTTTACTAGGGCAGAATATGAACTTTTCCCTTAACCGCGATCCGTCTGTTGAAGTTCCTGCCTCCGGTAGTCGCCGGGTCAGCGTTTGGCTATGGCTGGGTTTATTCGGCGCTCCGGCCGCATGGGTAGCGCAACTATTGTTGAGCGAGCCGTTCGCCGCTTATGCCTGCTATCCCCATCAAGTTCCTCTGTCCGCGCCTATCTTTGAAGGACTCCCTGTAATATTGATGGCGATCAGCATTGCATGTTTTGCGGTTGCTCTGCTATCCGGATTTGCTGCATGGATCTCATGGAGACAGTTTGAAAAAGGCCGTGCCGTCAAGGCCGGCGAGGATAGAAACCGGTTTTTAGTAAAGTTAAGTCTCCTGTCGAGCTTCATTTTTATTATTGCGGTTATATTCAACATCTGTGCAGTTCTATTGGTGCCGCCGTGCAGTTCATGGTTTTAATGATCATGCTATTGAAAATCGCCGGCATATTAAATAGAACGGCAATTAAGGTTGTAATTTGTGGGTATGTGGCATTTTTGCCCAGCCTGGTTATCGCGCAACAGATTGACCGGGCCGATATTAATCGGGGAGCTTATCTCGCCAGGATTGGGGACTGTGTAGCCTGCCATACGGCCGGACCGCAAGCTCCGCTGTTTGCCGGAGGGATGCCGCTCAATTCTCCTTTCGGTTTAATTTACTCGGCGAACATTACGCCGGATCCGGTCAACGGTATTGGCCGTTACACATTGGACGATTTCAGCCGCGCAGTCCGGAATGGGATTGATAAGAACGGCAGCCGCCTCTATCCGGCGATGCCTTATCCGTCGTTCACAAGGATTACAGATGAGGATATTCTTGCTCTTTACATTTATTTCATGACTGAGGTAAAGCCTGTCGATTATAAGCCGCCCGAAACGAAATTGCCTTTTCCTTTTAATATACGCTGGGACCTGATTTTTTGGGATGCGATTTTTGTCAGAAACGAGCGCTATAAGCCGCGTAATGATCGTGACGCTCAATGGAATCGAGGAGCTTATCTGGTGCAGTCTCTGGGTCATTGCGGTACTTGCCATACGCCTCGCGGTCTTGCTTTCCAGGAAAAGGGTTACACGGAATCCTCTCCGGCGTATTTAAAAGGGGCTGTGTTGGACAATTGGTTTGCTTCTGATCTGACGGGAGATCTCGGCTCCGGATTAGGCCGATGGTCTGAAGCCGATATCGCCTCATTTTTGGCGACAGGCCATGGCGGACAGATAACAGCGTCCGGCAGCATGATCGCCGTCGTTGAAAACAGCACGCAATATTTGCATAAAGATGAT
Organism: Methylobacter sp.; assembly: GCF_004322395.1. Taxonomy (GTDB): domain Bacteria; phylum Pseudomonadota; class Gammaproteobacteria; order Methylococcales; family Methylomonadaceae; genus Methylobacter_A. The sequence continues at coordinate 6,316 of NZ_SCTW01000135.1, forward strand.
CTTAATGCGATTGCACACTACCTGAAGTCTCTTCCTGCTCATGACGAAAAGGCCCACTATAAACCGGATCTGCCTGGCGTTGCGATGACAGTAGCGGCAATGGCGACCGGTGAAATTGAGCGTCCCGGCGCCGGTCTTTATCAATCATTTTGCATGAAATGTCATAAAAACACCGGAAATGGCGAACCAGGTAAATTTCCGAAGCTCGCCGGAAATTCCAGCGTTCTTGCCGAAAACACTACTTCATTGATTCGTTTGCTGTTGGAAGGAAGTAAGACGGCGCAAACAAAAGAAGGACCGAAGCCTCAGGAAATGCCCGCTTTTGCGGAAAAATTTTCCGACTTGCAGATCGCCGAAGTGCTAAGCTTTATTCGTAATAGCTGGGGTAATAAGGCTTCCCCGGTGACGCCACGCGAAATATCGTCGCTACGACGTAGGCTGCAAAAGAAACCGTAAGTGTTTATCCGGCGAAGTTTTATCGGCAGAGCAATAAGCTTCGGTTGGCAAGGTTCTTTTTGCGCTACCGATCTTTTGGCCTGTTATAGAACTTATGCCGGTGAGTGCCTGTCCGCAACAGGCCTCGTGTTTCAAATAATCCGTTAAATATAATGGCGGATTCCATTTTACAAATCGAATTATGAATAGCTTAAAATACTGGTATCCAAATCCTCAATGGCTTGCCGGATCTCTTCTTGTGTATTCATCACAAACGGTCCGTAACCGACTATCGGTTCGTTAATGGGCTCCCCGTTCATGACCAATAGAGTGGAGTTTTTGAGAGCTGTAAGACTAATAGTTTTGCCTAAGCGTTCAAAAAAAGCTAACTCAGTATCGCCCATTGTCGTCGAATTATTGATCTTGACGCTGCCTTTCAAATTAAACAGTATTGTTGTGTAGCCTTCGGGAAAAGTAAGTTCAACAGTATGGTTGGCCTGCAAGCGTAAATCCCATAAATTAACCGGAGTATAGGTATTTGCAGGGCCTTTGACTCCCTGATAATGCCCTGCAATTATCCGCAAAACGCTACCTTCTTCATCCAGCTTTACCATTGGAATTCTGTTGTCGGTTATAGATTGATAGTGTGGGTCAATCATCTTATATTTAGCTGGCAAGTTTACCCAAAGCTGTATCGCTTCAAAGGTTCCTCCTTGACGAGTAAAGGCAACGGAATGCATCTCTTCATGCAGGAGACCTTTGCCCGCAGTCATCCATTGCACATCGCCGGGGCCTATCAATCCGCCATTACCTGCGGTATCGCGGTGTTCGATTTCACCTTGATAAAGAATGGTAACGGTTTCGAATCCCCGATGCGGGTGGAAACCTACGCCTTTTGGTTTCGCTGCGGGTGGAAACATGGTTGGGCCTGCATAATCAAGCATCAGAAAAGGACTTATTTCGGCATCCGGGGTGTTATAGGAAAATAATGTGCGTACCGGGAAACCGTCCCCTACCCAATGAGACTGATCGGTGCGGGTAATTCGATGTATCTGTTTCATAGCATTGTCCTTTTTCTTGAGGCGTTTGTTTAAGCAATACTACCGGAACCGGAAAGCGCTAAAAAAATTTAGTGCATCAATATTTTTAATCCGCACGATACGTAGAAAACTATATTCGATGTACAAGTACCTTTAATGTTTTATTGCAAAGTAGTGAAATACAGCATGATTAATTTATTCAGCGGGTGTTGAATGGTGTTGGTTGTGTTCCGGTATTTCCTCGTTACCGTGCTCGATTTTTTGGGCGTCAAACCATTGATGAAGAGCCTGAACAAACTGGGGATACTCAGTTGAATAATGAATTTGTGCTCCATTCGGCAACGCTTTATATTCAAATTTTATATCGTCGGTTTTGGCTGTTTTTAACACAGTAAGGCCGGGCATCTCGGACCCGTGTATGCGCTCGGTCATAGAAAAGTCGCCTTTAGCGAACTCATTGGCAAGCTTTTGTAGATGCGCCTGAATCAATTGTATTTGCTTCGTATCGTCTGCTGATTTGGCGACAATATGCTGAATGCCTCCATGAACGGTTTTGGTAAATGTCTCCAGGGTTTTGTTTAATGAAAAAGGCACCAGTTGCTGCATGCGTTGATGTACTTCATTAATATTTTCTGGGTGAGCTTGTTCAAGAGCCCATGCTGTCGCAGAAAAAAACAAAAAGCCAGTCAAAATTAATTGGTATTTTTTCATCATCTACTCCTGGTTTGTTCAGAACAAATGAGACATTTAAAATCCATAAATTAAAGTATCTCTTGTTTGAGAACTGTGAAGAATCCGTATGACTACCTACCGTTACTGGTTTTGATGCCGGTAGATAATGATACGGATATCATTGATTTAGCCATTATGGCACCACCCGGCTATTCAAGCCGGATAATGTATTTAAATCTTATACAATTTAATTTTAATATGCTAACAACTTGAATTACCAGAAAAGTTGTTGTTTCCGTGTTGTTCGGTTTGAAAAATGATAGACGGCTAGATAAAACACTATCGGCTTCGACACTATTGAGACAATTTGATATAATTCTAAAATTAATTTCATGCCATGTGGTCGCACTTAAACAAAAATTTAAGAAAAAGTGTGTTTTCACTTAGTCACGAAACCATGCCGGTCTGTATAACGGCACACTTGTGTATAGGGATCAATGTCAAACTTCGCTAAAGAAATAATACCTGTTAATCTCGAAGACGAGATGAAGCAGTCCTATCTCGATTACGCCATGAGCGTTATCATCGGTCGAGCCCTTCCGGATGTCAGAGACGGCCTTAAGCCGGTTCACCGCCGTGTGTTGTATGCAATGAGCGAGTTGGGCAATGACTGGAACAAACCTTATAAAAAATCGGCGCGTGTAGTCGGTGACGTGATCGGTAAATACCATCCTCATGGCGATACGGCGGTTTATGACACGATGGTACGTATGGCGCAGGATTTTTCTATGCGCTATATGCTGATCGACGGGCAGGGCAATTTCGGTTCTGTTGACGGCGACTCACCTGCGGCGATGCGTTATACCGAAGTGCGCATGTCGAAAATCGCTCATGAATTGATGGCCGATTTGGACAAGGAAACGGTCGATTTTGCGCCCAACTATGACGAATCGGAGTCCGAGCCGAGAGTATTGCCGACGCGGGTGCCGACTTTACTGGTTAACGGTTCATCCGGTATTGCGGTGGGCATGGCGACCAATATTCCTCCGCATAATCTATCTGAAGTCATTAGCGCTTGTTTGGCGATGATCGATCAACCCGATCTTACTGTGCATGACTTAATGGCTCATGTTCCAGGGCCTGATTTTCCTACTGCGGCGATTATCAATGGCGCTTCAGGCATTTATAACGCCTATACCACCGGACGCGGCAAGATTTATTTACGCGCACGCTGTCATTTCGAAGACATCGGCGACAGCAGCCGGCAAGCGATTATTGCCACCGAATTGCCTTATCAGGTCAACAAAGCCAGACTGTTGGAGAAAATTGCCGAGCTGGTTAAGGAAGGCAAGCTTGAAGGCATTTCCGGTTTGCGCGACGAGTCGGACAAAGACGGCATGCGCATGGTGATTGAACTGCGTCGCGGTGAAGTGCCCGAAGTGGTGCTAAACAATTTGTATAAGCAGACGCAATTCCAGACCGTGTTCGGCATTAACATGGTTGCGCTGTTGGATGGTCGCCCGCATTGTATGAATCTTCGGGAGATTATCAGCGCCTTTATTAATCACAGGCGGGAAATTGTTACCCGCAGAACGATTTATAACCTGCGTAAAGCCCGGGAAAGAGCGCATATCTTGGAAGGGCTTGCGGTTGCTTTAGCCAATATCGACGAAATGATTGCTCTAATCAAAGCGGCTGCGACTCCGGCTGATGCTAAAGTCGGCTTGTTAGAGAAAAGCTGGGATGCGGGACTGGTTGCGGCGCTGTTGGACCGTGCCGATGCGGATCGTTCAAGACCGGAAGATTTGCCTGTGGAGTTCGGTATTCATGCGGGCATTTACCGTCTGTCTGAAACTCAGGCTCAGGCTATTCTCGATTTGCGTCTGCATCGTTTAACCGGTCTGGAGCAGGACAAGATAGTCAATGAATACAAGCAGCTGCTGGAGCAAATCGATGAGTATTTGTTTATTTTGGGTAGTGATGTTCGGCTGATGGAAATCATCAGGGAAGAGCTGGTGGCTATCAAGGAGCAGTATTCCGACGAGCGGCGCACGGAAATTATCCAAAATCGTTCGGATTTATCCGATGAAGACCTGATTACCGAAGAAGATATGGTCGTAACCATGTCGCACGAAGGTTATGTCAAGTCCCAGCCGCTGAGCGATTACAAGGCGCAACGGCGCGGTGGCCGCGGCAAATCGGCAACTGCGACTAAAGAAGAAGACTTTGTCGACAAGCTGATTGTTGCGAATACCCACGATACTATTTTGTGCTTTTCGTCGTTGGGCAAGGTTTATTGGCTTAAAGTCTATCAATTGCCGGTTGCCAGCCGCGCAGCGCGAGGCAAGCCCTTTGTTAATTTATTGCCGTTGGAACAAGGCGAAAAAATTAATGCGATGTTGCCGATACGCGAATTTAGCGACAATAAATTCATTTTCATGGCGACCTCTGCGGGTACCGTTAAAAAAACCCCACTGAAAGAATTCGAGCGCCAACGCACTAACGGTAAAATAGCGATCGATTTACGAGAAGACGATACGCTGGTGGGCGTTGCGGTAACCGACGGCCATCAAAATGTGCTGTTATTCAGCAGCACCGGCAAAGCGGTCTGCTTTAATGAAGAAGATGTACGTTCGATGGGTAGAACGGCATCCGGTGTGCGCGGAATTCGTTTGCAGGAAGGTCAAAAAGTCATTTCCCTGATTATTGCGACCGAAGGCACGGTGCTGAATATCACCGAGAACGGCTACGGCAAGCGAACCAAACTGGAAGAATTTACCTGCCACAAACGCGGCGGCCAGGGACTAATTGCAATACAAACATCTGCGCGTAACGGCGCTGTGGTTGGCGCTGTATTGGTCAACGATCATGACGAAATCATGCTGATTACCGATGGCGGCACCTTGGTTCGTACCCGGGTTGACGGCATTTCGGTGGTTGGTAGAAATACTCAGGGCGTGACGATTATCCGGTTGGATAAGAAAGAAAAAGTGATCGGCGTTGACCGAATCGAAGGCTTGGCAGGGGTAGATGATACCGATGATCTTTTAGATGATGCCGAAGCAGAGCAGGATGCGTCGGAACAAATAACAAATGACGATAGTGAATCGGGAGAGGAATCGTAATGTCCAGAGTTTATAATTTTAGCGCAGGGCCGTCTGCATTTCCTGAGTCGGTATTGCAGCAAGCGCAGCAAGAAATGCTGGAATGGCGCGATAGCGGTATGTCGGTCATGGAAATGAGCCACCGCGGCAAGCATTTCTCTATCATTGCCGAAGAGCTGGAAAGCGATTTGAGAGCGCTTTTGGCCGTTCCTGAAAACTATAAGGTTTTATTCTTGCAAGGCGGCGCGTCGGGGCAATTTTCATTGATACCGCAGAACATTCTGAACGGCAAAACCAAAGCCTGTTACTTAAATACCGGCGCTTGGTCGGAAAAAGCCATCAAGGATGCAGGGGCTTATTGTGATGTAGTCGTCAGCGCCAGTTCGGAGAGTACAAAATTTACTACGATTCCTGATGCTTCAAGCTGGTCTATCGATAGTCAGGCGGCTTATCTGCACTATACCTCTAATGAAACCATTCACGGTGTGGAGTTCCAGTCTTGTCCGGACAGCAAGGGCTTGCCGCTGGTATCGGATATGTCATCGAATATTTTATCGCGCAAAATTGATGTCAGCCAGTACGGCCTGATTTATGCCGGAACCCAAAAAAATATGGGGCCTGCCGGCGTCACTGTAGTAATAGTCAGGGACGATTTAGTTGGTCATGCGCCTAAAACCGTGCCGCCGGTTTTTAACTATGCTGAGCAGGCAAAAAACCAGTCCATGCTGAATACACCGGCAACTTATAGCTGGTATCTGTGCGGGCTGGTGCTTAAGTGGTTAAAAGAGCAGGGCGGTGTTGAGGGTATCGAACAACGCAATATCGCTAAAGCGGCGAAGCTGTATCAGGCTATCGATCAGTCGGCTTTGTATTCCAATCCGGTTGAGGTTGCGTCCCGTTCGCGGATGAATGTGCCGTTTATTCTAGCCGATGAAAGCCTGGATAAGCCGTTTTTGGCCGCTGCGGAAGCTAACGGTTTGTTTGAGTTAAAAGGCCATCGTTCAGTGGGCGGCATGCGGGCGAGCATTTATAATGCGATGCCGGAAGCCGGTGTACAGGCCTTGATTGATTTCATGGCTGAATTTGAACGCACCCATTAATCGAAGGCCGAGTTAGAAAAATAGAACGCGGATGCCAAAAGTAGGCGCCTCTAGGCGACGCAGATAAATATGATTAACGCAGATAATTCAAAAAAATCTTATTTGATCATAACTATCAGCGTCATCAGCGTTCTCGGCAACTGCTCCTGCGTTGCTCTACCTTCTGCATCCATGCAGTCGTATTTTTTCTAAATGCTGAGTAGTTACTGAAAACCCAATATTTGAATCAGGCCGCCATGTCATCCGTCACACCCCTTTCTGAATTAAGAGACAAAATTGATGTAATCGATAAGCAGATTCTGCAATTGATTAATCAACGTGCATCTTGCGCAAAGGAAGTTGCTAAAACCAAGATTGCACAGGGTGAACAAGGTACATTTTATCGCCCGGATCGCGAGTCATTGGTATTGCGGCGCATAAAAGATTTGAATGAGGGGCCTTTATCCGACGATACGGCGGCTCATTTTTTCAGAGAATTGATGTCAGCGTGTTTAGCATTGGAAAAACCGCTGGATGTGGCTTATTTGGGCCCTGAAGGGACATTTACCCAGCAAGCCGCAATTAAACATTTTGGCTCGGCGGTTAAAACGATACCGGCTCCAAGCATTCACGATATTTTTAATGCAGTGGAAAACGGCAACTGTCAATTTGGTGTTGTGCCGGTCGAAAACTCTACCGAAGGCGTCATCAGCCATACTTTGGACAGGTTTTTGAATTCGCCGCTAAAAATATGCGGCGAAGTTGAAATCAGAGTGCATCAAAACTTGATGGGCCTTGTGAATAACCTGGATGAAGTAACCGAGGTATTTTCTCATCAGCAATCTCTGGCACAGTGCCGGCACTGGCTAGATAACCGTTTGCCGAATGCCAAGCGAACTGCTGTTAACAGTAACACCGAAGCGGCAAGATTAGCGTCAACCAATAAACAGGCGGTTGCCATTGCGGGTGTTGTTGCGGCTGAAATTTATCAATTAAATCTCATTGAAAAAAATATCGAAGACGAACCAAACAACACCACCCGTTTTATTATTATTGGAAAGCAAATATCTTCTTCCACTGGTAAAGATAAAACATCGCTGGTTGTTTCTACAGGCAATCAGCCAGGCGCGTTGCACAAGATACTTGAACCTTTCGCCAGATTTAATATCGATATGGTCAATATTGAATCCAGGCCGTCGCGCCAGGGATTATGGGATTATGTGTTTTTTATCGATATTGATGGTCACAGTGAAGATGACAAAGTTTCCCAAGCTTTGGCTATATTGAATGACAACGTCCATATGCTCAAACTTTTGGGTTCTTATCCTAAGGCCGTACTCTAATTTTCTCCCTCATCCTTTTGGCATGAGTATTAATTGCTCTCAAACAGACTCCATGAATAACGCAGATAAAATCTATAATCTTGCCGTGTTCGGCGTACAAAAGCTTATCCCTTATACCCCAGGCAAGCCGATCGAAGAACTTGAGCGTGAGCTGGGACTTACTCAGATCATAAAGCTTGCCTCTAATGAAAATCCATTAGGACCTGGCAAAAAAGCCTTGGCTGCGATACAGGCGACATTGAAGGATTTGGCCTTGTATCCGGATGGCAACGGTTTTAATTTAAAGCAGGCATTAGCGAAAAAGTATGCTGTCGGCATGGATCAGATTACTCTGGGCAATGGTTCCAATGAGATTCTGGAACTGGTAGCCAGGGCATTTTTGACGCCGGAATTCGAAGTGGTTTTTTCGCAGCATGCTTTTGCCGTATATCCGATAGTTACTCAAGCGGTTGGCGCTAAAGCTGTTGTGGCGCCAGCTTTAAATTACGGTCACGATCTTGATGCTATGCTTCAAAAAGTGACTGATAAAACGCGGCTGGTTTTTATAGCGAACCCGAATAACCCGACCGGCACGTTGTTGGATCATGCCAGTTTGGAGTCATTTATTCAGGCACTACCGGATACTTGCGTGTGCGTTCTCGATGAAGCCTATTGTGAATTTGTTGGTGACGGTCGCATCGGTTCCTTACCGATTGCGACACTTCCGCCATCTTTGGCAGTCGGAAGCGCCGATAACTCAATAGCTTGGCTAAAAAAATACCCTAATTTATTAATTACCCGTACCTTTTCCAAGGCCTATGGCTTGGCTGGGCTACGCGTAGGATACGGTTTATCCAGTCCGCAACTGGCCGACATCCTGAATCGAGTGCGCCAGCCCTTCAATAATAATATGTTGGCTCTGGCCGCTGCCGAGGCGGCGTTGACGGACACTGAACACCTGCAAAACACCATTGCGGTTAATGCCCAAGGTATGCAGTTTATAACCGATGGTTTTAAAAATTTGGATTTAGAATGGATTCCATCGGCAGGCAACTTTGTATTAGTCGACGTGAAACAATCCGCGATGCCGATTTATGAGGCTTTGTTGCGAAAAGGAGTTATCGTCAGGCCGGTTGGTGTGTATGAATTACCCAATCATCTGCGCATTACTATTGGCACGCAGGCGGAAAATCAGCTGTTTCTACAAGCATTAGCTGAAGTTTTATCAGGCAATGTTTAACCGGATTTGCATTATCGGCGTTGGATTGATTGGCGGGTCTATCGCCCGCGCAGCACGGCAGCACGGTTTATGCAATAACATAGTCGGATACGGTCGTCAGCAAGATCAGCAAAATATGCAAACGGCAAAACAACTGGGTGTTATTGATGATTATACTCTGGAGCTTTCGGAAGCTGTTCAGGACGCTGATTGCATTGTGGTAGCGACACCTGTTGCGAGTATCGAAAGTATTTTTGCCCAGCTTAAACCGCTGTGGTCGGATAGTGCTATTTATACCGATGTCGGCAGCACCAAAGGCAGTGTTATTACTGCTGCAGAGCGGATTTTTGGCGTTGTTCCGGATAATCTGGTTCCCGCGCATCCGATAGCCGGTGCAGAACAAAGTGGCGTGACAGCATCGGTAGATAATTTGTTTCAGAATAAGCGTTTGATTATCACGCCGGTCGGCAATACCAGTTCCGAAGCAGTGCAAAAAATCCAATGCTTTTGGGAACAACTGGGGGCGTTAGTATCGGTGATGGATGTGAGTCGCCATGACGGTGTATTGGCCGCAACCAGTCATTTGCCGCATATTCTAGCGTTTGCCTTAGTAGATATGCTCGGCCATAAAGACGAACAGAGTGAGATTTTTAAATATGCGGCCGGCGGGTTTAGAGATTTTACCCGGATTGCTTCCAGCGACCCGACTATGTGGCAGGATATTTGCGCCGCCAATAAGAACGAGATTATTCCTTTAATTGAGCAGTTAAAAGGAGAATTAGATAAAATACAACGTTTGCTGGAAACTAACGACAGCCGGCAACTTTTTGAAACCTTTACGTATGCCAGAAATGCACGGCAACGCTTTCTTGACCAGTTCGATAATAATTAATATGTCAAAATCAATAACATTTCAGGTTCAACCCGGCGGCAAACTACAAGGAGAGGCACGTGTGCCCGGCGATAAATCCATGTCGCATCGATCAATCATGTTGGGCTCGCTGGCCGAAGGCGTTACGCATGTAAAAGGCTTTCTGGAAGCGGAAGATGCGCTGGCGACGTTGCAGGCTTTTCGTGATATGGGGGTTGAAATTGAGGGACCGGTCAATGGCGAACTAACCATTCACGGTGTCGGTAAGCATGGTTTAAAAGCGCCTAAAAACGATTTATACCTGGGGAACTCCGGGACATCCATGCGTTTGTTGAGTGGATTATTGGCAGGTCAGGCGTTCAATTCAGTATTAACCGGCGATAAATCATTGTCCGGAAGGCCTATGAAAAGAGTCACCGAGCCGTTGGCAACAATGGGGGCCGATATAAAAACCACTGAGCGCGGTACGGCACCATTGCATATTACCGGCAGGGCAGGGCAGCTGACCGGAATTGATTACGCAATGCCGATAGCCAGTGCCCAGGTCAAATCCTGCCTGTTGTTGGCAGGCATGTATGCGCAAGGCGTAACCTGCGTTACCGAGCCTGCACCTACCCGAGATCATACCGAGCGCATGTTGGCCGGTTTTAATTACCCGGTGAAACAAGAAGGCAATAAAGTCAGCATTACCGCCGAAGGGAGTTTAACCGCTGCCGATATTGACGTACCCAGTGATATTTCATCGGCGGCATTTTTTCTGGTTGGAGCGTCCATTGCACCGGGTTCCGACCTGTTATTGAAACATGTCGGTATTAATCCTACGCGTACCGGGATCATTGACATCCTCAGATTGATGGGCGCCAATATTGAAGTTCTTAACGAGCGCACTGTCGGAGGCGAGCCGGTAGCCGATCTGCATGTTGTATACAGCCCTCTTAAAGGCATAGACATTCCCGAGCATCTGGTACCGCTAGCTATTGACGAATTTCCGGTTTTGTTTGTCGCTGCCGCTTGCGCAGAAGGCCAGACACGCTTAACCGGTGCCGAAGAGCTCAGGGTAAAAGAATCCGATCGCATTCAGGTAATGGCGGACGGCTTGCAAATATTAGGCGTGGATGCACAGCCGACAGAAGACGGCATGATTATTCAGAGCGGCCCGATAGGCGGCGGTGAAGTTATATCGCATGGCGACCACAGAATCGCGATGTCATTTTCAATTGCCGGGCTACGTGCCGACGCACCGATTACCATCCGCGACTGTGAAAATGTGAATACCTCGTTCCCTGAGTTTAGGGATTTGGCAACACGTTTAGGTCTTAATCTTGTTTGCAGGGAAGAAGCGTGACAGTTTCGGTATTGACTATCGATGGCCCTAGCGGTGCAGGAAAAGGCACGGTTAGCAGGGCGGTGGCAAAAAAATTGGGCTGGAATTACCTGGACAGCGGCTCTATTTACCGTTCATTGGCAATTGCTGCGTTAAAGCAGGCTGCTGACCTGGAAGATGAAGCAGCTATTGCCGATATAGCCCAAGCAATGGTGCTGGAATTCGATTGTGGCGATGATTTGATCGTTAGGCTAAATGGTGAAGACATCACAGCACAATTAGGGCTGGAAAGCACCGGCAATACGGCTTCCATCGTTGCGGCGCTACCTGAGGTCAGGCGTGTTTTATTGCAAAAACAGAAGGATTTCAAGCAACTGCCGGGACTGGTTGCAGATGGGCGCGATATGGGAACAGTGGTTTTTCCCGAGGCCCAAAACAAGGTGTTTTTAACCGCCAGCGCAGCCGAAAGAGCTAAACGGCGATATAAACAGTTGATAGAAAAAGGGATTGATGCTAACCTAGCACAGATAACAAATGAGATAGAAGAACGTGATCGCCGGGATATGGAGCGTAAGACCGCTCCGTTAGCTATGGCGAGTGATGCGTTTTATATTGATTCTTCGGATATGGCATTAAATGCTGTCATTGAAGAAGTACTGAATTTAATCCAATAAGGATTACTTACGTGGTCACCGCAAATTGTTTGCGTGTGATCTTTTTTTAACTTTGATAAAGAAAAGGTCTGTTCGTGTTTTAACAGGCTTGGGAATGGAAAATGAGCGAAAGCTTTGCTGAATTATTTGAAGAAAGTCTAATCAAGACGGAAATGCGTCCTGGCGCCATGTTAATGGGTACGGTTGTCGATATCGAAAACGATATGATCATCGTCAGCACCCATTCGAAATCAGAAGGTGTCATTCCAAAATGGCAGTTTCTAAATAACGATGGCGAATTAGAAGTTGCCATTGGCGACGAAGTCGAGGTTGCCCTTGATTTATTTGAAGACGGCTTGGGTGCCACACTGCTTTCTCGTGATAAAGCGAAGAAAAACAAAGCTTGGTCTGAACTTGAACATGCGTTTGAAAAAGAAGCAACTATTATCGGTCGTATTACCGGCAAAGTTCGCGGTGGTTTCACTGTAGCGGTTGGCGCATTACGTGCTTTCTTGCCTGGTTCATTGGTTGATGTTCGCCCGATCAGAGACACGACTTTCCTGGAAAATCGCGATCTGGAATTCAAAGTTATAAAAATCGATCAAAAACGTAATAACGTAGTTCTGTCCCGTCGCGCCGTTGTAGAAAAAGAATACAGCGCGGAAAGAGAAGAATTGCTGAAAACGCTGGAAGAAGGCGCAATCGTTACCGGCGTGGTTAAAAACCTGACCGATTACGGCGCGTTTATCGATCTTGGCGGTATTGACGGTCTGTTACACATCACCGATATGGCATGGAGACGCGTACGTCATCCGTCCGAATGTGTGGAAATCGGCCAGGAAATTAAAGTTAGAGTCCTGAAATACGACAAAGATAAAAACCGTGTTTCATTAGGCATGAAGCAAATGGGTGAAGATCCATGGCAAAACATTGCCCGTCGCTATCCAGCAGGCACACGCGTATTCGGTAAAGTGAACAACCTGACCGATTACGGTTGCTTTGTTGAAATTGAAGAAGGCGTAGAAGGTTTGGTTCACGTTTCTGAAATGGATTGGACTAACAAAAATGTCAACCCTTCCAAACTCGTTCAATTGGGCGATGAAGTCGAAGTGATGGTTCTGGAAATCGATGAAGAACGCCGTCGTATTTCTTTAGGCATGAAACAATGCAAAACCAATCCTTGGGATGAATTTGCAGCAACACATAACAAAGGCGATAAAATCTCAGGAAAAATCAAATCGATTACTGATTTTGGTATTTTCATCGGCTTGGATGGCGGTATTGACGGTTTGGTTCATATGTCCGATATTTCATGGGCAGATGAAGGTGAAGCTTCGGTTCGCGACTTCAAGAAAGGCGATGAACTGGAAACTGTTATTTTAGCGGTTGACTCTGAACGTGAGCGTATCTCTTTAGGTATCAAACAACTTGAACAAGATCCATTCCAAAACTTCCTGGCTACTCATGAAAAAGGCAGCTTGGTGAAAGGGACTGTTAAAGAAGTTGATGCTAAAGGCGCGGTTGTCACTTTAGCCGATCACGTTGAAGGCTATTTACGCGCTTCCGAGATTCAACGCGATCGCGTTGAAGATGCGAGAACTTTGTTAAAAGAAGGCGACACACTTGAAGCCAAATTCATCGGCGTAGATAAGAAAAGTAAGTCGATTTCTTTATCTATCAAAGCTAAAGATAGCGATGAAGAATCTCATTCAATTAAAGATCATTCTCAGCAATCATCAGTTGGTGTATCCACACCTACTTTTGCCGATATTTTTAAGCAGATGGAAAAATAAAAATCATGAGGAGTGTGTATGAGTATACGCTCCTTTAATTTTATTTGTTTTCGCAGGATAGAATGTGACAAAATCAGAATTAATTGAAGCACTTGCCAAACATCAGCCGCATCTTGCACAGAAAGATGTAGAGATAGCGGTAAAATGTATCATTGAACAAATGAATCAGGCGTTATCATCCGGTGAAAGAATCGAGATTAGGGGATTTGGTAGTTTTTCGCTACATTTGCGCCCTCCCCGCATGGGACGCAATCCTAAAACAGGTGAATCTGTAGCATTGTCAAAAAAACATGTGCCGCATTTTAAGCCTGGAAAGGAACTTCGTGATCGAGTAGATGCTTCACGGGAAAAATGTAAGATAGTCGATTAATCATTGTGAGTTAAAGCTCTGCAAAGTTCATGCAGAGCTTTAATATCCTGAAAGTTAAAAACTTTACATTCTTTGCCTTTTTATACTCCCCATTTTTGTTTAAGTTTCTGCCGGTTCAATGCCAACCATTGAATAGCAATAATGGGTATTGCCGATTTTATCTCGCCGTTTTCTAACATAAGATACACTTCATCAAAATCAGCAGCACGTACCAATATATCTTCATCCTCATGGTCTAGACCATGAATACCGCCTACTTGAGTGCTGTCCACTTTACCGCAAAACAGGGTAATCCATTCGGACGAACCGCCTGGAGTGGTATAAAACTCATTAATAACCATCAATTGCTGAATTTCACAGCCCGCTTCTTCCAGAGATTCCCGATAAGCGACTTCCTCGGCAGATTCATCTTCCTCGATTGCCCCTGCAACAATTTCCACTAGCCAAGCTTTATCCGGATTTAAAATTGCGCCGGTTCTAAACTGTTCGATCAGTACTACTTTATCGGCATCTGGGTCGTATAGCAGAACCGCGACGCAACTACCGCGCATGAATAACTCGCGCGTTATTTCAGAGCTCCATCCTCCGCCAAACAAAGTATGTTTAAGGCGGTATTCTTCTACGCGGAAAAAACCTTGATAAACGATTTTTTGGGTTAAAACTTCAAACTGTTTATACATGATTACCTATATACGCAACTCTATAGATGACACCTAGCCTATCGTCGCTGATCAACAGACTACCGTCAGGCATTTCCAAAACATCGACGGGGCGTCCCAGAACTTTATAGTCTCTGGTTAACCAGCCATCTATAAAAACTTGCTCTGAAACGGGTTGACCTTGACTGAATTTTACCAAAACAACCTGATAGCCTATTGGGATAGAACGATTCCATGAACCGTGCTGAGCTACAAATAACTGGTTCTTAAATTCGATAGGAAATTGATTGCCTCGATAAAAACGCATACCTAATACTGCTACATGCGCCTTAAATTTCCATACCGGCGCAGTAAATTGACTGCACATTTTATCTGCTGAAGCAAATTCTGGGTCAGGAATGTCACCGCCATGGCAATAGGGAAAACCGAAATGTTGACCGACAGTAGCCCACTGATTAAGTTCATCTGGCGGCAGGTCATCACCCATGTAATCGCGACCATTCTCTGTAAAAAACAAGGCATTGGTTTCCGGTTGCCAATCAAATCCAACCGAGCTTCTGATACCCCGTGCAAGAATTTCAAAACCGCTACCGTCAGGATTTAGCCTAACCAGAGAGCTATAGATCGGTTTCTCAGGCTCACAAACATTGCAAGGAGAGCCGACTGCAGTGTACAGCTTGTTATCAGGGCCAAAGCGCAAATATTTCCAGCCATGATGCTCATCGGATGGAAGTTGATCGTAAATTACGACGGGTTTAGGCGGATTAGCTAACTGCTGCGTGATTTGATCAAAACGAATAATACGATTAATTTCCGCTACATAGAGTGTATCGTTCTTGTAAGCGACGCCGTTGGGGCTGTTTAAATGGCTGGCTATCACATAATGTTGATCTGCGACGCCATCGTTATTGATATCTTGTACGGCGTAAACGGTATTTTCAGTTGCTGTACCTACAAATACTACGCCATTGTCGCCCAAGGCCAAGCTGCGGGCATTAGGGAGATTATCGGCGAAAATGGATAAGGTAAAGCCTGCAGGAACATGTAGTTGCTGTAGAATGTCGCTTGGCTGCGTAAAAGCTAAACAAGGGTTAATTAAAAACAAAGCGAACAATATTGCTTTTATAATATGCATGAGAATACCCCTCCGTTAAACTTTAAGTTAAATTAACATTCTTATTAGGGTTGGAATATAGTATTCAAACCCCCATATAGACTAAACCTTAACCTAATCAAAAAGGCTCAAAATATATGATGCGTATTTTTCTTTTTTTTGCAACCAATGCGGCCATATTAGTTGTGGTCAGCATTATTTTTAATGTTTTAGGCTTAAGCAGCGCCCTGGATGCTCAAGGCGTCGATCTTAATCTGAATGCTCTTTTAGTCATGTCAGCAATAATCGGCATGACCGGCTCCGTTATTTCTTTGGCCATGTCTAAATGGTCGGCAAAAAGGGCGATGGGCGTACACGTTATCGAACAACCGCAAAACCAGACCGAACAATGGTTGATTAACATTGTGGCCAAGCAAGCCAGTCAAGCAGGTATCGGCATGCCGGAAGTCGGTATTTTTCAAACTCCCGATGCCAACGCTTTTGCTACCGGCATGAGCAGAGATAGTGCATTAGTCGCTGTCAGCACCGGCTTGTTGCAGAACATGAACCCCGATGAAATTGAAGCGGTTGTCGGTCATGAAATCAGCCATGTTGCTAACGGCGATATGGTAACTATGGCATTAATGCAGGGTGTAGTAAATACGTTCGTTTACTTCTTTGCCACCATCATCGGTCACGTTGTCGATCGGGTTGTATTTAAAACCGAGCGCGGTTACGGCCCAGCCTATTACATTACTCAAATGGTAGCTCAAGTTGTCCTGGGGATTCTGGCTTCTATGCTGGTCATGTGGTTCTCCCGTTATCGTGAATTTAAAGCGGATGCCGGCGGTGCAAACTTAGCCGGACGGGAAAAAATGATCGGTGCTCTGCGTGCTTTACAACGTGGGCACGAAGCAGAAGACCTGCCGGGGCAATTGGCGGCTTTCGGCATTAACGGCGGTGGCGTGAGCAGGTTGTTTATGAGTCATCCACCATTGGAAGAACGCATTGCCGCGTTACAAAACAACCGTTAATTAACAAAAAAGCATAAAACCACGAAGGCACGAAGAGCACGAAGTTTTATTTCTTCGTGCTCTCGGCAATTGCTCCTGCATTGCTCTACCTTCTGCCTCCATGCAGTTGTTCGTGCCTTCGTGGTGAATCATTCTTATGCTTAAGTTGATGCTCATATCCCATGTCTCAACACCAATATATCCGTTTTGCGCTTAGTCTGTCATACGACCAATACCTTAAGGTTTATCAAGGTATGGCTAAAAACGTTTCGGTCGTTGCCGATGATGGCAGAAGAGTTGCTTTTCCGGCGGGAAGGATTCAGTCTTTTTTGACCAATCAGGGTATCAACGGCTATTTCGAAATGGAATTAACGCTTGAAAACAAATTCGTCAGTATCAAAAAACTGAGTTAGAAAATAGAACACGGATGAAACATAAAATCCGTTCCAATTCGTCTAATCCGTGTTCCATTATTAAAATACCAATAAATTCTCATCACTCTAAATTGAAGGTGTGCAATTGAAAACAGAAATTTTGGTGTTGGGCGGTGGCCCTGGAGGTTATACAGCAGCATTCCGTGCCGCTGATTTAGGTAAGCAAGTCACTTTGGTTGAACGCTATCCGGTTTTAGGCGGGGTTTGCTTAAACGTCGGCTGCATTCCTTCAAAAGCCTTGTTGCATGTGGCTACCGTGTTAAATGAAGCTAAAGAAATCAATCCAGCCGGAATCGGTTTTGCCGAACCCAACATTGATTTGGAAAAACTGCGCGGCTGGAAAAATAACATCAGCTCCCAGTTAACCGCGGGCTTAGCGGCGTTGGCGAAGCAACGCAATGTAACGGTTGTTAAAGGCGTCGGTCGTTTTGTTTCCGACACGCAAGTGCTAGTTGAAGACGGTGACGACACTCAGACGATAGAGTTTAAACAGGCTATTATCGCGGTCGGCTCCCAGCCGGTAAAAATACCCTCGTTTCCGAATGACGATCCCCGGCTGATGGATTCCACCGATGCGCTCAATCTTCAAAACATCCCCAAAAAACTGCTGATTATCGGCGGCGGTATCATCGGCTTGGAAATGGCGACCGTTTATAACGCGCTGGGCAGCAAGATCACTGTCGTAGAAATGCAGGATCAGATTATTCCCGGTTGTGACAAAGATCTGGTCAGGCCGTTAATGCAACGGATCAAAAAACAATACGACAATATTTTCCTGGAAACTCAAGTAAAAAATATTGAAGCATTGCCGGAAGGATTGAAAGTCAGCTTCAGCGGCAAAGACGTACCCGAAACCGATGTATTCGATAAAGTACTGGTTGCAGTAGGAAGGCGCCCCAACGGCCATTTAATCGATGCCGATAAAGCCGGGGTTAATGTCGATGAGCGCGGATTCATCAGCGTCGATAAACAACAACGCAGCAATGTGAAACATATCTTTGCGATTGGCGATGTAGTAGGAAACCCGATGCTGGCGCATAAGGCGTCGCATGAAGGTAAAATAGCAGCCGAAGCAATTGCCGGTATGGCGACCGAGTGGCGGGCTTTAACCATTCCTTCCGTCGCTTATACCGATCCGGAAATAGCCTGGATGGGCTTGACTGAAAATGCCGCTAAAGCGCAAGACATAGCCTACGAAAAAGCCGCTTTCCCGTGGGCGGCCAGCGGGCGATCGTTAAGCATCGGCCGCAAAGAAGGCGTGACTAAATTGCTTAGCGACAAACGAACCGGCTGTATTCTCGGTGCGGGTATCGCAGGCACTAATGCCGGTGAGTTAATCGCCGAAGCCGTATTGGCTTTGGAAATGGGCGCAACTGTTGAGGATTTGGCATTAACGGTACACGCGCATCCCACGTTGGCGGAAACCTTGGGCTTTTCGGCTGAAATGATCGAAGGCACTATTACTGATTTATTTATCAAGAAACGATGAAAGAACAATTACAAAACAAAAGCTTTGTTACCAATTTAATCGCAGTTGCAATCATTTTTATCGGCTACGTTAGCTCGGCGGAATTAATCAAATCCATCGGCTTTTTTGCCCTTTCCGGAGCCATAACCAATTGGCTGGCTATTTACATGCTGTTTGAGAAAGTGCCTTATTTATACGGTTCAGGCGTTATCCCAGCAAGGTTTGAAGAGTTCAAACTGTCCATCAAGCAGCTGATGATGGAGCAGTTTTTTACCGCAAACAACATCGAACAGTTTATTGAAAACGAGGAACAGCAGGGCAAAAACCTGCTGAATCTGGAGCCTTTGTTGAATGCGGTCGATTATGACAAGGTTTACGAAGGCTTGGTATCGTCTATTATGGGTTCATCTTTTGGCGGTATGTTAATGATGATGGGCGGCGAAGAAGCGCTGGTGCCGTTAAAAGAGCCGTTTACCGAAAAAATGAAAATCACCCTGACCGAAATGGTCGAGTCCGACCGGTTTAAATCCGCATTAAAGCAGGGTCTGGATGCTCACAAAATCGGCGGCGATATTATCGACAAAATTGAAACAGTAATCGATAAGCGCTTGAGTGAATTAACACCGCAATTAGTAAAAGAGATGGTTCAGTCTATTATTCATGAGCATTTGGGCTGGCTGGTAATTTGGGGCGGTATTTGCGGCGGTTTGATGGGCGCATTATTTGTTTTCGCCTGATGGAAACCGTGCAACTGGCTTTTGAGGAATTCGGCGACTCAAATAATAGCCCTTTAATTATCCTGCATGGTTTTTTCGCTTCGTCGCGTAACTGGCGGCAGATAGCGTTAAGACTGTCTGTACGGTTTCATGTGTATGTGCCGGATATGCGCAATCATGGTGCATCGCCACATCATCCACTAATGGATTATCCGGCCATGACAGCGGATTTGCTGCAATTTATGGATGATCATGGACTAAAAACAGCCAGCTTGCTGGGACACAGCATGGGCGGCAAGGTGGCAATGTGGCTTGCGCTTTCTGCTCCGGACAGAGTGAACAAGCTGGTTGTGGCTGATATTGCGCCGGTCAGCTATAAACACAATTTTGACAAAACCATCCAGAGTCTAAAAGCACTGCCGTTGGCTGAAATAAGCAACCGCAAACAGGCTGAAACATTATTGGCTGAG
>NZ_SCTW01000136.1 GCF_004322395.1 Methylobacter sp.
GGCATCGTTTAAAAATTAAAGCCGCTGACATAGCGGATAAATCAGTGGAGACTTCCGAAGATTTTATAGCCAAAGCTAAAATGGTCGGGGAAGAACTAAAAGATGCTTACCATCGAGTCGGCAAGCGTTTAACCGATTAAGTTTTGTCTTTATCTGCATATAAAAAAATTTATTAGCTTAGTATACTTGCTCTTATTCAACGGAGTTCTGTTTGGCGTTTTGGCTGCTACATACAAATCGGCTTGCGGGAGATTCTTGCTAACATACCCTCTACCGGTACAGGAGAAATACCATGAGTTTTTCACGCTGGGCACTGTTGGCCGCCATTGGCGTTTTGATTGCGTCGTTTTTTATTTTTGATCTTCAAGACTATTTAACGCTGGAAACGCTGAAAGCGCAGCAAGCAGCCATCCAAACTTATCGTAGCGACCATCCGGGTTTGTCGGTTGCTATTTATATGCTGATTTATATTGCGGTGACCGGATTGTCTTTGCCGGGTGCAGCTCTTCTGACCTTGGCCGGCGGCGCGGTGTTCGGCTTGTTCTGGGGAACGCTGATTGTCTCTTTTGCTTCTACCATTGGTGCAACGCTGGCTTTTCTATCGGCTCGTTTTTTGTTTCGCGATCAGGTTAAAGCCCGGTTCGGCGACCGCCTGAATGTAATTAATAAAGGCGTGGACAAGGATGGTGCGCTGTATCTTTTTACCCTGAGATTGGTGCCGATATTTCCTTTTTTTGTTATTAATCTGGTTACGGGTTTAACAAATCTCAACACAAAGACTTTCTATTGGGTCAGTCAGGTCGGCATGTTGGCCGGTACAGTGGTTTATGTAAATGCCGGAACTCAGTTGGGTAAGCTGGAGTCATTGTCGGGTATTTTGTCTCCCGGCCTGATCGGTTCTTTTGCTTTATTGGGCATTTTTCCGCTGCTGGCCAGTAAAGTCGTCGAAGCGATTAAGGCGAACAAAGTGTATGCTTCCTTAATAAAGCCGAAACGTTTTGACAGTAACATCGTGGTGATAGGCGCGGGTTCAGGCGGTCTGGTTGCCGCTTACATTGCTGCGGCTGTCAAAGCCAAAGTTACTTTGGTTGAGAAACATAAAATGGGCGGCGACTGCCTGAACACCGGCTGTGTACCGTCTAAAGCCTTAATCCGTTCTGCCAGATTGCTGGCACAGATGCGCCGATCGGCCGATTTCGGCATCAAAAAAGCCGACGTCGAACTGGATTTTGCCGATGTGATGGACCGGGTGCAGACGGTTATTAAAACCGTCGAGCCTCACGATTCCGTGCAACGCTATACAGACCTTGGTGTGGAGGTTATCGAGGGTGAGGCCAAAATTATTTCACCTTGGGAAGTTCAGGTAATAAAAGCCGGGGATTCCCGGATTATTACCACGCGTTCCATCATCGTTGCCGCCGGCTCGAGCCCCTTGGTTCCGCCGATCCCCGGCATTGAGAGCATTGCTTATCTGACTTCCGATACTGTTTGGGAATTGCGCGAGCTGCCCCGGCGATTGGTTATACTCGGAGGCGGACCTATCGGCTGCGAGTTGGCGCAAAGCTTTGCCCGTTTAGGCAGTCAGGTTACTCAAGTCGAAATGGCATCGCGCTTATTAATCAAAGAAGATGCCGAGGTCTCGGAAGCAGTCATGACAAAGTTCCGCCTGGAAGGCATTAATGTGCTTATTGGTCATACGGCTAAAGGATTTATTATCGAAAACGGTGAAAAAATCCTGCTTGCCGAGCATGAAAATAAAGAGGTACGCATTCCTTTCGATCAAATATTATTAGCTATCGGCCGGGTAGCCAATATAAAAGGCTACGGCCTTGAACAGCTGGGCATTGAAACATCGGTCAGCCGTACTATTGAAATCAATGAATTTCAACAGACCAATTACCCAAACATATTCGCCTGCGGCGACGTATCCGGCCCGTTTCAGTTTACCCATACCGCCGCTCATCAGGCTTGGTATGCTTCGGTGAATGCGCTGTTCGGCAGTTTTATCAAATTTCGCACCGATTACTCGGCGATTCCCTGGGCTACCTTTACCGATCCTGAAGTTGGGCGGGTCGGGCTTAACGAACAGGATGCAAAGGCAAAAGGTATTGCTTATGAAGTCACTACCTACCTTATCGATGACCTGGATCGTGCGATTGCCGATAGCGTAGCGCACGGCTTCGTCAAAATATTAACCGTGCCGGGCAAAGATAAGATTCTCGGCGTGACTATCGTCGGTGAACACGCCGGCGAGTTAATCGCCGAGTTCGTGCTGGCGATGAAAAATAATATCGGCCTAAACAAGTTACTGGGTACCATTCATATTTATCCGACCTTATCCGAGGCTAACAAATACGCGGCTGGAGTGTGGAAGCGCAACCACGCACCGAAAGGCTTGCTGCGGTGTATTGCTCGTTATCATGAGTGGCGCAGAGGGTAAGTCTTATTGCATGAGTGTCCTAATTAAGTTCTGTACAGATGTTAAGTAGTCAGTCGAATTTAGACTGCATTAATACTTTTATTATTTAAGCTGTCGCTTCGCGACGTTATTTGAATCGGGTTCTCGCACCCGAAGGCGAGTTACTTTCTTTTGCGTCGCCTCGGCAACTGCTCCTGCGTTGCTCTACCTCCTGCATCCGTGCAGTCGAAAAGAAAGTAACCAAAGAAAAGGCGACCCGGATGCCGCTTGAATCACTCGACACATCCTTGTGCCTCGCCCTTCGGGTGCGATGCATGCAAATCGGCTGTCCTGCCGATTTGTCCTGCGCTCCTCGCTTTCGACGGGGGTTGCCAGAAGGGCCATCCGTGGCCCTCTGGCAACGCGCTGCATCCATGCAGCGCTCCCGGGCTATTCCCGCCGAAAGCTGCGGTGCTCAGCGCGGCATACGGGAGAAATACCGTCTGTGCATAACATCAGTTCCTTATTCGTTCTGAGTTTGTCGAAAGACATTTCATGTATGGCTTGAATCATTCGCACTTAGATAATCTCAACATGGGCGGCTTAAATCAATAATATTGGGTCGATCAAGGCAGATAAATCATTTGTATATTGATCCAATTTATTGCCGTCTAAAAATCTCAACTGCAATTTTTTGCAGCTGAATCAAGTATGATTTTCTCTGAGCCTCACATCAGAAGTCTGAAAATCAAAACCTTAGCAGTAGAGTTTTAACTGCGGTTGATACGTTACAACACCTCTGTATCGGTGCAAAACAACCAACCGGTTGTTTTGCACCTTAGCCGGCTATCTTTTTAGCTATGCAACAAAAAATAATACTCAAGAAATCATCAAGTTAAAAAATAAATTAGGTTGGCATGGTTTTGGCTTGTACCTCATTAAAATTTATTTGCAATTACGAGGGTTTGTATGAGTGAGTCGTCCCTTTCGGGGTTACCTAAGTCCGGTTTAGCCGGTTTAAAAGAAAACTGGCGGAGTGACTTGCTGTCCGGTTTTCTGGTTTTTCTTATTGCTTTGCCGTTGTGCTTGGGTATATCGATGGCTTCCGGATTTCCGCCATCGGCCGGCATTATCACGGCTATTATTGGGGGCGTACTGGTTTCGCGTATCAACGGATCGTTTATAACCATTAATGGCCCGGCTGCCGGGTTGATCGTGGTGGTACTCAGCGCGGTGCAGGAACTGGGAGAAGGCGACGCGATGGCCGGTTATCGTTATGCCTTGGCGGCTATCGTAGTTGCCAGTGTCATACAAATCTTAATGGGGGTATTCAAAGCCGGACGGTTGAGTTCGTTTTTCCCGGCATCGGTGGTGCATGGCATGTTGGCGGCTATCGGCATCATTATTATGGCCAAACAAATCCATGTCATGCTGGGTACTACGCCGGAAAAAGGCAGCAGCCTGTTTTCGACTATTGCACAAATTCCGCATAGCCTTATGGATCCCAATCATGAAATTGCCATTATCGGTTTTACCGGGCTAGCGATATTGATTATTTGGTCAGTAGTAAAAAATCCAATTTTAAAAATGGTTCCGGCGCCGCTTATTGTGGTGTTGGCCGGGATGGGCTTGGCGCGGTATTTCGATCTGGAACATGAACACATGTATTTGTTCCTGCCGGATGCGCATTTTTTACCGCATCATGAAGAAACTGTCGGACCGAAATTTTTGGTCGCGATTTCTGAAAATTTTATGTCCAGTTTTTATTTTCCCGATTTTTCGAAATTCGCCACCGCAGAGTTCTGGGAAGCCGTGGTTAGTATCAGCTTGGTCGGCAGCCTGGAGAGTTTGCTTAGCGCGATGGCGGTCGACAAACTGGATCCGTATAAACGTCATTCCAATCTTGACCGTGATTTAACCGCAGTCGGCGTCGGTAATTTGATGGCTGGTTTAATCGGCGGCTTGCCGATGATTGCGGAGATCGTACGTAGTTCGGCTAACGTGAACAATGGGGCAAAAACCCAATGGTCTAACTTCTTTCACGGCGTTTTTATGTTGTTGTTCGTGGTGTTGTTTCCTCGGTTGATTCATAGCATTCCATTAGCTGCGCTGGCCGCATTGCTGGTCTATACCGGTTTTCGCCTGGCTTCGCCGAAAGAGTTCGCTAAAGTCATGGGCGTCGGCAAAGAACAATTGTTTATGTTCGTGGTGACGATTATCGGAGTGTTGGCGACCGATTTATTGGTCGGTGTCGGTATCGGCATTTTAACCAAGTTTGCTATCCATATGCTGCGTGGTGTCAGACCGAACAATCTATTTAAAATTCATTTTGTTATTGAACCGAAAGATATTGATTCTGTTGTGGTCTCGATAGTTGGTGCGGCGATTTTCTCTAACTTTATGTCATTGAAGGCTGCTTTAGTTAATCTGGAGAACGGCAAAACGGTTATCTTTCAATTGAACAATGCGTACCTGATCGACCATACCGTGATGGAATTTATCCATAATTTTCAGCATAACTATGAAGGGCTGGGCGGGCAATGCAAGTTTTTAGGGATGGAATATCATGATACTTTCTCTGAACATCCCTTGGCAGTACGCAGAATGAAGCGAAATAACATGAGCCGCCGTAAAAGCGATCATTATGGGCTGTAGGAGTATCCCTAAAGCTGGAGTGCAGGCTTTGCTGCTTGCAAATTTCGATATATTGCCAACAGGCAAGCAGAGCTTGCACTCCTGTTATACGGCCAATGGTAATGGCACGGTAGCAGTGTGTCGAAGCGTATTTACCAACTAGAGTGAGAATTCCATGATTCTTGTATTAGCTTATAGCGCTGTTCTGCTAAGTTTTTTTTCCGGTTTGCTGGGCCTGATGATGAATCAGCGCCTGTATATACTGAAGTTTAGCCAGTACTGGTTTAAGAAAATCCCGAAAGACAGTGAGCGTTATCAATCCCTGATTGCACCCTGTCTGGAAGAAAAGCATTTTCCTTTTTTATTGCGGAAAGCGGTGTTTGTGTTATTGGGTTTATCCGGCGTGTTCGCAATATTGGCCGGGTTGAGCGTTTTGATCGGTAAGGAGGTAGTTACCGATCAACTCAGTTTAGGGTTGCCGTGGCTGCCCTGGCATGTTCGTTTCGATTGCTTGTCAGGTTTTTTCTTTTTAATCATAGGTATTGCTGTAAGCTCAGTTAGCCTTTATGGGCCGGGCTATGTGAATAGTTACGATGAAAGCCAGCATCCTTTTGCAATTTTGGGTTTGTTTACCGGCCTGTTTGTTGCCGGGATGCTGCTGGTGCTGTTGGCTGATGACGCGTTCTTTTTCATGATTGCTTGGGAATTGATGTCGGTTGCCAGCTATTTTCTGGTGGCGTTCCAGCATGAAAATGCTGCTAATCGCAGTGCGGCTTTTATCTATTTGTTGATGGCCGAAGTCGGTGCATTAGCCATTATTTTGGGTTTTGGCGTACTGGCCGGTTTCTCGGACGGTTTTACCTTTGATGCGTTGCGTAAGGCGGACTTGTCAACCACCTGGGCAAGCATTGCCTTTATGTGGGCACTGTTGGGCTTCGGCATGAAGGCCGGAATTGTACCTGTACATGTCTGGCTGCCGGAAGCGCATCCGGTTGCGCCTTCGCATATTTCCGCGTTGATGAGCGGAGTCATGCTTAAAGTCGCACTCTATGGACTAATTCGTTTTTGCTTCGACTTGCTCGGCGATGTGCATTGGCAATGGGGCGTAGTATTGCTGATACTGGGCACCGTCTCGGCACTAGGCGGTATTTTATATGCGATGATGCAGACTAATTTGAAACGGCTTTTGGCTTACAGTTCGGTTGAAAACATCGGCATCATTTTTATGGTGCTGGGGCTGTCGATGATCTTCATGGCAAACGGCCATCCGCAACTGGCGGCGCTGGGTTTGTTGGCGGTGTTGTTTCATGCTTTCAATCATGCATTGTTCAAGAATTTGCTGTTTTTGGGAGCTGGGATTATCCATCATCAAACCCATCAGTTAAATATCGACATGATGGGGGGGCTGATTAAAAAGATGCCGAAAACCAGTATGCTGTTTTTAATCGGTTGCATGAGCATTTCTTCATTACCGTTGTTTAACGGTTTCGTTTCGGAATGGCTGGCTTTTCAGACCGCTTTGCAGGTCGATGTACTGGACAATGGGGTATTGCGCAGTTTGATACCGGTCGCCGCCGCTGCATTGGCACTGACGGCCGCATTGGCCGCTGCCTGTTTTGTTAAAGTATTCGGCTTGATCTTTTTGGGATTGCCCCGTTCGCATCATTGCGAAAAAGCACATGAAATTCAGGATAAGGGCATGTTGGCCGGTTCTTCGTTACTGGCCGGTTTGTGCTTTTTGTTTGGGATTTTCCCAAGCCTGATAATCAACTTGCTTAATAGCGTTGCCGGGCAATTATTAGGCGAGACTTTGCCGAATGACGCCGCTCTGAGTTGGTTATGGTTGGCCCCGGTATCTATCAACCACGCTTCTTATTCTCCGCCATTGGTACTGATCGGGGCGCTGATTGCCGGTTGCGTCAGTTTTTGGTATTTGCGCCGTAGTCCGTCTACAGTCATACGTAGAGCCGAAACCTGGGATTGCGGTTTTGGCGGATTAACGCACCGTATGCAATACAGCAGCAGCGCATTTACCATGCCTTTCCGGCGGATTTTCGCCAAAGTCTGGATTATTGACGAACAGATCGACAAAGACATGCAAGGCGCAATGGATCAGGATGTGGCGGCGGTTCATTATCATTTGCGGATTCAGGATCACAGTTGGCCGCGTTTGTATCATCCGATAGAACGAGGGGTAAACAACGTAGCCAAACTGGTGGGGCGTATTCAAACCGGAAATATCCGCGTCTACCTTGGCTATTCGTTTGTGACGTTAATTATTATGTTATGGATGGTTAGCTGATGAATTGGTTAATAGCTATTTTACAAATCACGCTGTTTGTCGTGTTGGCGCCGTTACTGGCGGGCTGGATCAAATGCTGCAAATGCCGGTTACAAAACCGCAAAGCGCCTTCTGTGTTCCAGCCTTACCGGGATTTGCTTAAATTAACCTGTAAACAGCCGGTAGTCTCGGAGCAGGCTTCGTGGGTATTTACCAAAGCACCGTACATTATTTTTTCGGCCACGGTGCTGGCAGCATCTGTTGTCCCTTTGATTGCCGTCGATTTGCCGACCTCGGCCAGCGCCGATGTAATCGTGATGGTAGGTTTTTTTGCCTTTGCCCGGTTTTTCCTAGCGCTGGCCGGACTGGACATTGGTACTGCATTCGGCGGCATGGGTTCATCGCGGGAAATGACTATTTCGTCGCTGGCGGAGCCTGCGATGTTGATGGCTATTTTTACGCTGACCATGACCGCATCAACGACTAATTTGTCGTTTGCTATAACTCATGTGCTCAATGAAGGCTTGGTTTTGCGGCCTTCATTTGTATTTGCTTTAGCGGCTTTAACATTGGTTGCCATCGCAGAAACAGGGCGCATTCCGGTAGATAATCCGGCGACGCATCTGGAACTGACCATGATTCATGAAGCAATGATTCTTGAATACAGCGGCCGACACTTGGCATTGATTGAGTGGGCAAGCCAGTTGAAACTGATGTTGTATGGTGTATTGATTGCCAATATCTTTTTTCCTTGGGGCATTGCTGAAACCTTTAACCTTCAAGCGTTAGGCTATGGCTTGTTGGTTATTATGGGCAAACTTGCTTTATTGGCGGTTTTTTTGGCGATAGCGGAAACGCTGGTTGCAAAAATGCGCCTTTTTAGAGTGCAGGAATTTCTAAGTTTTGCCTACTTGTTAGGGCTGTTGGGGATGCTGAGCCATATTATTTTGGAGGCGGTGAGATGATTAAGGCAAAAGGCAACACACAAAGCACGAAAATAATCGGAGAAGAATCTACCAAAAGAATCGTCCACGAAAGACACGAAAAGCACGAAAAAACCGGTAACACGATTATTTTTGCTGTTTTTTTTCGTGTCTTTTGTGTTTTTCGTGGACAAATCGCCTTTAGCTTTTTGGGATATTGCTTATGAATATCGAGCAACTGGATTTTTATACCCAGGCCATTTTATCGTTGGCCGCATTGGTTGGGCTGACTTCGTTCCTTATGTTAGGACAGGGGCGGCTGCTGCGGCTGATTTTTGTGTTTGCGATGCAGGGTTTTTTATTAACTCTGACCACGGCATTGGCGGCATACAGCTTGAATAACCATCATCTATATATTTCAGCCGTGCTGACTTTGGTGTTGAAAGTCATTTTTATTCCGTGGATGCTAAGGCGGCAGGTTTTGCAAATGAATATGCATCGGGATATTGAAGCCTTAAAAAATAACACTGCGGTGATGCTGGGCGGAGCCAGTTTGATGGTGTTCAGTTATTACGTATTGCATCCTATTGTGCAGTCCTCATCTGTGGTTATGTTGAATGCGTTGGCAGTCAGTCTTTCCGTGGTGTTGCTGGGCATGCTGCTGATGATTTCGCATCGGCAGGCTATCGCGCATGTGGTCGGGTTTATGTCGATAGAAAACGGCTTGTTTTTCGCGGCCATTGTCGCAACCAACGGCATGCCGATGGTGGTTGAGCTGGGAGTTGCGTTCGACGTATTGGTCGCTGCGGTACTGTTCGGCATATTTTTCCTGCATATACGCACCAGTATCGATTCGCTGGATGTCGATCTGTTAAACAAGTTACATGAGGTGGAAAAATGATTGCCGCTTATTTGGTCTTACTAATACCGTTAGTCGGCATAGTATTTTTTGCACTGTCGGGGCACAAGGAAGAGACCGGAAAGCTAAATGTTCGGTTTAACGCCGTGTGTTTACTGGCGACTATTTGGCTGGCGATTAACGTGCTTAACCAAGGTACGATTATTTCATCAGGCGGGGCTTTTTTAATCGACCCGTTTAATGTGTATTTGATTGTGTTGACTGCTTTTGTCGGTCTCACTACATCGATATTTTCGTCGCCTTATATGGAGCATGAAAAAGAAATCGGCAAGCTCAGCGATACCCGCTTAAAGCTTTACCATTCGATGTACCAGGGTTTTATGCTGGCGATGTATTTGGTGTTGACCACCAATAATATGGGCATCATGTGGGTGGCAATGGAAGGCGCGACGCTGGCAACTGTGTTGTTGGTCAGTTTGTATCGTACCCCGGAGTCTATTGAGGCGGCTTGGAAGTACTTTATTCTCTGCGGCGTGGGTATTGCCCAGGCGCTGTTCGGCACCATTTTGCTGTATTACGCGGCGGTGCAGATCGGCGATGGGGAAAATGCCTTGCTGTGGTCGGTACTTTATGAAAATGCGACCAAATTGAATCCGGAAATTCTTGAGATCGGCTTTGTTTTTATGCTGATCGGATACGGCACAAAAATCGGCTTGGTGCCTTTGCATAACTGGCTGCCCGACGCTCATTCCGAAGGCCCGACGCCGATGTCTGCGGTATTATCCGGATTGTTGTTAAACGACGCTTTGTATGCCGTAGTACGCAATAAAATGCTGGTGGATGGCGCGACGCATTCTAGTATGGCCGGCTATTTAATGATGGGTTTCGGCATGGTGTCGTTTCTGGTAGCCGCGATACTATTGCACCGGCAAAAAGATATTAAAAGGCTGTTCAGTTACTCATCCATTGAACACATGGGACTAATGACTTTTTCATTTGGTATCGGCGGGCCGTTGGCCACTTTCGCGGCCTTGTTGCATATGACCGTGCATTCACTGACCAAGTCGGCCATCTTCGTGACGGTAGGTCATGCAGCGCAAGTTGCCGGAACCCAAAAAATCGACCAGATACGCGGCTTGATTAAAACTCAGCCCAAAATCGGCTGGGGCTTGTTGATCGGCACTATCTCCATTGCCGGATTTCCTCCATTCGGCGTGTTCACCAGCGAGTTTCTGGTGCTGCTGGCTACCATGGACAGTTATCCCTGGTTGACGCCGTTGCTGTTGCTGGGCATAGGCATCGCTTTTGCCGGATTGTTCCGGCATATACAGCCGATGGTTTATGGAGATAAACCTGAAGGCCAGAATCCGATTACTGCGAATTTATGGCCGGTTACGATACATCTGGCGTTAGTGCTTTGGCTGGGTCTGGCTATTCCAGGCTTTCTGGCGCACTGGTTTTCGCAGGCGACATTATTGATCTCCGGGAGTACGCCGTTATGAGTTCTTCAAACTGGACTGCGGATTTTTTAGCCCGGCTGAGCGCGGGTATGGCTGTTGCAGAGATCGAATTATCCTCCGTAAAACTATGGCAAATCGAAAGCCATGCATGGCAACGGTTTGCTGAGCTGGCTATGCAGCAAAAACTGCGTTGGGCGGCCGGATGGGCGGAACACGTTCAAAACCGGTTCTTCATCAACGCCTGTTTTGAAAAACAAGGCGAGTATATCTTGCTGCGCACGATTATTGACGATTCAAATCCGGAATTGCCGAGCCAAGCCACGGTTTATCCGGCTGCCAACCGTAGCGAGCGTCATACTCAGGATATGTTCGGGATTAGGTTTATCGGTCATCCTGATAACAGGCGCTGGACGCGTCATCAAGCCTGGATTGAAAATAGCTATCCGTTACGAAAAGACTTTCCTGTTCAAGGTATGCCGGTAGGCATCACGCCGCCCGATATGCACTATCCGTTTATTAAATCCCACGGCGCGGGTACATATGAAATTCCGGTAGGCCCGGTGCATGCCGGTATCATTGAACCCGGACATTTCAGGTTCCAGGCTGTTGGCGAACTGATTTTAAATCTGGAAGAACGTTTGGGTTACGTGCATAAAGGCATAGAAAAAATTGCAGAGGGCAGGGAGCCCGAATCCTTAGCCAGACTGGCGGGACGCGTTTCCGGCGATACCACGGTCGGGCATTGCTGGGCGGCTTGTATGGCAATGGAATGGGCGGCGGGCATTACCGTTCCGCCTCGAGCCTCATTCATTCGCGGCATTCTGGCGGAACGGGAACGCGTCGCCAATCATATGGGCGATATTGGCGCTATCTGTAACGATGTCGCTTTTGTGTTCGCGCAAATGCAGTTTACCCGTTTGCGCGAGCTTTGGCTGCGCACCAATGCAACGGTTTTCGGTCATCGCCTGTTAATGGATCGCATTATTCCAGGCGGCGTTGCATGCGATTTGTCAGATGAATCCTGTACGCTGATCAAGAAAGAGATTGTTGAATTAAGAAAAGAACTGGATGAGGTCATACTCGCAATTGATCTTAATTCTTCGTTGGAAGATAGGCTATATACGGCCGGGTTTCTGTCCGAAGAAATCGCCGCGGCATTTGGAACTCTAGGGTATGTCGGCCGTGCCAGCGGTCAGGATAAGGACGTGCGCCGTGACGCGCCTTATGCGCCTTACGATCAAGCCACGGTTAAAGTCGGCGTGGAAAATCAGGGCGATATTGCCTCCAGATTATGGGTAAGGTACAAGGAAATCAGGGCCGCTTTACGTTTGATAGAAGGTTTTATCGATCAACTCGTTGCCGGCGATATACGTTCTGAATGGAGAATACCGCCGGCCGGCAGTGAAGGGCTGGGGATTGTCGAGGGTTGGCGCGGCGAAATTATCTGCCATATTCGCTTCGATGCGGATAACAAAATCGCCCGTTTTTATCCGCGCGACCCGAGTCAATTGAATTGGCCTGCGCTGGAGAAACTGGTGTTGAATAATATCGTGCCGGATTTTCCTGTATGCAACAAATCTCTGAATGGCTCCTATTCGGGCAATGATTTATAGGAAAGGAAAATGCTGAGAATTTTTAAAAAAATCCTGACTACGGGTGTTGTTACAGAGCGTTTTAAAACTCCGAAAGATGATGAGCTTGAGCAACTGGGTATTGAGATTAAGCGTCACATAGACAAGAGGTTTTCCGGCAGTATTGCAATACGTCAAGTCGATGCCGGTTCTTGTAACGGTTGCGAACTGGAAATTCACGCGTTAAATAATCCTTTTTACGATATTGAACGTTTTGGCGTTCATTTTGTAGCCTCGCCAAGACATGCCGACGTATTATTGGTTACAGGGCCGGTTTCACGGCATATGCAGACCGCGCTGCTACGCACTTATGAAGCGACGCCTAACCCTAAATGGGTGGTCGCAGCCGGTGATTGCGCTGTCTGCGGCGGTGAATTCGGCGTGTCTTATGCCAGTTGCGGAGCGGTATCCAATGTTATTCCTGTCGATTTAGTGATTCCAGGTTGCCCGCCTACACCTTTGGCGTTGATGAAAGGATTGCTGGGTTTGATGAAAGTTTCAGCTTAAATCTGTCTAGTCAGTGTTACCTAAGTTATCAGGAAAAATTCTATTTTCTTGCGGCTGTTCCAAGTCTAGTAGGGCGTGCTGCGCGCGCCTTTGGAGTTAAGCACGCATAGAACGTCCTTCACATATAGAACAAAGCGCAATATCAATCATACGTAATAGAGTAGTGCTTTAAGAACGCACAACATCACAAAGGAAAAATGATGAAGAAAAAAATAAAAATATGGGGAATCACCTTGCTGCTTCTGGGCTCTGCCAGTATGGCCTGTATAGCAGACGACTTGCTTCAGGATGCCGGTAGCTGGATGCAGGTCGTAGGGGAGGGCAGCCTGAAAGTCGTGAACCCTAAATTGGAAAAAGGGCGTATCTGGCTGGAAGGCCAATCCCGGTTCGATGACAACTGGAATCATTGGTATCAAGGCATGGTGCGTACAGCGGTAGGCTATTCGCTCAGTGACCGGGCCACCATTTGGGCAGGTTACACTTGGTTACCTACTCAAAATGTTGGGAGAAGTTATGTTTCCCAGCAAGATGTTTGGCCCGCATTTCGTTATGTACTGCCCACCGATATAGGAACGTTCAGCTTTAGAACTATGGTCGAAACTAACTTCATAAAAGGCGATGACGTACGTGTCAGGCCGCGCCAGATGCTTCGTTTTATGCATCCTCTGGAGTTTGAGCCGCGTTTAAGTCTGATTGCCTGGGATGAGTTTTTCATTCGAGTCAACTCAACCAAATTCGGCGGCAAGTCCGGTTTCGATCAGAACCGTGCATTTGCAGGTCTTGGCTGGACATTCAACAAAAGCTTTCGAGCAGAAGCCGGTTATCTCAACCAGTATCTGGATGATGCCACCCACACTAACAACACCATGCATCATTTGATTATGGGATCGTTGTTTATCAACTTTTAATCTCGTTAAGTCCGTCTGCGAAAAGCCGGGCGGATTTTTATATGCGAGGTTGATTTTTTTATCTCATCCCAATATTTGGCGGTATCGTGAAAGGGACTTTGTTTAAACCGCTTTAAAGCGGCTCAAAATTAATCCGGATTTGGTATGGATCTAGATCCTTAAACTCGACAGACCTCTAAAATCTGTTTTATGCTACTGGCTGGAAATGGCTGATGTGAAACGAGATATTCGTTAACAAAGCTGCCCTTGATGAAACGCTGGCAGTTCGTCAGGTCGAATATCCCCACCATCGTCGATCAGGATCGTGTACAAAACGCCTGTCCAGACTGCTCCACTTTAAATTCTTTCGCTCAGCCGCAGTTAACAAACTGATGCAGATGATTTGCAAAGGTCAAATGATCGTTGCAGAAGAAAAATCAGATGTCTTTTACAGAGCAATTTCATGAACTGGCTGAATAAATCCGCCAGATAAAAGTTTAGATATATATGTGCGGCCAGAATATGTGCTTTTGCGGTTAATGCGGCAGAGTCACTCAGGGTTTGGTCAGCGTTTTTTATCATTACTTTAACGGAGGAAATGATCATGAACAGACATGTAAAAATAAGAATTGCAAAGGTTGTGGCGATACTCGTATTTGTATTCGCAGGCTTATATTTTTTCAGGTTAACTCAGGATATGAAGAATGGTGCATTACACGTTACCAACGCGGGCGTAGACAATAGCACCTGCGGCAATCGTGATAATCCTTGCCGCTCAATTAGCCAAGCCATTGCTAACGCCAAAACCGGAGATACTATCGAAGTAGGGCCAGGACGCTATGGCGACTTGAACAGGAACGGTATGTTTGGCGAGCCCGGAGAAGAACTCGCAAAAGACTTAGGCATGATTGATGTAGACAAGCCTGTGACGCTTATCTCAAGCGACGGTCCTTTTATGACAGTGCTGGACGCGGATGGCGCTAGCTTGAGCGCGGTATCCATTACGGCTAATGACGTCGTATTCGGTCAGCCGAAGCACGGTTTTTTGATTGTCGGCGCAAAAGCTAATGGGCTTAGTACCGCTACCATATCCAATGT
This sequence comes from Methylobacter sp., assembly GCF_004322395.1. GTDB lineage: Bacteria > Pseudomonadota > Gammaproteobacteria > Methylococcales > Methylomonadaceae > Methylobacter_A. The sequence goes on from NZ_SCTW01000136.1 coordinate 14,679, forward strand.
AACTGTAGCAGGCAACATCGCCCTTGCCAATGGTCAGGGCGGACTCGTGGTCAACGGCAACGCCAACTTGCTCCATGGTAACTTCGCGAGCGGGAACCTTGCCGCGGGGATTGCTGTCTTCGGCAGCGAAAACGAAGTCCGTAATAACATAGCCAACAGTAATGGTTCTGAAGGTTTTGTCATAGTTGGCGCTAAACACTTGATACGCAACAACGGGGCCGGCAATAATGCCACGGGTTTTGGGATCCAGGGTACCGATATTCGGTTTCTACGAAACGCCGCGCTAGGTAATAAATTTTTTGGAATTAGCGTGGCAACGCAGGGGACCAGCGCTACAATCAGCCAGAGCAACATTTACGGGAACAATAACGTCCCTCTTAACGACCTAACTAACTGCGGTATTCAGAATCTGTCGGGAAGCACTATCATCGCCACCGGCAACTTCTGGGGTATGTCCAGCGGGCCGGGGGCTGATCCTGCTGATAATGCCGGTAGCGGCAGCGGTTGCGATGTTGAAGGCAGTAACACAACTGTCGTGCCGTTTGCCTCCGAGCTATTCAATCTCAAGTAGTCTTGAATAGGAGGTCTGGAATCAATGGAGTGCAGGATGACTGTTCGCGATAGGTAACTGATGTTTTGGAAATAATCGGATTTACCAAATTTTGTACATTGAATGTTGAAAAAAATAAGGCCGCTTCCGGGATTATCAGATTGATGGACGTGCTTAGATCTTATCTATATCACAAAAAAAACCTCCCAGTGCCATAAGCAAAGGGAGGAAAAATGTTACAGACACTGGATAGTTCTGAACTTTCACAATACGAGGAGGTATATGAAACTTTTGGAGATCGGCTTGGACCTCAGGGCAAGTTTGCTAGAAAACAACGCTTGCAAATAACAGTTGAGTAAAATATATGGCCCCAATTTACTAATATAGAAATGGTCATAATGGGTGGCCCTTCATTGAAAAAAGATTATACGGATGTATCATTACGTCTACAATATAGCTTTAAATTAATAGATTGTTTCTATTTTGTTGATAGTATTTAAAAAATGCATATTTTTGCTTAAGTTTACAAGGACAGGTTCATTTGCATTCTTGGCGTAATATGTAGATGTCGAATATCGACGATCCACGGATTTATGTGACTCATCAAATAGTATTTAATCGCTTAAGCTTCATAAGTAACGCTACTAATTGTACAAATAATTAGCCCCCTTTATCCTGTGACTGCTTTAAACATACAACTAAATTTTAGGTTGGATTGGTTTGGCATGAATTGACAAGAGATTTAGTTTTTCTGGCTTTTGTCGTTTGATTTCTTTTCATAAAGATTATCACCCATACTTAAATGAGGACAAAATCATGAAAAAATTAGCATTAATATGTGCAAGTTTATTGTTATTTCTAAGTACTACAGTTTTTGCTGAAGAACATGCCTACACAGCAATTGAACACGCCAGTGCTGCATTAGCACAAGGTAAAGCAGATAAGGCGCCAGCATTAGTTCAGCATGCAGAACAAGCATTAGAACATGCAAAAATGGCCGAAAGTGTGGCTCAAGGCCACTCAAAAACCCAAATGCAATCCGCCGTGAAATCTTTGGAAAAAGCTATCAGCCAAGGTAAAACCGGAGATGCAAAATCGGCCACCGAATCAACCCAAGAGGCGTTGGGGTTTCTCCAAGCCGGTAACAAATAATTTCCATAAAATAATTTCCGTATTCCAGGGAAGGGCGGAAATATTCCGCCCTTTTTTATGCTCTATATTAATTAAATAGTCGCAACGCGAAAATTTATAGATAATTAAGCTGTTACAACTTAACTCGAACGCTCTCAATTACTTTAGA
>NZ_SCTW01000137.1 GCF_004322395.1 Methylobacter sp.
CCACATCGGTGACCCCGGCCGCCGCTCCGGCGGTCCAGTCTTCGGCCGCGGCCAGGTTATAGGTGGTGCCGCTGGTCGATGATGTGCCGTTTTTGTTGATCATCTGGTTGATCGCGGCTTGGTCGGTCGCGCTCAAGGTAATCGTGAACGCGGTGCCGGACGTGATTTCGACGTTCGAGGTATCGGTCAGGGTATAGGTCGCGCCGCCTTCGCCGGTGAAGGTGAATTTGTTCGCGACGATGTCGTTGGTCGCGCCGGACTTCGACAGGAAACCGGTGCCGGTCACCACCAACGCGCCAGTGCTGGCATCGTAGGTGGACGAGGTGATGGCCGGCACCGCGACATTGCTGACAGTAATACCGTTGCCTGTTGAATCGGAAATGTCGCCATTGGTAATGACGGTATTCCAGTCATCGGCCGCAGCCAGATTGTAAGTCGTAGCACCGGTAGAACTGGTGCCGTTTTTGTTAAGCATCTGGTTGATCGCCGCTTGGTCGGTCGCGCTCAAGGTGAGGGTGAACGCGGTGCCGGACGTGATTTCGACGTTCGAGGTATCGGTCAGAGTATAGGTCGCGCCGCCTTCCCCGGTAAACGTGAGCTTATTGGCGGTAATATCATTGGTCGCTCCGCTGGCTTTCACAAGATTAGTGCCGGTTACCACCAAACTGCCGGTACTGGCGTCGTAAGTGGAAGAAGTGATGGTTGGCGCCTGCACGTTGCTGACGGTGATGCCGTTACCGGTCAGGTCGGCGTTACCGGTATTGGCAACATTCCAATCGGCAGCGGCGGCGATATTAAAAGTCGTGCCGCCAACAGAAGAGCTACCGTTCTTATTCAGCAAGCCTTCTACATTGATCTGGTCGGCGGCGTTCAGCGTCACGGTAAACTGGGTTGCCGAATCGATTTCAACGTTCGACGAGGTCAGGGTATAGGTTGCGCCCCCCTGTCCGGTCAGGGTCAGTTTGGTGACATCGATATCGTTGGTTGCGCCGCCCGTGGCGGTCATACCGACTCCGGTTACTACGAGGGAGTTGGTGCTGGCGTCATAGGTAGCGGAGGTGATGGACAGTGGCTGAACGGCATCGGCGATTACGATATTGTTGATGGTGGACCAGCCATTGCCGCTAGCGTAGGTAATACGCACATCGTCCACATAGTCGAAGCCGCTACCCAGGGCCACGGTGGTGATGGCATCGGAGGAGTTGGCCGTGAAGGTGGTCGAAGTGACTTGACTGCCATTCTGGTAACCCACCACGTTGACCGTGCCTCCAATCCAACCCCAGTCGTACCAACTGAACTGGTTGATCTGAAATTCCGAGCCGTCGGAACTCTTGATCTCCATCCCTTTCCAGCCAGAACCTGACAAGCCGACATCAAACGTAGTCAAGCCGGAAAAAGATACAGTATTGGCCAATGCCGTATCATTTTGCCATGACATTGCAACACCTACGTTGGTGCCGCTAGTGTCGCTTATGTTGAGTACTTGGATGACGATGCCGGGAAGGTCTGACGATCCACCATTACCATCTTCAGCAATGCCATCGGCGAAATTGGCAACATCATCGGCGGTAAACGTTATCGTTCCCGTGGCCAACAAACCGGAATACTTCGATAAAACTTGTCCATCAGCGAACAATGCCGTTTCAACTGGCCCTGTATTGGATTCCAGGTTCCAATCACCGCCAAAGGCACTGGTACCGGTCGCATCGGTGGATGCCACTATATCAGCTTGAGTTGCCTGAGTCAGAGCCTCAATAAACGCCTCGCCATCGGAGCCTTGAGCCACATTACAGCCGTACAGCAAAATGTCGGCATTTTGGTTTAAAGCATGACCGATGGCGGCTAGATCGGCGGCATGGTCTGACAGGTTTTGCGCGGTTAGGGTAAGCGAACCCAAACCTACCGAGGCTTCGGAGCCGTGGGACACAATATGAATAGCGTCAATGCCGCTACGGCCATCCAGAATCTGCGCCATTTGCGCCAGGCCGTCCTGACCCGCATCCAACACATGCACTTCCGTGCCGGGCTTGGCGCCTTCAATCAGCATCTGGTAGTCGGTGACATTGCTTTCGATAAATAGGACTTCGGTGCGAACCGGCGCTTGAACGGCGGGCGGCGGCACATCGGCCGCTGCTTCGACAAGATTGGCCGTCTCTATAGCGGCAGCATCCTGCACGGGGGATGAAGGCTCGGCTGCCGCTTCTGCAACCGTCTCTACTGCCGCGCCGTCGAACATGATGCGCGGCTCCAGCGCCATCATGGTTCGGCGGGGTTTATATAGAAAGTCATTATCGGTTGCAGGAGCCGGCAGGTTTGAATTTATTTTGCCTGGTTTTCCTTTAAGCATGGTATTGATAAATTTCATGTTAGTACTTTCTGCTTTAGTGATAACGGGTTGCCAAAAGCCTGATTTAAACGCGGCATTGTGAGCTTAAGTTAAAGGTTGCTCGGAAATGCTTTTTAATTTGTACTCATAGCAAAGCCTATTTAGCCTTTGCGATTTCAATTTAGACACAAGAGTTCCCTGCTTCAACGGCTTGGCTGCAATGATGTAAGCCTGACGGCACAAAGAGCCGCTCCAAAAAGAAAACCGGCAATACTTCTCGAACAAATCGAGAGAACAGTCACACTCTTTGGCTGGGATTCAACCTTGGGCCGAACGCGGTGCAGAACATCGCTCCCCAACTGAAAATCAAAATTACTGCATTATCCGGATATCTCTCACAAAACGAAGCAAACAAGCCGAGTACAACCACTTTGCACTGCTCGACATCGTCTACCGGCCCAAGTTCACTGCCGGCACTCATTTGTGCCGGCACTGTATTAAAAAGAGAACCTAACGAAAACTGGTCATATCTACGTGAAAAACGCGGATTCTAACGCAGAATGGCAACCAACAAGGTGGGCCTGAACTTGGTAAACCGAAAATAAAATGATAGCGGGGCATCATTTAAACGGTCGGTAAAGCCTTGTTAAGAGAAGGCACTTAATTATATAAGTATTAATACTTAGTCTCAGTGTAACAACACAACTTAACAATTACAACCTCCCCCATAAACCGAACTTACATCATTGCTACATCGTGCATTCATTTATTCTAATGCTGCCTGAAATTACTTTTTATCAAAATAGCAATATAGAGCAAAAACACCTGTTTTTAGGGTTTGTTGTGCAACAGTAACCTGTGGCAGCTTCCGAATATGACGTACTTTTTGATGTTCAAATTTCGGTTTTTTGAGTCCCCTGACGCCATCCGTCTTTACAGCGGGAGAGGGAATTAAAACACTGAAATTTGAAGTGCAATAAGTATAAATACTTTACGCTAAAGTGCGACTGCGGCATTGTTCGAGCTCTGCATACAGCGGTGCTACCCGTTGTTGCAGTATCGGATGCGATGAGGCGGGCGACTCATCGCCGCTGAACCGGAGGCCCTGGCTTTTGGCATGAAAACCGGCCCGTTGCCGCATCCGCTCCAGTTGTTCCGAAGTGCAATCGAGTCCCTGCCGGGGCAGCAAGTCTTGCCATAGAATATCCGGCAATTGCTGGTAATTAATTAATTGCAAATGTGCTACGTTAGCAAGCGCCGCTTCGAAAAATCCGGCCAGAACCTTGGCGCAATAGCCGTCCAAATCCTCTGCCTCCAATACTTCCGCCGCTAACGTGGCGATCATACCGGGCACCATCTGCGGTCCACGCTGGCGTTGATGGGATGCAAGTATGGCTTCCGGTTCCCGATAAAGAAACCAGCATGGCGTATCCGGGAAAGCAGCGCGAAATATCGGCAAAAATTGAGTATGCCAGCTATCTAGTTTGATGAAAAAGTGAGTTTCTTCAGGATTTCGTTGTTGTCCCAAGGCTAGGATCAATTGTCTCAGGCTGGCGCTGCCGCCACTGGATTCGGGTTCTGTTTGATAGAAGCGCAAGAAAGCATCAATGACCGGCGGCTCCGACATTACAATACAACAAGACAGAGTTGACAATAATTGAGTGAGCAAGGTGGAGCCGCAGCGCGAGGTATGAAAAATAAACGCACTCGGTGTCAGTGCCGGTTCCAGACGCGTCAGCCAATTGAAGTCTGTGCGGCAGATATAACGTTGCGCCGGATCTTGCTGTTGCAATGTATCGGCGAAAAACGAAGCAGTAAAGCGGCCTGGAACATGCCGCCAAATGATTTCCCGGCCTTGCAGGGTAACCGGAAACCAATTGCGCAATGAAGTCAAAGCGTCTGAGGCGACAGGTTGGCCGCGTGATAACTGCCGTTCATTCAACATGGGATAGAAGAGGAAGGCGCGGTCAAGCCGCGCCTAACAGGTTTAATTTCTGGAAGGAAAAATGCCTTCCATGCAAATTATGTAGTTAAGCCCAAGATAAGGCTGCATGTTGGAAATGGTGCTAGTGGTTGTGACCGGAACCGTCAATGGTGTGCCGTTGCCGGTATCGGCGTTTGTCACTGAAACAGTACCACCAATTACCGTGCTCACACTTTCAGTGTTCAGTGGAACTAAATTCGTAGCCGGACCGGTCGTGGCTAGATACATTGCACCAGAGGTAGGACCTGTGCCGGTACTGGACAAGGTGGCGTTGGCAGCAGGCGCCGGACTACCTGGTCCATTCGAAGTGGCATTAAGCGTCGAGGTGGCGGTTAAGCCGCTTAAACTCGCCGTTGCCGTATGGGTATGCGCCGGCAAATTGGCCTGAGTGAGGGCTACCGTTGCTGTACCGGTAGAGATAACCGTTGTATTGTTTGTACCTGCCTTTTCACCCTGATTAACCGGTGCCAAGCCTGGCCCATTGCCCTGCGATCCGACGACGGTCCGCCCGCGCAGATCGGGCAAGCCAAAAGTAGTTTGCCCATCTCCGCCATACATCGTGCCTAGCAGCGCAAATAACGCCGAATTCTGAGCAATCGGCAATGTTTGACCGTTGCAAAAAGCCCAGCCTCTTGGTGCGAAATTAAATCCCACCGGCAGGATGGTTCCGATAAATGCTTCCATAATAAATTCCTGTTTTACTGTACATGACTAAGACGCAACGATAATAAATCGCTGCACTATAAGATTATTACTGATAATACAATTACTTAAATTCCAATTGACAAGATAAAACCAAGACTTAGCTTTAACTCTTAGGTGCAATTCATTTTTTACCAAATTGGAAAGGCCAGCGGGTGCAGTTCATATTTTTTTAATTCTAGCCAAACTAGTCGTCGGCTGACCGGGGCGAAACAATATCAGATCACAGTGTTAAAGCAAACAAAAAAAATCAGGGGCAAATAGCAGCGACAAGCCATTTAGGCTTCGTCGGCCGACCGATAACTCAACATAACCGTTATCTTGTTTACGCCTGCCTTTTCTTCCGTAGTGACCGGGCTCAGTTCCGGACATTATTTTTATTGGAGGCAAAGCAACATATTATCGATCAGTATTGTATCGATTGTTTATTGGATGTGCCGTGCCGCGTCCAATCGATTGGCCAAATCCAGTGCCGTCACAGTGCCGCTTTGCCGCAATTCAGCAATGATCTCCAGCACATTTGCATCGGTAATGCTGGGGTCGCCATATTTCGGTTCGGGATTGGCAATAAAACCGGCCGCGTTAAAAATATCGGTCAGCCATTGATTCGGGATGCAATCGAGCACCAAATGGATGCGATGCACCGCGCTACGATTTTCAACCCGGTGCAGGCAATTGGCATTCATGTACCAAGTGCCGCCTGCGGCAAAATGAACCGGTTCGCCATCCAGCCAGAACAATACGTCAGGGTCGGTAATAATGGGGATATGCAAGCGCGCGACGCCGTCTTCAAAATTGGTTCCAGGATCGGTATGTTCGTGGATGACGCCGCCGGGAGCCAATGCCATCAAACGCACGGCGCTGGTTTCGCATTTGAAGTATTGCAGGACTTGCTGGAAATAAGGGCAGCGTGCCAATAGCGGCGTATCAAGGAAATGGTTATCCGAAAATGCCAGAATATCGTCGCTGCGGCCATGAGGCGAGCGCAATGCCTGACAGTGCCAATACCCGTCGCTGGCTTGGTCATTGTAATGAAGCACCCATTGGTCCGGCAATAAGCGCTGCAAATCGGTTTGCAATGCGGCCAGGTCGAATTCGAACGGCAAACGCAAATAGCGGGTAACCTGCTTCATGCCGCAACTCCTGCTCGCCAGCACATTTGTTCGCTCACTTCGTCTTCGTCAACAAGTTGGAAGCCGGCAGAAAGATAGAGCCTGCGTGCTTTGAGATTGTTCTTGAACACGCGCAAACTTAAGCTAGCTTGATGCGTATCGGCCAGCTGTTGAAGATATTGCAACATATACCGCGCCAAACCCTGTCTTTGAGCGCTAGGCAATACTGCAATATCGATCAAGCGAATATCGCCGGTAGTGTTGCGCTCGAATACCATACGTCCCAGCAATTGGCCTTGATATTCAAGAACGTTGGTTTGGGCATTCGGATAATGCTGCTGCACCCCAAGTGCGTGAATTTGTTGTTGGGATCGAATCAAATTATCGATAAAGATGGGATCCATCGGCAACCCGAGCAAATCTTCGCGAGTCGAGCGATACAGTGCGGCGATAAAGTCTTGATCGCGCTCATCAACGGGACGTAAATGAAAATCGGGCGGCGACATATCTATAAATTTTTTACGAAGTTTAAAATATTTTTTCTGCTATCATGCGCGCCGTCGACTTCCGATGCAACTTTCTATTAAAGGATGGCTATGAATCTTGGTCTTGAACAATTCGCTCCGTTGGTGGGCACAAACTTCATGGTACACACGCAAGCAGGTCTGATTGACGTGCAGTTAAGCGAGGCGACGGAATTGCCCCGCGGCAATCGACCAGAACAATTTCGCACGCCGCTGTCCTTGATTTTCATCGGACCGCCCGATGTGGCCTTGTTACAGGATACTTATCTAATCGAGCATCCGGCATTGGGGCATCACCAATGGTGCATTGTGCCCGTGTCATCAGGAAGTCCCGCTGCTACGAATGATAACGAGCGCTACTATCAGATATTGTTTGCTTGAGCATAGCGGGTTCGGCGCACGTCACCTCTCCGATACCACCGAACGTTGTGGATACATTTGGTTATGGGAAGAAATTCAACAGACAAAGTCAAACCAAGTACTCGGCGCTCAGCCAAACGAGAAAGTTGGGTACAGGCCATATTGGTTTGAGAGCTGCCGGATCCTGTTGGAACTTTCAAGATTACCCAAGCTTATCGTTACAGGTGTTTTTACACTCGAAACAGCAAGTGTAGCGTTATTCTCTTAACCACCGTTGCATGTGCGGAAACGCCTTCCAGCCTAATTGTTCGGCCTTGCTTGGTTCGGCGGTTAAGCCCATCCACTGTAGCAACGGTACACCCATAGTACCTCCATTGCTAAAAGTAGCTATCAGCCAATCTGATTCGCCTTTATAGCCATCGTGATGAAATACGACTTCCGGTGGCAAATTTAAATATACCAGCGCCGCCCATGACCAAGCCAACGTGGCTATCTCATCACCAGCGTTTTTGCTGACATCGTTATATAAAGCATTGCGTTGCGTACTGGGCATTACCGCTAGGTGCCCAGCTTCGTGCAGTAAATCCCCAGAATATTTCAACTTAGTTTCGTCCACAACCAATGCGCCTTTATCAATTAGAATGCCGGGCAAAATAACATTGTCAGGAGTTTCTCCGGCCCGTACAGGAATACCTATACCGGAAATAAAATCAGTGATCTGCAAGGTTAATAGGTTTTCAAACACAGCCTTGTCTTTCCTCTTTGTTGATGATCGGAGCCAAAGTCTGCCCTAACCTGTTGGTGCATTGATTGAGCTAGTTTTTGATATTTTAACCAGATTCGGACGTACGCATCGCCATAAAGATTTCGCCAAAAAAAACTTCCGTTTGCGGTTCTCACGCTTTGCGCTCATCGAGGGAACCTTAAGTCCAAGTTTCGGGAAGTTATTGCCGACCATATCCTAAATGGAAAAATAAACTTCTATTCGTCATCACTCAGTAGCAACTGATTTACCATTGATCAGACAAATGGCGAGATTTCTTTGAAATTCGGGGTAAACATCAACATAACCAAGTGCTTTATAACGTTATTTTTCTACTATCTTCCCGGAGTCGAGTTTAATGATGCGCTGACAGCGAGCCGCCAAAACTTGGTCATGCGTTACTAAAATTAATGTGGTGTTGTTCTCCTGGTTAAGCTCGAACAGCAACTCAATAACGGTCGCGCCGGTTTTGCTGTCCAGATTGCCGGTCGGCTCATCGGCAAACAAAATTGCGGGCTGGGTTACAAAGGCTCTGGCCAAGGCTACGCGCTGTTGCTCGCCGCCGGAAAGTTTCTGGGGCGTATGCGATAAACGGTGCGACAGGCCGACTCTATCCAACAATGCAACAGCTGAAACTTTGGCGTTTTTATCGCCGCTTAACTCCAAAGGCAGCATCACGTTTTCCAGCGCAGTCAATCCCGGCAGTAATTGAAAGGACTGGAACACAAAACCTACCAGTTCGTTACGCATCGCCGCCCTGCCGTCTTCATCCATTGTGGTTAATGATCTCCCGTTCAAACTGACAAATCCGGAAGTCGGCATATCCAATCCTGCCAACAGGCTGATTAAGGTGGATTTACCTGAACCGGACTCGCCGACGATCGCAATACTTTCACCGGATTTGATTATCAAATCTATGGATGACAAGATATGCAACATTCCATCGGACGTGATAACCGATTTACCCAGGTTTTCCGTTTTTATAATGTCGTTTAATGGTTGGGTTTGCATAATGATCAGATTCTTATTGGCTATGATAATTTCGTTAATTTCGATGACGGCTACGGCCAAATCCATTGTTGTATTGGGAGATAGTATCAGTGCCGGTTACGGAATTGAAGTCTCGCAAGGCTGGGTGACCTTATTGCAGCAAAAACTGAACGAAAAAGGCATCAATTATATTATTCATAATGAAAGCATCAGCGGCGATACTACGGCCGGCGGTTTGGCGCGTATAGACCGGGCTTTGACTTTGCACAAACCCGATGTCGTGATCATTGAGCTGGGTGCTAATGACGGCTTGCGCGGTTTGTCGCCGACGCTGATAAAAAGCAATCTTGCCGAGATTGCCCATCGAGCGCAAAAAGCCGGTGCAAAGGTATTGTTGCTGAGTATGAAAATTCCACCCAATTACGGCAAGCGCTATACCGATCTTTTCTATAATATTTACCCGCAGTTAGCTAAGGAGACGGGCGTTCCGTATGTGCCTTTTATCATGGAAGATGTTGCCCTGAGCAAGGATATGATGCAAGCGGACAGCCTGCATCCTAATGCCAAAGGGCAGCCGTTCATTGCGGATAAAGTATGGCCGCAGTTGCTTCCTCTATTAAAATAACAATAACTTCAACATGAAGAGATATTTAAATGAAAACATTAACACTTGAAAAAGCCAATCTGATTATAAATACCGCGACTAATAAAGCCCGTAAACTCAACATGGCGCCGATTACCGTGGTGGTTTTGGATGCATCGGGACATTTAAAAGCCATGCAACGGGAAGACGGGGCGACCATGATTAGAGAACAAATCGCTACCGCTAAAGCCTGGGGCGCAGTCAGCATGGGCATATCGTCACGCAGTCTGGCAAGCGTGGCACTGGAAAGACCCGACTTTATGAATGCCTTACTCAACATGGCGGATGGAAAGATAATGCCGGTTCCGGGCGGCGTTCTGATCCGCGACACCAAAAATAATGTGATCGGCGCGGTGGGTATCAGCGGAGATATTTCCGATCAGGACGAGCGTTGCGCAATTGCAGGTATTGAGGCGGTGGGGTTTATAGCGGGGGTTTGAGATTAATCGACTGACTTGAATATATAAACCTATTCCCTGCTTTAAACGGGAATAACTAAAACCAAACAATCCGGATAGCCTATTCGGATTAATAAATTAATGGAAAACCTATGTGCTGGAGTGGGGAAGCGTCAACTGTATTAGCGACTATCGGGTTATCGAGCACCGCTTATTTTTATTATAAAAAAGAACCTGCCCCACTTTGTTATGCTTTGGGCTTCTTTTCATTAATGGAGGCCTTGCAGGCCTATACCTATACGGTGATTGACGATTGCGCCAATCCCGGCAATCAAGTGGCAACTTTGTTAGGCTACATCCATATTGCTTTCCAACCTTTTTTTGTTAACGCGGTATCAATGTATTTTATTCCCGAAAAAGTCAGGGACAAGATTTCCGCACCGGTTTATTTTATTTGCCTGGTAGCCACGGTCTGCTTGTTAATACGCCTGTACCCTTTCGAATGGGCTACTTTCTGTTACGAGGTTAAAACCCGGTTTCTTCTGATCAGCCAATATGCCGAGTCGTTCAATGTACCGTTTTGCGGCAGGCGTATCTGCTCTACTTCCGGCGATTGGCATATCGCTTGGGAAATCCCGGCTATGGCAAATCTTGTACTGTTCAACATGTATATTGTTGCGGCATTTGTAATGCCTATTTTGTACGGTTCATGGAAAATGACCTGTTACCATTTTTTTACCGGACCGCTCCTGGCATATCTGACCACTACTAATCCCAACGAATGGGCGGCGGTTTGGTGCCTGTATTCAATAGGTTTGTTGCTGTTATTGGTCAAAACACCGATACGAGGTTACTTACATGTGCGCAACTGGTTTTGGTGGAAGTATTTGAAAACATAGCTACTAGTGCTAATGCAATGGAACGCAGATGATTATGATGAACGCAGAAATTTGTGTGTTACGGCTTGTTCTTAAACCTCGAAATGAAACCGAAATTTAAACGCAACACATTGTCATATCAGAAAAAATCTTATTAACTGATGTTACGCAGTTAGTCGAATTTAGACCGCTTTAATATTTCAGTATTAAAGGTGTCGCTAGTGCGACGGTTATTTGAATCGGGTTCTCGCACCCGAGGGCGAGTTACTTTCTTTTGCGTCGCCAAAAGAAAGTAACCAAAGAAAAGGCGACCCGGTTGCCGCTTTGTTCCTGTGCTCCTCGCTTTTGTCGAGGGTCAGCAGAAGGGGCTCCTGCCCC
>NZ_SCTW01000138.1 GCF_004322395.1 Methylobacter sp.
CACCGGAGCTTTTGTCGAGAACAGCCCGTGAGGGGTGCGGCAGGGATGCCGCACGTCAGCAGAGGGGCAGGAGCCCCTTCTGCTGACCCTCGGCAAAAGCGAGGAGCGCAGGACGCAAGCGGCAACCGGGCCGCCTTTTCTTTGGTTACTTTCTTTTGGCGGAGCAAAAGAAAGTAACTCGCCTTCGGGGGCGAGACCCCGATTCAATCAACCGTCGCGTGAGCGACCCCTTATACATCATTCATTTAGCTAACAGCGTAACATCAGAATCTAATTTAGATAGTATTCAACAATCTACATCTATCATCTTAGATTTTGATGGATGATTGGTTAGCCGGTTCTGTCTTGCATCGTTACGGATACCTGACGAACATTCCAAATCTCGTCGCAATATTCACGGATCGCGCGATCCGAGGAAAATTTGCCGGCTCTGGCTGTATTCAGAATGGACATCCTGGTCCATTTTTCCGGGTCAGCCCAGACGCCGGCGACTTTATCCTGACAGGCGATATAATCGGCGTAATCGGCGAAAACAAGGAACGGGTCAGACTGGCACAGATTGTCGACTAAAGGACGGAATGCCTCGGTATCGCCATTCGAAAAATGCCCCGATGCAATCAGCGAAATCGCATCGGCCAATTGCGGATTGCCTTCGACGTATGAGTAAGGACGATAGCCTTGCTGCTGAAGCCGGACGGCTTCCTCAGTGTTCAGTCCGAACAGGAAGAAATTCTCCGCGCCGACTTCTTCACGTATTTCAACGTTGGCGCCATCGAGTGTGCCGATGGTTAAGGCTCCGTTCAACGTGAACTTCATGTTGCCGGTACCGGAAGCCTCCTTACCCGCCATCGATATCTGCTCGGACAGATCGGCCGCCGGGTAAATAAGCTGGCCGCTCTGCACGTTAAAGTTGGGCACGAACGCGACGCGTAAATATTTATTCACGTCCGGGTCGTGATTCACCACCTCGCCCACCGCATTGATCAGTTTGATGATGCGTTTGGCGATAAAATAGCCGGGAGCCGCCTTGCCGCCGAAAATGAATGCCCTCGGTGCGATAGCAAGCTTCGGATTCTGCTTAAGACGGTTGTACAGCGTGATAATGTGAAGAATATTCAAATGCTGGCGTTTGTATTCATGGATGCGCTTGACCTGCACGTCAAACAGCCAGCTCGGATCAAGCTCGATACCGGTCTCTTTGCGGACATGGTCGGCGAGTTGCTGCTTGTTTGCCTGCTTGACGGCCCGCCATTGTTTGCGGAACGCCGCATCCTCGGCGAAAGGCTCGAGCTTTCTGAGTTGCTCGGTATGGGTAACCCATTCGCCACCGATTGTGCGGGTTATCAGTTCGCTGAGTTTCGGATTGGCCGAAACCATAAAACGCCGAGGCGTCACACCGTTGGTTTTATTATTGAAGCGCTCCGGCCATAATTCATAAAAATCCTTGAGCACATTTTGTTTCAAAAGTTCCGTGTGCAATGCCGCCACGCCGTTGATGGAGTGGCTTCCGACACTGGCGAGATGGGCCATGCGGATGCGTTTTTCGCCATGTTCATCGATTAATGACAGCCGTTTGATCCGCTCTTCATCCTGGGGATGCTTCTCACGAACCGAGGCAAGAAACCGTGCATTGATTTCATAAATAATCTCCAGATGTCTCGGCAACATTTCCCTGAATAATGGCAGCGGCCAAGTTTCAAGCGCCTCGGGCAGTAGCGTGTGATTGGTGTAGCCGAAAGTGCGCCCGGTAATATCCCAGGCTTCATCCCAAGACAGCCGTCGTTCGTCGACCAACAGCCGCATGAGTTCGGCCACTCCAATAGACGGATGGGTATCATTAAGTTGCACCGCAAACTTTTCCGGAAAACGCTGCGGCGGTTGCTCCAAAATATCGAGAATACGCAACATGTCCTGCAGCGAACAAGAAACGAAAAAATATTGTTGCGCCAGGCGTAGCCTCTTGCCGATTTCAGGCTCATCATTGGGATAAAGCACCTTGGTCAGCGTTTCGGAGGTCACTTTATCGTTCACCGCCGCATAGTAGTCGCCGGTGTTGAAGGCCTGAAAGTCGAAACTTTCGCAGGCCTCGGCGCTCCAAAGCCGCAGGGTATTACAGGTGTTGACTCGATAACCTTGAATGGGAGTATCGTAAGCCATGCCTTTGACGGCCTGATGAGGAATCCATCGAACCCGATCCTTACCTTCATCGTCCCGGTAATATTCGGTATGACCTCCGAAATTGACATAGAAAGTGATATCGGGTTTGGCGATTTCCCAAGGGTTGCCGCCACGTAACCATTTATCGGTGAGCTCGCATTGCCATCCGTCACGAATCTCCTGATCGAAAATGCCGAATTCATAGCGAATTCCATAACCAAGCGCGTGCCGTTCAAGGGTCGCTAGGGAATCCAGATAACAGGCGGCCAATCTGCCCAAGCCGCCGTTGCCGAGACCGGGCTCTTCCTCAGCGGCCAGAAGCTCGTCCAACTCAAATCCTAATTCGGTTATCGCTAGTCGCGCCTCATTCTCAATGCCTAAATTCAATAAATTATTGCCAAGATGGGGGCCCATCAGGAACTCCGCTGACAGGTAGCAGGCCACTTTAATATCCTGCTCAAAGTAGGCCAGTACCGTTGCAACCCAGTGCTGTTGCAATCTGTCGCGCACAGCCAAGGATAAGGCCCTGTAATAATCATGTTTGGTAGCCAGAGAGGGAAGCTTGCCGATGCTGTGAACCACGTGATCGTAAATTGATTTTTTAATTTCCGGAGCACTCGTCAACGCATTGCTGTTTCCAAACAATGGACCAACCTCGTTATCCGCTTCGGCGGTATTATTCTTTTTTGCCATGGTGATGTCCTCGCTGCACGATGGTTATTTGGGCCATTTCCAAGACGCAAACTCGGGTTTGTCTATGCCGTGTTCGTAAGCATAGTGACTGCAACCGATCTGCATGCCGCGCAATTTTTCTTTGACATGAGCGCCGGCTACCTTAAGGCCCGGAACCCGGTTAATCGCATCGATGGCCAGACTGAATCGGTCGACCTCGTTGCGAATGGCCAATTCGAGCGGTGTATTGATATTGCCTTTTTCCTTGTAGCCTCGCACATGCATGTTTTTATGATTGGTACGTCGGTAAGCGAGACGGTGAATCAACCAGGGATAACCGTGGAAGTTGAATATGATCGGTTTATCGGCGGTGAACAGGCTGTCGAAGTCCCAGTCTGAAAGCCCGTGCGGGTGTTCGCTCTCAGGCGTCAGGCGGTAAAGATCCATCACGTTGATAAAACGGATTTTCAATTGCGGGAAATACTCCCGCAACAGGCACACGGCAGCCAACGCTTCTTGCGTCGAAATGTCGCCGCAGCCCACCATCACCACATCGGGTTCCGAACCTTGGTCGTTGCTCGCCCAATCCCAGATGCCGATGCCTTTGGTGCAATGTTCGATGGCGGCGTCCATGTTCAGGAATTGATGGTGTTTCTGCTTGTCCGAAACAATCACGTTGAAGTAGTCGGTGCTCTGCAAGCAATGGTTGGCGACCGACAACAGACAGTTCACATCGGGCGGCAGATAAATGCGCGTGACTTCAGGGCTTTTATTGACAACCACATCCAGAAAGCCCGGGTCCTGATGGGTAAAACCGTTGTGATCCTGCCGCCATACGGTGGAGGTGATCAGCAAATTGAGCGATGAAACCGGCGCACGCCAAGAAAGATCGTTGCTGATATCCAACCATTTGGCGTGCTGGTTGAACATCGAATCGATGACATGCACGAAGGCTTCGTAACTGGAGAAAAAACCGTGGCGCCCGGTCAGGAGGTAGGCTTCCAGCCATCCTTCCAGGGTATGTTCGGAAAGCATTTCCATGACCCGCCCATCCTTCGACAATTCGCCGCCGTCGGCATCCTCCGGCAAATAATCCGCCATCCACATTTTCTTGCTGGCCTCATAGATCGCATCGAGCTTGTTGGAGGTGTTTTCATCCGGGCCGAACACGCGGAAATTCGTCGGATTAAGTTTGACGATATCGCGCAAAAAAACGCCCAACGGTTTGGTGTTTTCAACTTCGGTTTGACCGGGATTTTCTACCTTCACGCCGTATTCGCGAAAATCCGGAAGACGCAATGCCTTGCGTATCAGACCGCCATTGGCATGGGGATTAGCGCTCATGCGCCGTACGCCCTTGGGCGCAAGCTCCTTGAGTTCTGGAATCAGGCGTCCGTTGGCGTCGAACAGCTCTTCCGGTTTGTAGCTGCGCAGCCACTCTTCCAGTTGCTTCAGATGCGCCGGATTTTCCTTCACGCCGGCCAGAGGCACCTGGTGGGCTCGCCAAAATCCCTCCACTTTATGTCCATCCACTTCTTTCGGGCCTGTCCAGCCTTTCGGACTGCGCAGTACGATCATCGGCCATCTGGGCCGCTCCAGATTACCGTCGGCGCGGGCAGTCTGCTGAATTTTGCGTATTTCGGTTACGCAGTGCTCCATGACGGCAGCCATGCGTTGATGCATGACTTCGGGATCGTTGCCTTCGACGAAATAAGGTGTCCAGCCATAGCCTTTGAACAGATTTTCAAGCTCTTCATGGCTGATGCGCGACAATAAAGTCGGATTATTGATCTTATAACCGTTCAGATTGAGAATGGGAAGAACCGCCCCGTCGCGGACCGGGTTAAGAAATTTGTTGGAATGCCAGGAAGTCGCCAAAGGTCCGGTTTCCGCTTCGCCATCGCCGACGACGACCGCCACCAGCAGGTCCGGATTATCGAATGCCGCCCCAAAGGCATGGGACACGCTGTAACCCAGTTCTCCGCCTTCGTGAATGGAACCCGGCGTTTCCGGCGTACAGTGGCTGCCGATGCCGCCGGGGAAGGAAAATTCCTTAAAGAACTGATGCATGCCTTCTTCGTCTTCGCCTTTGTTCGGATAAATTTCCGAGTAAGTGCCCTCCAGATAGACCGGACCAAGAACGCCCGGCGCGCCATGCCCAGGGCCGGCCAGAAAAATCGCATCCAGGTCGTAAAGGTTAATCAGGCGGTTCAGGTGGATATAGGTAAAACTCAATGCCGGACTGGCTCCCCAGTGACCAAGAAGACGGCTCTTGATCTGCTCGGGTTTGAGCGGTTCTCTGAGTAAAGGATTGTCCTGCAGATAAATCATACCGGCGGCCAGATAATTACAGGCTCTCCAGTAGGCGTGCATCTTGCGCAAGGATTCTTTGTCGAGCGGTTGGAGATTGTTCAAGGACGTTTCAGTCATGGGATACTCCTAATTTTCTGTTAAATCATTTCTGTTTGATACAGTTAATCGATAATTAAATCCTGTAATTCCTGTTTAAATAACATTACTTGTTAAAATCAAAATCGTGTTTACTTAACTGATGTTACGCTGTGCGCATTACAGCCGCGAAAAAGACCTTGTTTCCTGCCTGGGAACATCTCCCGTAGGGCGTGCCGTGCGCGCCCTGAGAGCCAAGGCGCGCACGACACGCCCTACCCTCATCCTCACTTTTATCAAACTGCTTTTTTGCGATTTTCGCGGACAATGCGTAACATCAGTTATTTAACGTAAAACACGCGAGCTTGGCTTTTTCAGCTCCATGTGCTCAATGCAATTACCAATCCGGTAGTCGCCAAAAATTATTTTTTTCTTTCTCGGGTAAATCAAGCTGCCGAGGTTCCAGGAGATCGCCCCAATCCGTCCGATCGTTCATTTGTTGTTGTATCGGTTTGTCCACGAAATCTTTTTCGGTTCGCGTTTCCCAGCCTCCGCCCAAGGCTTTATAAAGCGCAATAAGATTGGTGGCAATGTCGCCGGATACAGTCACCAGCGACTCTTGAGAGCTCACCAGAGTGCGTTGGGAATCCAGTACGCGCTGGTAATCGACTAGCCCCTCCTGATATTGATACAGCGACAATTCCGTCGATCGCTTGGCCGCCTCATAGGTTTGTTGCAGATCATTGCGTTGTTCCTGCGCTTTGAGGAAACCGATTGTCGCATCTTCCGCTTCCTTGGCGGCGTTTAGCACGGTGCTTCGATAATCGGCAATCAATTGCTGGAAGCGGGCATCCTCGACGCGCACCTGGTTGGTGATGCGGCCGTAATTGAAAATATCCCAGCTTAGGCTGGGGCCGATAAAATATTGGAAGCTCTTGGCGTTGAACACATCGCTGAGTTCGCTACCGCCAGCCGAGGCGAAAGTCAGCGCCGCGTCGCTGGCGCGCAGATTAATTGAACCGAGCAGCGAAAAATGCGGATATAAATCGGCTTTGGCCACGCCAATCAGCGCGCTTTGCGTCGCCAACTGACGTTCGGCAAGGCGAATGTCGGGGCGCCGCCGCAACAAATCGGCAGGCACGCCAACGGCAATCTTGGCCGGTGCGTCAGGTATCGGGCGAGCCTGCGCCACATAACTGTCTATGCGTCCCGGCGGTTGGCCGAGCAACACGCCCAAGGCGTTTTTCGCCTGACGCACACTGGCTTGCAATGGAGGGATGGTGGCCAAAGTATTGCTCAGCAGGCTTTTTGCCTGCAGGTGATCCAATTCGGTAATCAATCCTCCGGAAAATAGCGCATCGGCGATCTCCAGGGTGCGTTGCTGGATTTTCACGTTGTCGCGGGCGACCTGAATGCGGGCTTCGGTGGTGCGAAGCAGCACATAGGTTCGCACTACTTCGGCGGTCAGCGACACCAGCGCGTTGTCGTAACCGGCAACCGAAGCGTCCAGATTGGCCAGACTCGATTCCACTCCGCGGCGGAACTTGCCCCACAGGTCGAGTTCCCAGCTGGCGTCGAAGCCTATGCCGGTAGTGCCGAAATTGCGGTCGATCGCCGAAGTAGTATTCGGCGCATGCGCGCTGATTTGCTGATAGCTTAAATCGCCGTTCAGTTGTTGCAGTTGAGGATATTCGAAGCCGGTGGCGATACCCAGTTGCGCCCGTGCTTCCAGGATGCGGACACCCGCCAGTTGCAGCGTTAAATTCTGCCGCCGGGCCTCTTCAACCAGCCGATCCAAGTCCGGATCCTTGAACACTTTCCACCAGTCAGCCAGTTTCGCTTCGCGCTGGCTGAGCCGCGAATCGGACTGGTTGATCCATTTGCTTTCCACAGCGGCTTCCGGTTTGGCATAATCCGGCCCCACCGTGCAACTGGCGTTCACCCATAGCACCGCAGCCACACCCGCCAAGCCGTGGAGGGTGCGGATAGCGCCGGAATTTGACTGTATGCCGTTGCTCTTCTTGCCTCGCATAGTCATTCCCCCGGCCCCAAGCTCAGCTTGCGATGCCCGGTTTGCGCTTGCTCTTCTACTTCTACTTTGTAAAAAATGGCATACAGCACCGGAACGACAATCAAGACCAGCAGCGTCGCAAAGCCAAGGCCGAATACGATCGTCACCGCCATCGCAATGAAAAAGGCGTCCGTGAACAAAGGAACCATGCCCAGCATGGTCGTGCCGGATGACATGGTAACGGGAATCAGGCGGCTGACACCGGACCGCATCACCGCCTGGAACGGCGTCGCGCCCTGGCCGAGCTGTACATTGATTTCGTCGATCAGTACAATCGACGCCTTGATGATCATGCCCGAAAGGCTCATTAGTCCCAGCAGCGCCATGAAACCGAACGGCTGATGAAAAGTCAGCAGCCCAGCAGTGACGCCGATGATGGCCAGCGGCACGGTCAGCCAAATGATCAGGGTCTGTTTGATCGAGTTGAACAGAATCAACACCGTCAATACCATCAAGCCGAAAAACACCGGTATCGAGCTCGCCAGCCGTGAATTGGCGCGCGCGGAATCCTCTGCCTCGCCGCCCCAGGCCATGTAATAGCCGGGCTTGCCCTTAAGCGGCCACAGGTCGTTGTCGCCGACTTTGAGCGTCGACGCATCGAATTCTTCAATCAGATCATCGGAACTTTTGCCATACACCGCGCCGGCATCTACGCCCAAGGCTTGTTCGATTTTGGTTTTAACCTTCATGAAGACTTCGCTGGGCAATCCTTCGCGCGGATCGGCATGGATGCGCAGCATTTTGCGACGGTCCCAGCGCCATACATGCGCGTCTTCGAATTCGAGCGGAAAAGAAGACACTACTTGGCCCATCGGGATCATTGTTTGCGCAGCGGGGCTCCAGATCTGCACCGCTTCCAAGCTGTCCAGATCGGCGCTCTCGGCCGACGGCGCGCGAGCTACCAGCGGGATCAATTCATCCCGCTCGCGGTAAACCCCGACCTTCTGGCCTTCGAACGCCATCGACAGCGCTTCGGACACCTCCGGGCGATCGATGCCGGCGCGCCGCGCCTGGGATTCCGCCAATTGCGGCCTGAGCACCTTGGTTTTGTCACGCCACTCGTTACGCACGGCCTTCGCGGTTGGCTCCGCAAGCAGAATGGACTCAGCTAGGCCTCCCAAACGCCGCAGTTCCTCAGCGTCCGCCCCATAGATGCGCAGTTGGATCTTGCCGCCGGTAGACGGGCCTAAGATGAACAGCCGCACGTTGACGACGGCATCGGGGTAGAGCGCTTCGAGTTCTTCCTGTACCTGCGGAGCCATTGCGGCAATGCGGGTGTAATCGTCGACATCCACCAAAATCTGGCCGAAGCTAGGGTAATTATGTTCAGGGGTATAAGTCAGCAGGAACCGCACCTGGCCGCCGCCCAATTGGCTGGTCAGATGGGTGACGCCTTCGTGCTTCTTGATCAGCTGCTCGGCCTGTTTGATGCGCCGGTCAGTTTCCTTGATGTCCATGCCTTCCGGGAACCAGAGATCGACATAGAATTGCGGACGAGTGGAATCAGGAAAAAAGCTCTTCTTAACAAAACCGAATCCCAACAGGGCCGCTATAAACAGCGCCACGACAATGCCCACAACGATCCAACGAAAGCGCAGGCAATAAATCAGGAAATGCTGATACTTTCCGTAAAATCCGACCGAATAGGGGTCCACCTCCTCGCCCGTTGCAACGGCGCCGGTTGTCAGAAACATCTTGCATAACAGAGGTGTGCAGGTGACAGAAGTCAGCCAGCTGAAAGAAAGCGAAATCAGGATCACCGAGAACAAGGTGCGGCAATACTCGCCGGTGGAATCCTCGGAAGTGCCGATTGCGGCGAAAGCGATAATCGCCACCGCGGTGCCGCCCAGCATCGGCAACGCGTTCTGGCCGACGACGTCGCGCGCCGCATCGTAGCCGTTTTGTCCTTGCGCCATGCGCATGCGCATGCCGTCGGTGACCACGATTGCGCAATCCACCAGCATTCCGAGTGCGATAATCAACGCTCCCAAGGAGATCCGTTCCAGAGTGATATCGAACATATGCATCACGATAAAGGTGCCCATGATGGTCACCAGCAACACCGCGCCCAGGATCAAGCCGCTACGCAAGCCCATGAACAGCAGCAGCACACCAACGACGATCGCTACCGCTTCGGCCAAGTTCACGATGAAGCCGGTCAGAGAAGCCTCCACCGATTGCGCCTGGTGGGAAATAATGTGGGTTTCGACGCCGACCGGGCGCATCGGTTCGAGTTCCTTTAAGCGCTGATCCAATGACTCAGCCATTAAGATGACATTGCCGCCAAGCACCGTCGAAATTCCCAAGCCGATTGCGGGCTGCCCGTCGAAACGCAGCAAAGTCGTTGGCGGTTCGCGATAGCCGCGCTTGATGTCGGCCACGTCGCGCAGGTACACCAAACTTTGGGATTTCGTCCCGCGGGAGGTAATCAGCAAGTCGCCGAAATCCTGTTCCGATTTGTATTCGCCGGTGGGGTTAATCGGTATGAACTCCTGCCCCAGGTTAAAATTGCCGGCGCTCGACACGACGTTTTTGGCTTGCAAAGTACTGTAGATGTTTTGCGGCGAGATGCCGAGCTGCGCCATTTTTTCCCGGCGCATTTCCACATAAATCGCTTCCTTTTGTTCCCCATACAGGACGACGCGCTTAACATCGGTCGCTTTCAGCAATTCTTTTTGCAGGTATTTGGCGTATTCGTACATCTCCTTGTAACTGTAGCCCTCGCCGGTGATCGCAAGATAAATGCCGTACACATCGCCGAAATCGTCGTTGACCAGCGAAGGCCCTGCTTTGGGAGGCAATTTGCCCTGCGCGTCGTTGATCTTGCGGCGTAGTTCGTCCCATACCTGCGGCAACGAGAACTTATCGTATTGGTCTTTCATTTTGACTTTCACGATCGAAAGGCCGCGGTAAGAATGCGATTCGACCTTTTCCAATTGCCCCATTTCCTGCGTGGCCTTCTCGATCACATTGGTGACTTCTTCTTCCACTTCAGCGGCGGCAGCGCCGGGGTAAGGCGTCGAAATCACCGCCTCCTTGATCGTGAACTCGGGGTCTTCCAAGCGGCTCAAGGCTTGGTACGACTTCCAGCCGACCACCAACATCAGCACGATCATCACCCAGGTGATAACTCTTTTTTGTATGCTCCATTCCGCCAAATTCATTTGCTTGAGTCCCCTCGATCTAATTTACGATTAGAGTCGTGCCGTATTTGTCACCTTGGTTGACTAACGGTTATTCGAGCGCCCGAACCGTTTGGCCTTCGTGTAGCGTGCTGACACCGCTGATCGCTATAGTTTCGTCCGCATTCAGTCCGCTGACGATCCGGATACTGTCGCTTCCGGATAAATCGCCGGTTGTCACCGCGCGGCGTTGTGCTTTCATGGTTTGCGGATCGATAACCCAGACGTGCGATTGGCCCGCGTTATCGGCAAATACAGCGATGGCCGGAATCAGGATTTCCGCGCCTGTCTCGGCACCCTCGGTAAATTCAGTTGAAACGTTAACCGTCATTCCCGGCAGGATGCGGATGCCGGTGGGTGCGGGCATCATTAGCACTACGCGGTAGGTTTGCGTAACCGGATCGGCTTGAGTCGCGAATTCCTTAACCTGCAACTCGAAGCGCCGGTTTGGGTCCGCGGTGAATTCGGCATAAAAGCGGGGTAAGGTTTTACGGATCGGTGTAATCATCAGCTCCGGCACGTCGATTAACACTTCCACGTTTGTCACATTCTGTAAGCTGAGTATCGCCTGTTTGGCTTGCACTTCTTGGTAATTATCAATGTACTTTTGAGCGATCACGCCATCGAAAGGCGCTTTCAACCGGGTATATTCCAATTGATCCTTGGCCGCGGCAGTTGCGGCTTTCGCGGATTGCAGTTCGGCGCGGGCAACCTTTTCGGCTGCGAGTTTAAGCGATACCATCGACTCGCTGACAGCTCCGGCATCGGTCTCTTTCACCTTGACATAACGCTGGTGTTCGGCAATCGCATAAGTAAGCCCTGCTTGAGCTTTTCCCAACGCGCCTTCAGCATTGCGCAGATTGGTTTCATAGTCTCGGGGATCGATGCGTGCGACAAGAGTTCCTTTCTTGACTGTTTGACCTTCTTTCACCGGAAGTTCGACCACTGTGCCGGGCACTTGAAACGCCAAATCGACGCGATCGGCAGCGCGCACTGTACCGGGCAATTTTTTGGTTTTTCCTGCCAACGAACCGCCGGCCTTCATTAACTTTACCGGACGGACCGTCTCGACGGTTTTGGCGGGTTCTTCGTTTTGCCCGCAGGCCGAGAGCAATACCAGACCAACCGTGCAGATTGCAAGTCCGGATTTTATCTGAGACCTTCGCTGAACTAGCGCATAAAAATTCATTTTGACACCTGATCCAAGAATTGTTGTTTGACTATCGCCAGTCTGAAACTCATGCCCTGTATTTATGTGCTTACCTGATCAATTATTTAAGGAACCTCGTAATAAGTCTCAAATAGGGGTCGTCTTTTCAGCTATGTTTCGGGCTCCAAATTGACGAATTGGAAACTTGCCGATTAATCATCAAGATGACATAATCCATTCTATTACTCAACAAATAGGCCGTGCTATTGTAGAGGTTACGTAAGCCGACGAAAGCCCTCGCTGAGATCGGAGAAATAAATCGTTCCCCAATAGTGCCGGTTTACGAGGTGGTATGAAGAAGCGCCATATGGTCTTCTTCATACATATCTTTACCTCAATAGCTCAATTGGAAGATGGAAGCGTTTCATGGCAGGCACCTCATGACGGATTAAGATGGAATGTCAGTTTAGGCCACAGTTTCACTTGCCGGAATTCTCATCCACTGCTTCCCATGAAGAATCCGGATCGTAGACTTTCATCGCTAAAGCCAATTCGGTGGTTTTCGGTCCTAAATTTTTCTGATATATCTTTCCATTATGATTGACGACAAAAGTCATAATGCCGGATGATCCATAAACGGCAGGAAAGGCTACCAAGGCAAAGCCTGCAATCATGTTGCCGTTGATGATGTAATCGTATTTTCCGCCGGGAACATTGCCGCCCTGACGGGTAAGAATCTTATATAAATAGCCGTGATAAGGCGTCATCGATTCCGTGCTGCCTTGTGTCTTGTAACCTGCTGCTTTGGCTTCCGCCACCAGAGGACCCAGAGGACTCTGGGGCTTACCAGGCACCGCCGCTTCCCAATATAAGCCGTCGAATTTACCCGGTTCACTGCGTAACTTGGCCGCGAATTCGCCCACTCCGTCGCCGTCCCAGTCGATAGAAGCATATTCGTATTGTGCTTCCACATAACCTCGAATCACTGCCAGCGTATTCAGCTCATTACGCCCGATTCTGCGGTTCAGGATTTCCTGTTTCCCTTGCTCGGCATCGAATCGCCATTGACCTCCGTTATTCACAACAGGAACAGGAAACGCCCAGTCATTCTGTCCGAAATGCAAAATCGCTTTATCGGCCTGCTGATTTTCGATAGAGGATTTCTGTTCGGCCATTTTCAAAAACTCCGCACTATTGTTGGCATCTTCCACGTCGTCACCGGACGAAAAAAGTTGCGCATATTGGCTGCCGAAAAGTGCCGAGATTTTGTTTTTGTCGTTGTCGCGTGCGGCATCGACCAGCGCTTTTGATGCTTCTTCGGGCGATGCAAAGCCTTGGCCCTTATCCGCCGCTTCGGTTTCGGGAGCGGCGGATAAGGCGCTTGTAGCAATCGAGGTCATTATAATGACCATCGAAAGGGTATAACGAAGTTTATTGGACATCATGACGGACACCTATCCTAATAAATAATCGAACAGCCATTGACTAGGTAAGGGTTGCGACAACCCTATTGCCAAGGACAAATCAAATATAGAGTCCAGAGTTAGTAAAGCGACATTTGCTCCTTCTCCCTCAGGGAGAAGGTTGGGATGAGGGGATTCAAATAAGCATTTTCCTTATCTTAGATTCCCCTCACCCAACCCTCTCCCGCTGGAGAGGGCTTTGCGTCGCTTTATCAACTTCGGGTTCTATAATTTCATGTATTTAAACCATCACCGGCGACCGCCACGGCTTCTCGCAGCACCACCGCCGCCTCTACTTACTGCGCGTTGCCCGCCGGATGACGGGCTTTGCCTGGCCGGTTGTTTGGCACGCGAAACACTGGCGCTTCCGCGATTACTAAAAGCGCTGGAGCTGCCGCCATCCCGTGCACTATCAAACGCATTCGGACGCGACATTTCCTGACGGCGCTGTGACTGGAGCCGTTGCTGTGTTTGTTCATTGCGTTGTCTGGCCATCTGCTGTTGATTGCCCGATCTTTGCCTGGCAGGCTCTGCTCGTCTTTGGCTCTGAGCGGCGGCGTTCGTTGAAGCTCCGAGGTCTTTTGTACGAGCCCTCCCTGCCTGCTGCTGCCGGGAACCTTGACTTGATGCGCCGCGCCTGCTCTCGACATTGCTCCTTTGACCTGACGCCTGTAGGCCTTCCAGGGCGCTTTCACGGCTGCCTGGAACCGGCCGGCTACGGCTTTCGGCTGTGCCGGGTTTTGCCGCCAAGCGCCGCTGGACATCGGCGCTGGAAGGCCGGGCTTGAGCTGAACGATCTGCCGCTTCGACCTTACCGAATCCTCGCGTGTCGGCAGGAATATTTTGGGCGCCGCTGAGCCTGCTCCCGGCCAAGGCCGGTGACTCAGTGCGCCCCATGCGCTGCTGGGCGGCAAGCGGATAATCCTGGCCACGGCGATGGCTAGGATTCGGTTGCCAGCGATTGGTCTGGCCCCTTAAAGCCGAGAGTTGATCCTGGCTGAAAGTGCCGTCCCGATTAACATTGATTTCATTACCGGAAATATTAACGTCCCGGTCGACATTGACATCGCCGCGACTAACGTTTGCATTGTTATACCGCGATCCGCCGCCGTAATATCCGCCCCCTCCCCCGCGCCAGCAGTTTCCGCCGTGGCATACGGCGTCGCCATAATGATGCGAGACATGGTAATCATCCCAATCATCATCGTCGGCCCATTCCATGATGCCCCAGGTCAGCAATCCTCCGACAACCGCGCCGGTCCCGAACGACATCCATTGATCCGAACTGGAGGAGGTGGTCGTCGTAGTGGTCACAGGCTGGGCATAATAGGTCGGATAATAGCTTGCTGCGGGTGCCGCGGTCATGGTTCCTGCTGGATACATTTGGGTGGTTGGAGGCGGAGCCATCGATGCAGCATAAACAACCTCAGAGTTATATCTTGGAACCGATAAGGTATCGGCTTTGGCCGGCTTTATGCTAATCACTTCTTGGGTCAATACGGCCGGCGTTGCTTTGACTCCCTCTGTTTGCTCTTGTCCGGGCTCCTGCATCGACACCGTCTCGGCTTCCACTTTTTGCAGATCGGAATCCTTCAAAAATCCGGCATCGATAGCTCGCTTGCGTAAAGTCTGGATCGCGTCCATCAATTGCGGCGGATTGGACAGAAATGCATCGCCCAACTGTGTGGTCCAGTCCAGGTGTTGATCCATCATCGCAATAACGTCAGGGACCGCAGTCAGCCGGACGACGCTGGCGTCCCAGTTTTTGCCGCGCACGGTCGCAGGATCCGGTTTGGATTCCAGCCAGCGGGCCGCCTGCACCACTTCCAGCGGATAGGTGGCTGCCACCAGCACTTCGGCCAAAAGCGGATCGGGATAGAGCGCTATCGGAGCCACCAGCGACTCAAGGCTGGTTAAGGGTTGAGCTTCCGGCTTCGGAACAGGATGAGTTGCAGGCTCGGGTTGCGCGGGCTGAGGCGCTGACGTGACTGGCGGCGCCTGGGCTTTCTCTTTGTCCTTATCGCCGCACCCTACAGCATGCATCGCGAACATGAGTAGCGCAATGCGACCTAAGAACACACGAAGCGTTGCAATATGGCGGCCTGCATCGACAACTTTCGCCAGGGAACTCTCGCCATCGGTGTTTTCAACGATGGCCATTTCGCCGAAAGCCCGGCCTTTGGCGCGAACCCGGGCGGTGTCGCCGACAATTTCGAGCAGACGGGTGTGGCGGGCGATATTATTAATCTGGGGCATTACCAAAGCTCCATATCATGTGATCAACATGTAACAGGCAAACTGTAATACTGGAGTTGCACTACGTTTGTCGGAAGACGGATTTGTTAATCTGAAGATAACTGTTTTTATTCTATTACTCAGCGAACAGACCTCGCTATTGTAGAAATTACGTATATTTACATCGCCTCTAAATACATAACTGATGTTACGCACAGATAGTTTTTGTCCTGTTTGTCGCACTGCCTGGATGTAGAACAGGAATGAGCTCAACTCGCGGCGCAGCGCGTCACTGCCATTAAGTTAAGAAAAAAGCTCCCTCTCCTGCTGGAGAGGGTTGGGGTGAGGAGAATAAAAATAAGGCAAAAAGCTTTATTTGATTCCCCTCATCCTAACCTTCTCCCTGAGGGAGAAGGGACTGACCATCCTTAACTTAATGGCAGTGACGCAGCGCGTGGGAACGAGACATAACAATAAGCGCTGTGCGAAAACGAAGAAGACTTGCCGGTGGTACGAATTCAATCCCGTCTGCCGCGCCGAGTACCGGAGCTTTCGGCGAGACAAATCGGCAGGATAGCCGATTTGCATGCGCAGCACCCGAAGGGCGAGGTACAGGGATTGTACTGAGTGAGCAGCCCGTCAGGGGTGCGGCAGGGAGGCCGCACGTTGGCGAAGGGGCAGGAGCCCCTTTCGTCAACCCCCGGCGAAAGCGAGGAACGCAGGAAATAAGCGGCAACCGGGCCGCCTTTTCTTTGGTTACTTTCTTTTCGACTGCATGGATGCAGGAGGTAGAGCAACGCAGGAACAGTTGCCGAGGCGACGCAAAAGAAAGTAACTCGCCCTCGGGTGCGAGAACCCGATTCAATCAACCGTCGCGTTAGCGACCTCCTTGATATACGGCATTAATTCGGCTAACTGCGTAACATCAGATACGTAATCTCTACAATAGCGCGGCCTGTTAAAACTGGAATAGAATTTTTACGGCGAATGCTTACTCTAACAATGATGAGTAATCTTGACTTCGCCACCCCTTCTTTTTAGGTAAACGATTATGTAACGCAACGGCAGCATTAACTCTTTGCTTTTTGAGTATTGATCAAATGGAGTTTTCGTAATGGCCCAGATTAATAATCTCACCCGCCACACCCGTCTTCTCGAAATTGTCGGCGACACCGCCCGGGTTCGCGCCAAAGGCCGGGCTTTCGGCGAAATGGCCATCGTTGAAAACACCGATGGCGAGAGTTCCCTGGCGAAAGTTGTAGACCTGGACCGCGACATTGTCAGTCTTCAGGTGTTTTCAGGCGGCAAAGGCCTGTCCACAGGCGCCACGGTTAATTTTCTCGGGCGTAGTCTGGACGTGGTTTATTCGCCCAATATTTTGGGAAGGATATTCCGTGGATCCGGCGATCCGATTGATGGAGGACCGGAACTCACTGCCGACCCGCGCATTACGGTAGCAGGGCCGACCGTTAATCCGGTGATGCGGGTCATGCCGACGCACATGATCGAAACCAAGGTTCCGATGATCGATCTGTTCAATTGCCTGGTCGAAAGCCAAAAAATACCGATTTTCTCGGTTGCCGGCGAGCCGTACAACGAATTGCTGGCCCGCATCGGCTTTCAGGCCAATGCCGATGTGCTGGTTTTTGGCGGCATGGGTTTGATTTTCGACGACTACCACTTCTTTCGCACCTCGTTCGAAGCTCACGGCGTGTTTCACCGGACTGTGATGTTTGTCAACCAAGCTTCGGACCCGCTGGTCGAGCGCTTGATGATCCCGGATATGGCTTTGGCTGTAGCCGAAAAAATGGCGGTCGAGGAAAACAAGCGGGTTCTGGTGTTATTGACCGACATGACCGCTTATGCCGATGCGATGAAAGAACTGGGTGTCGCCCAGGAACGGATTCCGGCCGTACGGGGCTACATGGGGGATTTGTATACACAGTTCGCGCAGCGCTATGAAAAGGCCTGCGGCTTTAAGGGCGCCGGTTCGGTCACCATCCTGACCGCGACCACCATGCCCGGTGATGATGTCACCCATCCGGTTCCCGACAATACCGGCTATATCACTGAAGGACAGTTTTACCTGCACGACGGCTTTATCGACCCGTTCGGTTCCCTGTCGCGTTTAAAGCAGCACGTCATCGGCAAGGCTACGCGCGAGGACCACAGCCAAATCATGAACACGATGATCCGCTTTTATTCCGGCTCCGTCGAAGCGAAAAAGAAGCAGGAGATGGCTTTCGAACTGTCGCCGTTCGACCACAAGCTGTTGAAGTTCGGTAAGCTGTTCAAGGAACGATTTATGGATATCAAGGTTTCCATCCCGGTCATCGAAGCGCTGGATTTATGCTGGCGGACCTTGGCGGAATGTTTCTCTAAAGACGAGTTGCTGATGAAAAAGAATCTGGTCGACAAATATTTTCCGCAACAACCAGACGACGCGGCACAGGGGTAAGCCGCCATGGCCAAGCTGAAACTCAGCAAGCAGTCGCTGCATCACCAGCAGGAGCAGTTGAAGCTCTATAAGCGCCTGTTGCCGTCGCTCGACCTGAAGCGCCGGCAATTGACGATGGAATCGCAGAAGGCGCAAGAAGAACATGCAGCCGCCGTAGCACAGATCGACGCTTTGGAAACACGCATCGGCGAGGAATTGCCGATGCTCGCCGATGAAGGCCTGCATTTGCATGACCTGGTGGTCGTCAAAGGCTATAAGCTGGGTGAACAGAATATCGTCGGCGTCAGGCTGCCGGTGCTGGAATCGCTCGATTGCCAGGTCGCCGATTATTCGCCTTTGGCGACGCCCGCTTGGTTCGACATGCTGGTGCAACGTTTGAAGGATGCCAAAACCTGCCGGCTGCGCGCCGAGATTGCCGCCCGGCGCTTGGATATTTTGCGCCTGCAATTACGAAGGGTGACGCAACGGGTCAATCTGTTCGATAAAATCCTGATTCCGACCGCGCATCGAAACATCCAGCGCATCCGCATCTATCTTGGCGAAACCGAACGCGCGGCGGTAGTGACTTCAAAACTCGCCAAATCCAAACAACTGCAACAGCGCAACGTGCTCGCGGAGGCCCCGGAATGAGTATCGTCCAATTAGACAAAGTCACTTTCGTGGGCTTGACCGAGGACAGGGAACGCTTGTTGCAGGACTTGCAGGAATTGGGTTGCCTGCATATCGAACCGTTCGCGTTGGAGACCGAAAATCAGGCTGCGACAGGTGCCAGTGCCGGGACGCGGGAAGCGCTGCAATTTTTGCGCGACTACCCGCAGCGGAGGCGGCAAAGCAAGGATATTGCGCGTTTCGATGCTTTAGAAATTGAACGGAAGACACTCGATGTACGGCAGCGTCTCCAAGCACTATCCGACGAGCGCGATTTTCTGATCAAGCGCATACAGGACATGCGGCCATGGGGCGATTTTGAGTTTTCACCGTTGCCTGAAATGGGCGGCCTGCGCCTATGGTTCTATGTGATACCGCATCGAGACATGGTTTTAATACGGGATTTGCCACTGGTCCATGAGATCGTCAAAAAGGACAATCGCTATTGCTACGTGGTGGTCGTTTCCGAAAGCGAGCCGGAAGGAATGCCCGTCAACCGTACGCATATCGGCAGCCGGCCGCGTCATGAATTGGAGGCGCGTCTTGAAGAAGTGGAAGTCGCCATCGAAGACGTGCAGGCGGAACGCGCCTATTTGACCCGCTGGTACAGCTTGCTGCGCGAAAATATCGCCACTCTGGAAGATAAGGCCTCCTTGGACGCCGCGCAAAACCAGACTTACACCAAGTCAGGCCTGTTCGCATTGCGCGGCTGGGCGCCGCACGTGAGGCTTGCGGAACTTCAAGGCTATGCGCGCCGGCATGGGGTGCATATGGATGCACGGGAGGCGCAGCCGGACGATAACCCACCAACCTATCTGGACAACCCGCCCTGGCTTGCTGCCGGCGAAAACCTGGTCAATTTCTACATGACGCCGGGCTATAAAACCTGGGACCCGTCGCAGATCGTGTTCGTCTCCTTTGCGCTGTTTTTCGCGATGATCCTGGCCGATGCCGGTTATGCGCTGGTGTTGGGGGCGTTTTTGCTTGCCTTCTGGCGCAAAATGGGCGCTTCGCCCGGCGGCAGGCGTTTTCGTCCGCTGTGCCTGGCTATCGTGATCTTGTCGCTGCTTTACGGCGTGATGGTCGGCAGCTATTTCGGGGTGGCGCCTCCCGCCGGCACGCCGTTGGCCGCGCTGCACGTATTGGACATGAGCAATACCGATCTGATGATGCAGATTTCGGTGTGCATCGGCTGCATCCATGTCATCTTGGGGGCGGTGCTGGATGCGGCCAGGTATAAGAGCCTCGTGGAAGGTTTGGCGTCGATCGGTTGGGCTTGTATTGTCGCAGCCGGTTTGGTGTTTGTGCTGTCAACCGCTTTCGGTCTCGGCATTTTAAAACCGCTGTCGGTAGTCTTGATCGGCACGGGCGCGCTGCTGGTGTTGTTGTTTACGGCGCCGTTCGAGAAACCTTTGTCCCGTTTGCTCAATGGGCTGCTTGGATTGACCAAATTATCCGGCGCGTTCGGCGACGTGCTCAGCTACCTGCGCTTGTTTGCGCTGGGGCTCGCCAGCGGTTCCCTGGCGGCGGAATTTAACCACATGGCGCTTGGCCTCAAAGAATCCATACCGGGCGTCGGCATTGTCGTCGCCTTCCTGGTGCTGTTGTTGGGGCATGTAGTCAATCTGGTGCTGGGTTTGGCAAGTTCGGTCATCCACGGTTTACGGCTGAACGTCATCGAATTTTTTAATTGGGGATTGAAGGAAGAAGGCTCACCGTT
Source organism: Methylobacter sp. (assembly GCF_004322395.1). Classification (GTDB taxonomy): domain Bacteria; phylum Pseudomonadota; class Gammaproteobacteria; order Methylococcales; family Methylomonadaceae; genus Methylobacter_A. The sequence goes on from NZ_SCTW01000138.1 coordinate 20,145, forward strand.
CAGGCCTTTCCGCCGTAGCGAAAGATGAGGGAGAGCGGCACTTACAAGTGTAGGTTTCCTCGTTCCCACGCGCTGCGTGGGAATTCAGTATGGGACGCGCTGCGTCCTATGTTGATAGACTCTGCATTTTTGGCCGTTGACCACAGTCCTTCGCGGCGCAGCGCGCCTTGACTGCATTCCCACGCAGTGCGTGGGAACGAGATAAATCGGACGTCATTCCGGCAGAGAATCACTCCGGGCAGGATAGCCCGGAGTGAGTCCATGCCGGTATGACGAGCTATTTAAGCAAAGTGGGAAGAGTCCGCATATCCCACAACTGGGCTTTATAAAAACTTTAATATCGACTGGAGGTTTATTATGGACGCTTTTATCTTGGCCCTTGGCTGGGTGGGCATGTTCGCACCTTTGGCTTTGGGCGCGGTCGGCAGCGGGATCGGTTGTGCCCGTGCGGGCATGGCGGCTTGCGGCGCGCTATTGGATATTGAAAGCGGCTACGGCCGCTACATCGGGGTTGCCGCGATGCCTTCCTCGCAGACCATATACGGCATTGTCGTTACCATGGCGCTACGGCGGGAGCTGACGCTCGAAAATTCGCCGGGCATTTTCGGCATAGGCCTTTTCGCCGGCCTGGCTTTGATGTTTACCGCCTTCGCCCAAGGCAGCACCTGCGCCGCAGCCATCAATGCCGCGAAAAACAAATTGGAGATTTTCGGTATTTCCCTGGCGCCGGCTGCGTTGGTGGAAGGTTTCTCGGTGTTCTCATTCGTATTTGCGCTGGTGCTGTCCGCCGGCATTCCCAAATAAGCTGACGGAGCCGAATCATGACCGAGCTAATTAACACTGACTCCAGCGTACAAGAGCTGATCGACAGGATCCGCGACCAGGGAGTGCAAAGCGCAAACCGGGAAGCAGCGCGAATCCTCGCGGAAGCGGAAGCGAAAGCCTCACAGTTACTGGCGGATGCGCAAAAGCAGGTCGAACAACTGCGCGCCAAAGCCACGGCGGATATCGAAGCTGAGCAGGCTGCAGCGCAGGAAGCCTTAAAGCTTTCTGCCCGCGACACCGTCATGCGCTTGAAGAACTTGGTTTCTACCGCATTTGAAACCTTTGTCCACCGTCTGGTCACCACGGCGACGCAAGACCGGGAGTTGATGAAAAACCTGGTTCTGGTATTGGCGGGACATAGCGCGGAAAAATTTACCAAAGACAAGAAAATTCAAATTCTTCTGTCCGATGCCCTATTGACCGGAAAATCCGATCCGAAGCTGCGCGAGCTGGGCAAACAGACCATCTTGAGTCTTTCCAGCGATATGTTGCGCGAAGGCGTTGAATTGATTCCATCCAGCGGCATCGATGGCGGCGCGAAGGTGCGCCTGGTCGGCGAGCAACTAGAAATCGACTTGTCCGACAAGGCAATATCCAAAATGCTTGCAGCCCACTTACTGCCGCGTTTTCATGCGCTGTTGACGGCGGCGGAATAAGGAGCTCCTCAGCCATGAAGGATGATTACTATACGGTCGTAGCGAGTTTCCCGCATTTGCCTTATTTCGCGGGTGCCGAGCGGCTTCCCCTTTCCCGTTTGCGTCTGGAGCAGCGTTTGCGCATGCTGGATGGCGATGAAAGCCGGCAGATAGTCCAGGCTGAATTTCTGGCCGGTTGGCGCATGCCTGCCGGCAAATTGGGCGGAGGCAATATCGCTACGCATTATAAAAAGACGCTGCAAAGCATCAGCCAACCGGTGTTGCGGGAGTTCGTGGAATACCGCCTGGACATACAAACCGTCGTTGCCGCGTTACGCATGAGGCTGGCCGGCCGCGATCCGAAGCAATACCCTGGAACTTGGGGTATCGGCCGTCTGGTCAAGCATATCGAAGCGCATTGGGATGCCGCCGATTTCCGGCTGGGCACGACTTTTCCATGGCTGAACGAAGCCGGCAGCTATCTGGCGGCTGGCGATGCGATGGCGTTGGATCGCCTGCTGATGGACGTTGTATGGCGGCATCTGTCCCGTTTGGGCGATACGAACTCTTTCGGTTTCGAACCGATCGTCGCCTTTGTATTCAAATGGGATATTTTGCAGGCTTGGCTGCAGCGCGATGCAAGCGCCGCGAAACAACGCTTCCAAACATTGATCGAGGAGATAAAACATGTCCAATGAAAATACCGGCGCCGTTTATGCGACAGTGGTGGGCGTCAAGGAAAGTCTGGTCTTGATCGAGTTTGACGAAGCTGCCGAAGTGATGAAAAACGAAGTGGGCTACGTCTGCGTCGGCGAAGAACGGCTGAAAGCCGAAATCCTTCGGGTGCGGGGGCGCACCGCAGACATGCAGGTGTTCGAGGATACCCGCGGCGTGCGGGTTGGCGATCGGGTGGAATTGTCCGGCGAAATGCTTTCGGCAACCTTGGGCCCTGGGCTGCTGGGCCAGGTTTTCGATGGCTTGCTTAACCCTTTGCACGGTCTGGCGCAAAAATACGGTTTTTTCCTGCCGCGCGGCGTGTTGATGCCGCCGCTTGATCCGGATAAAAAATGGCAGTTCACTCCTGATGCGGCGATAGGAGATTCTTTACCTCCCGGCGGTGTGCTGGGATCGGTGCCGGAAGGCCCGTTCAAGCACAAGATCATGATACCTTTCAATGAACCGGAACCTGTCCGGTTGACCTGGATTCGAGGCGGCAGTTTTTCCGTTAACGAGGTGGTTGCACGCTACAAGACGTCGAACGGTGAAGAAAAGGAATTAACCATGGCGTGCCGCTGGCCGATCCGGCGTCCGATTCCCGAGACCCTGCTGCGCAGGCGTTATACCGAGCGGCAGTTTCCATCGAAGCCGCTGACCACCGCGACCCGAATCATCGACACTTTTTTTCCAATCGCGCAGGGCGGCACCGGTTGCATCCCAGGGCCGTTCGGCGCCGGCAAGACGGTGTTGCAGAGCCTGATCGCGCGCTACTCCAGCGTCGATATCGTGATCATTGTCGCCTGCGGCGAACGCGCAGGTGAAGTCGTCGAAACCATCCACGAATACCCGGAAACGGCCGATCCCCGCACCGGCGGCACGTTAATGGACCGCACGATCATTATCTGCAACACCTCGTCGATGCCGGTCGCGGCCCGCGAAGCTTCGATCTACACCGGCATCACGCTGGGAGAATATTTCCGCCAAATGGGCTACGACGTGTTGCTGATCGCCGACTCGACGTCGCGCTGGGCGCAGGCGATGCGCGAGACTTCCGGCAGGATGGAGGAAATCCCCGGTGAGGAGGCATTTCCAGCCTATCTCGATTCCGCGATCAAGAATCTTTACGAGCGCGCCGGCGTGATCCGTTGCGCCGACGGCTCCATCGGCACGCTGACCTTGATCGGCACGGTTTCTCCGGCAGGAGGAAACTTCGAGGAGCCGGTCACCCAGTCCACGCTCGGCACCGTCAAGACCTTCCTCGGCTTGTCCGCCGACCGCGCCTACAAACGCTTTTACCCGGCCATCGATCCGCTGCTGTCGTGGTCCCGCTACCTGGATCAATTGGCGCCCTGGTTTACCAAAGAACTCAATGCCGAATGGGTTAACGACGTTAAAAACATGATGACCTTGCTGGAGCGCGGCGACGGCATTTATCAAATTATGCAGGTCACCGGCGAAGAAGGCATTACCCTTGAAGATTTCATCGAATGGCAAAAATCGATGCTGCTGGATATGGTTTATTTGCAGCAGGATGCTTTTGACGAAGTCGATGCCTGTATGCCCCGCGAGCGGCAGCTAGCCAGTTTCGGTGTATTAAAAAAACTGGTTGCTGCGGAATTTAAGTTTCAGGACAAAAACGAAGCCAGGGATTTTTTTACCAAGCTGACCGGCCTCTATAAAAACTGGAATTACAGCCGTCCCGATTCGCCGGATTACGAACGCTACAGCAAGGATATTGAACAACTCGCCGGTCAATACTTGCCGGGCCATAGCATTCAATAAACCTCAAAGCCGTTGCAAGGAGCGTTGTCATGATTAGAAAAGAAATCATCGATTTATTCAAGGTCAAACCCGATACAAAAGTCCGGCTCAAGGATTACCACACCGGATGGGAGCAGACTGATGAATTGAAATCCGCAGGCAAAAAATTCGTCAAGGAGAGAGCCAACGAGGTTTTACAAACCAGCATTGAAGAGTTGTCCGAATGCCAGCAATTGCTTTACGCAGATGACCGCTACGCCTTGCTGATCGTCTTGCAGGCGATGGATGCGGCAGGAAAGGACGGCGCCATCAGGCACGTGATGTCGGGCGTCAATCCCCAGGGCTGCCAGGTTTTCAGTTTCAAAAAGCCGTCGGCCGAAGAACTGGACCATAACTTCCTCTGGCGCTATATGAAATCCCTGCCCGAGCGCGGCCGCATCGGCATTTTCAATCGTTCCTATTACGAAGACGTGCTGGTGGTCAAAGTCCACAAAGACATGCTGGAACAACAAAAGCTTCCGAACGGCAAGCACGGCAAGGCGTTTTGGCAGGATCGCTATGACGATATTAACGCCTTCGAGCGCCACCTGGTGCGTAGCGGTACGGTCGTGTTGAAGTTTTTTCTTCACGTCTCCAAGGAAGAACAAAAACAGCGATTCATGGATAGGCTTGAACGCCCCGAAAAAAACTGGAAATTTTCACTGGCTGATCTTAACGAGCGCAGCTACTGGGACGAGTATGTCGATGCATTTGAAAAAGCCATCAGTGCAACTAGCACCAAATGGGCGCCCTGGTATATCGTGCCGGCCGATGATAAATGGGCGACTCGAGCCGTGGTCGCCGACATTGTCACCACGACTTTGCGTAATCTCGGACTTGAATTTCCCGAAATGGACGATGAGCAACGCGCGTTATTGGAACAAGCTCGACAGACCTTAGAAGAGGAATAACCATCGCGGAATTCAAGTTCTTACCTTTTCGCGTGACGCGTATTGTGCAGTCGCAGATTCAGGAATATTTGGATGCAGTTTCGATGGCGATTTTAGCTTACCAGGAAGGGATGATGGCCTATTTTATTGTACAAAATATTTTCGAACAGGAAGTTTTCGTAGTTTCAAACGTTTCATGTGTCGAAAACAAGTCCTAAGCGGTTTATTGCCCGCTTAAAGAAGTCCTTTTCAGGACTTCCGGTCTCAGGGAAGCCGAAATACTAAAAGTGTTAGCTTTTGATCTGTTCAATTGTTGATGAAAATTCCTTAATAATGGAGTGAGCTTAACAAATGATCATTTAACCCAACGCGGAGAGGGTTTTTGTGTTCTTCGTTTATTTCGCTTATATGGAGAAAATACTATGATTAACATTCCAGTTGATAAAAAAAAGGCATGCTGCTTATCGGCGGTTGCCGTAATAGGAGCGCTGCTGACAGGTTGCGCAACGGAAACGCCAAAAGCTCCACCGCTGAGTGATAAGACCGCTGCGTATGTAGAATACGTCAGAGCAGATATGAGACAGGACAAGGTGGTCATGATCAATCAGGCTATGAAACTGGATCAGAACGATCCGAATTATAATGCTTTCTGGCATCAATATTACCCGTATGAGTCGGAATTGAAAAAGCTTAATGACGAAAGGCTGGCGTTAATTCGCGATTACAAGTTCAACTTGAACAACATGACTGACGATACGGCAAACAGCCTTGCTAAACGTGCTCTTGCAATACGCGAAAAGAAGCTGGAATTGATCGAGGATTATTACAAAAAAATAAAAAAAGCCACTTCACCAATAATTGCTGCAAGATTTCTGCAAGTAGAATACGACATCGGCCTTTTACTTGATCTCGAAATTGCATCTGATTTACCGCTGCTGAAAAAGAGTCAATAAGAGTAGTAACCCTGACTTTATCTGTGCTGATCTGGAAATGTGTGAGGGTTATCTACCGGGTAGATAATTTTTATCAAACCTTAGGAAGCAACCCTCACAAGGGACTAATAGGAAGTTGAGTGAAGACAAGGTCAATTGCGGCTTGCTTGGCAACTGCCGCGGTATGCTGTTAATACCGGGCGAAAAAAATCAGGCAGGCCTTCGCTAAGTAAATCCGGCTGCGCGCTGGACTCGTTACAATAAAATCATGATCGTTCCGGTGACTTTTGGGAGTGGCAAAATGACCAGTGTTCCGGCAACCGATCAACAGGGCAAAAAAGCATCAGCTCTTTTACCTGTCTCCGACAATAATCGCCGATTATTGTAAAGCGCGAAAACTAGTGCGTAATTTTCTGAATGAGAAATTGGAGCATCAGTTATGAACAACGAAAAAAATTCGTTACCCGATAAGGCGCAGGAAAAGCTTATCTCGCGCAGAGTGCTCGATTTATTCATACGCGCCGGATTGATCGTTT